>DASUZK010000029.1:0-24599 GCA_036376915.1 Solirubrobacterales bacterium
GTTTCAGGCCCGTCGGCCGCGGCAGGAGCAGACGGGTCGCGTCGCGAGTGAGTCGCAGGCGGAGGCCGCGCAGCTCGACCGAGCCGGCGAGGGGATCCACCTTGCGCTTGCCGCCCCGGACGATGCGGAAGAGGTCGATGCTCTCGCCCTTCGCGCTGGCGCTCACCCGCGAGCGTTTGCCGAGCAGGAGGCGGAGCTTGGTCAGGTGCAGGGACTTGCCGCCGGGGAGCTTTGCCGAGATCCCGCCGCCGTGGGTGAGGACGGTGGTCGAGGCGCCGGCGAGGCCCGCGCGGACCGGCAGCCCGATCCGACCCCGGTCGCTCTCCGCCGGCCTCAGGGGGGCGAAATGGACCCCGCTCTGGCGCAGCGATTTCGCCGCCGGACCGTTCAGCGCCAGCATCGTCATCCCGGAGGTCGCGAGGGCCGCCGAGGGGAAGGCCGCGACGGCGGCGATGACCGCCGCCGTCGCGAACCCCAACCGTGTTCTGGTTGGTGTTGGGATCACCCGAGCCCGAGCGAGATCGTGATCGGGTCCAGTTCCGCTCCCGCTTTGAGGAAGCCGCCGAAGGCGATTGCCCCGGCCGGCGTCACGGTTGCCGGAATCGCGGTCCAGGTGACCGTCTGGCCGTCGGCCGAGTAGACCGGCGAGACGCCGCTGGGGTCGAGCTTGCCCAGCTCCACGTCCTCGGTCGTCACCGGCGCTTCATCGGGGCACGGCGCACCTTGGTCGAAAGTCGCGTCGACCGTTATCGCGGAGTCGGCGCCGTCGATGCGAACCTCGATGTCGTCGAATCGAAGCGCCTCGATGCAGTGTTCGGGCTTGGCGAACGTCACGCTCCCCGCAATCCTGAGCGCCAGCTTGCTGGCGGCTCCGTAGAGGCCCCTGGTGGAGATTCCGCTTGCCGCTGGAAACCCGAAGGCGGTCGCCGGGCTGGTCAGCGGCCCGTTGGCGGTGGCGCCTTCGGCGACCGAAATCGTGCCGGTCGGCGGTGAGAGGATGTAGCCGCGCAGGGCTGAGCGAACACCCCAGGTGGCGCCGCCGGAGACGACTGGCCTTGCCGCGGCGAGAACCGGGTTGGCCTTGGCGGAGAGGCTGAGTGTGCCGACTCCGCTGCGCTTCAGCGCACGAGGGAGGCGGAGCTTGTCTCGCAACGCCAGCGCCGCGATCGCGGTGAGTCGCAGCTTCCCGCCGTTCAGGGCGATGTTGCCGGTAGAGGAATCGACCACTGTCGTGCCGCCGAGCTTGAAGACGGCGATCTCCTCGTCGTCGAGCTTGCCGCTCAGGGTTTCCGCGGCGAGGTCGAAGCGAAGGCCGGTCAGGGTCGCACCCTTTTTGCCCCGCTTGAAGCGCAGCCAGCCGTCGGCGGTCGCGTTTGCCTCGGCACCGGGATCCACCGCCGAGATCGGCAGGCTGAGGTCGTTGCCCGTCCTGGTTGCCGGGGAGCCAGCGAGAACCTTCACGCCCTGGCCGCTCAGGGTGCGGCCCTTGCCGTGCTCGGCCAGGCCGATCGCCGCGGTGCCTTGTCCGGGCGCGGCGCTTGCCGAGGCCGCCATGGCGGCCGTCGAGGCCACGAGCACGGCGAGCGCGACCGCGGCTCGGCCGACTCGGTTGTTTGATTCGTCGGAACTCATCTGGAGGAGCCTCCTGTCCTCGTTGCGCACCCGGCACAAGTGCGACGTTTCTCCGGTGCCTGAATTAGGGCACCCTAATAAATCCACACTAACATCGTCGGAATTGGCTTGCGTCTCCGCCCTGCTCGGCCGATCCGGTCCAGGCGACGTGCAGGGCGGTACGGCCGTCGTGCTCGCTGATTCGCGCGTCGGCTCCCCAGGTCTCCGCCAGCCGCTCGGTGTCGAGCACCTCGGTCGGCCTGCCGGCGGCGATCGTGCGCCCCTTCGAGACGATCACCGCGGTGTCAGCGACAGCCGCCGCCAGGGCCAGGTCGTGGACGACCAGGATCAC
Organism: Solirubrobacterales bacterium; assembly: GCA_036376915.1. Lineage (GTDB taxonomy): Bacteria > Actinomycetota > Thermoleophilia > Solirubrobacterales > 70-9 > VRUE01. The sequence goes on from DASUZK010000029.1 coordinate 1,964, forward strand.
CGTGAGGCCGTCGGACACCAGGTCCCGCAGCAGCGAGGCGATGCCGATCGTCGCGCCGAGGTCGAGCTGGGAGGTCGGCTCGTCGGCGATCAGGACGGGGGCCTCCTGGGCCAGTCCGATCGCGATCTGGACACGTTGCAGCTCGCCGCCCGAGAGAGTGGTCAGCGATCGCTCGGCGAAACGCGTCACGCGGGCGCGCTCCATCGCCTCCTCGATCCCACCTCGGTCGGCGCCGCTGAGGCGCCGCAGCGGGCGCAGGTGGGACGAGCGGCCGATGGTCACCGCTTCCCGCACGGTGACGCCGGCCGGGACCGGCATCCGCTGCGGGACGAAGGCGCGGGTCCGGGCGAGCTCCCGGCCGCGCATCTCCACCACCGAGCGGCCGGACCAGTGCGCCTCCCCGGCGGCGAGGCGCTGCAGGCCGGAGACGGCTCGCACCAGCGTCGACTTGCCGGCGCCGTTGGGGCCGACGACGGCGACCAGCTCGCCGCGCTCGACCCGCAGGTCGGCGCCGCGCAGGATCGGCGTGCCGCCGATCTCGACCTCCACTCCGCGCGCCCGCAGCATCGGCGCGGCGTTGTCCGGCTCGCCCGCGCCCATCACACGACCTTGCGCAGCAGCCAGAGGAACAGGGGCACGCCGAGGACGACCATGAACGGCCCGACCGGCATCTCGATCGGGGCGCGCAGGGTCCGGGCGAGGGTGTCGCCGGCGGCGAGCAGAGCGGCGCCGCCGATCGCCGAGGCGGGGACGACGAAGGTGTGGCTGGAGGTGCCACCCGCCATCCGCACGACGTGCGGGACGAGGAGGCCGAGGAAGCCGAGCAGGCCGGCGATCGCCGCCGAGGCGGCGGCGAGCAGAGCGGCGGCGATCGCCGCGCCGAGGCGGATCAGGTGAGGGCGGGAGCCGAGCGAGGCGGCGACGTCGTCGCCGAGGGCGAGGCGGTCGAGCGGGCGGATCAGCAGCGCGGCGCAGGCGAAGCCGGCGGCGAAGTACGGCCAGATCGTCGCCATCTCGTCCCAGCCGCTGGAGGTGAGCCCGCCGGCGATGAAGAAGATCGCGCTCGGCGCCCGCTCCGGGTAGGCGGCGAGCAGCCCGGTTGTGGCGGCCGTGAAGAGCGAGAGGATCGCGATCCCGGCGAGGATCACCTTGCCGGTCGAGCCCCGGTTCGCGCCCGACCAGGCGATCGAGAAGACCAGCGCCGCGGCGAGCAGCCCGAAGGCCAGGGCGCCCACGGGCAGCAGGGCGATCGAGCCGGGGAAGAGGATGATGATCAGGATCGCGCCGAAGCCGGCCCCGCCGGTGACGCCGATCACGTCGGGCGAGGCGAGCGGGTTGGCAAGGGCTCCCTGCAGGATCGCGCCGGCGATCCCGAGCGCGGCGCCGACGATCATCGCCTCGACCGTGCGCGGCAGCCGCAGCGTCTCGACGATCTGCTGGTTGGGCCCACCGCCGCCGTTGCCGAGGAGGATCTCGATCGTCTCGCCGACGGGGACCGCGACCGCCCCGAAGGCCAGCGACGCGACCACCGCGAGGGCGAGCGCGGCGGACAGCCCCGCGAAGACGAGGGTGCGCCGGGCCAAGCTCAGTTCTCGAGGTAGAGGCGACGGACCTTGCGGATCGTGCGGGCGACGTCGGTGCCGGCCTGCAGGAGCGAGTTGTCCACGGAGATGTGGATGCGGCCGTTGCGCACCGCCGAGGTCGTCGCCCAGGCCGGGTTGGTCCGCAGGTACTCGGTGAGGCTGGGGATGTCCTCCTCGTTGGCGTGCGGGACGGCGACGATCACGTCGGGGTCCTCGGCCACGACGACCTCGTCGGAGATCCGCTCGAAGCCCGAGCTCGACTCGACGCCCCCGGTCAGCAGGCTGCCGCCCGCCTTGGCGACCAGGTCGCCGCCCCAGCTGTTGGGCAGGAAGACGAACGGGGTGCGGCCGACGCCGAGGATCAGCATCACGCTCGGGTGGCCCTCGATCCCCTTGCGCGCCTGGGACACTCCCTTCTTCATCGACCTCACCAGCGCTTCCGCACGCTCGAGGCGGTCGACGAGGCGGCCGATCGCGAGCGTCTGGGAGTAGGTCTCCGCGACCTTGCGCGGCTCGCGGAGGAGGACGCGGATGCCGAGGTCGCCCATCGACTCGTTGCCCTTCGCCCAGGTCGGCGAGGAGAGCACCAGGTCGGGGTCGAGCGAGGCGAGCTGCTCGAGGTTCGGCCCGTTGGGGTGGGAGAGGGGAAGGACGGTGACGTTCTTCAGCTTCGGCGAGAAGCGTTCCTGGCCGCCCAGCGTCTGGCCGATCCCGACCGGCTCGACGCCGAGCTTGACCAGCGTGTTGGCCCCGAACGGGGTAAGGGCGACGATCCGCGGTGGCTTCGCCTGCGCCGCGGCGGGGATGCAAAGCAGCGCGGCGACGATCGCCGCGAGAACGGCTCGCCTCACGCCGGCACCTTGGCGTCGATCACCTCGTAGCGGCGCAGCTCGCTGCCGTGGGCGAGCTCACCGTCGGCGTGGCGGTGGCTCATCTTGAAGAGGTCGCTGTTGACCCAGGCTTTGAACGCCTCGTCGCTCTCCCAGCGGCTGAGCACCACGTACTCGCCCGCGCCGTCGCCTTCGCGGCGCAACAGCTCGAACCCGACGAAGCCCTCGGCCTTCTGCACGTGGCTCTCTCGCTGCAGGAAGGCATGCTCGAACGCCTCCCGGCGCTCCTCGTGCACCTGCACCACATTCATCACGGTGACCAAGCCCCCGCTCCTTTCGCGGGCGCCCAAGCCTTGCTTAGGGCACCCTAATTAGGTTTCCCTAATTAGGGTAGCCAAAGATCTAGGGCCGCGACTTCCCAAGCTCTGCGCGAGCGCGGTGGGCGAGCTTGACCGTTGCGGCCCGCAAGCCCTCGGGCCCCTCGATCGGCTCGCCGTATGGCACCCGCACAGGGACCTCGCCCCCCGGCGTCTCGGCGACCAGGTCGAGCCCGGTGCGATCGGCATCGACGCAGCGCGCTGCCCTCGCCTCCGGGCAGCTCCCGATCGCCCGCGCCATGTCCAGCAGCGCGTCGTCATGGTCCTCGTTGAGATGAGCGATGGCGCCGCTGGCGCCCTGGCTGACGGGATCGTCCGGCTTCATCGTTAGGGCACCCTAATGCACTGCGCAAGGATGTGCCGGCGCTTCACTCCCAATTGATACGGTCGCTTTGACTAATGCGAATTTTCACTCTAATTGTCTGCGCCCTGGCACTTGGGTTGCTTGCCGGATGCGGCGCCTCCGCCTCCGATGAGAGTGAGTTGCCGCCCGGCGTCTTGCGCGAGCGCGATGAGAGCGCGTTGCCGCCGGGCGTCTTGCGCGAGCGAATCGATGACCAGTTCGACCGCCAGGAAGGCAGCGACACCCCGCGGGCGAAGGCCCTGGTCAAGACCTTCCCGGAAGGGTCGCTTGTCTCATGCTGGAACGAGGACGCCAGCAAGGTGTGCGCCGTGACCTTCTCGGATTTCTCCTCGGGCGCTCGGTCGTTCGCCCGCACTCTCGACTACTGGGATTTCTATCTAGCCGTCTTCGATCCCGGCAGCGAAGACCCGGATATCGAGCAGGTCGACGCGGAAGAAGCGCTGTCTCCCTCGCGGCGAGGCAGCTGAGCCTGAGAAGAAGGGCTACCGGTTCCTCGAGCCGATGCGATTCCTGATCAAGGTTTCGCGGGGACCTGAGGCGTGCCCAGGCCGTAAGTCTCGTAGTCGCCGAACTTCGAGAACGTCTTGTGGGTGGGGCCGTGGTAGTCGGAGGATCCGGTGGGGATGAGGCCGAGCTCGTCGCAGAGGCGCAGGAGGTGCTGGGTCTGCTCCTCGCTGTGGGTCGGGTAGAAGGCCTCGACGCCGTCGGCGCCGGCCGAGCGAATCAGGTCCTCGACCTCGTCCGGGTCCGAGACGTCCCAGTAAGGGTGGGCGATCACGGCAAGGCCGCCGGCTTCGCGGATGATCTCGATGGCCTGGTCGGCCGTCGGCCAGCGGCGCGCTACGAAGGCCTTTGCTCCGGGGACGAGGTACTCCTCGAAGAAGGGACCGAGGTCGCCTGTCGCGCCGGCGGCTCGGGCGATGTGTGGGCGGCCGATCGAGAGCGCGTCGCCCGCTTCGCGTTCGGCGTCGGCGAGGGTCAGGTGGAATCCCTCGCCGCGCAGTCTCTCGACGATCTCCCCCGCCCGGTTGACCCGCTCTTGCTGCGCCCGGTCGCAGGCTGGCGCGATCTTCTCCAGGTCGACCCAGTACCCGCACACATGCAGGTCTTCGGCGTAGGGGTGCACGCAGGACATCTCGATCGCCGGCACCAGCTCGATCCCCAACCGCTCGGCAGCCTCCGCGGCCTCCGCAACCCCGGCAATCGCATCGTGGTCCGTCAGCGCCAGCGTCGTCACCCCAGCTTCCGCGGCTTCCTCGACGACGCCGGCCGGCGAAAGCTGCCCGTCGGAGACAGTCGAATGGCTCTGAAGCTCGATAAGCACGAGCCGGGAAGCTAAAGCACCGCAGCCGACATTGACCCCACCCTGGGGGGGTCAATGTCGGATACGCGCTTGCGGGAAGCTCCTTCACGGATGGGGGTGGCGGCGCGGTCTCTGGGATGCCGGTCATGGGTGACGGGGATGCCCCTGGGCTGGCGGATACTCAAAATCGCGCGCTAATTAGCGCGCGATTTGTCAGACCAGGGGCATCCCCGTCACCCCACCTCCCGCCCCGCCCATGACTAGACTGCGCCGCCGTGTTCCAGAAGGTCCTCATAGCGAACAGAGGCGAGATCGCCATCCGCGTCGCCCGCACGCTCAAGGAGATGGGCATCCGCTCGGTCGCCGTCTACTCGGAGATCGACCGCGACGCCCCGCACGTGCGCGAGGCCGACGAGGCCTTCCTGATCGGCCCCGCGGTACCGGCCGAGAGCTACCTGAACATCGCCAAGATCATCGACACGGCCAAGGAGGCGGGCGCGGAAGCGATCCACCCCGGCTACGGCTTCCTCGCCGAGAACGCCGACTTCGCCCGCGCCTGCGACGAGGCCGGCGTCGTCTTCATAGGCCCGCCGCCCGAGGCGATCGAAGCGATGGGTTCGAAGACGCGGGCGCGCGAGATCATGGCCGAGGCGGGGGTCCCGATCGTCCCCGGCGCGACCGAGGCGGCGGCGGACGTCGAGGCAGCTCGCAAGCAGGCCGAGGAAGCCGGTTACCCGGTTGCCTGCAAGGCCGCGGGCGGGGGCGGCGGCAAGGGCTTCCGCGTCGCGATGACCCCGGATGACCTGGAGGAGGCCTTCGAGGGCTCCGCCCGCGAAGGCGAGAAGTTCTTCTCCGACTCTCGCGTCTACGTCGAGCGCTACCTCGAGGACCCGCGTCACGTCGAGGTCCAGGTGCTGGCGGACGGGCACGGCAACGTGATCCACGTCGGCGAGCGCGACTGCTCGGTCCAGCGCCGTCACCAGAAGGTGATCGAGGAGGCGCCCGGCCCGCACGTCGACGCCGAGATGCGCGAGCGGATCGGCAAGATCGCCACCGACGCGGCCGCCGCGGTCGGCTACCGGGGCGCCGGCACGGTCGAGGGGATGCAGGTCGGCGAGGAGTACTTCTTCCTCGAGATGAACACCCGGGTGCAGGTCGAGCACTGCGTGACCGAGATGGTCAGCGGCATCGACATCGTCCGCGAGCAGGTCCTCGTCGCCGCCGGCGAGCCGCTCTCCGTCGCCCAGGAGGACGTGCAGCTGCGCGGCTGGTCGATCGAGTGCCGGATCAACGCCGAGGCCGCGCACAAGAAGTTCGCCCCCGCGCCCGGCGCCATAACGACCTACCGTGAGCCGGCGGGGCCGGGCGTCCGCGTCGACTCCGGCGTCGAGGCCGGCTCCGAGGTGACGCCGATGTACGACCCGATGGTGGCCAAGCTGATCGTCTGGGACGTCGACCGCGAGCACGCGACGCGTCGCATGCTGCGGGCGCTGGACGAGTACGAGATCGGCGGTTTGACCACGCTCATCCCCTTCCACAAGGCCCTGCTCGCCACCGAGCAGTGGGTGGGAGGCGAGACCTGCCGCGACCTGATGGAGGATCGCGACTGGCTCAAGTCGACGGCGCCCGAGGCCGTTGCCGCGCCCGCTGAGGCCGACGACGAGAAGGGCGAGCAGATCGCCCGCGACTACAAGGTAGAGGTCTCCGGCAAGCTCTTCGACGTCAAGGTGATCGGCGAGGCGATCGCCGGCGCGGCCGCTCCGGCGGCGGGCGGCAAGCAGCCGCCCAAGCGCGAGCGCAAATCGGGCGGCGCGGCGAGCGCCTCCAGCGAGTCGCTCCCCTCCCCGCTCCAGGGCACCGTGCTGAAAGTCGCCGTGGAGCAGGGCGCCGAGGTCGCGGAGGGCGACCTGATCTGCGTGATCGAGGCGATGAAGATGGAGAACGAGATAGTCGCCCACCGCGCCGGCAAGGTCACCACCCTGAACGTCTCCGAGGGCGCCGCCGTCTCCTCCGGCGACGTCCTAGCGGTAATCGCGTAGCTCCCCCTTCACAGATAACGCCAGCTGCAGCCGGACAGGCGCTTCTCCGGCGGGTGGCGCTGTAGGGGGGACCGCCCCTGAGGACGCTTTAGCGACCGGAAGGGGCGGTGGGTCCCCTGCAGCGACAGGACCCGCCGGCCAGAGGCGCCGGAGGCCTACCGTTTCTGTTCCTTTTGCTCCTTGCGGTTTTCCCGCAATTCCCGCTTCTTGCGCCGGATTTCCGCCTGGCGTTCCTTGCGGGTCAGGGGGATTTCGGAGGCTTCTTCGCTGCAGCCTCGGCCGACGCAGTTCTCCAGGTCGCGCAGTTCCCGGTGCAGGTAGTTGCGGATCGGGAAGTAGTTGGGGATGCGGACGATGTTGTTGAGCTCGTTCGGGTCCTTTTCGAGGTCGTAGAGCTCCTTCTCGCCATTGGGCCAGGCGATGTACTTGTACGGGCCGAGGCGGATCCCCTCGTAGTCCTTGGGCGGGGCCAGGATCGAGGCCGAGGCTCCGCGGCTGGCTCGGGCCGCTGTGCGGCTACGTTCGATGATCGCGCCGTTTTCCGTCACGTCGGAGGTCTCGACGAAGGACTCATAGAGGAGGGGGCGCAGGGTTCGCAGCTCCGGGTCGCGCAGGAACGGCACCAGCGAGCGGCCGTCGATGCTCTTGTCGGCGGTCGCGCCCGACAGCTCGAGCACGGTCGGGACGAGGTCGATGTTCTGCACCAGCTCGCCGGATTCCGAGCCGGCCCGGATGCGCGGGCCGCGGATCAGGAAAGGCAGGTGGGTGGCCGGCTCGTAGGCGAGGAACTTGCCGCCGATCAGTCGGTGCTCGCCGAAGAAGAAGCCGTTGTCGGAGGTGAAGATGACGTAGGTGTTGCGCAGCCGGTGCTGGCTGCCCAGCGTGTCCATCAGCAGTTTCACCCCGTCGTCGATCGCGCGCAGCGCCTCGAGCTGCTTGTTCCAGTAGATGCGATAGGTGTGGATCTCGCCGAGCGTCAGGTATTCGGAGCCGCGGATGAAGCTCGGCTTGTCGGTGACGTTCCCCTCGGCAAAGCCTTCGGAGCGGCTGTGTGGCATCGGCGCGCCCTTGAACCAGTCGTAATGGCGCGGGGCGGGCTCGGGCCCAGCTGGCCGGCGGAAGTCGCCGTGCGGTGCGGTGTAGTCGAGCTGGAGGTAGAAGGGCTGTTCGGGCGACGTTGCCTGGAGCTCACCGATCGCGTAGTTGGTCAGCGTGTCGGTCTCGTAGAAGCAGGGCAGGCCGTTGAGCGGGGCATAGGGGCAACCGATGTCGTCGCGGACGCCGTATTCGCGCGTCTCCCAGCTCCCCGAATCCCCGAACGGGCCTTCGATGGCGCCGTTGTTGTTGAGCGAGTAGCCGTAGAAGTAGTGATGGGTGTCTGCTTTCAGGACCGAGTGCCAGGCGTTCCACCCCGGCGGCACTGAGGTCCCGTTGTCATAGGGCTCGTCGCCGTAGCCGTTGAGGGCCTTGCCGACGTGGATCGTGCGGTAGCCAGCCGCCTGCAGCCAGGTCGCGATGTTGTGTTGCGCCGCCGCGCGGAAGGCGAAGCCCGTGTAGCCCCCGTTGGGCTGGATGTTCCCCCTGACGCCGTGGTTGTGTGCGTAGCGGCCGGTCAGCAGGCTGACCCTCGACGGGCAGCAGAGGGGATAGGAGACGTAGTAGCGGCTGAAGGTCATGCCGCGTTTGCCGATCAGGTCGACCGTGTTCGGCATCGCCCGGATCGCGGGCTGGCGGAAGGTCGCGTAGAGGCTCTCGAGGGTCTGGTCGTCGGTCTGGATGACGAGGAAGCTGGGCGGCTGGGGCTCGGCTGCCGTGGCGTCCGCGCGCTGCCAGACCGCGGCGAGCAGGCAGAGCAGCCCGAGCACGCCTGCGGCGAGGCTCAGGCGCGCCCGGCGGGACTGCCTGCTTTGTGCGAGTCGATGCATGGGTATCTGTCGGCGGCGACCTACCTGGTCGTAACAACGACGCCCACCGGAGTTGCGAAACGCTAGAGGTCGCTCAGGACGCGCCGAGCTTTTTGACCGCGTCGCGGAAGGTCTTCACCGTCGCGCTGGGGGCTTTGCGGCCCTCGAGCTTCTCGCCGTGGCGGTTGACCCAGATCACCGGCACCTTCATCTTCAGCAGCGGGGCAACGTCGTTGGTGTAGTTGCAGCCGATGTGGACCCAGCCTTTCTTGCCGCCGATCCGCCGTGCCGCCTCTTTGAAGTGGACCGGGTCGGGCTTGTAGCTGCGCACCTGCTGGGCGGTGACGACCAGGTCGAGTTCGGTCCGCAAGTGACGCCGCGAGATGCCGAGGAGTTTGTCGTCGATGTTGGAGACGATGCCGACGTCGTAGCGCTTGCCGAGCCGGTCCATCGCCGCGTTGGCCTCGCGGAAGGGAAGCCAGTAGGCGACGCTGTTGGGCAGGAACTGGGCGCGCGAGGGCTCGATCTCCCAGCCCAGCTCGCCGGCGACCTTGACGATCGTGCGCCGCAGCACCTCGGCGTAGAGCTCGTAGGAGCCGGCCATCACGTCGGCCTGGACTTCCATGAAGCGGGCGAGGAAGGGCTCCTCGTCAAAGCTGAAGCCGTCCTTCTCCGCCTCTTTCCTGCAGGCGTCGATGATGCCCTTCTCCCAGTCGATCAGGGTGCCGTAACAGTCGGTTGTCACCCATTTGATGGTTTTGAGAGCTGGAAGAGGCATCGGCGGCGGCGCATTATGCCAATCGCCCCGCGGGCAGGCGGCGCGGCATCTGGGAGGGAAGGTCGGATAGGCTGCCGCCCGCGCCCGAGCGGCGCCGTCACGAATGGACCTCCTCGAGTATCAGGGCAAGCAGCTTTTCGCCAAGCACGGCATCGCCGTGCCGAGCGGCGAGGTCGCCGCGAGCGTCGAGGACGCGGTCGCCGCGGGGGAGCGGATCGGCTACCCCTGCGCGATCAAGGCGCAGGTGCTGATCGGCGGGCGCGGCAAGGCGGGTGGGATCAAGATCGCCAAGGACGCCGAGGAGGCGCGTGCCTACGCCGACGCGATCCTCGGCATGGACATCGTCGGTCCTCACGGCGAGGGCCCGTTCCGGGTCGACCAGGTCTGGATCGAGGGCGGCTCGGACATCGCATCGGAGTACTACGCCTCGGTCATCCTCGACCGCGGCGAGAAGAAGCTGCTGGCGATGGTCTCCGCCAAGGGCGGCATGGACATCGAGGCCGTCGCGGCGGAGGACCCCGAGGCGCTGGTCAAGCGCCACATCGACCCCACTCGGCCCTTCGACGCGGCGGCGGCGCGGCCGATCGTCGACGAAGCGGGGCTCGACGAGGACGTGCGCGAGCAGGCCGCCGAGGTGCTGGCGAAGCTGGCCGAGGTCGCGGGCGCCGAGGACGCGAGCCTGATCGAGGTCAACCCCCTGATCGTCACCGCCAGCCGCGAGGTCGTCGCGCTCGACGCCAAGGTGACTATCGACGGCAACGCCCTCTTCCGCCACCAGGACCTGGCCGAGATCGCCGACACCGCCGACGATCCCCAGGAGGCGATGGCGAAGGAGAAGGGCCTCACCTACGTCAAGCTCGACGGCAACGTCGGCATCCTCGCCAACGGCGCCGGTCTCTGCATGTCGACCCTCGACGTCGTCGCCCAGGCTGGGGGCAAGCCGGCCAACTTCCTAGACGCGGGCGGGGGGTCCAAAGCGGAGGCGATCGTCGACGCGCTCACCGTGATCACCTCCGACGAGAAGGTCACGGCGATCCTCTTCAACATCTTCGGTGGCATCACCCGCTGCGACGAGATCGCCAAGGGCATCGTCACCGCTTCGCAGCAGATGGACCTGAAGCTGCCGCTGGTGGTGCGCCTCGATGGCACCAACTCCGAAGAGGGCCTGAAGATCCTCGCCGAGGCCGACCTCCCCAACCTGCACCAGGAGACGACGATGCTCGACGCGGCCCGCCGCGTGGTCGAGCTGGCGGATGGCGCATGAGCATCATCGTCGGCAACGAGACCAAGCTCGTCGTCTCCGGGCTGACCGGGCGCGAGGGCTCCTTCCACGGGCTGCGCAACCGCGCCTACGGGACGGATCTCGTCGCCGGGGTGACCCCGGGCAAGGCGGGACAGGACGTCGAGGGCGTTCCGATCTTCGACTCGATCAAGGACGCGGTCGAGGAGCGGGGCGCCAACACCTCGATGATCTTCGTGCCGGCCCGCTTCGCCGCGCCGGCGATCGACGAGGCGATCGAGTCCGGCGTCGACACGGTGATCGCGATCACCGAGGGAATCCCGGTCCTCGACATGCTGAGGACCTACTGGAAGGCGAAGGAGGCCGGGGTGCGGCTGATCGGGCCGAACTGCCCCGGCGTGCTCTCGCCCGGCAAGGCCAACGTCGGCATCATCCCCGCACAGTTCTTCGACCCGGGCAAGATCGGCGTCGTCTCCAAGTCGGGCACGCTGACCTACCAGATCGGCAACGAGCTGAAGCAGGCGGGCGAGGGCAACTCCTCGATCGTCGGCATCGGCGGCGACCCGATCATCGGCTCGGACTTCATCGACGTCCTGACGCTGTACGAGGCCGATCCCGAGACCGAGCTGATCGTGATGGTCGGCGAGATCGGCGGCGACGCCGAGGAGCGGGCGGCCGAGTTCATCGCGGCCGAGATCTCCAAGCCCGTGGTCGCCTACATCGCCGGCTTCACCGCGCCGCCCGGCAAGCAGATGGGCCACGCCGGGGCGATCATCTCCGGCTCCTCGGGCACCGCCCAGGCGAAGAAGGACGCGCTCGAAGCGAAGGGCGTGCGGGTCGGCGAAAGCCCGACCGAGACGGCGAAGATCGCCGTCGAAGTGCTGCGGGACTGAGGCCGCTGCGGGTCAGTATTCCGGTGCCGGCCTGAGCCGTAGGGCGCGAACCACTGCCTTCATGCCCGCCTGGGAGTTGAACGAGCCGCGGGGCGATTCGCGGCAGTCTCGGCAGGTGTCGATGTTCACCGCGGTAACCACGTCGCCCAAATGGACGACCGCGAAGGAGCGCTTCGGGGCGTGAGTCCGGCAGGGGGGAAAGCCGGCGACGTGGCCGGTGTAGATCGTGGCGCGACCGCCGGCGAAGGGGAGCCTGGTGGATTTGAGACAGGGTTCCGCAAGAATTTCCTTGGCGGCCGGCGTCGCGAGGAATCGTTTCCACCCAGCCTTGGCCCAGGTGCTGAGGTTGAGGTTGTGGCTGTACCGGAGCTCGATCCTCTCGCCGGGTAGCCGCTCGCTGTCGTACCGCGAGTCGCCGCCGTATTCGAGGCGAGCGACCGGCAGGTCGTGGCCAGGGGCAAAGTTTCGGCCCAGCCAGTACACGGGCAACTTCAGGGCGGGATCGTCGAGGCCGACTTCGCTGTCATTGCGTTCCGCCCGGGTGTACGGCGTCGGATGCTCGATATGCGCTTGTTGGTGCCGCGCCAGCTCCTCGGCAATGTGGTCGCTCGCCGAGAACGAGCCCGCCGAGGCGAGCACGGTGGCCAGCACGTTCCCCGAGCGCCAGACGAGAAACGAGCCGGCGCGATAGCCCTTGCCGAGAACGCTCGGAACGCGCGGCCAGTGGAATAGCCGGGTGGCGTCGCCGACCGAGATCGTGGTCGCGACCTCCGTGGGGGCTTCGTCTTCCGTGATCAGGCGCAGGATCATCGGCGCGAGGGCAAAGCCCGATGTCGCTCCTTTGGCACTGCCCGCGTCGAGTGCGCCGGTCCCCACCAGCTGGGCGCTGGGCGAGGCGCCGGGAACTCGGTAGAGCCGCAAGTAGACGCCGAGGCAGCCCTCCGGCGTGAAGCGCCGGACGAAGCTGGCGAGCTCCCGCTGTGGATCGGTCGGGTCGAGCGGTTCGCAGATGAGCTCGAAGCCGCTTCCCTCGGAGAAATCGAGAGGGAGGTAGCCGTGCGGGAGGTCGTTGAGTCGAAGCACCATCCGTTCCATCGGATCTTCGGGGGAGCGTGGATCGGCGGCTGCTCCGCTCAGGACGGTCGCCGTCGCGATTGCCGCGAGGAACGAGATAGCCACGGCAAGCACCGCCCGCCTTCGGAATCCCCCCAGAGCCCGCGTCATCGGCGCGAGTATAGGTATTGCTCGATCTCCCGGATCGGCCTGGAATCGGCGACGACGAGGCGTTGCTAGGGTCGAGTCGTATGGCTAGTGACACGATTTCGTTTGCTCGCGGGGCGCCCAGTGCCGACATCCTGCCCAAGGACGCGGTGCGGGACGCAGCCGCGGTTGCGCTTGCCGAGGACTGGGAAAAGGCGCTCTCCTACGGGACTGGGATCGGGCATCCTGCCCTCTGCGAGTGGATTGCGGAGCGCCACGGGGGGCTCGACGCCGGGCAGGTGATGGTCGCCAACGGGTCGCTGGAGGCGGGGTGGATGCTCTTCGAGCACCTGCTCGAGCCCGGCGACCGGGTCGTGGTCGAGCAGCCGACTTACGACCGCACGCTGCTGATGCTGCAGCGGCTGGGAGTCGAGCTGGTGCCGGTCGCGCTGGAGGCCGACGGACTGGACGTCGCGGCGCTGGAAGCGGCGCTCTCCGAGGGCCCGATCAAGCTCGCCCACGTCATCCCCAACTTCCACAACCCCGCCGGCTGCACGCTCTCGGCCACGAAGCGGGTGCGGCTGGTCGAGCTGGCCGCCGAGCACGGCTTCTGGATCTTCGAGGACGACCCCTACCGCGAGCTGCCCTTCGAGGGCGAGGCGCTGGAGACGATGCTCTCGATCGACAAGGCTGACCGCGTGGTCCACGCCTCCTCCTTCTCGAAGACGGTCAGCCCCGGCGTGAGGGTCGGTTACCTCGCTGGGCCCGGAGCCGAGATCGCCAAGCTGGCGAAGCGGGCCAACGAGACCTACATCTCGCCCAACATGCTGGCCGAGTCGGTGGTGCTCGAGCTCTGCCGCTCCGGCGGGCTCGACCGCAACATCGACTTCGTCAAGGACGCGCTGCGGGCGCGTCGCGACGCCCTGGTCGAGGCGCTTGGCGAGCGGATCCCCGAGGCCGAGTTCGTCGTCCCCGGCGGTGGCTACTTCCTCTGGCTCGATCTCGCCGAGGGCACCGACACGACGGCGCTGCTCGCCGAGGCCAAGGGCGAGGGCGTCGCCTTCGTCGCCGGCCCCGACTTCATGATCGACGGTGGCGCGAACAGCCTCCGCCTCTCCTTCGCCAGCGTTCCCCCGGAGCGAATCCCCGAGGGCGTCGGTCGCATCGCTCGCGCGCTCGAGCGGATCCGAGCGGGTTCTCCGGCCTAGATCCGACTGAGGCCAGACAGCCAAGCCTGGCAAGGGCGCAGGGAGCGTGGCGTGCTCTGCACGCGAGCGACGAGGACGCCGACAGGCGCCGGCTGTCTGGCCTCAGCGGCCGTAGCGATCCGACGATAGAACCAGCTGCTCCGGGATCGTCGCCCGCGGGGGCGGCGCGGGGTCGGCGCGGACCGAGACCGTCTCTGCGACGCTGCGGGACACCTGATGGCGGCCCTCGCCGGAGGCGATCGTCACGCCCTCCTCGCCGGAGCTCTCGATCTTCCCCTCCAGCCCCGGGTGAAGGCCCGCGTCCTTGAGGTAGTGCAGCAGCTCCTCAGCCTCGTTCTCGAAGCGCAGCACGGTCACCGTGGCGCCGGGCTCGACGTCGGCGAGCAGCGAGCCCGTCTCGCGCGCCCCCTCGACGATCGGGTGCCCGTGGGGGCAGGTGGTCGCGTCGCCGATCGCCGCGCGCATCCGCTCCTCCAGCACCGGCGACATCGCGTGCTCGATCCGCTCCGCCTCCTCGTGCACCTCGTCCCAGGGTATGCCGAGCACGTCGGTGAGGAAGCGCTCGATCATGCGGTGACGGCGGACGATGTGGCTGGCGTGCTCGCGCCCGGAGGCGGTGAATTCGAGCGACTTGTCGGGTTTGCGCTCGACGTAGCCGTCGCCGATTAGCCGGCCGATCATCTCGTGCACCGTGGGGGGCGAGAGCTGCATCGCGCGGGCGATGTTGGCACCCGTCATCGGCAGTCCGGCCTCCTCCAGCCAGAACATGATCTCGAGATACTCCTGCTCGGCGACCGTCGCGGTGTCCTGCGACAAGAGGCGCTCCTTCCAAGGTTGAATTCGGTGCGGACTCGATACTAGACGGCGCCGATCGCCATCGCCGTGGGCTGTGATGGTGCGCTGGCTAAGCCTTGCGGGGGATAGGAGCGGTCGGCTCAGCGTCGCTCGACCAGGGTCGAGACGACTGCCTCGTAGAAGCCGTCGCCCATCGCGCCCTCGGTGACGGTGACGTTGTCCCAGGCGGGCATCGCGGCGCGCAGGCCCGGGTCGCGCTCGGGCCCGTTGGCGACGACGAAGAAGCGGCCGACCGCGGCGGCGACCTCGAGATCCTCGACCGAGTCGCCGACGCCGATGCACTCGGCCGGGTCGTAGCCGCGTGCGCGGGCGTGCGCGGCTACGGCGTTGGCCTTGCTGACCTGCCTGGGAACGAGGTGGTAGCAATGGGTGCGGCCCTCGATGGCGGGCATCGGGCGGCCGATCGCGCCGTTGTCGAGCAGCCGCAGGTCGCCGGCGCCGTTCTCCGCCAGCAGGGCGTTGACCTCCTCGACGTCGACCTTGCCGCGGAAGAGGTGCGAGAGGATGCGGCCGGTGTGCCAGGGGGTGTGGTACTCCAGCCGCCCCTCGTAGCGCCCGAAGAGAAGCTTGGGGATGCCGCGCTGCTCGATCTTCTCGTAGACGGTGCCGTCCTCGTCGGGGACGAGGTCGCCGGTCAGAAGGGTGGTCTCGCCGTCGATCGCGAAAGCGCAGCCCGCTTCGTAGATGTACGAAGCCTGGCCCATCAGGCGGGCCGCCTCGTGCACCTGCGGCTCGCGCCGCCCCGACATGATCACGACCTCGACCCCGGCCCGGTGGCAGGCCTCCAGGCCCCGCGCCTGGGCCAGCGAGAAACCGCCCTCGGGGTCGTGGAAGAGCGAGCTCCCCTGCCCGAGCAGGGTGCCATCGAGGTCGGTGTAGACGCATCGCAGGGGCAGGGCGCGAAGTCAACCAGACGCGAGAGGCAGCCAACCGGTCGGGGAGTGGTGAGAGTATGTGCCGCGATGCGGGGCGGGCGCCGAGGCAACCGGGTGAGGATCCTGCTCGAGACCGTCCTGGCCGCGACTGCGGTCGCCGCCGGATGCGCGCTGATCGTCGTCGGCGAGGCGCGGGTCAAGTCGATCCCCGCTCTCTCGATCGCGGTCTTCGGCACCTTCCTCACCTCGATGGCGATCATCGCCGCCTTCTCGATCGAGGAAGGGTCGCGCTGGCCGACTCCCTGGGAGGTTCTCGACCGCGCCCACGTGCCCGCCTGGTTCCTCGTCGCGCTCGGCTCGGTCGTCGCCGCGCTGCTCGCCGGCGCAATCGACAGCGCCTTTCTCAGCGCCTTCAGCCTGACCCTTGCCCTGACCGCGGTACCGCTCGCCACCTGGGGACTGTGGGGCTTGATCGCGCTCTCCTCCGACCAGGGGCGCGGGCGGCTCGTGGTCGAGCTGCTGACCGAGTCGATCCTGGCGACGCCGTCGCCCCGTTCCCCCGCGCCACCCGATCTCGGCGAGATCGACATCGAGGACCACGTCCCCGACAGCTTCCTGATCGCCGGCGAAGCGCGGCCGCCGCGCGGGACCGGGGTGGCGATCGAGCTGGTCCCGGCGGTGCTGCGCGAATACGCCGACCGGCGCGATCTGGAGGCGATCGTCGGTCTGATCGACGAGGTCCACGCCAGCGCCCGCGCGGCGCTGGAGCGCGCCCGTGAGGTCGAGGCCGACGACTACCTGCGCAGCATCGACTCGCTTTTGCTGATCCAGCACTCCATCTACGAGGAGCTGGCAAACCGCGTTCTCGCCGGCCAGCTGGGCGATGCGACCGCGCGGATCGCGCTCGCTCGCGCCGGCGAGGCGGCCCTCGACGTCGCCGGTCGGGCGCGACGTCCAGATCCCGGTACGGCGTGGGACGCATCCGCCGCGGAGGCGATCGTCGCCCGCCATCTCACGGCGCTCGCGCGCTTTGCCGGATACGTGGCCCGGGAGGCGGACGGACGGCTGGGCCTCGGTGCGCCGCCGCCAGCTGCGGGTGTCGCCGGAAGGAGCGGCGAGCGTGCCGGGGTCCTTGCCCTGCGCGGCGTCGCGGTGGAGCTGCAGCAGGCGATCCGCTGGGCGATCGACCCCGATCCACCGGGCGCGAAGATCCCCCCGGAGCATCCCTGGCGGGCCGGTCTCTCCGATCCGGAGGCGGCGCTCGTATGGCTCTGGAGCACCACCGAGTCGGCCTCGGGCCCATTCGGCGTCGGTCAGTACGCGACCTGCGAAATCCTCACCGGGAAGAAGTTCTTCGAGTCCTACTGGGACGGCTTCGACGTCTTCACGGAGATCTCGCGCCGGCTGGAGCCGGGTGAGCCGGAGGGAGGCGATCGCGAGAACGGGCGAGACGGCGAGGCGATCGCGGCATCGCGCGAGGCGGTTGCGCGGGCCGGGGGCCTGGAGCGGCTCTCGCTGGAGCTGGCCGCCTCCCGCCTGGCGGCGACGCCGCCACGTGTAGCCGGCACTCCGGCCTACGCCGGGGACCCCCGCCGGCTCGACGAGCGCCACGCGGCCTGCAACCTCTTCCTGGCCGGGGCGGGCTACAAGCCACCGGGGCGCGATCCCGTCGCCGACCTCGCCTGGCTTCTCACCGATCGCCTCCGCGGCAGTCTCTGGACGACGGTCTTCGACCAGCTCTCACTGCTCTCGGATCGGGTGTTGACGCCGCCGCTGCAGCCGCTGCACCGCCGCCCGGAGGCGTGCGCGCTGGCGGTCGTCTTGCGCTTGGCTCCGCTCGACGAGGAGCCAAGCGAGGCCTCCATCGCCGCCGCCAGGGACTTCGTCGGGTCGCTACCCGACCCGTTGCTGGGGCTGACGGCTGAGCTGGCGGTGGCCTTGACCGGGACGGGGTCCGGGCCCCTCCCCGCCGAGCGCGAGGGGCGCCGGGAGCGGCTGCTCGAGGCGGCCCGCTTCGCGCGCAAGGTGACCCCGGGCCCGCTTCCCGCCCGGACGCCCAGGGCACCGGCGCCGGAGCCGGTGCCGCCGCTGGGCGAGTGTCCCGAGGGGTTTGCCGAGGGGCTGGAGGAGATCGCCGCGGCGGGAGCGGAGGTCGAGGTGGACGTCGTCCAGTGCGATCGGCGCTGGCTCGAGGGCTGGGCGGAGGCACGGGCGTGGATCGACGCCGAGCTGCTCGCCGGCGCGCTCAGGGCCGGGGTGCGCGTGCGCCGGATCGTCCTCTACGACCTCGCGCGCGACGCTTCCAGGCGCGATACCCGCCTGCACTACCGCTGGACCGAGTCGCTGGCGGCCGCCGTCCGCTGCTTCCCCCGTCGCGAGGCGACTGCCTCTCGCTATGAGGTGAAACGGCTGATCGTGCCCGCCGCGGGTGCGGCGGAGGTCCCAGCCGACGCCGTCTTCGTCCGCCGACTCGGCGAGCCCGCGGATGCCGGCTTCGAGCGTTTCTGGTCACGGTCGAATAGCGCGGGCGGTCGCTCCGGCGGGCTTGGCCTGATCGAGCTCTGATCACCCGTGTGAGATCGACCCGGCGAGCTCGGCGATCGGCGGTCTCCGGGACAGGCGCGGTGGCCCTCCGACCGCCCCGGCGAGCGATCCGGTTGGAGGCCCGCCCTCCTGCTCGAGCTCGGTCGCGAGGGCGGCGACGATGTCGCGGGCCATCTCCGCCAGCGCGGCCAGGCTCTGGTGCGAGTTGCGCTTGCTGCCCAGGTCCACCTGGGCCATGCGCTCGATTCCCACCCGCCTCCAGACCTCGATCAGCATCGCGATCTCGACCCCGTAGCCGGTCGTGTAGGGGATCGCCGCCAGCAGCGAGCGCCGCCCGGCGCACTCGCCCGCCAGCGGTTGCCTGAAGGCGGCGAGCTCGGGGACGAGCAGCTCCAGCAGCGGCCGGGCGGTCAGCTCGGTGACGCGGCCGCCGCCGTCCTCGATCTCCATCTCTTCGATCGCCAGCGGACGCCGGTAGAAGCCCTTGACGAAGCTGAGCGGGGGCGACTGCAGGAGGGGGCCGAGGAGGCCGGTGACGTAATGGGCGCCGAAGTCGCGGACGTCGCCGTCCAGGTAGACGACGAGCTCGCCCCGGCAGACCGAGAGCGCCCGCCACATCGCGTCTCCCTTGCCCTTGACCGGGCCGAGGTCGGGCAGCAGCTCGGACTCTTGGAACACCTCCGCCCCCGCCTCGGCGGCGACCGTCGCCGTGCCGTCCTCGGAGCCGGCGTCGACGACCAGCAGCTGGTCGACCAGGCCGGCGTCGCGCAGGCCGGCGACGGCGCGCACGGTGGCGGCGATCGTCGCCGCGGTCTCGCGGGTCGGCACGCAGACCGAGATCGGCTCGCGCTTGCAGCGGAGAATGCGGTCGAGGGCGAACTGCGAGTGGTCGAAGGTGGCTAGCATCGTCTGGCTGAAATGGAGTCTGATCCGATGATCTCTTCGACGCTGCGGGGCCGTGAGGTGACCCTGGACGTGAGCCGGCCGCTCGTCGTCGGGATCGCCAACGCGACGCCGGACTCGTTCTCCGACAGCGGCGAGCGGTCCCCGGCCACCTGGATCCGGAACGCGCTCGCATGTTATGAGGCCGGCGCGGCGATCGTCGAGGTCGGCGGCGAATCCAACGTCTCCAACAGGCCGCCGGTGACGGCGGCGGAGGAGATCGAGCGGGTGGTGCCGGCGATCGAGGCCCTGGTCGACGCCGGCGCGCCGGTCACCGTCGACACCCACCGCGTCGAGACCGCGACCGCGGCCCTCGAGGCCGGCGCGTCTTTCGTCAACGACATCACCGGCTTCCGCGATCCGCGGATGGTCGAGCTCTGCGCCGAGCGAGGTGCCGGGGCGATCCTGATGCACACCGAGACCCCGCCGAAGACGCCGCTCTGGGATGACGGCCTCTATCCAGGCGGCGTCGTCGACCACATGCTCGCCTTCTTCGAGGAGCGCCTGCGGGCGCTCGCCGCCGCGGGGGTGGGGGAGGACCGGGTCGCGATCGACCCCGGCCCGGATTTCGCCAAGACGCCGCGCCAGTCGGTCGAAGCGCTGCGCGGCCTCGACCGACTGATTGGGCTCGGCCCCCCGGTGATGCTGGCGGTCTCCAGGAAGGACGTCGTCGGCGCCCTGACCGGGCGCCGCCCGCGCGACCGCGGGGCCGGCACGCTGGCCGCGCTGGCCGCGGGGCTGCGCCGGGGCGCGCGCCTGCTGCGAGTCCACGACGTCGAGGCGACCATCGACTTCCTGCGCGTCTGGGGGGCGCTGGAAGAAGACGTCGAGGTTCCGGTCGAGTTGCGGATCGACGAAGAGATTCGTCGCGAAGGGCCGGCCGGCACGCTGGACCCCGCGTGAGCGGCGCCGGCTCGCGCTCGCTGCTCGCGACTCCATGGGCGGTGGCGCTCGACCCGGCGCGCCGCGACGGTCGCATCGTCGCCGAGTCGAGCGAGGAGGAGCGCAAGGCGCGGACGGTGGCGCTGCCGAGCTCGCTCGACCCCGGCTTCGTTGAAGCGCTGAAGCGCGCCGGCGTCGAGCGGCTCTACTCGCACCAGCGCCAGGCGCTGGAGGCGGCGGCCGTCTCCAACCTCGTGATAACGAGCGGCACCGCCTCGGGCAAGAGCCTCGCCTTCAACCTGCCGGTGCTCGACGGGATCGCCGGCGACGCCAAGCGCCGCGCGCTCTACCTCTACCCGACCAAGGCGCTGGCGCAGGACCAGGCGCGCAAGCTGGCGGCGTTGCGCCCTCCCAATCTGCGCGAGGCGATCTACGACGGCGACACCCCGCGCGAAGAGCGGCCGGCGATCCGGCGGCGCAGCAACCTCGTCCTCACCAACCCCGACATGCTGCACGTCGGCATCCTGCCCCACCACAAGAGCTGGGGGGACTTCCTCGCCAACCTCGGCTGGGTCGTCGTCGACGAGGCCCACACCTACCGCGGCGTCTTCGGCTCCCACGTCGCCAACGTGCTGCGCCGGCTGCGGCGGGTGGCGCGGGCCTACGGCGGCGAGCCGCGCTTCCTGCTCGCCTCGGCGACGATCGCCAACCCGGTCGGGCTGGCCGAGGAGCTGGTCGGGACGCCATTCGAGCTGGTCGACGACGACGGCGCGCCGGGCGCCGGGCGGGAGATCGCGATGTGGAACCCGCCGCTGATCGACAAGGCGACCGGGACGCGCCGCTCGGCCCTCGGCGAGGCGGCGGACCTGCTGGCCGAGCTGGTCAGCCACGACGTGCGGACGATCTGCTTCCTCAAGAGCCGGCGCGGGATCGAGCTGATCCAACGCTTCGCCCGCGAATCGCTGGAGGCGCGCGGCAAGCCCGCGCTGGCGGCGCGGATCGCCCCCTACCGCGGCGGCTACACGTCCCAGCAGCGGCGTGAGATCGAGCAGCGCCTCTCCGGCGGCGAGCTGCTCGCGGTCGTCGCCACCGACGCCCTGGAGCTGGGGATCGACATCGGCGAGCTAGACGCGGCGATCTGCGTCACCTTCCCCGGCACCGTCGCCAGCCTGCGCCAGATGTGGGGCAGGGCGGGACGGCGGCGGCGCGGGCTCGCCGTCTACGTCGCTGGCCAGGATGCGCTCGACCAGTTCTTCTGCCGCCACCCCGACGAGTTCATCGACCGACCGGTCGAGGCGGCGATCCTCGACCACGGCAACGAGCAGATCGCCTCGCGGCACATGGTCGCGGCGGCCTACGAGCTGCCGCTGAGCGAGGAGGATGCGGAGATTTTCGGCGAGGGCTCGCGCGAGCGGGCGGAGCGTCTGGTCGCGGCAGGGGAGCTGCGACAGGCAGGGGGGCGGACGATGCCGCGCAGCAGCGAGTTCGTCGCCGCGAAGATCCCGCTGCGTTCGGCCTCGGCCGACTCGATGGCGGTGATCGAGCGGGAGTCGGGGGAGATGCTCGGCCTGGTCGAGTCCGAGCGGGCCTTCACGACGATCCACCCGGGTGCGATCTACCTCCACCTCGGCCGCTCCTATGAGGTCGAGCAGCTCGACGTGGAGGGCCGGAGGGCGGTCGTCTCGCGCTTCGACGGCGACTGGTACACGCGGCCGAAGAAGGAGACCGAGATCTACATCGAGCGGGTGCGCGAGCAGCGCTCCACGTCCGGCGTCGAGCTGAACTTCGGCGAGGTCTCGGTGACCGAGCAGGTGATCGCCTACCAGCGGGTCTCGATCGCCGACCAGGAGCCCTTCGACATCGTCTCGCTGGAGCTGCCCGAGCAGCACTTCGTCACCCAGGCGCTCTGGTACGTGCTGCCGGAGCAGTTGAGCGGGGCGCTGGCGCCCGACGTCCTGCTCGGCGCCCTGCACGCGACCGAGCACGGCCAGATCGCGGTCCTGCCGCTGATCGCGATGTGCGACCGCTGGGACATCGGCGGGCTCTCGACCAACGTCCACTTCCAGACCGGACGCTCGACGATCTTCATCTACGACGGCCACCCGGGCGGAGTGGGGATCACCCTGCGCGGCTACGAGCAGTTCGAGCGCCTGCTCGGGGACGCCGAGCGGCTGATCGCCGAGTGCCCCTGCGAGTCCGGTTGCCCTTCCTGCGTGCAGAGCCCCAAGTGCGGCAACCTCAACGAGCCGCTGCACAAGCAGGGGGCGCTGGAGTTGATGCGCTCGATGAAAGGCTTCGGGGCGTGAGCGGGCAGCGGCAGGTTGCGGTGATCGGCCCGGCCCGATGCGCGCCCGACTCCGAGGCAGCGCAGCTGGGGGAGGAGGTCGGCAGGCTGCTCGCCGAGGCCGGCGTGACGCTGATCTGCGGCGGCATGAGCGGAACGATGGAGTCGGCATGTCGCGGCGCGAGCGGGGCCGGTGGCGAGGCAATCGGCATCGTCCCCGGCCACGACGTCGGCGAAGCGAACCCGTACTGCACTCACGTCGTCGCGACGGGGATCGGCCACGCGCGCAACCTGGCGGTGGTCTCCTCTGGGGACGCCGTGATCGCGATCGGCGGCGAGTGGGGCACGCTCTCGGAGATCGGCTTCGCCAGGGCGATCGGCCGCCCGGTGATCGCCCTGCGCAGCTGGGCCCTGAACGGTCGCGAGCGGATGGAGGGCGCCCCGGGCGTCGTCGGAGCCGAGTCGGCCCGCGAGGCGGTCGCGTTGGCGCTCAAGGCGCTCTAGCCCTCGCTCCGGGGGGTGTGGCGACTTATCC
>DASUZK010000030.1:0-90937 GCA_036376915.1 Solirubrobacterales bacterium
CAAACCGCTCGGCGGGAGCCTCGCTGGAGTGTTTTGGGGAGGGGCACCCGGCGTCCTTCGACAGCACACGAGCTTCCCAAGCCCACAAGTCCGAGGCCGCCGTCCCTGAAGCAAAAGCTTGGGGACCTTGACACCGTTTTCGCGGCTCCGGGCTTTCCGGGAGCTGTTGGAAGGAGCCTGGCCGCCCTTCAGTCGAATGTCGCGAAGCGGCGGAAATGCAATTCCGCGTCTGGTGTGGCGACTTATCCGTCCATTTCACGGATAAGTCGCCACACCCATCATTTCTCCGGCGATTGCGCGGTCGCAGGCCGCACTCCTGGTGGCACCGCGCGCAAAGCGCGCGGTGCTCAATTCGACTGGAGGACGGCCAGGCTCCTCCTACCCCCACCCAATGCAAGGCAGACAAACGGATGGCAGACAATAGATTTCGTTTGCCCTATTATCGGCGCCTATGACGACAACACGCTCCGACGCCAATGACCTGTTCATCGCTCTCGCCCATCCACTGCGCCGGGGGATCCTGCGCGAGGCGCTTGCCGACGACAACGAGATCAGCCCGCGCGAGCTCGCCTCGAACCTGGGCCAACCGCTCTCCAGGCTGAGCTACCACGTCAGGGTCCTGTCCAGCTGCGGCGCGCTGGAGCTGGTGCGAACCAAGCAGGTCCGGGGCTCGACCCAGCACTTCTACCGCTCGGTCCTCGATGCGCCGTGGGTGAAGCTGGCGCTCGATGCGCACGAGGGCTCGCCCGGGGACGGCAAGGCCTGAGGGGGGAGAGTCTTCCCCGCCGGCGCCCTTATGTAGCAACGCCGTGGACGAGAGGGAGAACATCCGCAGCACCGCAGGGGACGACGCGGCGACGGAGTCGGCCGTCCTCCAGCTTGCGCTCGCCCTTCACCCCACATCTCTCAGCTTCGAGGAGCTCGTACGCGAACTGGGTGACGATCGCGACGCGGTCGAACGTGCCGTGGCGGACCTCACCGGCGCAGGGTTGCTCCACCGCAAGGGGCCCTTCGTCGTGCCGACCCGCGCCGCGCTGCGCTTCGACGAGCTGATGGAGAGGTGATGCGCATGAGCCCGGCCGGTCTCGGCCACGAAAAAGCCGGGCTCATGCACCTTGACTCGAGCTCCCGGCCACAGAGAGCTCTGTGACAAGCTTTCTCACCACGCTACACGCCGGTTTTTAAATGTCAAGCGCGCAGATCGTTTTCGGTCCGGGAGCGTTCTGACAGTCCATCGTCCGAGAATGCCTTCGGTACCATGGGCCCGCTTGCGCAGGGTCCTTCCCATCGTCGGCGTCCTCGCCGTCTGCCTCTTCGGCATCGGCAGCGATGCCTCGACACGTGGGCCGATCGTGATCCACGGCGCCGACTCGGGGTCCCATCTGCGGCTGTCGGTGCGCGGCTCGCAGCTTCTCGTCGAAGGCCATATGGCCCCCGCCCACCCGGTCGGCTGTCGCTTCACACTAGGCCGCAGCGCCGCCGCCTGTCCGCTGGGGAGGGCGTCGACGGTCGTGGTCGAGATGGGCCCGAGCGGCGACAAGGTGGAGATCCTGGACCCTCTCCCGATACCGCTGACCGCCTATCTCGGCGCCGGCTCGGACAAGCTGATCGGCAATGCCGAGCCCGATACCTGCTACCCGCAGGGGACGCGCCGCAACCGCTGCATCGGCGGTGCCGGTGACGACGTCTGCATCTCCGCGCCCATCAACACCGACTGCGTCGGGGACGCCGGTGACGACTACTGCCGGGTGCGCGATGGCAGCGACGGTTGCTGGGGCGGGCCGGGGCGCGACGTCTGCGTCATGGGCGCCGGGCACGACGGCTGTCATGGCGAAGGCGGCGCCGATCGCCTCTACGGCGGCCCGGCCAGCGACCAGCTCTACGGCGGCGACGGCCTCGACTACTGCGACGGCGGCCCCGGCATCGGCTACTCGCACACCTGCGAGGCCGGCCCCAGGCATTGAGCACCGATGAGCAAGCGCATCGTCGGGGGTGAGCTTTGACACCCGAGGTCGAGTTCTCGTCCGGCCCTGCGGCCTAGAGCTGGCGCTTCGAGGCGGGACGGCGTGTGCCCTTCCCAAAACACTCAAGCGAGGCTCCTGCCGAGCGTTTTGGGAAGGGCACACGCCGTCCCGCCCTACTGTCCTCTAGCGTCTTCACAGATGACCGCCATAGACGAGCTACTTGCCAACAACCAGGAACACGCCTCCTCCCTCCCAACCCAGCACCTCGACGTGCGCCCGAGCAGGCAGCTGGCGATCGTCACCTGCATGGATTCGCGGCTGGACGTCTTCTCCGCGCTCGGCCTGCGCGACGGCGAGGCGCACGTGCTGCGCAACGCCGGCGGCGTCGTCAGCGACGACGTGATCCGCTCGCTGGCGATCTCACAGCGCCTGCTCGGCACCCGCGAGGTGATGCTGATCCACCACACCGACTGCGGCATGCAGAAGCTCACCGACGACGGCTTTCGCGCCGAGCTGCAGGAGGCGACCGGCCTCGCCCCGGGCTTCGCGATCGAGTCCTTCACCGACGTCGAGGCCAACGTCCGTCAGTCGGTCCAGCGGGTCCGCCTCTCCCCCTTCCTGCTTCACCGGGACCTCGTGCGGGGCTTCGTCTACGACGTCGACAGCCACAGGCTGCGCGAGGTCGCGGCCGACTGACGCTACCCCGGCAGAGCTATTCGCTGACCCGGTAGGCGACGATTTTCGCCACCTGCCCAGCCCCGGCCGCCACTCCGGCCGGGGCGACCAGAGTGTCGCCGTCGATCGACACGCCGGAGTTGCTCCCGGCGGGGAGCTTTTCGCGCCAGACCACCTGGCCGGAGTCGGCCGTGAACGCCGACACCGTGCCTTCGTAGGTGGTGACGAAGACGAGGTCGTTGACCACGGTGGTGGCGCCGAATGCGGCGCTGCCCAGTTCTTCGGACCACTTGACCTTGCCGGTGGCCGCATCGAGGGCGACGATTTCGCCCGTGGTCGGGCCCGGTTCCTGTTTTTCGGTGCCGGAGACGATTTCCTGCGGGTTGTTGACCACCGGGACGAACACGGTAGAGCCGTCGGTCGACATCGGGGCGATCACGCCGCCGAGCGCGCCCGGGTAGACCGTCATCGGCGCCTTCAGCTTCGACGTTTCGCCTCGCATCGCGAGCAGCCCGTCGTCGTCATGGCCGTTGTGCGTCCCGACTTTCCGTTCCCAGATCACCTTGCCCGTTTCGCGATCGGCGGCGAGCACTATCCCGGACTTGCCGGCGGCCACCACGGCCTGCTTGCCGCCGACCTTCATCACGATCGGCGGGCCCTGGAAGTCCCAGTCGTAGATGTCGTGCGGCGTCACCTGGTGGTACCAGTCGAGCTTGCCGGTCTTCGCGTCGAGCTTGATCAAGGAGTTGGTGTAGAGGTTGGGGCCCGGCCTGCTCGAGCCGAAGGGGAACTTGGGGGCGCCGGGGAACGGCGCCGGGTTGCCGGTGCCGATGTACATCCCGCCCTTCTCGTCGAACGCGGGCGGGTACCACACACCGCCGCCGGCATTGACGCCCGGGTTGCCCCAGAGATCCTTGGGCACGGTGTCGAAATGCCACTTTTTCTTACCTGTCTTCGCGTCCAGCGCCCAGAGGACCCCGACGCCGCCGCCCTGGTAGGACTCGGTGGCGTTGACGGGGACGGTCGAGACGTAGACCATCCCGTCCCGATAGCCAGGAGCCATATCGATGCCCTCGTGTTCGTTGCGCGGCAGGATGGTCGACCAGAGCTGCTTGCCGGTCTTCTGGTCGAGGGCGAAGGCTTCGGTCGGCGTCGTCGCGAAAACGCTGCCGTCCGCGACGACGACCCCGTTTGGGCCGTAGGACGCCTGTTCGTAGGACCGCGTCCAGAGCACCTCGCCGGTATCCAGGCTGAGAGCCTGCACGTTGGAGGCGAGGTCCTGGGAGTAGATGACCCCTTTGTCGATCACCGGGGTCGAGGCGTAGCTGCCGAAGGCGCTGACGCCCGGGATCGGGGCGGTCCAGGCCTGGGCGAGACTGGTCACGTTGGAGCTGTCGATCGTCCCCTGTGCCTGCCGGGTGTTGGCCGCGTCGATGCCCGGGAATCCCGAGCCGGTGAGGTTCGCCTCATCGCCGCTTCCGCCCTCGGAGGACGAGCCGCAACCGGCAAGCGCAAGGGCCGCGATCGCGGTTGCGAGCAGCGTGAATGCCCTGGTTTTCGCCGCATTCGGCGCCCCCCGCCAGCCAATCATGGCGCGACCCTATGCGACTGGTTTGTGAGTGTCAAGTATTTCCCTGGAACCGGAGTTATGGACGCCGGTCAGGAGTGGTTGTAGGACGCGATTGGAGAGCAGCCCCAACGCTCCCAGGTTGGCGAACCCCGGCCCCTGGCTCAACCCCGCCAAGCCGGGGATGTGAAGGCGGGGCTGCATTCCCCGCAGCTCGAGGAAGCGGCCGATCGGCACCTCGGAGCCCGCCGGCTGGTCCCAGAGCCCGCCCACCCGGCGCTCTATCTCCTCGCGCGTCGCGGCGGGGAAGAGCGTGCGCAGCTGCGCGAGCAGATCGAAGCCGGTGCAGTTGGCGACGTAGTCGTGCTCGCGGCTGGCGGCGCCTTCGGGCGACTCGTAGTCGAGGCTCACCCCTTCCCCCTTGGCGGCCGTGCCGACGTCGGTCACCCGGCCCAGGGCGAACTCGACCCGGTCGTCGTAGCCGATCTTGTCCAGGCTGGGTGGGTCGAAGACGCCCCGGTCGGAGTGCTTGACGAAGTCGCGACGGGTCTGTAGGTCGAGCGACTCCCACTCGACCGTGTCAGGGTTCGAGAAGACGCGGTTCTCGAGGAAGCTCTCGCCGCGGCTCATCGGCAACAGCGGCGTGTAGATGGTGAAACGGCAATCGGGCCGCAGCTCGCGCAGGAACATCGTCGCGCTCAGCGCGCTCTCCCCGCCGCCGACGATCGCGACGTCGCAGCGCTCCCCCTCCGGGATGCGGGCGAACTCCTCACGCTTGCTGTCGCAGTGGAAGACGCGGTCGACCACCGCGGGCTCGTGCGGGAAGGCGCGGTGAATTCCCGGGCCGGTGAGGACCAAGGCGCGGCCGGTGTGGCGCGAGGTGCCGCCGTCCTCTTCGGCTTCCACCACCCAGCGCTCGCCGCTCTCGTCGAGCGCCACCTGGGAGACCCGAGCGCGCAGGTGCTCGACCCCCTCGGTCGCGCGTGAGAGCACCCAGGTCAGGTACTCGCCGTAGTCGCGGTGGCGCACCTGAGGGGAGCCGGCGTCGACCCAGCGCGCGTAGCGGCGCCTGCCGACCATGTACTGCTGCCAGGTGAACTGGGCCATTGCCGCGTCTATCGCCTCGCCGGCCTCGCCGAACTCCACGTGACTGCGGTAGGGGAAGCCGACGTCCTTGATCGGTGTCACGGCCAGCGGCTCCTCGCCCGAGGTCATCCCGTTGCGCCCCTTCCAGGAGGCGGCGACCTCGGTCCCCTCGATCACCTTCAGCGAGATGCTGGCCAGGCCGAGGTAATTGGCGATGTGGACCTTGGTCGCGATCCCAGCGGCCTTGGCACCGGCGCCGACGACGATCAGGTCGTGGTCAGACATCGCAATCCCCCCAGGTGCAACGTGTTACGGCTCTGAGAGCGCCGTAGCGCGTTGCACTTGTCATGCGTAGGCGGGGGTTCGGGGCTTGGCGACGACGAGGCCATGCTGGGCCGGGCTGAAGGCGATCGCGGCGCGGGAGATCTGCTCCGAGCCCGAATCGACCGGTTCCAGCTCAACCTCCTCGAGCACGGTGCGGACCACGCGCTTCATCTCCTGTTCGGCGTAGCTGGCGGCGAGGCAGCGGCGGGCGCCGCCGCCGAAGGGAATCCAGGTCGGCACCGCGGCACGCTGCGTGAGGAAGCGCTCGGGAACGAACTCGCCGGGGCTCTCGTAGACGTCCGCCCGGTGGTGGACCAGGTAGACGCAGGGCGCGATCAGCGTGCCCGCGGGCAGGTCGTAGCCGCCCAGCGCCGCCGGCTTCAACAGGCGACGGACGACGACCGAGACCGGCGGGCGCAGGCGCAGGGTCTCCTTGATCACGGCATCGAGGTAGGCGTCGCCCTCGCCGGCCAGCAGTTCTCCCTGCAATCGCTCCAGCTTGTCCGGGTGGCGCAGGAGGCGCTCGAAGACCCAGGCCAGGGAGCTCGAGGTCGGGCCGTCGGTGAGCAGAGTCAGCAGTTCGTCGCGCAGCTCCTTCTCGCTCAGCGGCGAGCCGTCCTCGTGGCGGGCATCGACCAGGATCGAGACGGCGTCGCGGCGACCGTCCTCCCCTTCGGCGCGGCGCCGGCGCGCCTCCGCCAGCACCTCCGCTTCGACCGGCCCCATCGCCTCCCGCCACTCACGGCTGCCTTCGAGCCATTCCGAGCCGAAGAGCGCGAGCTTCCAGAGCCGGTCGTTGTCGTTGATCGTCTCGGTCAGGTTGGTGAGCAGAGCTCGCAGGTGGTTCAGCCGCCCCTCGTCGTCGCCGAAGACGGCGCGCATCACCACCTCCTGGGTGAGCTCCTGCATGCGGGGCCAGAGCTCGAAGGGCTCGCCGACCGGCCAGGACCGAACCGCCCTGTGCGCCAGCTCGGTCATCGCCTCGGCGTCCTCGCGCATCCGCTCGCCGTGGAAGCGCGGCAACATCAGCTTGCGCTGGACCATGTGCTGGGGCTCCTCGCTGAGCATCACGGAATGCATCCCCAGGACAGGCTCCAACGCCAGGTTCGGCACGCCGACGCCGAGGTCGTTGGTGTCGATGGAGAAGACCCGTTTGACGTCCTCGGGGTCCGACAGCACGACCCAGGTGCCGAGGTGGCGCAGGCGTAGGGTGAAGGTGTCGCCGAAGCGCTCCCGGCACTCCTCCAGCATCGGCAATGGCTCGCGCGCCCAGCGCATCGACTGGACCATCTCGGGCTCCTCCGGCCCGGGGGGAAGGCCGGCGCCTCCCGTCGGACCGGCCCGCTCGGGCCCCTCGCCCATCAGCTCGTCCTCGAGCTTGCAGGTCGCGCCGATCAGCAGCTCGAACAGCTGGGCGCTGAAGTCCTCCGGCAGGCCGGCCGCCGCACCGCGCGCGAGGTAGCGAGCGCAGACCTCGGCGACCCGCTCGGGCTGCATCATCGGGATCCCGTGCTCGCTCTTGTACTCGGCGACTTCGCGGCAGATCTCGAAGCGCTCTCCGAGCAGGCGTGAGATCTCCTCGTCGATCGGGTCCAGGCGCTCGCGGAACTGTCCGAGCCCGTTGTCGCTCATCGCCGACCCTTCCGGTGCGCTTTATCTCGGTATATAGGGGGAAAGGCGCACCGGAACGTCATTGGGTGGGCCCTCCCAACAGGCCGGTGGCGAAGGCGTGGCTGCAGGCGGCGAGGGTGTCGAGCGCGTAGCCGCCCTCCTGGATCACGCAGACGGGAAGCCCCGAGGCGGCGAGCAGGCCGCCGATCTCGGTGAAGATCTCGGGCGAGAAGGCCCAGGAGCCGTGCGGGTCGCCGGCGACGATGTCGTAGCCGAGCGAGACGACGATCGCCTGGGAGGAGCCGGCGAGCGCCTCGATCGACGCCGCCAGCGCCTCGAGGTACTCGGCGGCGTCGGGGCTGCCCTCGAACTCGACCACGTGTTCGCGCTCGCTGCTCGGCGTCACCGTCAGCTCGGCGACGTTGGTCACCGGCGAGGCGTGCAGGGAGTGCAGGCTAGCGTCGGTCATCGTCTCGACGATCGCCGCGGTGCCGTTCGGGTAGTGCAGGTCGATGTCGAGGATGCCGACCGGGCTGACGCCACGCTCGCGGAGCGCCTGGACAGCGGCCGCGGCGGTGTTGAGGTAGCAGTAGCCGGCGAACCAGGCCGGGCCGGCATGGTGGCCCGGCGGCCGGCAGAGGGCGTAGGTGAAGCGGGAGCCCTCTGCGAGCAGCTCGGCCGCGGTGATCGCCGTGCGCACTCCCTCGCGCGCCGCGCTGACCAGGCCGGAGCTGACCGGGATGTCGGGCGGCAGGCCGGGAGGGGTCAGCTCGGGCATCACCACCGGCTCCTCGGACACCTCCCCCAGCGCCTCGAGGTACTCGGGGTCGTGCAGCACGCTGAGCGTCTGCTCGACGTCATCGCCGTCGGCGTCGGCCTCGACAGTACGCACGCCCGCATGGCGGAGCAGGCCGCTGCGCAGCTCCGCCATCCGCCGGTTGTCGTCGACGCCGGGCAGGATGCGCCCGCCTTCGAGGATCCAGTGGGCGCTATCGAGATCGTCGTCCCCGCTGCGCTGCTCGACCATCAACAGCTCCACCACCGTCACAGCTTCCTCCGCATGCGCGGACCGAGATGCTCGAAGCCGTTGGCCCGATAGAAGGCCTCGGTGGCGCCGATCCCGGCGAAGCTCTCCCGCGGCAACCCGACCTCCAGGCGCTTGGCCCCTTCCCGGCGAGCGAGGTCGCAGAAGGCCTCGATCAGGTCGCGACCGATTGCCCGGCTGCGCCACTCCGGGTGCACCCAGAGATCCTGGATCGTGCCGTAGCGGCCGGGCACGTGGATCGCGTGCTGCCAGCTGGCGGCGAGGACCCCGACGATCGTCCCTCCGTCCTCGCCCCCTGCCTCCGCCACCAGCAGGGCACCCACCCCCCGGTCCCTGGCAAGCTCGCGCGTCGCCTCCTCCAGCTCGGCCGCAGCGGGGCCCTTCCCGCTCAGCTCGACCAGCAACTCGCCCACGGCGGCGGCGACCGCCGGGGCGTCCTGAGCCGAGGCCTCGCGCACGCGCCAGCCGGCGCCGGCGCCGCGCGCGGTCTCGGCCTCGGCGGGAGTCGCCCCGTCCATGCGAGTCAGACCGCCCCGGCCGGCGCCCCCGCCGGCTCCAGCTCGACGCTCCAGGCGTCGGACGAGTCGCTTCCGGTCACCGTGCGGGCGATCGCCGCCATCGGCGCCCGCGCCTTGAGCAGAATCTCGTCGAACTCGTCCTCGGGATCGGACTGCATCACGATCGCGCCGCCGGCGCCGATCGTCGTGCGGCCCTCGCGCAGGACGATCGTGCGGATCACGATGCTGAGGTCCATCACGCCGTCGAG
Organism: Solirubrobacterales bacterium; assembly: GCA_036376915.1. Lineage (GTDB taxonomy): Bacteria > Actinomycetota > Thermoleophilia > Solirubrobacterales > 70-9 > VRUE01. Next base: position 9,039 of record DASUZK010000030.1, read on the forward strand.
GCCGAAGTACCCGATCGCGCCCGAGTAGACGCCGCGGGCCTCGGCCTCGATGTCGTCGATGATCTCCATCGTGCGCTGCTTCGGCGCCCCAGTCATCGAGCCGCCCGGGAAGCAGGCCCGCGCGCATTCGGCAGCGCTGCGGTCCGCCGAGAGCGTGCCCTCGATCGTCGAGATCAGCTGGTGGACCGTCGCGTAGTCCTCGACGACCATCAGCTCGGGGACGGCGACGCTGCCGACCTCACAGACGATGCCGAGGTCGTTGCGCAGCAGGTCGACGATCATCAGGTGCTCGGCGTAGGTCTTTTCGTCGTTGGTCAGCTCGGCCTTCAGCGCCGCGTCCTGCTCGGCGTCGGACGAGCGCGAGGTGGTTCCCTTGATCGGCCGGGCCTCCACCCGGCGCTCGCGGTCGACGGAGAGGAAGCGCTCGGGCGAGGAGCTGACCACCGCGACCTCACCGAGCTTCAGGTAGGCGGCGAAGGGCGCCGGGTTGCTGCGGCGCAGGTTGCGGTAGAGGTCGAAGGGCGCGGGGCTCGCGTCGGTCGAGATCTGGTCGGTGAGGCAGACCTCGTAAGACTCGCCGGCGGCGAGTTCGGCCTGGCAGCGAGCGATGTCGGCGAGGTACTGCTCTCGGCCCCGGCCGCAGTCGAAGTTGACATGCGAGGCGCTGGGTTTGCCGAAGGCCTGGTCGGGGTCGGGCTGCCCGGCCTCGAGCGCCTCGTGCACGGCACCCTCGGCCTCATCCAGCCAGCTCTCCGCGTCGGCTTCGTCGTCCCGGCAGAGCGCCATCAGATGGGTGCGGTGGCGGACGTGGTCGACGGCGATCAGGCGGTTGGCCAGCATCTGCACCGCGTCGGGCACGTCGGAGCGGTGCACGTTGGTGGCGCCGCAGTCGGCCTTCAGCTCGTAGCCGAGATAGCCGACGAACCCACCGAGGAGGTTGGGCGAATGCCCCGGCGGCGTCTCGATCGCGCGCTTGGCGATCTCGCGGTCGAGGACGTCGAAGATCGAGCCGCGCTCGAGCACGGTCGTCTCGGCGCCGTGGACCTCGACCGCACCGGACTCCACCGTGTACTCGAGCACACAGCGGTCCTCGCCGGCGCTGGTGCCGAGGTAGGAGCTCTGCGCCAGCCGCGTCGGCGCGTCGACGCTGTCGAGCCAGAAGGCGTACTCCTCGTCGGCGAAGAGCGCTTCGAAGAGGGCCTCGGTTGAGGGCTCGCCCGGGATCGCCCGCATCAGGAGCTTGGTGTCGGACGCGACCGTCTCGCGCGCGACCGCGTTCCGCGAGGGCGCCGCCGGGCGCCGCGACGTGCCGGTGCTCGGCGCCTTGCGGCGCTCGGCGAGGGCATAGAAGTTGCGCACCAGGGTGGCGCCGTGATCGGTGGCGATCGACTCAGGGTGGAACTGCACGCCCCACATCGGCCGGCCGCGGTGTTCGATCCCCATCACCACTCCGTCGTCGGCCCAGGCACAGACGTTGCCGTCGGCGTTCATGCCGGTGATCGCCAGCGAGTGGTAGCGGACGACCGGGAACCCCTGCGGAATGTCCTGGAAGAGGCCGCTGCCTTCGTGGAAGATGCGGCTGAGGCGACCGTGCATCGCCTCCGGGGCGCTGGAGACCTCGCCCTCGAGCGCCTTGCCCAGGCCCTGGTGGCCGAGGCAGATCCCCAGGACCGGGATCTCGCTGTAACGGAGGATGTCGTCGCAGACGCAGAAGTCGTGCCAGCGGCGCGGCGTCCCCGGCCCGGGAGAGAGCACGATCGCGTCGAAGTCCCAACGCGAGAGCGCCCGCCAGGAGACCGCGTCGTTGTCGACCACGATCGGCTCCTCGCCGGAGACCCCGGCCAGCAGGTGGAAGACGTTGTAGGTGTAGGAGTCGTGGTTGTCGACGAGCAGCGTCCTCATCCGACACACCTTCCTTCGCGACCCGATCGCCACGGACTCGAACGACCGGCGATCCCCGTGACGATCGGGTCGCTCATATGGCCTCCAACCCGAGGCTGCGGGCGCTGCGGTCGAGGACGGTCTGGATCGTCCGTTCGACGTGCGGCGCCCGCTCGCGCTCCAGGTACCAGCGCGAGAGATGGGAGGAGAAGCGCGCCAGCTGCATCACGTCGAGCTTCTCCACCGCCTGGCGCAGGTGACGGCGGTGCATCTCCGACTGCACGACCGCGAAGCGGTATTCGGGGTCCTGGGCCGGCTCGCCGCGGCTCGCCCCGTTGCCACCGGCGTCGCCGTTGCGGGTCTGGGCCCGCGCCAGGTCCCAGCCCAGGCTGTGGTCGGCCTCGAGCAGCTTGCCCGGCTCGAAGTCGACCCGCTTGCCGGTCGGGTGCATGAGGAAGAAGCCGAGGGCGACCTGGGGGGCGATCCGCTCCGGCGCGGGATGGCGCCGGCGGACCTCGGCGCGCACCGCCTCGGCCTCGAGCTCCGCGTCGATCCACTCGGCCAGGTCGTCGATCAGGACCGCGTCCTTCTTGCTCGAGGAGATCGACTGCCGCTCTTTGGAGACCATCTCGTGGAAGACGTCGTGCTTGGGGTGGATCGTGCCGTTGCCGCCCCCCGCCTCGGCCAGCTCGGCCATCAGCTTGCGGCGGCAGGTGACGTGGGCGACCCACTCGGCGCCGCAGATCTGGATCGAGGTCATCTCCTCGTCGAGGCCGGGTGCAGCCGTCCAGTAGGCGAGCGCGCGCATGTGCTGGGTCGGCAGCCCGTCGGCGCGCAGCAGCGCCATCTCGTCGAGCTCCTTGCGCCCGGTCGCGTAGATCACGGCGCCGTCGGGGCAGCGGTGGAGCATCCCCTCGCGCAGCCCGAGCTCGGCCAGCTCGCTGACCTCGGGCAGGAAGTCGGACTCGAAGAAGACCCGGTCGAAGGCGATGCCGAGCCGGGCAAGTGTCTTGCGCTGCCCCGAGATCACCCAGGCGCGCGTCTTCGACCAGAGCTCGATCGCCTGCTGGTCGCCGTCGAGGACGCGCTGCAGGAGCTGGTCGGCGCTGTCGTTCTGGAGGTCGAGCTCGCGCGCCAGCGAGTCCTCGGGGTCGCCGCCGCCGTTCCCCGTCCGCCCGGATTTGACGTAGTCGGCGTAGCAGTAGCCGACGAAGTGGTCGCTCTTCTGACCGCCTTCGGGCCAGGACTGGGTGTGACGGCCGCTCTGGACCACCCCCGCCATCGCCTCCCCCATGCTGCGCCCGACGTCGCAGATGATGCTGCGCCGCTCGACCTTGGCGCCGGCCGCTTCGAACGCTCCGCCCAGGGCGTTGCCGAGGGCGAGGTTGCGCAGATGGCCGATGTGCAGCGCCTTGGTCGAGTTTGCGTCCCAGAAGTTGAGCGCGTAGCGCCTCCCGCCGGCGATCTCCGTGAGTGGCGAGCCCGGGTCCTCGCCGGCCTCCAGCGCGGCCCCCGCGCGCTCGATCCAGCCGCTGTCGAGGCGCGCCCAGACCCCCTTGCCATTGCGGCTCAGGCCCTCGACCCAGGGCTCGGCCTCGAAACGCTCGAGGTCGGAGAGCGAGCCGGAATCCTCCTGCCAGCCGCGCACCCGCGGCACCAGCATCAGGTCGAAGCGCTCGTCCGGCTCATACGGAGACCGCGGCGCCCACCTCGCCGACGACGCGCCTTCCTCGGTCGCGATGTCGTCGAAGTAGTCGAAGAGATTGGTCGCCATAGCTAGTTCCGGTTGGACATTCCGATCACCATGCACCAGCCGGGGCTCGAACCCGGATCTCCGGCTTTTAAGGCCGGCCCTTTCACCGATTAAGGCACTGGTGCGCTATGTGGGGGCTCCTCCCGTTGAGCCCTCTCCCTTTGACTGCTCTAGATATTTTTCGCATCCTAGCAATTTGGTCAAGTACCGGAGAAGGCACGTCTCCGATCCCAAACTCTGCGAACCTCCCGCCGATGCCGGCAGAGCCCCATGCGCCGATGCTGGTCGGCGCCGGACAGCACAGCCGGCGCCCTGGCGAGCGGGAGATGTCTCCACTGGAGCTGATCGTGCGAGCCGCCCGGATCGCGAGCGAGTCGCCCGGCACGGGACGCTTGCTCGAACGGGCCGAGTCGGTGCGGATCGTCGACTGCCTCTCCTGGCCGGTGCCCGACCCCGGCGCGCTGGTGGCCGAGGCGCTGGGCGCCCGGCCCACCGAGACGGTGCGGACGCTGACCAGCGGTACCGGACCGCTCGACCTGCTGGCCGACGCCTGCGCGGAGATCCAGGCCGGCCGCCTCGACGTGGCGCTGATCGCGGGGGCCGAGGCGATCGTCCCGTTCATGCGCGCCTCGCGGGAAGGCCGCCCGACCGGCTGGCCCGAGCAACCCCCCGATGCATCCCCGACCCGCCTGCTCGGCAGCGACCGAGCGGCGAGCCACGAGGTCGAGATGGCGGCCGGCCTGCTGGCCCCGGTCCACTACTACCCGTGGTTCGAGAGCGCGGTGGGCGTCGCCGCCGGGCGGACACCGGAGCAGCACCGGGAGTGGCTCGGCCGGCTATGGCACCGCTTCGCCGAGGTGGCGGAGGCCAACCCAGACGCCTGGACGCGCGAGGCACCGGCGGCGGCGGAGATCGCCACGGCCGGCGAGGGCAACCGGATGGTCGCCTTTCCCTATCCCAAGCTGATGACGGCGAACATCCAGGTCGACCAGGGTGCGGCGCTGCTGCTCTGCAGCGCCCGCGCCGCCGAGGAGGCCGGCATCGCCGCCGAGGACCGGGTCTTCGTCCACGCGAGCGCCGCCGCGCACGACCACTGGTTCGCGGCCTCGCGCCAGGACCTGCACCGCTCGCCGGCGATCGCGGCTTGCGCCAGGGCCTCCCTCGGCCACGCGGGCATCGACGTCGACGAGATCGCCCACCTCGACCTCTACTCGTGCTTCCCCTCGGCCGTGCAGATCGCCGCCGGCGAGCTGGGGGTCGACCTGGCGACCGACTCCCGCCCGCCGACCGTGACCGGCGGCCTCAGCTTCGCCGGCGGTCCCGGCAGCAACTACGTGACGCACTCGCTGGCAACGATGAGCGAGCGCCTGCGGGGGGATCCGGGTGCCTTCGGCTTCCTCACCGGCGTCGGCTGGTACATGACCAAGCACGCCAACGCGCTGCTCTCGACATGGCCCCCCGCCAGGCCCTACGCCCACGCCGAGCCACAGGCGGAGGTCGACGCCCTGCCGCGTCGCGAGATCGTCGCCGCCGCCGGGATCGAAGGCCCGGTCGAGTCCTTCACCGTCACCTACGAGCGCGCCGGCACGCCGTCGCAGGCGATTGTCAGCAGCCTGCGAGCAGACGGCAGCCGGGGGCTGGCGAGCACCGCCGAGCCAGAGACGATTCAGGCACTGCTTGCTGACTAGGCATGCCATGAGCGGTCCCGAAGGGTCAGGACAGTCTGATCCCCGAAGATTTTGAATTTCCGATCAGGTGTCGAGCCGACTGCACCTGAGCACCAGCGTAAGCTTCCCCAGAGGTTCATATTGGATCTGATTTCTTAGCGAAGCAGCGTGCAGTGCTGATTCCCTGCGAACCTATACGCACGTGTAATCAGGGTGATGACTACCCAGGCGCCTCATGTCGTGCGGATAAGTCAAAATCGCTTTTACTGCTTACAAGGGGCCAACTCACGTGCTCAAATCAGCGTGGCTGCTGCAGGGTCCCCGCTCCAGTGATACTTCTACCTACGTCAACATTCACAGGAAGCGCTCCAAGTCCGACTCCCAACCACGGAACTCTGGCCACTACGCCGTTGTCACCTGTGGATACCGAATATCCACCTTGGAGAATCGCGCCTCCGGATACGCCCTTGTAAGTCGAATATCCCTCGAGGTCCGAAAAACTCTCCGCATTGGTGAAAAGTGGCCCGACACCGACGGAAACGTTAGGTTGTCCAGAAAGCCCAAAACCGGCCGAAGCCGTTATTCCTATCTTTCCGGATATGACACCGCCACAAATTTGTATGCTCTGACCAACTCCGGCCCCTTGGCTATAGAGAATACACCCTCCTCTTAGCTCCACGGGTAGGTTGCGCGGGGGCGTTGGACCGATCGTCGGAGGGGGCGCGGGGGTCGGCGGCCGCTTCGGCTGAGGTATAGCCGTTGGGTCCGGCACTGCGCACCACGGGCACCCAGGAGGAGGATCGTCGCCGCATCCCACAGGCATGAGCCCCGTAGGGTCCGTGGCATTGACCGGGTTGGCGGCCGCGTACGCATACGTTTCTCCCGAGACCGCAGCTAGTGGGTCGGGGGTAAGAAACTGCCCCGTCACCGGGTCGTAGGTCCGGGCTCGCAGGTAGATCAGCTGGTTTTCGCTGCTCATTCGGAACTGGCCGGCGAACCCGATCTGGGTCCCCGTCCCCGTCTGTTTCCAGATCGCCCCGTTGGGGCCGTATCGATAAGTCCCGATCACTTCTCCGCTCGAGTTGGTCAAAATACGGGTCGAGCCAAGCTGGTCGTGGTGGTGATAGGACGCTACGCCTGATGTGATCCGCGCGATCGGGAGGCCTCCAGGGCCATAGACGAAGTAGTCGGCCCCCTTGCGCAGAAGGAGCGGCAGCCCTGCCGTGGAGTCCCAGACCATCGGATAGGTGGAGGCACCTCTGGTTTCGGTGGACCGCAGGCCCGTCCCGTCGTATTTGAAGGTGTTTTCGACTCCTCCGCTTACGTTTTTGATCAGGTTCCCCGCCTGGTCGTAGGTGAAGGTGGTGGCCGATCCACCCGTGGGCGTGCTTTTGAGCCTCTGGCCGAGTTCGTCGTATTCGAAGGTGGCGTTGCTCGCCGTTTCGATCTGGTCGGCTTCGTCGTAGGTGTAGGTCGCCGGCGAGATTTTGGTGACGTTGTTGGCTTTGTCATAGCTGAACGTCGTGCCGTTGCTTTTGGTCAACCGGTTGGCGGCGTCGTATTCGTATTTGCGTTCGGCTTCTTCGGAGAAGCCGGTGTCAACGGATTTTTCGACCCGCCCAAGGTTGTCCCGTGTGTAGGTCATCGAAGCCAGGACTGCGGCTTTTTTCTTCATCGAGACTTCCGTCATCTCTCCGGCTTTGTTGTAGGCGTATTCGTCGACGTTTTCGGTCGCGGAGGGGAAGGTGATCGCTTTCTTCTGCGAGTCCCGGTTGTAGGAGAACGTGGTTTCTTTGCCCAGCCAGTCGGTGACTTTTTCGAGGCGACCCGCTTTGTCGAAGGCGCGTTTGACTGTTTCGCCGTTGGGATAGACGATTTCGGTCTGCTGGTCACCGAGGTCATATTTGTGTTTGACGACTTCTGATTTGCCGTTTTTGACTTCGGTCAACCGCCCCAGCTGGTCGTAGGTCCGGGTGGTCGTGCCGGTGCCGTCAATCATTTTGACGATATTGCTGTTTTTGTCGTATTCGTAGGTGATATCGGCGGTAGCTTCTTCGGAGTAGTCGACTTCCACGAGTCGGTCCGCATCGTCATAGCCGTAGGAGACCGTGCGGCCGAGGGCGTCTTCGGCTTCTTCCAGGTTGCCCGCTGCGTCGTATTCAGCTTTTGTTTTGCGTTCAAGCGGGTCGATCGTTTCGGTCAGCTGCACGAGCGCGTCGTGTTCGTATTCCGTCGTGTAGCCCCTTCCGTTCGTACGACTTATGACTTCGCCCATGCTGCCGTAGGCGACTTCGGTGGTGTCGCCGTTTGGCTTTTCGACTTTGGTCTGCTCGTCATTGGCGTTGTAGGTGTATTTGGTGGTCTGGCTGAGGGCGTTGGTCACCGATTCGAGGTTGCTGTTTTTGTCGTAGGCCAATTTGGTTTCGCGGCCGAGCGGGTCGGTGACTTTGATCGGCCGGCCCTGGGCGTCGCGTTCTGTTTCCGTTTCGAATTCTTCGGCTTTGGCACCTTCTTCATTGCCGCGCGGGCTGACTTCGGTCAGCTGCTCACCGTTTTTGTTATAGGTCCAGGTGGTCTTGTCTCCCGCCGGGTTGGTTTCGGCTTTGAGGTTGCCGTAAGAGTCGTATTCGAAGGTGGTTTCACGGCTGAGCGGGTCGGTCGCAGATTCCAGGTCGCCGTATTCGGTGTATTTGAAGGTCAATTTCTGGGTCGTTTCACCCGGGGCGGGGCGTTCGATCGATTCGACGTTGCCGTTGCCGTCACGTTCGTAGGTCGTTACCTCGCCTTTGGGCGTCGTTTCGGTCAAGACGTCGTGGGTGGCGTTGTAGGTCCATTTGGTTTCGTTGCCCTCGGCATCTTTTTCGAGCGTGCGGTCTCCGGCGGCGTTGTATTCGTAGGTTGTCGAGTGGCCGAGCGCGTCGGTCGCTTTTACACGCCGGTAGGCGGTGTCATATTCGTAGGTTGTTTTCCGTTCGAGACCTGTGCCTTTGGCCTTGATCACTTCCAGCGGCCCGCCGGCCTCGTTGAACTTCTGGAAGGTCGTCGAGCCGTTCGGCTCGGTGATCGTCGTCGTACGTTTGCCTTCCGATTCGCCGTATTCGAATTCGATCACCCGTTCCATCGGGTCGGCCTGTGCAACGACGTGGTTGCTTTCGTCGTATTCGGTTTCGGTAATGCCGCCGCGTCCGTCGGTCATTTCGGTCAGCTGGTGGGAGGCGTCGTATTTGAATTTCCAGCGCGGGGTTTCTTCTCCCGGCAACGTCACCGAGGTGAGGTTGCCCGATTCGTAGGCGTATTTGACTTTCCGACCCAGCGGGTCTTCGATGCTCGTCACCTTGCCTTCGGTGTAGCCAAAGGTCAGTTTCCTGCCGGCGGCGTCTTCGACGCTGAGCACGATGCCGAAGAGGGAGTTGATGACGAGGGCGTTACCGTTGCGGTCCCATTGTTCGGTCAGGAAGCCTTCGGAGTCGAACACGAGTACTTCCTGGTTCGGCAGCGTGAAGACGTATTCTTCCCCAAGGTCGACCAGGGTCGCCTGGACCCAGTCGCCAGCGACGTATCCGCCTTCGTCGAGCACGAAGACGGCGGTGGCGCCGTTTTCCTGCACGACGGTGACGTCGCCTGTTTCTTCGTCGATTTCCAAGTGGGAGCTGTAGGGGCCCGACCAGCCATAGCCCCAAGGGCCGGCTGATTCGGCTTCGGCGGCGGCCTGGGAATTGTAGGTGCGGGTTGCGTGCAGGCCGGGGCCGCGTCCGGCCAGGGCGAGATCGGTTTGTTCCTCGGTCTGGTTGCCGGTGGCGCAGTTGACCGGCCTCGCTACATAGCAGTTGTCGAGGTTTGGCGCGGCTGCGCTTCCGCCGCCGAGCGTGTCGTCATCGTCGATGGGTGGCGGTCCGGATCCTCCGCCCCCACAGGAGGCGATTGCGTAGTTGGCGGCGAGGGCAGCGGGAGCGAGGAGGGCCAAGAGGCAGACGACTAGCGCTCTAGCCCTCAGGGTCATGGGATCAACCTATGTCTAAAAGGTATGAATCCCTGAGCATTGTCCCAGTGTGTCCCACGATCACAAAAATGCAAGCAATGAACTATTGGTGGCGTCGACTTTTCCTGCAAAACAGGGGATGTCGATCTGGCGCGTGCGCGACTCCTGTGCATACGCGAGCGTGACAATTGGCGGAGCGGGCTGTGGGCAAGCGGATTGCACTAGGGCGAGGCCCAGGCCTCCCGAAGGAACGCGGTCAGCTCCCCGGTTAGGCGCCTGGGCCTCAACCTCCACTCGAGGATCGAGCTGGCCTCGACCAGGTGCCCGTTTGGCAGCTCCTCGGCGAGCATCCCGGAGTCGCTGAAGGGGTGAAGCGGGTCGCGCGGGTGACCGACGATCAGCGCCGGCTGCTCTATCTGGACGCGCTGCTCGCGGTGCGGCGCGGTCTCGCCGAGCAACAGGCCCTCCAGGACCGCTCCCGAAGGGCCCGGGCTCTGGCGCACGAAGTCGAGCCCGATGTCGATCAGGTGATGGGTGCGGGGGATCGCCGAGACCAGGCGAGAGGTCAGCTCGAAGGCCGGCCGGGCGAGCCGCAGGCCGAGCAGCATCGGCGCAAAGGTCGCCGCGACCCCCGGCAAGGCGTTGTCGAGAACCGGCATCTCGATGAAGAGCCCACGGACCCGCTCGGGCTCGCGAACCGCAAGCTCCAGCGCGACGTTGGCGCCGAGTGAGGTGCCGCCGACCACTGCAGAGGCCTGCCCGAGATGGTCTAGCAGAGCGACCACCTGGCGGGCGAAGAGCGGCATCGAGTAGAGGCGCAGGTCTTCGGGCCGGTCCGAGCGCCCGTGCCCGAGCAGGTCGACGCAGGCCACCCGGTTGCCTTGGCCCGCCAGCTCCGGTCCCAGCCGCTCGAACATGCGCCGGTTCATCAGCAGCCCGTGCGCCAGGACGAGCAGCCGCTCTCCCTCCCCGTAGAGGTCGTACTCGATCCGGTGGCCCTCGTAGCGGAACTCGCCCATCGGCAATACCTACAGGATCGAGAGCAAGGGCCGCCCGGAGGCGGCCCTTGCCAGGTGCTTGGGAACGAACGCGGGAACCTCGGCCGGGTGGGACAACGCCCGGTCTCCCTTTGCTCGCCGGTGCCCGGGTTGGATTCCGCCGGGCGGCCGAAACAGTGCGGCGCCTAGCGGCCCTGCACCTCCAGTGTCCCCTGCAGCATGTGACTCAAAGTAGGACCACCTCCTTTCTCTGGTGATCCGATTGAAGCAAATCGCCCAGTCGCCGTAGGATCGCGTGGCTTGACCGATCGCGATCCGCAACCGACCCAGGCCGAAAAGGCAGACCGCTTTCGCGCCCTGCACGAGGGCGAGGCTTTCGTCATGCCCAACCCCTGGGACGCCGGCTCCGCCCGGGCGCTGGAGGCACTCGGCTTCGAGGCGCTGGCGACGACCAGCTCCGGCTTCGCCCTGACGCTGGGTCGCCGCGACGGCAGCGTCACGCTCGACGAGCTGGCAGAGCACGTCCCCGAGATCGACCGCGCGACGGGCCTGCCGGTCTCCGTCGACCTCGAGAACGGCTTCGGCCCCGCCCCCGAGGACGCCGCGAACGCCATCCTCCGGGCCGCCGAAGCGGGCGCCGTGGGCGGCTCGATCGAGGACTACGACCCCGCCGGCGAGATCTACGCCCTCGACTATGCGGTGGAGCGCGTCGCCGCCTCCTGCGAGGCGGCGCGGCAGCTGGACTTCCCCTTCACGCTGACGGCCCGCGCCGAGAACCACTTCCGCGGAAACCCCGACCTCGACGACACGATCGCCCGCCTGCGGGCATTCGAGCAAGCCGGCGCCGACGTGCTCTACGCGCCCGGCCTGCGAGAGGCGGACCAGATCCGGGCGGTGTGCGAAGCGGTGGAGAAGCCGGTCAACGTGCTCGCCCGCCCGAGCTTCTCCATGGACGAGCTCGCCGACCTTGGGGCGCGCCGAATCAGCGTCGGCGGCAGCCTCGCCTGGGTGGCCAACGAGGCCATGGTCGAGGCCGCGAGGCGGATTCGCGAGAGCGGCGACTTCTCCGGCCTGAAGGTCTCGCGCCGGGCCGGGGAGTGGCTCGGCGACTGAGGATCCGGGACCAGGTCAGCTCACGCGGCCCGGCCACCAGGCACGGTCGCCGCAGAGGTAGGTGATCGCCGGGATCATCAGCGCACGGACGACGAAGGTGTCGAGGAGGACGCCGAGCGCGACCGTGGCGCCGATCTGGACCAGCTCCTCCAGCGGCAGCAGGGTGAGCGTGGCGAAGGTCCCGGCGAGGATCACCCCGGCCCCGGTGATCACACCGCCGGTGTTCTCCAGCGCCGCGAGGATGCCGTCGCGGGTGCCCAAGGTCACCGCCTCCTCGCGGGCCCGGGTCATCAGGAAGATGTTGTAGTCGACGCCGAGGGCGACCAGGAAGATGAAGGCCAGCAGCACCAGGTTGAAGGCCATCCCGCTCACGCCGAAGACCTCGGTGAAGACGAAGGTGACGAGGCCGAGGGTCGCGGCGAAGGAAGCGACGACCGTGACGATCAGGTAGGCCGGCGCCGCGAGGGCGCGCAGCACCATGGCGAGGATCAGGCCGACGAGCAGGAGCACCACCGGGACGATCAGCTTCGTGTCACGCGAGTTGGTCTGCTCGATGTCGTAGTTCTCGGCCGGGATGCCGCCGACCAGAGCGCTCGGCGCCACTTCCCGCAGCTTCTCGCGGATCCCCTCGACCAGGTCCGCCGCTTCCGCCGAGTAGGGGTTGCCGCGCAGGACGATCGCGATCGCCGCCTCGGTCGAGATCCCGGAGGGCGGTACCGGGACCGCCAGCTTGACGGCGCCCAGCTCCTCCAGGCGGCCGATCGCGTCCTCGGCCTGGCCGATCCGGACCACCGCCGTCAGCGGCGAGCCCAGGCCGGGCGGGAAGTGTTCTTCGAGAACTTCGGTACCACGGCCGGATTCGGTCGAGCGCGTTTCCCCCTGGCCGAACCCGAGCGTGCCGTGGTCGACCAGATTGCCCAGCGAGAGGACGACGAGCCCGGCCGAGACGATCGCGACGATCGCGCCTGGGCGGCGGCGGACGAGGGCGGCGACCCGGGCCCAGCGACGGTTCCTCTCGCTCGGCTCGGCGTCGCGGCCGGGCCAGAAGACCCGCTCGCCGAGCAGCGAGAGCGCGGCGGGCAGCAGGGTCAGCGACGCGACGAGCATCACGGCGATCCCGACCGCCAGCACCGGGCCGAGCCAGTGGGTGGACTCGAGGTCGGCGAGCAGCAGCACCAGCATCGCCGCGATCACGGTTCCGGCGGAGGCGGCGATCGGCCGCACGCTCTCCGCCAGCGCATCCCGCAGGGCGGTGCCCGGCTCCACGCCCCGGCCGAGCTCCTCGCGGTAGCGGTGGATCAGCAGCAGCGAGTAGTCGGTGCCGGCGCCGAAGATCAGCACCAGCAGGAGGAACGTCCCCTCGGCGTTGACCACGATCGCGCCGGCCTCGATCAGGAGGTAGGCGACGCCGATCGCGACCAGGTAGGCGGTGCCGACGGTTAGCAGCGGCAGCAGTGCCAGGGCTGGCGCGCGATAGACGACCAGCAAGAGGACGAGAACCAGGCCCAGCGTCGCGATCAGCAGCGTCTTGGCGGCGTCGTCGGCGACACGCTCGAGGTCGGCGGCTATCCCTCCCGGCCCGGTGACGTAGGAGTGCAGACCGGGGTGCCGGTGCTTGGCGAGATAGGCGCGGATCTTGGCCACGCCGTCGACCACCGCGCTGCGTTCGTTGGCGTCGATCGCCAGCGCGACCAGCGCCGCTTCGCCGTCGCGGGAGACCGGCCCGATCCCGTGCGCGATCCGGGCCACCGCGCCCAGCGGCCGCTTCGCTTCGCCCGAGAAGGGCGCGAAGACGGGTGTCGCCCCGGCGAGGCCGAGCTGGTCCAGGCCCTTGCCGAGCTTGCCGATCGCGTTCAGGTCGCCGGCGGTGAGCCCTCCGTTGCGCTCGAAGACGATCAGCACCGGCACGTCGTCGCCGCCCTTGAAGTCGTCTTGGAGCACGTCGAGGACCCGGGTCGACTCCGCGTTCTCCGGCAGGAAGCTGCTCTGCCCGGCCGCGGTGACGTCGCCGATGTGAACCCGTCCGAGCAGCCCGGCGAGCCCGAGGGCAACCCAGATGCCAACCGTGACCCAGCGCCCCCGCGGGCCGGTGACAGCGGAGACGAAGCGCCCGATCACGCGCGCAACAATACGAGCGATGAACGATGCGACGAACAGGCCCCACCGCTGTGATCACGCCTAGCGATACGGAGGTCCGCATCGAGCGCGAGTTCGACGCCCCCCGCGAGCTCCTCTGGGAGGCCTACACCGACCCTGAGCTGATGCGCGAATGGATCGGTCCGCGCCGACTGACGATGACCGTGCAGGAGATGGACGTGCGCACCGGCGGCAGCTACCGCTACACGCACACCGACGCGGAGGGCAGCTACGTCTTCTTCGGCGAGTTCCGCGAGGTCGACCCCCCGCGCCTGCTGGTCCAAACCTTCCAGTGGGAGGGCAACGACGCCCTGCCCTCGGTCGACCGGGTCGAGTTCGAGGAGCTCGAGGGGGACCGCACCCGGATCGTCGTCACCGGAACCTTCGACTCGAAGGGGTCGCGTGACGCGATCCTCGAGGCGGGCATGGAGCGCGGCGTCCGCGAGGGCTACGAGAAGCTTGATGAGCTGCTGGCGCGACGCCGAGGCTAAGATCGCCTCGGCGCCATTGCAGAGTTCCTATTTCGTCACGAACGTTTCGTCTTTCCCGAAGCTCGTGCCTTTGATGCTGGTTGCGACCACGCGGAAGTGATACGTGGTGGCGGATTTCAGTCCGCTGATTTTCTCGCTGACTTTGACTTCGCTCATCCCGGAGCCGATGCCTTTGTCGGGCACCGGCACGCTGGTGCCGTAGGAGGCTGTGGTGCCGTATTCGAAGCGATAGGTCGTTTCGAGCCCGTTGGGATTGACGGCGCCGAGCAGAGTCGCGGCTTCTTTTGTCAGTTCGTCGGCGGCTTCGGTGGTGGTTGTCGGGGGGAAAGCCGTCCACTTCAGGACTTGGCTGCGGCCAGCATCGGAAACCCAAATATCACCCATTGAGTCGATCGCGATGCCGTTCGGTTCCAGGAATTTGTCTGCTTCTTCGCCATAGCTTCCGAATTGGCCTTGGTATTCGCCACTCGAGTTGAATACTTGAACACGGGTGTTGTACCGGTCGACCACCCAGGCGTTGTCATTGGAGTCGATTGCGATGCCATAGGGGCCGTAGAACTCCCCGTTGCCTGAGCCATAGGAGCCGAATTCACCCAAGTATTCGCCTTCGGAGTCAAGCTTCACGACGCGGTTGTTGCCAGAGTCGACGATCCAGACGTTGTCTTCGGAGTCGGTCGCGATGCCGGCTGGGTATGAGAGCCATTCTTCGCCTCCGCAACAGACGCTGAATTGATACGTTCCGCTGGAGTTGAACTTCTGGATGCGGTGGTTGTTCGTGTCGGCGACCCAGATGTTTTTCGAGGAGTCGATCGCAATTCCGCTCGGTAATAAGAACTGCCCGTTGCCCCAGCCTTCACTGCCGAATTTGGACAGGTAAAAGCCGAAGGATTCGAACTTCTGGATGCGGTTGTTGTCGCGATCGGCGACCCAGATGTTTTTCGAGGAGTCGATCGCGAGGTCGATTGGGTATAAGAGCTGCCCGTTGCCTCCGCCTTTGCTACCGAATTTGGACAGGTATTCGCCGCTGGAGTTGAACTTCTGAATGCGGTTGTTGCCCGAGTCGGCGACCCAGATGTTCCCTTCCGAATCTGCCTCGACGCCCTCCTGGTAATTGAACTGTCCATTGCCTGAGCCTGCGCTACCGAAGGCGAACGAGAACCGGAGATCGACCGTTGTAAACGTTTCGTCCAATCCGAAACTCGTGCCTTCGGCATTGGTTGCGACCACGCGGAAGTGATACGTCGTCCCCGGAGCGAGTCCAGCGACTTCCTCTTCGACTTCGACTTCGCTCGAGCCCGAGCCTATGTTTTTGTCCGGAACCGGCGCACTGGTTCCGTAGGAGGTCGTCGTGCCGTATTCGAAGCGATAGGTCGTTTCGAACCCGTTGGGGTTGACCCTACCGTGCAGCGTTGCCCCTTCCAAGGTCACTTCATTGGCGGGGTAGGTCCAGACGATGGGGTTCGTCGTGAACGTTACGTCTTTTCCGAAGCTGGAGCCTTCGGCACTGATCGCCGCGATGCGGAAGTGATAAGTCGTGTTGCCTTTCAGCCCACTGATCGTTTCACTCACTTTAACGCCGCTGGTGCCGGAACCACCGCTTTTGTCGGGCACAGGCACACTGGTGCCGTAGGACGTCGTGGTGCCGTATTCGAAGCGGTAGGTGGTTGCAAACCCATGGGGATTGACGCTGCCACGCAGCGTTGCGGCTTTGGTGGTCACTTCGTTGGCAAATTCGGTGGTGACCCCAGGAGATTCTGCCCTGGCAGAAGCTGGAAGAATCACAAAAGCCAACAGCGCCAATCCGAAAAGAATTGCGATCGGAAATCTGACTAAGTCCGCTTCGAGGCACTCCGCATCTGTCGACATCTGCTCTCTCCCCGGGTGAGCTGATTACTTAGAATATTTGCGGTGATTTCTAACATAAATCGGAAGCGGAGAGGCTGCGGTCATATCTCCTACCGCAGCTAGCCGAACTCGATCACGCTGCGAATGCCGTCCTGGGCCTCCATCAGCTCGAAGCCGCGGTTGACTTCGTCGAGGGGGATGCGGTGGGAGATGAAGGGCTCGACGTCGATCTCGCCGGCGAGGCAGCGGTCGATCAGCTGCGGGACACCTTCGCGGCCCTTGACGCCGCCGAAGGAGGAGCCGGCAACGCGACGGCCGGTGATCAGGAAGCGGGGGATGATGTCGAGGGTCTCCCCCTTTCCGGCCACGCCGGCGACGGTGCAGAGGCCCCACCCCATGCGCGCCGCTTCGACCGCCTGGCGCATCACGGCGACGTTGCCTGTCGCCTCGAAGGTGTAGTCGGCGCCGAAGCCGCCGGTCATCTCGAGAATCGCCTCGACCGCCCCCTCTCCCCCTTCGATCGTGTCGGTCGCGCCCTGGCCGCGGGCCAGCTCGAGCCGGTCCCGCGAGAGGTCGACGCAGACGATCCGCTCGGCCCCCTGCAGCCGACAGCCGGCGACCGCGCCCAAGCCGACCATCCCGGCCCCGAAGACGGCGCAGGTGCTGCCGGGCCGCACGGCGGCGGTGTTGATCGCCGCGCCGAGCCCGGTCGAGAGGCCGCAGGCGAAGAGGCAGGCGTGCTCGAACGGCGCCTCGGGGTCGATCTTCGCCAGGGCGATCTCCGGCATCACCGTGTACTCGGCGAAGGTCGAGCAGCCCATGAAGTGGCGGATCCCATCTCCGTCGCGCGAGATTCGGGTGGTGCCGTCGGGGAGGAAGCCCTTGTTCTGCTGCTCGCGGATCGCCAGGCAGAGGTTGGTCCGCGAATCGACGCAGTGGACGCACTCGCCGCACTGGGGCGAGAAGAGGGTGACGACATGGTCGCCGGGAGCCAGCGAGGCGACGTCCGCCCCGACCCGCTCGACCACGCCGGCCCCCTCGTGGCCGAGAACCGTCGGCGCGTAGCCGGAGGGGTCGGCGCCGGAGGCCGTGTAGAGGTCGGTATGGCAGACGCCGCAGGCGACGAGGCGCACCAGCACCTCCCCCGCCCGCGGCTCGGCCAGCTCGACCTCCTGGACCGCGAGCGGCTCGCCGAACTCCTCCAGCACTGCGGCGCGCATCCTCATCCCAACCGACCTCGTCCGGTTCAGCCGCTCTTGAAACGGGCGGCCTCCTCGGAGCCGCCCGTGGCGTCGCCCTCGCTGTAGGAGTGCGCCCCGGCGCCGGCGAGACTGCCGCCGTCGACGATCAGGTACTCCTCGCGGATCGGCCGCCCGTCGAACCAGCACTCGAGGATCTCGCGCGCCCCGGCCGCGTACCGGGCCTGGGCAGAGAGGCTGGTGCCCGAGGTGTGTGGGGTCATGCCGTGATGGGGCATCGTGCGCCAGGGGTGGTCCTGGGGCGCGGGCTGGGGGAACCAGACGTCGCCCGCGTAGCCCGCCAGCTGGCCGCTCTCGCAGGCCCGGGCCACCGCGTCGCGGTCGCAGATCTTGCCGCGCGCCGTGTTGATCAGGTAGGAGCCCCGCTTCATCCTGGCGAGCATCTCGGCGTCGAAGAGGTTCTCGGTCTCGGGGTGAAGCGGAGCGTTGATCGTCACCACGTCGCAGACCCCCACCATCGACTCCGCGTCGGGGTGGAACGTGGCGCCGAGCCCCTCCTCGACCTCGGGCGGCAGGCGGTGGCGGTCGGTGTAGTGCAGGCCAACGTCGAACGGCACCAGCCGCCGCAGCACCGCCGCGCCGATCCGGCCGGCTGCGACGCTGCCCACCTGCATGCCCTCCAGGTCGTAGGAGCGCGAGACGCAGTCGGCGATGTTCCAGCCGCCCTCGACCACCTGCTGGTAGGAGGGGATGTAGTTGCGGACCAGCGCCAGGATCATCATCACGACGTGCTCGGCGACGCTGATGCTGTTCGAGTAGGTCACCTCGGCGACGGTCAGCCCTCGCTCGATCGCCGCCTGCAGGTCGACGTGGTCCGAGCCGATGCCGGCGGTAAGCGCCAGCTTCAGGTTCGGCGCCTTGGCGATCCGCTCCGCCGTCAGGTAGGCGGGCCAGAAGGGCTGGGAGATGACGACCTCGGCCTCGGGCAGCTCGCGCTCGAAGACCGAGTCGGGGCCGTCCTTGTCGGAGGTGACGATCAGCCGGTGGCCGCGCCCCTCGAGGAACTCGCGCAGCCCCAGCTCCCCTGAGACGCTGCCGACCAGCTCACCCGGCGTGAAGCCGAGCGCCTCGGGCGTCGGCGCGCTCTGGCCGTCGGGGTAGCGCTCGATCCGCGGCACGTCGTCGCGCGCGTAGGACGGCGGGTAGCCGTCGACCGGATCGTCGTAGAGCACACAGAGCACCGTCGCCATGCCCCCCACCCTCTCATCAACCGGCCTCATCGCGCAAGCACTGGTGACTTCATCTTTTCCCGTCATATAGCCCCGGAAAAGGCGAAGTCACCGAGCTTTGGAGGCCGATCACCGTCCGACGTGCAGCTCCAAGGCGTGGATCTGGCTCTGGCCGAAGGTTCCCGTTTGGACCGGGCCGGCGGCGCTGATCAGGTCGCCGGGGCCCGGCAGCGGATGGGGCCGCAGCCCCTTGCGGACGTCGATCGCGGTCAGCCCCGGCCCGGTGATCCCCTGCGGGTCGACGATGACGAAGTGGGCGTCGCCGTCGCCGTCGGGGTCGACGCGCTCGACGAAGACGATCCGGCCTTCCGTCGTGCGGCAGCTGGGCAACCCGGGTGGGCAGTGCGAGGGTGCGACCGTGTCGCCGCTGCCCTCGCGGTCCCCAGGCCCCGATCGTTCGATCAGCGGCGGCGAGGTCTCGGAGTCGGCCGCGCCACCACCCCCACCGCAGCCCGGAGTCGCGGCGAGTGCCAGCGCACCCGCCAGCGCGGCGATGCGCGCGCGCCGGGACCCGGTCATGCCCCGAGCGCTGGACCCGAAGCGGCGACGTTGCGGCGGCTCATCACCCAGGCGAAGAGCCCCCCGGTGAAGAGCATGAAGGAGCTGTAGACCGCGGCGGGAATCGTCAGCTCGGCGACGAGCGAGGCGCCGACCGCGATCGCGAGCGTCGCGTTGTGGATCCCGAGCTCGAGCGCGATCGCCGTCGCCTGGCGGTCGTCGAGGCGGGCCAGCTTCGAGATCGCGAAGCTGATCGCCATCGCCGCCAGGTTCAGCGCCAGAGCCGCCCCGGCCACGTCGGCGGCGTTCTCGGCGACGGTGTCGTGCTCACTGACGATCGCGCCGACGATGACGAGGGCGAAGAGGCCGAGCGATGCGGCCCGAGCCCGTGGATAGGCCACCACGACCCGCTCGGGCCACCGCCGGCGCAGCGTCATGCCGATCGCCACCGGGATCACCGTGATCGCGAACACCAGGGCGACCACGCCCGGCATGCTGACCTCCCCCAGGGACCCGGCGCCGAAGTGCTCGGAGGAGAGCCCGAGGAAGAGCGGCACCGTCACCACGGAGGCGACGCTGCTGATCGCCGTCATCGTCACCGATAGCGCCGTGTCGCCCCGCGCCAGGTGCGTCAGCATGTTGGCCATCATCCCGCCGGGCGAGGCGCCGAGCAGGACGAGGCCGACGGCCAGCTCGGGCGGCAGCGCGAAGAGCTCGGCCATCGCGAAGGCGAGCAGGGGCGAGATCAGCGCCAGGTTGAGCATCCCGATCGCGACCCCGCGCGGGGCGACGAGGACGCGGCGAAAGTCGGCCGGCGTCAGCGCCAGGCCGAGGCTGCACATGATCGCGGCGATCGCGACCGGCAGCGCGATGGAGGCCAGCAGCGGGCTGTCCATCAGCCCGCTGCTCCTACCACTGCCTCAGAGCCCCATCGTCTTGGCGATGATTTCCCGCTGGATCTCACTGGTGCCACCGTAGATGGTGGAGACCAGGGTCGTGCGGACGTGGCGCTCCATGTCGTACTCGGTCGCGTAGCCGTAGCCGCCCATCATCTGCATCCCTTCGAGCGAGATCTTCTTCGCGGTTTCGGTCACCTTGAGCTTGGCCATCGATGCCTCGCGGGGGAAGAGCTGGGTCGGGTCGGCGTCGACGCGGGCGGCGACGTCGTAGGTGAGCAGGCGGCTGCACTCGAGCTCAGTTGCCAGATCGGCGAGCCGGTGGGAGATCGTCTGGAAGCTGCCGATCGGGCGGCCGAACTGCTTGCGCTCCTTGACGTAGACCAGCACGTCGTCCATCGCCCGTCGGGCGATGCCCAGCGACTGCGCGGCGATGATCAGCCGCTCGACGTTGAGCCCCGCCATCAGCTGCATCCAGGCCTTGCCTTCCTCGCCGAGCAGGTTCTCGGCGGGGACGTGGCAGTCGTCGAAGAAGACGTCGTTGACGATCCTCCCGCCCATCGTCTCGATGCCGCGGATCTCGACTCCGCCGGCGCCTTTGGGGATGCTCAGCATCGTCAGGCCCTCGTGCTTGGAGCCGCTGTCGTCGGTGCGGCAGACGAGCAGGATGTGGTCGGCGACGTGCGCCTCGGAGATCCACGTCTTCTGGCCGTTGATCGTGTAGCCGCCGTTCTCGCGCACCGCCTTGCAGCGCAGCGCGCCGACGTCGGAACCGGCCTCCGGCTCGGACATCGCGATCGCCTCGACCGAGCCCTTGACGATCCCGCCGAGGATCTCCTCCTTCTGCGCGTCGGTGCCAAAGCGCTCGTAGGCGCCGGCGGTGATCGCGGTGACGGGGAAGCCGCCGATCGGGATCTGGCCGTAGGCCATCTCCTCGAGGAAGAGGCAGAGGTCGACCATGCCGCCGCCCGTGCCGCCGTACTCCTCGGCGACCGCGATCCCGAGCCAGCCAAGATCGGCGATCTTGGCGTACAGCTCGGAGTTGTGGACCTCCTGCCCGCCGTTGGTGAGGGCGTCGCGCTGCTCGCGCGTCCCGCACTCGCGGGAGGCGAGGTCGCGGATCGCCTCGGCGAAGGCTTCCTGCTCGCTGGTGAAGGTAACTGGCATGGTCGGCATCCCTCCTTAGGCGGCGGCCAGGGCAGCGCCCCGCTCCGCGTAGGTCTCGCCCCGCTCGGCCAGCTCGACCAGGGACGCCGGTGGCTCGAAGCGCTCGCCGTACTTCTCGGCGAGCTCGCGCGCCCGGGCGACGAAGCCGGCCGGGCCGCTCTCGTAGCCGTCGACGTACTGGAGCACGCCGCCGGTCCAGGCCGGGAACCCGATCCCGAAGATCGAGCCGATGTTGGCGTCGGCGACGGACTCGATCACGCCCTCGTCCATGCATTTCACGGTCTCGAGGGACTCGGCGAACATCATCCGCTCCTCGAGGTCCCTGAGCGAGATCGACGAGGGGTCGTCGACGGCCGGGAAGGCGTCGGCGAGGCCCTTCCAGAGGCCGACCCGCTTGCCCTCCTCGTCGTACTCGTAGAACCCCTTGCCGGCGAGCCGGCCGCCGCGGTCGAACTCGTCGAGCATGCGGTCGATCACCGTGGTCGAGGGATGGTCGGCCCAGGCGTTGCCCTCGGCTTCCATCGCGTCCTGGTAGGCCTTGCGAATTTTCCGCATCAGGTTGAGGTTGAGCTCGTCGGAGAGCTGCAGCACCGGCGCCGGGTAGCCGGCCTGCGAGGAGGCCTGCTCGATCGTCGGCGCCGGGACACCCTCGGTCAGCATCGCGATCCCCTCGTTGATGAAGGTGCCGATCACGCGCGAGGTGAAGAAGCCGCGCGAGTCGTTGACCACGATCGGCGTCTTGCGGATCTTCTTGGCGACGTCGAGGGAGCGGTAGAGCGTCTCCTCGCTGGTCTGCTCGCCCTTGATGATCTCCAGCAGCGGCATCTTGTCCACCGGGCTGAAGAAGTGCAGCCCGATGAACTCGGCCGGGCGGCTGACGCCCTCGGCCAGGCCGGTGATCGGCAGCGTCGAGGTGTTGGAGCCGAGCAGCGCGCCCTCGGCAAGGTGCGGCTCGATCTCGGCAAAGACCTGGGCCTTCACCGCCGGGTCCTCGAAGACGGCCTCGATCACCAGCTCGGCGCCGGCGGCATCGGCCGCGTCGGCCGTCGGGGTGATCAGGGCCAGCAGCTCGGCGCCCTTCTCCTCGCTCATGCGACCGCGCGAGACGGCCTTCTCGACCAGTCCCTGCGAGTAGCCCTTGCCGCGCTCGGCGGCCTCGAGGTCGACGTCCTTGAGCACGACCTCGATCCCGGCCTTGGCGCTGACGTAGGCGATCGCGGCGCCCATCATCCCGGCGCCGAGGACGACCATCTTCTTCGGCTCGAACGACTCGATCTCCTCGGGCCGGTTGCGCGTGCCGTTGACCTCCTGCAGGTCGAAGAAGAAGGCCTGGATCATGTTCTTCGCCACCTGGCCGGTGGCGAGGTCGACGAAGTAGCGGCCCTCGATTTCGATCGCGTTGTCGAAGTCGACCTGGGCCCCCTCGACCGCCGCCGCCATGATGTGGTGCGGGGCCGGGTAGTTGGCGCCCTTCAGCTGCTTGCGCAGGTTGGACGGGAAGGCCGGCAGGGTCTGAGCCAGCTTCGGGTTGGACGGGGTGCCGCCCGGCATCTTGTAGCCGGGGGCGTCCCAGGGCTGGACCGCCTCGGGGTTGGCCTCGATCCAGGCCTTGGCGGCCGGGACCAGGTCGTCCTGCGTGGCGACGACCTCGCCGATCAGGCCCATCTCCAGCGCCTTGTCGGGGCGCAGTTCCTTGCCCTGCAGCAGCAGCTTCATCAGCGCGTCGGCGATGCCGAACATGCGCACCGAGCGGACGACGCCGCCGCCGCCCGGCAGCAGGCCGAGTTTGACCTCGGGGAAGCCGAGCTTGACCTTGGAGCTGTCGACGGCGATCCGGTGGTGGGTGGCGAGGCAGATCTCCAGGCCGCCGCCGAGGGCGGCGCCGTTGATCGCGGCGACGACCGGGACGCCGAGCGTCTCCAGGCGGCGCAGCTGGCCCTTGACGACCTTCAGGCCCTCGGCCAGCTCGGCCGAGTGCTCCGGCCGCACCTGCTTGAGGTCGTTGAGGTCGCCACCGGCGAAGAAGGTCTTCTTCGCCGAGGTGAGGACGACGCCCTTGATCTCGTCCTTCTCGGCCTCGAGCCGGTCCACGGTCGCCCCCATCGAGGCGACATAGGCGGCGTTCATCGTGTTCGCCGACTGGTTCGGGTCGTCGAGCGTGAGGACGACGATGCCGTCCTCGCCGCGCTCGTAGCGAATCGTCGTGCTCTCTGTCATCTAGATCGCCTCCACGACGGTCGCGATTCCCATGCCGCCGCCGACGCAGAGCGTCGCCAGCCCGTACTTGCCGCCGGTGCGGTGCAGCTCCTCGACCAGCGTGCCGAGGATCATGCCGCCGGTCGCGCCGAGCGGGTGGCCCATCGCGATCGCGCCGCCGTTGACGTTGACCTTCTCCATGTCGAGGCCCATGTCCTTGACGAAGCGCAGGACGACCGCGGCGAAGGCCTCGTTGATCTCGATCAGGTCGAGCTGGTCAACCGTGATGCCGGCCTTGGCGAGCGCCTTCTTGGAGGCCGGCGCGGGGCCGGTCAGCATGATCGTCGGGTCGGCGCCCGAGACCGCGGTGGCGAGAATGCGCGCCTTCGGCTTCAGGCCCAGGTCGGCGCCGGTCTGCTCGTTGCCGATCGCCAGCAGCGAGGCGCCGTCGACTATCCCGGAGGAGTTGCCGGGCGTGTGGACGTGGTCGATCTTCTCGACCCAGTGGTACTTCTGCAGCGCCACCGCATCGAAGCCACCCATGTCGCCCATCGCCTCGAAGGAGGGGTTGAGCTTGGCCAGCGTTTCCACCGTCGTGCCGGGGCGGATGAACTCGTCCTGCTCGAGGACCGCGTTTTCGTTCAGGTCCTTGACCGGGATCACGGCGCTGTCGAAGCGGCCCTCCTCCCGGGCCGCCGCGGCGCGCTCCTGCGAGCGGGCGGCGTAGGCGTCGACGTCTTCGCGGCTGAAGCCCTCGACCGTGGCGATCAGGTCGGCGCTGATGCCCTGGGGGACGAACGAGGTGTCGTAGTTGGTCTCGGGGTCCATCGCCCAGGGACCGCCGTCGGAGCCCATCGGCACCCGCGACATCGACTCGACGCCACCGGCGAAGACCAGATCCTCCCAGCCGGAGGCGACCTTCTGCGCGGCGATGTTGACCGCCTCCAGGCCGGAGGCGCAGAAGCGGTTGAGCTGGACGCCGGCGACCGTGTCGGGCAAGCCCGCCTTGATCGCCGCCGTCTTGGCGATGTCGGCGCCCTGGTCGCCGACCGGCGAGACGCAGCCGAGGACGACGTCGTCGACCCGGTTGGGATCGAGCTTCTCGTTGCGCACGAGCATCTCGTGCATCAGGCCGACGACGAGGTCGACCGGCTTGGTGCTGTGCAGGGACCCGTTGACCTTGCCCTTGCCTCGCGGTGTGCGTATCGCGTCGAAGACCAACGCGTCGGTGGCTGCCATCTCAAGCTCCTCTTGGTTCGAAGTCTGTTCGGTTCGGCTGCGGCATGGCAGCATACATTCAGTCGTGAACGCAAACTTTACTAGGATTGCCTCCCGTGCCGACCGCTGAGACTCCCGCCCGCCGCAGCCAGGCCGAGCGCAGCTCCGCCACCCGCGAAGCGCTGCTCGACGCCACGATCGAGTGCCTGGTCGAGAACGGTTACGCGAGCCTGACGACGACCAAGGTCGCCGAGCGCGCCGGGCTCTCCCGCGGTGCCCACCTGCATCACTTCCAGACCCGCCAGGCCCTGGTTGCCGCGGCGATCGAGCGCCTCGCACGCCGGCGCTCGGCCGAGCAGCTCGCCGCCGCCGACGCCCTCCCCACCGGCCGCGAGCGCGTCGCCGCCGGCCTCGACTTCATCTGGTCCAACTACGCCAGCCCGCTCTACCAGGCGGCGCTCGACCTCTGGACCGACGCCCGCACAGACGACGAGCTGCGCAAGGCCCTGGTGAGCGTCGAACGCGAGCTCGACCGCCAGACCCTGGAGCTGGCCCGCCGCCTCTTCCCCGACCAGGCCGAGCGCCCCGACTTCGAGCGCCTGGTCGAGATGGCGGCGGCAACCGCCCGCGGTCTCGCCTTGCTCGACACCCTTCACCCCGGCGACGACCGCAACCGCAAGCAATGGGAGTTCTGCCGGGCGAGGCTGGTGGCGCTCTTCGAGCAGGGCGCGGCGGATACTGGGGGCCGATGACCGACTTCCTCGTCAAGCGCGACGACCTGCGCGTGAGCCGCATCGCCGAGTCCGGGGCTCCCGAGATCGGGCCGGGGCAGGCGCTGCTGCGGGTCGACACCTTCGGGCTGACGGCAAACAACGTCACCTACGCGGTGATGGGCGAGGCGATGTCCTACTGGGACTTCTTCCCGGCCGAGGAGGGCTGGGGCCGGGTGCCGATGTGGGGCTTCGCCGAGGTCGAGCGCAGCGAGGCCGATGGGGTCGAGCCGGGAACGCGCCTCTACGGCTATCTCCCCCCTTCCTCCCACCTCGTCGTCACGCCGGTGGCCGTCGACGATGCCGGGTTCGTCGACGGGTCGCCGCACCGGGCGGCGCTGCCATCGGCCTACCACCGCTACCTGGCGAGCGGCAGCGACCCGTTCTACCGCGCCGATACCGAGGTCGTGCAGATGCTGCTGCGGCCGCTCTTCTTCACCTCCTTCATGATCGACGACGAGCTCGACGACGAGGGGTTGACCGGGCGGGGGCCGATCCTGATCTCCAGTGCCTCGAGCAAGACCGCGATCGGCGTCGCTTTCCTACTGGCCCAACGCGAGGGCGTCGAGACGGTCGGACTCACCTCGCCCCGCAGCACCGAGTTCGTCGAAGGCCTCGGGATATACGGGCGCACCGTCTCCTACGAGGAGATCGGCTCGCTGGAGAAAGGCTCGGCCACCTACGTCGACGTTACGGGCAACGGCGGCCTCCGGGCGGTGATCCACAATCACTACGGTGACGACCTGATCCGCAGCATGGCGGTGGGCGTCACCCACTGGGAGGACTTCGGCTCGGGCGGCGGCGAGCTGCCGGGGCCGTCCCCCACCCTCTTCTTCGCCCCGGACCGCATCGTCAAGCGCGGCGAGGACTGGGGCCGCGCCGGCCTCGAACAGCGTGCAGCTGACGCATGGAACCCCTTCTGCGACTGGATCGGCGGCTGGCTCGGGACGATCCCCGGCCAGGGCTTCGGGGGGCTCCAGGGCGCCTGGGCCGAGGTGATCGAGGGCCGCATCGACCCGAAGGCCGCCCACGTGATCTCGCTCGGCGACTGACGCACGCCAGAGGACAGCCTCGCCGGACCAGGCCCAGTAGGGTGCGAAGGATCACTCGATCGATCAGCACTCGTCCGAGCGTTCGGGGCATCGTCGTCTCCGCCTTCGCCTACCTGGCACTCGCCCTGGCTGCTCCGGCCCAGGGCCACGCCCAGCCATCCCCGCACGACAGCCGCGCCGATGCCGGCGGCGCGAGAACGTCGATCGTCGGAGGCAGCAGCACGTCGATCGAGTCCTATCCGTGGCTTGCCTACGTCCAGCACCAGGGCCCCGTCGAGACCTTCAGCTGCACGGGAACGGTCGTCGCCCCTCGCCTGGTCCTGACCGCGGCGCATTGCGTGCTGACCGGCACTGGAAGGGTCGCGGAGGCGGCGAACTTCACGGTGCTGACCGGCGTGGCGGACCTCAGAGGAGCCACCCAGCAGAACGCCTCGGGCGTCTCGCAGGCCCTCGTCTTCCCCGGCTACCAGCCCTCGCGGCTCCTCAACGACGCCGCGCTCCTCGTCCTCGCCGCGCCCGTCTCGGCCCCGGCGCTGCCACTTGCGACAGCGGCCGACGCGAGCCTGCTCTCGGCGGGTGTGCCAGTGGCGGTCGCCGGTTGGGGCCTGACCGATGTGGACCCCCCGCGGTCGCCGGCCGTCCTTCGCGAAGCCCAGTCGGTCATTCGAAGCCCAGGCTACTGCCAGCGCAGGTTTCGGCAGGTCATCTCCTACTCGACCGCCAGCCAGATCTGCATCCAGTCCCGGGCCGACTCGGCCGCCAGCGTCTGCAACGGTGACAGCGGCGGCCCCGGCATCGCGCGGCGGGCCGACGGGACCCCTGTCCTGATCGGCGTCATCAGCCTCAAGGGCTCGATCGACTGCGACCCCCTCAGCCCGCAGGTCCTCACGCGGGCAGACGTCGTCTCCTCATGGACCGGCGCCTGGATCGCCGCCGTCGAAAGCGGCGCGCCCGCACCCGAAGTGGTGGTACCGAAAGTCGTGCTCCCACGGGTGACCCGCCGAGACGCCGAATTCATCGCCTGGCTCGGCCTCGAAGCCGACTTCGGCAAGCGGTTCACGCAGGGCCGGCTGCACAGGATCGGCTGCGCCCAGATCAACCGCGAGAAGGTCAAATGCGCGGTGCTCTGGCTGCGGGGCGCCGACCTCTACCGCGGGGCGATCACGATCTACGCGGCGCTCCCTCGCGAAGGCTTCGTCTACAACTACCGCTACACGATCCGCCGCTTCAACGCCAACTGCTGGCTCAGGTATCTCCACCCGATCCAGGCCTGCAACCCCAAGCTCTTCAAACGGTGAGGGCAGCCTCGGAGCCGACCCGCGTGAAGCGGTAGTCGTCGAGGTCGAAGCGGGCGCTGCGCCAGGCGACCTCGAGCGTCGGCGAGGCGCGGAAGGGGGCGTCGCCGTGCTCGTCGAAGTAGTAGCTGTTCGCCGTCGCGCAGGTGCCCGAGAAGAACACCTGGCGGTCGCGGCGGCGGAGCATCTTCTCGAAGTAGCGCCGGTTGGCCTCGGGGCGGATCTCGACCGCCGTCGAGCCGGAGCTGCGGGCGCGGCGCAGGCAGCGGACGATGTGACGCGCCTGATTCTCGATCAGGGTGAAGTAGCTGGCGCCGTTGAAGCCGTAGGGGCCGAGGATCATGAACATGTTCGGGAAGCCGGGCACACTGACGCCCTCGTAGGCTTGCGACCGGTTCTCTTCCCACCACTCTCCAAGCTCGACGCCGTCGTTGCCGTGCACCGGATAAGGAGGCATGTTGCCTTTCTCGAAAACCTGGAATCCGGTCGCCAGGATCAGCACGTCGACCTCATGCTCCGCGCCGGCGGTGCGCACCCCTGCGGGCACGATCTCCTCGATCGGGCTCGTCTCTAGGTGGACGTTGGGACGGTTGAAGGCCGGCAGGTACTCGTTCGAAAAACTGGGGCGCTTGCAGCCGAGCCCGTAGCGGGGCGTCAACTTCTCCCGCACGGCCGGGTCGCGCACCGCCCGCAGGTGCCGGAGCCCGGCGCGTTCCCCCGCTTTGGCGACGGGCAGCACGCCGTGGAAGTGGGCCGGCAGAGGGAAGTTGAGCTCGACGTAGAGCTGACTCAGGGCCCGCGCCGCGGCCTGTGCGCCGGGGACCCGGCCGAGCAGCTGGCGCAGGCCCGGGCCGATCCGTGCGTCGGGCTTGGGCAGGCACCAGATCGGAGTTCGCTGCAGCACGGTCAGCTGCTCGACTTCGGGTGCGATCGAGGGAATGACCTGGACGGCCGAGGCGCCGGTGCCGATGATCGCCACCCTGCGACCGCGCAGATCCTCGTCGTGGTCCCAGCGGGAGGTGTGCATCACCGTGCCGGCGAAGGAGTCGAGCCCCGAGATGTCGGGCGGCTTGGGCTTGGTGAAGACGCCGGTTGCGCCGACCATGAACCGCGCTGTGAGGGTTTCACCGTCGCCGATCGGCAGGTGCCAGAAGTGGTTCTCCTCGTCGAACTCCGCGCCGGTGACCGTCGTGTTCAACCGGATCCGCGAGCGCAACCCGTAGGCGTCGACACAGTGCTCGGCATAGGCCTTCAACTCCTCGCCCGGCGCGTACACCCGCGACCAGTCCGAGCGCTGCTCGAAGGAGAACTGGTAGCTGAAGGAGGGGATGTCGACGCCGATGCCGGGGTAGGTGTTCCAGTGCCAGGCACCGCCGACGCCGTCCCCTGCCTCGAGCATCACCCAGTCCCGGATTCCGGCCTCGTCGAGCTTGATCGCCGTGCCGATGCCGGAGAACCCGGCGCCTATCACCGCCACCTCGTGATCGGGCTGCATGCCGGTCAGGATAAAACCATCGGCTCGCGCCAGCCCGGCGGCATGCGAAAACCGGCCTGGGCTAGGCTCGACCGAAACCACCGACCAGATCGAAGGCCCGAGATGGAAAAGCACCTCACCCCCGAGCAGGAGGCGATGCTCTACGGCAACCGCTTCCTCACCGAAGACGCTCCCGACGGTCCCTTCCCGGAGGGCGGCATGTCTGCCCTCGACGCGATGCGCCTGGTCGGCGAGGAACTGGCGCTGGAGGGCGACCCGCAGCGCAACCTGGCGACCTTCGTCACGACCTGGATGGAGCCCGAGGCCCAGCGGGTCATCAACGACAACCTCTACCGCAACTTCATCGACCACGCCGAGTACCCGATCTCAGCGGAGATCGAGCAGCGCTGCATCCGCATGCTGGCCGACCTCTACCACGCCCCCGGCGAGACGACCGGGGCCCGCACCCAGGGCTCCTCGGAGGCGATCATGCTCGGCGCGCTCTCGCTGAAGTGGAAGTGGAAGGAGCGCCGCGAAGCCGATTCGAAGCCGGTCGACAAGCCGAACCTGATCTTCGGCGGGGACGTGCACGTTGTCTGGGAGAAGTTCTGCCGCTACTTCGACGTCGAGCCGCGGATCGTGCCGCTGCGGGACGGCAAGTACACGATCGGCCCCGAAGACGTGGGGCCGCACGTCGACGAGAACACGATCGGCGTCGCCGCCGTGCTCGGCACCACCTTCACCGGCCACATGGACGACATCATCGGGATCAACAAGCTCCTGGTCGACCTCAAGGGAGACAAAGGCCTCGACGTGCCGCTCCACGTCGACGCCGCCAGCGGCGGCTTCACCTGGCCCTTTCTCTACCCGGACTCCGAGTGGGACTTCCGGCTCGAGCAGGTGCGCTCGATCAACGTCTCCGGGCACAAGTTCGGGCTGGTCTACCCCGGCATCGGCTGGCTCGTCTTCCGCGAGAAGAGCGACCTGGCGGAGGACCTCGTCTTCTACGAGAACTACCTGGGGAAGACCGACGCGACCTTCACCCTCAACTTCTCCACCGGCGCCTCGATGGTGCTCGCCCAGTACTACAACTTCGTCCGCTACGGGCGCGCGGGCTACGCCTACATCATGAAGGCGATGCAGGAGAACGCCCGCGCTCTCGCCGACAAGCTCAAGGCCGAGGGCGACTTCGAACTGATCGGCGAGGGCGAGGAGCAACTGCCCCTGGTCGCATTCCGGCTCGCCGAAGAGAAGGGCTACGACGAGTTCGACGTCTCCTGGCAGCTCTCCGCCGAGCGCGGCTGGATGGTCCCCGCCTACACCCTGCCGCCCAACGCCGAAGACGTGAAAGTGCTGCGGGCGCTGGTCAAGCAGACGCTCGGCCGCGAGCAGGTCGACCGCCTCGCCGAGGACATCGCGACGGCCTGCGCGACCCTGGAGAAGAAGGGCGGCGCCCACCCCGCCGAGCGCAAGCAGGTGAAGACCGGCACCGGCTACTGAGAGGCCGGCGCCGCCCCGGGCTCAGCCGTCAGCCGCTCGGTGACGGCGTCGCGGCGAAAGTCGAAGATCCGCTCGAGGTCGCGGCGGACGAAGAGCCGGTGCGCGAGCGCCCCCACCGGTCCCAGCGGGACCGAGTAGCGGATGCGGTCATGAATTACGGTCGCCTTCTCGCCGTCCGGCTCGAAGAGGTGGGTGTGCTCCCAGGACGAGTACGGGCCCCTGGCCTGGGTGTCGACGAAGCGAGTCGGTGGTTCCCATGTCTCGATCCGGGTCCGCCAGCGGATCGGCACTCCGTGCAGCCTGATCCGGTAGTCGAGCAGCGTGCCGGGACCGAACTCGATCTTTCCCGGCGTCAGCAGCTCGAAATGGAGCCAGGGCGGGGTCAGCGGCTCCAGGTTGAGAGCGTCGCCGTAGAAGGCGAAGGCTCGATCGAGCGGAACCTCGACCCGCTGGCTGCGCTCGAGCAGGTAGCTGGGCACGGGCCCAGTTTGGCAGCTGGGCGATGGGGCTACCTTTAGTAGATCGCGGCAACGAGCCTCATCGCCGGAGCGACTGGTTTCGTCGGCGGCAGGCTGGCCGGGTCGCTCGGGGGCTCAGGGGCCACGGTCCGCTGCCTGGTGCGCGACCGGGCGAAGGCCGGGGCTCTGGAAGCGGCAGGGCTGGAGATCCACGTCGGGGACGTCACCGATGCCGACAGCCTCGCCGGAGCGGCGAAGGACGCGGAGATCGCCTACTACCTCGTCCATGCGATGGCCGGCGGGGGCGAGTTCGCCGAGCGCGAGCGTGCTGGAGCGCTCAACTTCGCCCGGATGGCGAAGCGCGAGGGAGTCGAGCGGGTCGTCTACCTCGGCGGGCTCGGCGACGAGAGCACCTCGAAGCACTTGAGCAGCCGCCATGAGACGGCGAGGGTCCTCGCCGCGGAGGGCCCCCCGCTGACCTACTTCCGGGCCGCGATGGTCGTCGGCGCCGGCAGCGAGTCCTACCGGACCCTGCGCTACCTGGTCAGCCGGCTGCCGGTGATGATCGCGCCGGCCTGGCTGCGAACCGAGACCCAGCCGATAGGAATCGACGCGACGATCGAGTACCTGCGTTTGGCACCCGAGGTGCCCGAGTCCACGGGGCGAGAGGTCCAGATCGGCGGGCCCGACGTGCTCTCCTACTCGGAGATGCTGGATCGGATGGCCGTGGCGATGGGGTTGCGGCCGCGGCGCAAGCTGCCGGCACCCTTCATCACCCCGTGGCTCTCCGCCCTGTGGCTTGGCCTGGTGACACCGGTCGACGTCAACGTCGCCCGCCCGCTGGTCGAGGGGCTGACCACTGCCACCGTCGTCACCGACCCGACGGGGGCGGAGCCGTTCGGGGTCGTGCCGGAGTCATTCGACGAGGCTCTGCGGCGGGCGCTGGTGGAGGAAAGCTCGCTTCCACACCGCCCTCCGGGTAGGTAGCAGCCGGCTCGACCCGGCTTCGTCGAAGGATTTTCCGGGCTATGACCCTGGAAATCCTTCACTCACCTATCGGGGCGTCATCAGCGCAACCGGGACCGAGAGGCCCGCGGAGCGGCGAAGGGTTGCGATCCGGCGGCCGGGCTGAACAGCCGGGCGGACTTCGCCGACCCGGTCCCCAAGGCCGGCAACGGTCGAGTCGAGGTCGGGGGCGACGAAGGCGAGGCCCCAGAAGAAGGCGGGCCGGTCTCCCCCGGTCCGCTCGATCGCCTCCTCGGGCGCCTGCACGACCTCGAGGATGACGGCGCCGAGGCGGAAGAACGCCTGCCGGGGGGCGCCCGCCGGCGTCGGCTCCTCGCGGATGCGGCGCAGGTCGAGGCCGGCCTCCTGCAGCGCGGCGACGGTCCGGTCGAGATCCGAGCTGATCGCGACCACGTGGTCGATCGCGGAGACGCCGTTGGGGTGCTCCGGCTGTGAGTCGGGCGCCGGCCGGTCCGACCGCGCGGTCGGCAGCCCGTCCAGCTCGCCGCCCCCGAAGTCGCGCAGCGACCAGCCCGCCAGACCCTTGCCCGCCTCGGTCCCCGCAAGCCGGATGCGGACATCGCCGACGACGCAGGCGCCCCCGTCGACCTCGAACCCGAGCGCCGCCCAGGACTCCGGCGCGTCCGCAACCGTCAGCTCGTCGATCGTCACCTACTTGCCAGGCTGCGGCACGATCCTGATGTAGGGGCGCGGGGACTCCCAGCCGTCGGGGTAGGTCTCCTTGGCTTCGTCGTCGGAGACCGAGCCGGCGATGATCACATCGTCGCCCTGCTGCCACTGCGCCGGCGTCGCGACTTTGTGCTGCGCGGTCAGCTGCAGCGAGTCGACCACGCGCAGGACCTCGTCGAAGTTGCGGCCCGTCGTCATCGGGTAGATGAGGATCAGCTTGACTTTCTTGTCGGGGCCGATGACGAAGACGTTGCGGACCGTCTGGTTGTCGGCCGGCGTCCGCTCCCCCGGGTCGCCGGAGGTATCCGCGGGCAGCATCCCGTAGAGCTTCGAGACGCTGAAATCCGAGTCGGCGATGATCGGGTAGTTGGGTGCCGTGCCCTGCGTCTCGCCGATGTCCTCGGCCCAGCCGGCGTGCTTCTCGATCGGGTCGACCGAGAGGCCGATGATCTTCACTCCCCGCTTGTCGAACTCGGGCTTGATCGAGGCCATGTAGCCGAGCTCCGTCGTGCACACGGGCGTGAAGTTCTTCGGGTGCGAGAACAACACTGCCCACGAGTCGCCGATCCAGTCGTGGAAGCTGATCCGGCCCTCTGTCGTGTCGGCCTCGAAGTCCGGGGCGACGTCGCCTAGCTTGAGCATCCTGATTCCTCCGTCGGGTTGGTGGCTGCGGGGTCTCCAGACATGATTGAACATCATCGCCGCCGTCGCCTGACAGCCAACCCGCAGTACGCTGCCGCCGCGATGGTGAGCGCAGAGGAGATCGGCGGGGTCGGCGTGTTCGAAGCCCTCGACCCGGCCGAGCGAGAGCGGCTTGCCGGCGTCGCCGCCGACATCGCCCTCGTGGCCGGCGAATACGCGGCGAACGAGGGCGACGAGCGCGCCATCTTCGCCGTGCTCGAGGGCCGGATCGAGGCAATCAAGGCCGTCGACGGGGTCGAGCGCGTCGTCGGCGAGCGTCTCCCGGGGGACGTCTTCGGCGAGGTGCCGATCGTGCTGGGAACGGTGTTCCCGGTCGGCTTTCGCGCCGCGGAGCCCTCACGCGTGATGCGGATCGAGCCTCACGACTACCACGCCGTCGCGGCCGTGGTTCCCGATCTCGGCAAGGAGATCGGCAAGCTCGCCAGCTACCGCATGGGCGGCTCGAGGGGCCTGGAGGGCATCGCGGCCGACCCGCCACCGCCCCGCGCGATCGTGGTCGGGCACCGCTGGGACGCATCCTGCGCGGAGCTGCGGCGCTTCCTCGACCGCAACCAGATCACCTTCAGGTGGCTGACTCCCGAGACGGCCGACGCCGCGGAGCACTGGGGTGGCTCGCTGCCCGCCGAAGGGGACTGGCCCGCGATTCGCATCGTCGACGGCAAGACCGCGGTCAAGCCCGGCCTGCGCAGGGTGGCCGAGCTGCTCGGTGTCGAGACCGAGGCGAGCGCCGCCGAGTACGACACGGTGATCGTCGGCGCCGGCCCCGCCGGGCTTGCCGCCGCCGTGTACGGGGCCTCGGAGGGCCTGCGCACGATCGTCGTCGAGCGCGAGGCGCCCGGCGGCCAGGCCGGCACCTCCTCCCGGATCGAGAACTACCTCGGCTTCCCCGCCGGCGTCTCGGGGGACGAGCTGGCGAGTCGCGCGCTGAGGCAGGCGCGCCGGCTCGGCGCCGAGATCCTCGTCACCCGGTCGATCGAACGGATAGACGCGGCGAGTCGCGAGGTGCACCTCGACGCCGGCGACGTGCTGCGGGCGCGGACGATCATCCTCGCCTGCGGCGTGACCTGGCGGCACCTGCCGATAGAGGGCTTCGACCGCCTTGCCGGGAAGGGCATCTTCTACGGCGCCGCGCGCAGCGAGGCCGCGAACACGCACGGCCTCGACGTCCATATCGTCGGCGCGGGCAACTCGGCGGGACAGGCCGCCCTCTTCTTCTCCGCCCACGCCAGGAGGGTGACGATCCTCTGCCGCGGCGATCGGCTCGAGAAGAGCATGTCGCGTTACCTCGTCGACCAGCTCGCCACCCGGCCCAACATCGACGTGACGTTCGGAGCCGAAGTGGCAGCCGTGCACGGCGTCGACTCGCTCGAGGCGATCGACGTGCGCAACCCGGGAACCGGCGAGACGACCCAGGTCGAGTCGGGCGGGCTGTTCATCTTCATCGGGGCCGACGCGGAGACGGGATGGCTGCCACCTGAGATCGCACTCGACGGCCGCGGCTACGTGCTCACCGGCCCCGACGTGCGCGCGGTGGAGCGCTGGAGCGCCAACCGCGACCCATACCTGCTGGAGACGAGCGTGCCGGGCATCTTCGCCTGCGGCGATGTCCGCTTCGGCCCGGTGAAGCGCGTCGCCGCCGCCGTCGGCGAGGGCAGCATGGCGATCGCCTTCGTGCACCAGTACCTCAAGGACCTGGACCGCGCCGGCTAACGAACCCGCCGATGGGCCTGAAACACCCCCTATAGGTAGGGAAATCGTCCCGTCGACCGAGGAACTCAGGTGACGTGCTCGACGATCGCCTCGCCGCCGCGGCCGGGCAGGACCGTTATGCCACGGAAGCTCACCTTCTCGTCTTTGGTCCGGCGGGCCCGCAGCTGCGTGCGGGCGAGGATCCGCTCGATCACGATCTTCATCTCGAGCAGCGCGAAGGACGCGCCGATGCAGCGGCGCACGCCGCCGCCGAAGGGGATCCAGGCGTAGGGCTCCGGCGCCCCCTCGAGGAAGCGCTCGGGACGGAAGGCGAGCGGGTCGGGCGCATACAGATGGGGGTCGTTCTGCAGGAGCGAGATCGAGGCCGCCAGCTGGGTGCCCGCCTCGAACAGGTAGCCGCCCAGCTTCCGCGGCTCGGTCGGGGAGCGGAAGACCTCGGTGATCACCGGCCGCACACGGAGGGTCTCCTTGATCACGGCGTCCATGTACTCGCTCGACTCGCCTGCCTTCACCTCGGCGGCGAGGCGCTCCAGCGCGGCCGGGGTGCGCAGCAACCGCTCGAACGCCCACCCGATCGAGGTCGCGGTCGTCTCGTGGCCGGCCAGCAGGATCGTGATCAGCTCGTCGCGCAGCTCCTTGTCGGTCAGCGGGTCTCCGTCCTCGTCGCGAGCGGCGAGCAACAGGCTGAGGATGTCGTCGCGCTCCTCGCGATCGGGGGCGGCGCGGCGCTGGGCGATCTCCTCGTAGAGGATCTCGTCGACGCGGTCGCGGTTGCGGAGGAAGCGTCCCCACGGGCTGAGCCGGCCGAGGTCCTTCTGCATCACGAGCAGCAACGGGCTGATCGAGGAGAGGCGCGGCAGGCGCCGCTTCAGCTCGGCGACCCGCTCGGGCTCGGAGACGCCGAAGACCGCGCGGATCATCACCTCCAGCGTGATCTCCTGGCCGACGGTGCGTGTGCGGACGGTGTCCCCCGGGCTCCACCCGTCGATCTCGCGGTCGGCGATCTGCGCGATCAGCTCGGTGTAGTGGGCGATTGCCTGGCCGTGGAAGGCGGGCAGCATCAGCTTCCGCATCCGCATGTGGCGATCGCCGTCGAGCAGCAGCAGCGAGGCCTGCCCGACGACCGGCTCCATGATCTGCCGCGGCTCGGCGACGTTGTAGTCGGCCGGCTTCCACTTGAACATCTGCTCGACCAGCTCGCGATCGGCGACGTGGAACACCTCCCCCGCGATCGAGTCGCTGGTGCGGAAGATGCGGCCGTAGCGATTGCGCATGACCGACCTCGCCGCGAGCGGGCGGGAGATGCCGAACCAGGATTGCAGCGGGCCGGGAAGCGTCGGGCCGGGGACCTCCGAGGAGGGCCGAGCCGGAGTGGAATGCGGCGAAGAGGGCTCGGCCTCGGTTGCGATCGGCGCCGACATCGTCCCCACGACAGTAACGGTCAGCCCGCGGCGAGGAGCTCGTCGAGCGCGATGCCGGTGATGACCGATCGGGGCTGCTCGGCAACCACGTCGGAGCCCGGATGCGCCTCCTCGTCCCGCCGCTTGATCAACAGCCACTGGGGCTTCTCGCCAGGCCGGGTGCGCTGGAGGGCGAAGCCGCCGCGCAGCTTCTCGCCGTGCAGGACGAAGACCGCGTGACCGCGCTCCAGGGCCTCCGGCCAGGGCACCCGCCCACCCTGCTCGTAGTGGCCGCGGTCCCAGACGATCACCCCGCCGCCGTCGGTCGGGCCCTCGAAGGAGTTGTGGGCGAGGTCGTGGTCCCCCACCTGCACCGCGAGCCGTTTCACCGCCGGGTCCATCGAGGGGCCCCTGGGGACGGCCCAGGAGCGCATGACTCCCTCGACCTCGAGGCGCAGGTCGAAGTGACGGGCAGTCGCCGCGTGCTCCTGGACGACGAAGGCGCCGGCGCTGACGCCGCGGACCGCGAACTGCTCGTGGCCTTCGACCTTCTTCCGCTCGACGGATACCTCCTCGACCTGGGCGCCGCGTGGCCCCTCGCGCAGGAACGCGAGCAGATCCTCGACGGCGGGCTCGGAACCCTCGGCATGGACGAGGACGCTGCCGTCGTCTTCGTTGCGGATCCAGCCCATCGCTCCGAGCCGCTGCGCCTGCCTCACGGTGGCATCCCGGTATCCGACGCCCTGCACCCGGCCGTGGACGACTACCCGCATCGCGATCCCGTATTTGCCTGCTCGTCGCGCCAGAGGTCAAAGCTACCCCAACCGTTTCCAGAGACTGACCGATCACGCTCCTCGACCGAGCCGCCGTGCGAGGATCTCGCCATGGCCGACGCCAACGAGGGGGCCGTCTACGCACTCAACTGGTTCGACGTCGTCGACCGGGAGGAGTACATCGCGTACTCCCGGCGCTCAGCCACTGAGGTGGAGCGCCACGGAGGAAGAGTCGTGGCACTCGGACGATTCTCCGAGGCGATCCGCGGCGAGGTCGAGCCACGGCAGGTACTGATCCTCGTCGAGTGGAAGAGTCGCGCGCACTTCGACGCCTACCGCGAAGACCCGGACTTGGCGGACCTTCATCCCCACCGTGAAGCGGGGGGCGGCAACTACGTCTGGCACCTCTTCGACAAGCTCGACGATCTCCGGCCGCTGCTGAAGGGCACGAAGGGCTGAGCCGTACCCGTGACGGGCTACCTGACGGCGCGATCCCGGTGCGTGCATCCCGGCCAGCAGCAGGGCCGGCGTTGGCCTTCCTCCAGCTCTTCCTGCGTCCGGCGAATACGGCGCTCTCGAGTGGCCTGTCGCTTGGCATCCTCGACCCAGCAGATGAACTCGTTGCGCGCCAAGGGCGTGATGTCCTTCCAGGCATCGAGCGCCGTGGCACTGGCCGTCAACGCCTCCCGCAGATCCGTCGGCAGCGGGTGCACAACTCCACCGGGAACTTGCGTGTTGCCCACAGAGCCAATGGTAACCGGCGGCAGCGGGGGCCCTTCCTTGCCTCAAGGTGGCGTCCCGGAGCCCGGAGCAGAGCTACGACGAAACGATGCGTACCACCTCGGGCGCAACGTAGATCCGGGCATTGTGGGAGTCGACGGACCCGGTGTCCTCGAGGATGTCGAGGTCTACGAGGGTTCGTATTGCCGATAGGGCCCCCTGACGGGAGAGGTCATAGCGATCTGCGATCTCGCGACCCCTGAGATAAGGGTCTCCGACGAGATCGGCCGCGAGGCGCTCCGCCGCGCCTCTCTTGCCCGCCCGCTGAACCTCCTCACGCAAGCGCTGCTGCAGGGCAACAAGATCCTCCACCTTGGTCTGAGATGCGGTAGCCGAAGCGGCAACGCCCTCTGCGAAGAAGGCGATCCAGCGATCCCAGTCACCGTCGCAACTGAGTGCCAGCAGTTCGTCTTGATACCTGTCGCGGCGCTGCTCGAACCACGGCGACACGACGAGAAGCGGCTCGCGTATCACCGCTCCCCGGAGCAGCTGGACGATGACCAGCAGCCGGCCCAGCCGCCCGTTGCCATCCGAATATGGGTGAAGCGACTCGAACTGGTAGTGAGCCATCGCGGTCTGGACAACCGTCGGCAAGGGGGGAGGAGCGGCGATCCAGTTGAGCAATGCTTCGACCTCGGCACGGAGCTGATCGCCCGGCGGAGGGGGAACGAATCTCGCCTCCTCCAGCGGGCGTCCCGGCGATCCGATCACGACGATGCGGTCGCGAAGGCCGCCTGCGTCCGCCAGCTCCCCGGCGGTGCCCTGAACCAGCGTGCTCTGAAGCTCGCCGAGCATGCTGAGGGTTAGGGCGCGCTCCTCTGGCCAGGAGAACGCAAGCTCGGCCATCTCCTCGAAGTTCAGGACCTCGCGAACCTCTGCAGTCATGTGACGTCGATCCTCTCGATCGGCAGCGAGAACATCCGCAAAGGGCGCATAGGTGCCCTCGAGCGCACTGGTGCTCTGCGCCTCGCGTCGAAGGGTCGGCCGACGGAGCAAAGCCGGGCGGGGGATGAGGCGAGCGGCTCCGTCGAGACGGGCAAGGGCGGCGGTTGCCGCATTGATCGTGTTCCAAGTCCCGGTCGACAGCGTCAGCTCAGTTGGGAGGCGAGCGGGCA
This sequence comes from Solirubrobacterales bacterium, assembly GCA_036376915.1. GTDB lineage: Bacteria > Actinomycetota > Thermoleophilia > Solirubrobacterales > 70-9 > VRUE01. Next base: position 48,089 of record DASUZK010000030.1, read on the forward strand.
GGAAGGCCTGCCCCTCGACCATCTCGTGCGTCGCGGGATCGGGTCCCACCACAGGCATGAGGCGTCCGATCGGGCTCTGGGAGAGGCGATCAATGTCCATGTGTCAAATATATACGGAAAAACTTGACACTAGCCCCGCACGGGGCAAGTTCTCTTGACACCCCCGAAGGATCGACATTCAGCCCCGCTCGATACGTCGCGGTCTCCGTAACGGTAGGGCAGCGCCGCTACCGGACCAGCTCCAGGACCCTGCGCTCGACGAGGCTCTGCCGTTGGGGCGTGGCACCGTTTCCCGCGCCGATGCCGGCGAGCTCGATCGTCTTGCCGTCTCGAAACCGATCCAGCACCCGTGGATCGATATAGGAGCTGCGACAGACGGCCGGGGTGTTGCCGAGCCACTCGGCCACCCGCTTGACCGCTGCTCGGATCGCGCGCTCCCCGCCCCCCTTCGAGCTCGGTGCCCCCTCGCGTGCCAGCTCGATCGCGGCGAGGACAGTGCCGTGCCAGGTGCGGAAGTCCTTTGCCGAGAACTCTTCCCCAGCCTTCTCCTGGAGGTAGGCGTTCACGTCCTCGGAGCGAACGTCGCGCCAGGCACCGTCCTCACGGAAGACGAGGAGATCGTCGGGCCCGCTGCGCCTGCGTCGCATCGCTTCGATGACTTCCCTCACCGCGGGGTCGCGGATCGACTGCACGCGGCGCTGGCCGCTCTTCGCCGGGAAGTCGAAGCTGACCTCCTCGCCGTTTACCGAGACGTGCTCGCGCAGCACAGTCGCGACCCCGTAGCTCTCATTGGCCTCCGCGTACTCCTCGCCGCCGATCCGGAAGAAGCCGAGGTCGAGCAGCCGCACGGCGCAGGCCAGCGCCCGCTCGCGCGGCACCCCGTCGCGGGCAAGGTCCTTCTTCACCGCGCGGCGCAGCTTCGGCAAGGTCGAGGCGAACTCGCGCATCGACTCGAACTTGTGCTGTGCCGCCCGCAGCTGCCAGCGCTCGTGGTAGAGGTACTGCTTGCGCCCGGCTTCGTCGAGGCCGGTCGCCTGGATGTGGCCGAAGGGTTCGCCGCAGATCCAGACCTCTCGCCATGCCGGCGGTATCGCGAGCCCGCGAATGCGGGCGAGAGTGTCCTCGTCGGTTACTCGCCCACCTTCGGGATCCAGGTAGCTGAAGCCACCTCCGCTGCGACGACGTTGGATGCCGGGGGCCGAGCAGTCCGAGCGCCTGAGTCGCCCCCGCGGGCGAGACTCAGGTCCGCTCATTCTTCTCGACCCGTCTCTTGTCCTTGGGCTCGTCGCGGGGCTCGAGCTGGATCTCGCGCTCGGCCCGCGGCGTGCCCTCTTCGATCTCCAGGCTGCGCTCGCGCTCGGCGTTCAGCTGGTGGCCGAAGAGGATCGCCAGGTTGGTGATCCAAAACCAGACCAGCAGGGCGATGAGCCCACCCAGCGTTCCGTAGGTCTTGTCGTAGGAGCCGAAGTTGGCGACGTAGAGACCGAAGAGTGCCGAGGCGATCGCCCAGATGACGACCGCCACGAGGCTGCCCAGCGTAACCCACCTGAAGCCACGGAGCTTCACGTTGGGCGAGGCGTAGTAGAGGACGGCGAGCATCAGCAGAAAAGCGCACAGCAGGAGCGGCCACTTGGCGAGATTCCAGACGTCCACCGCGGTCGAGCCGATCCCAAGCGGCTCGGCGACTGCTTCCACGACCGGTCCGGTGAGGACCAGCGAGAGGGCGATCAATGCGAGCCCGATGACCATCGTCAGCGTCACCGCGATCTGCAGTGGCCGCAGCTTCCAGAACGGCCTGCCCTCCGGCGTCTCGTAGATCACGTTGGAGGCGCGAGTAAAGGCCCCCACGTAGCCCGAGGCCGACCACAGCGCAACCGCGAGACCCAGGACGAAGGTAAACCCGGCGGTACCGCGGTTTTCGGTGAGCGATTCGATCGGCCCGGAGAAGGTTTCCGCCGCGGAGCCTGGTCCGATCGAGGAGATGATCTCGGTCAGGCTCTCGGTGGTCGACTGGGGATCGCCGAAGAGGCCGATGAGCGAGACCATCGCGATCAAGGCCGGGAAGAGCGAGAGCAGGCCGTAGTAGGTGAGGGCCGCGGCCCAATCCGCGAGGTTGTCCTCTTTGAACTCTTCGAGGGTCCGCTTGAGCGTGGCAAAGAGACCCGTGCTCATCGCGGCGTCTCGCCTCCTCCCACTCAAGGCTTGAGGACGACCTTGATCGCCCCGTCTTCCTTTTTCTGGAACATCGAGTAGGCACTCGGCGCCTCTGCCAGCGGCAACTGGTGAGTGGTCAGGTCATCGACGCCGAGTGGGTCCTCGTCGCCTTCGAGCAACGGCAGGATCTCGTCGGTCCAGCGCCTCACGTGGGCTTGGCCCATGCGAATCTGCACGCCCTTGTCGAAGAGCTGCATCATCGGCAGCGGATCTAGCTGGCCGCCGTAGACGCCGGAGATCGAGATCGTGCCGCCGCGGCGCACCGTGTCGATCGCCTCGAGCAGCGCAGAGAGTCGATCGACCGCTGCCTTTTCGGTCGCCTTGGCCGCGAGCGCATCTGGCAGCAGACCGGTCGCCTTCTGAGCGAGCTCAGCGACATGGGCGCCGTGGGCCTCCATGCCGACCGCGTCGATCACGCCGTCGGGCCCGCGCCCGTCGGTCATCTCCCCGATGACCGCCGGCACGTCCTCATGCTTGGATGAGTCGATCGCCTCCACCCCGTGGCGGCGGGCCATCTCCAGGCGCTCGGGGACCGAGTCGACGCCGATCACAGTCTCGGCGCCGCGGTGGCGGGCGATCCGTGCGCACATCTGTCCGATCGGCCCGAGCCCGTAGACGGCGACGCTGCCCCCTTTCGGGATCGCCGCGTACTCCACCGCCTGCCAGGCGGTCGGCAGCACGTCGGAGAGGAAGAGGTAGCGCTCGTCGGGGGCGCCGTTCTCGGGCACCTGGATCGGGCCGAAGTGGGCTTGCGGCACCCGTAGGTACTCCGCCTGCCCGCCCGGCACCTTGCCATAGAGCTTGGTGTAGCCGAAGAGCGAGGCGCCCTTTTCCTGCTCGCGGTTCTGGGTGGTCTCGCACTGGGCGAAGAGCTTTTCCCTGCACATCCAGCACTCGCCGCAGGAGATGTTGAAAGGGATCACGACCCGGTCGCCCTCCTTGATGTGGCTGACCTCCGAGCCGACCTCCTCGACGATCCCCATCGGCTCGTGGCCGAGGACGTCGCCCTCCTCGATGAACATCCCCAGCACCTCATAGAGGTGGAGGTCGGAGCCGCAGATCGCAGTCGAAGTGATGCGGACGATCGCGTCGGTCGGCTGCTCGATCCTCGGATCGGGGACCTCGTCGACCCGGACGTCGCGCTTGCCGTGGAAAGTGAGCGCCTTCATCGTCAGCCCTCCTTCCTTCCTTCTCGTTTTCTTGTGCTCACGACGCCAACCCGAGGGGAATCTCCGGGCGGTTCCAGCTCTCGGCGACCCGCTCGGCCGCCGCTCGCTCCTGGGCGAGGATCTCCTCAGTGGCCGCTACCACGTCCTCGTCGCCGGCCCAGGCGGCGACCCGCCGCAGAAGCTCGTAGGCGGCGATCTCCAGATGCTCGAAGGCGAAAGCGAAGCCGGCGAGCTTGGTGGTCGAGTCAGGTTGGGCACCGAAGAAGGCGGAGAGATTGAGGCCACCGGCTCTCAGCACGGCGTCCTTGACCGACGAGGGGCCGGCACCGCGCTCCTCCAGCAGTCCCTCGATCCGCTCCAGGTGGCGCCGGGTCTCCTCCAGGTGCTCGCGGAATGCCGCCTCCAGGTGCTCGTCCTCGACCCTCTCGGCACCGGCTTTCAGCAGCTTCGCGGCCTGGCCCTCGAGGGCATGGACGTCACGCAGGTAGGCGATCAGCACGGAATCGAGCTGATCCTTCTCGACCCCGGCCAGCGAGGCCTCGACCGCCGTGTCGAAGTTCTGCTCCAGGCGCTCGGCCATCCGCGCCTCCTCCTCGGCGATACCGGCCGCCATCCGCGCCGTCGCCTTATCACCGGCGCGCTCGGCAAGTCGCTTCAAAAGCTCATAGGCGGCGAGCTCCATGTGCTCGTAGGAGAAGGCGTGCATCGTCAGCTTCCCCGGCGTGTCGGGCTGGCTGGCCGCGAAGGCGACCATCGCCCAGCCGCCGCCCCTACCGGCCGCGTCCTTCAGCTTCGAGGGCTTACCGCCAAGCGCTTCGAGGCGCTCGCGCACGCGCCGCTCCTGGTCTTCGGTCTCGATCAGATGCTCTTCGAATGCCTGGCCGAGGCGCTCGTCGCCGGCGATCTTCGGCGCCGCGCGCAACTGCGCCAGAGCCTGCAGCTCGATCGAGTGAACGTCGGCCAGGTACTTGACCAGCTGATCCTCGCGATCGCGATCCCACTGGCGGGCCCCGACCCCGGTCTTCAGGTCTTCCACCCGCGCGCCGACGCTGTCCGCCTCGAGTGGCGGGGTCTCCTCGCCGCGACCCTCGCGCAGACCGCCCAGCAGCTCTTCCAACGCTTCGACGCCGCTGTGGCGCGGCTCCCAGCCAAGCTCGGTTCGAGCGCGGCTGGAGGACATCATCGGCGCGTCCAACGCCATGTCGAGCCAGCCCGGCGGGGTCGGCTGCAAGCGCATCCGCCAGCTCAGGTCGGCGAGCCGCCGCACCACTCGGGCCGACACCGGGAAGCTGCGCACACCGATCCGCTCGGCCAGCTCTCCGCCGCTGAGGGGCGGCTCGGCGGCGATGTTGAAAGCCCCGTCGACGTCGGCCAAGACGGCTCTCAGGTAAGCCCGGCCGACGTCCTCGGAGTGGACGGCCTGGAAGCGCAGGCGCTCGACCCTGGGCAAGGCGAGCAAGAGGCGTCGGCGTAGCAGGAAGCTCGGCAGGAAGGGCCCGATGAAGAGGCGGCGGATCTCGGTCGCTGCCTCGTCCTTGAAGATCAGCGCCGGGCGCAGTCGCACCACGCGCGTTTCGGGGTTGTCGGCCTCGAAGCGGTCCAGCACTCGCTCCACCGCGACCTTGTGGCGCGAGTAGAAGGAGGTCGGGGTGCCCTCGGTCGGCCAGCTCTCGTCGACCTCGCGGTCCTTGGGGCCGCGCGAGTAGACGCCGACGGAGGAGGCATGGATCAACTTCGGCACGCCCGCCGAAGCGACGGCGTCGAAGACGCGCCGGCTGCCCTCGACGTTGATCCGCTCCAGCGTCACTGCGTCGCGCGAGGGCTGGATCGCCCAAGCGAGGTGAATGACGGCGTCGGCGCCCGCGAAGATCGCTCCCAAGTCAGCGGTGAGGACGTTTGCCTCGATCCAGCTCGTCTTCGGTTGCTCTCGGGTCGGCTCGCGTCGTGCCAGGCCGACGATCTCGTCGATCTCTTGGCTCTCGCCGAGAGCCTTGACCGTGCTGGTCCCGACATTGCCTGTCGCGCCAGTGATGACTACCTTCATCTCACGTTTCTACCCATGCCACCACAGAGGAAACGCCGCTTGCCTACAGAGCCAGCGAAGCAGCCTTCAGGTGCAGCCCTTCGAGCCGGCGCAGCTGGCTCGTCGCCCGCTCCACCAAGGCGCCCAGCTCGAAACCCGAGAGATCGGCAGCATGGGTGTGCTCGAGTGCCCGCCACAGCCGACGCTTCCCCATGACGCCGATCTGCAGCAACTCCAGCTCGTCGAGGCGGCTCAGCGGCGAGTAGCCCCGAAGCTGCCCGTTCGGCTTCAACCGGCCCAGCCGCTCGCCGAGCACTGCCGCGGCCGGCTTCAGCTTGCTCTGGCCCACCCCAAGCCGATCCATCACCCTTTTCAACGTTTCGCGATCCGTCTCGACCTCAGCGCAGATCTCGACCAGCTCCGGGCCGAACTCCAGATCGCCTTCGTTGCTTGCGCGCAGTCTCCGCGCCAGCTCGACCCCCGCCGTGGCCCCTGCCAGGTGGTCGTTGAGGTAGATGGCGAGCAGCTCGCCCATGCGGAGCCGCTCCTCAGCGAGGACTAAGCCGTCGCACGCCAGGCGCGTGCGGACGGCGACCCCGGATCGTGCGCAGAGCTTGGACGGTACGCGCGAGAGAAGGCGCGGTTCGAGTGCCTGGCGGCTCGGCTCCCACTTTCCTCTCCCGCAGCATGGCAGGGATTTACCCAGGTGGGGCCGGCTCGAAACATGGAGGGACTCCGGCGAGCCCCGCTGGCGCAGGTAGACGGCGAGGATCGCAAAGGAGCCGACGGCCAGGAACTCCGATTGCCAGTTCTCCATCACCGCCTGCCCGCCGCTCGAGGAGGTCAGGTAGCGCCAGAAGCCGAACTGGCTCTCCTGGTGGGCCAGCGCCTCCTCGTTATAGAGGTTGTGGCCGGCGATCGCCTGGCCTCCCAGCGCCAGCAGGAAGATCGCCAAGAAGAAGAGGGAAGGAGTTCTCTGGTCCAATCGCCTTCTTGCTAGGACTCTTCGTAGGGGTCTTTCTCCCCGGCCAGCTTCAGCGAGCCGTCCTTGGCGTCGGCGAAGTGGCGCTCTTGGATCGGCAGCGCCCACTCGACCAGCTCGGAGACCTCGGCCTCTCGCGCGGACTCGTTCAGCTTGCCGAGCACGGCCCAGTGCCCGACCTCGCCCGCCTCGGCCATCGTCAGAAACTCGAACCCGTCTAGCCCGTCTGAATCCCCACCGAGGTAGGTCGACATCATGTCGGTCGCCTCGGCTTTCGTTTCCTGGGCCTTTTCGAGGATCGCGGTCTTCTTGCCGTCGCGGGCATCGGCCAGCTCGGCGCAGCGCCGCTCGGTCTCCTCGGCCTCGTCGCGCATCTGCTTCAGGGTGGCGACGATTTCCTCGTCTTCGACCATTCCCTCGACCTCTTTGGTGGCGCCCTGCGCGGCTTGGGCAAGGCCCAGAACCTCCGCGAGCTTCTCCTCCATCGTCGTCAACTCGGCCATCCTGTCCTCCTTCAGTTTCAGTTGCGGATGAGACGAACGCTGACTTCCTACCCAGGTCAGCGTGCCTCGAATCCTCCTGATGCTGTGCTGATATCTGCCACGGGTCCCCGTACATGCTCTAGGCTGAGCACAGGTCGAGCAGACACTTGTCGCGCGGAATTGGCTGTGTCTGCCCTTGAGCCGATAACTGGGAACCGCTTACCGCGTTTGGCTCTTTCCGGGATTCGGGAATCACCGAAAGAAAGAGCTTCCATGACGGTCGACACTAACGGCCGGGAGGTCCGCGCCGGGACCCTGTGTATCCGGACGCATCGCGACGGCTCTACCTGCACCGTCGTCCTCGCCGGCGAACTTGACCTGGCAAATACCGATGAGCTTTGGGGCGAGCTGAAGCGGGCGGAAAATGACGGTACCGCTCCCAGCATCGTCCTGGACATGACCGAGCTGGAGTTCATCGACTCCACCGGTATCTCGATTCTCGTCGCGATGCACCAACGCCTGAATTCGGATGGCGATCGCTTCAAGCTCGTGCGTAGTGAGGCGAGCGCAGTCAATCGGGTCCTTGCCCTGACCGGGCTGGACAAATCGATTCCGCACGTGGACTCCTAGGAAAAGAAGCGCACCTGGATCGCGAAACCGTTTCGTCCTCCGTCCTGGGGGTAGCTCGCTCAGTACTGCAAGCGAGCCAGGAGGCGAAGGAAATGGGTTCTCAGGAGACCGGCCAGATCACCGGCACCAAGGACAAGGACTACAACGTGATCTGGTTCACCGAGCAGTGCCTCAGCAACGTCCTGCGGTTGGAGACCTATGTGGAGGACGCCGAGCGCGAGGATGACTCTGAGCTGGCCGACTTCTTCCGGCGCGCTCAGGAAACGAGCCGCAAGGGCGCCGAGCAGGGCAAGGAGATGCTGGCGCAGCGCCTGCGGGGCTGAGTGGAGCAGGGCAGCCCAGCGATTACCGGAAGGCGGGGAGCACCTCGCGCTCATAGAAGTCGAAGAAGCCGTCCTGCTCGGGACCAATCTGGTGTACGTAGACGTGGTCATAGCCGGCGTCGACGTACTCTTGTATCGCCGTCCGGTGGCGCTCGGGGTCTGGGCCGCATACGACGCTCTCGGCGATGTCGTCGGTGTCCAGCACCTCGGCCGCCTCTTCGAAGTGCGCCGGCAGCGGTAGCTCCAGGAAATAGCTGCCGTCGATCGCGCCATTGGGCCATTGCTTCAGTGCTGTCTGCTTCGCCGCCGCCTCGTCCTCAGCCCAGCAGACGTGAAGCTGGCCATAGGTCGGCTTGCCTTTCCCGCCTTCGGACCGGAACCGCTCGATCGACTCGACTACCGGCGCGGTGCCCACCAGCCCGTCGCCTACGCGAGCGGCGAGCTCGACCGAGCTCTCGCCAGCAACCGCAACCAGTAGCGGCGGCAGCTCGTCAGGCAGAGAGTAGATCCGCGCGTTTTCGACGGTGAAGTGCTCGCCGCGATGGCTGGTCAGGTTCCCCTCCCAGAGCTCGCGGATCACCTCGATCGCCTCCTCGAGGCGGTGCTGGCGCTCGACCACCCCGGGCCAGCGGTCGCCGAGGATGTGCTCGTTGAGGTTCTCGCCGGTGCCAACCCCGAGCGAGAAGCGACCCGGCAGGAGGCTCGCGGCGGTGGCGGCAGCCTGGGCGACGATCGCCGGCTGGATGCGCGTCGTCGGGCAGGTGACCCCGGTCATCAGCTCGATCCGCTCGGTTCGCTGGGAGATCGCCCCCAGCGCCCCCCAGACGAAAGGGCTCTCGCCCTGCTCGTCCACCCAGGGGTGGAAGTGGTCTGAGATCGAGGCAAAGACAAACCCTGCCTGCTCGGCGCGCTCCGCCTGGGCAACGAGCGTCGGCGCATCGAACTCCTCGCTCGAGAGCGTGTAGCCGAGCTTGGTCATCTCCTGCGAGAGCTACCCGTTTGAGCGTGACTCACGCCCGACAACGCGATTCGCACTCATTCGCGGGTTCAGCCGCACGTCTTCGGGTAACCGGAGAGCCGTACCCACGAAAGAAAGGCTCGACATGGGAATCCTCGACAAGATCACCGGCAGGGCGAAGCAAGCGGCGGGCGACCTCGCCGGCGATGCTTCTCTGCGCCGCCAGGGCAAACGGGAGGAGCGCAAGGGCGAGAAGAAGGAGGAGCTAGGCCACGCACAGGAGCGCGCGGATGAGAAGGCCGAGGAGGTCGCGGACTTGGAGCGCAAAACCTGAGCCTCGTCCCCATCCAGCGCTAGGAGGACAGCAGGATGATCAGGTTGAGGAGAACCGCCGCGGGAGTGCCTACCAGGGAGAGGGTGCGAAAGAAACGGGCGAAGCCACCGCGATAGCGCACGCTCTCCATCAGCAACAGCCCGACGACGTGGGCCATGTTGATCAAGGCGACGGCGATCGCAGCGCCGATCGCGACGGCCTTCCAGCCGCTCGGGGGGCCGTCCGACTGGGCGCTGACCGCCGCTGCAAGCACGATCGCGACGATGGTTCCGATCACGCCGGCGCACATGCCCGCGAAGTCCGACCTCGAGAGACCTGGCAGGTAAGCGGAGCTGACCTCGTGCTCGGCTTCGTGGTCGACCGTTCCTCGCGGCGCCTCCTCGACATCGACGACGTGACTCGGAGAGCCATTCGCGGCGGGCGATGCGAGCTTGACGATTCGCAGCGGCGGCTCGATCGCTTCCTCCGCCCGCTCGGTCAGATCGCCTTCGAACCAGCGCGACTCCGATGTCTCGCGCTCGAAAATCACGACCTCGTCGGCAGGAGCCTCGAGCAGTGCGTCTTGAGCGGCTTGGATCGGATCGGGATCGCCGACCTCGCCGCGCGCTCTGAGCCCCGCGTCGCGCAGGCTGTCGAGCGATACCTGGAGCTTTTCGCTCGCTTCGCGTTTTGGCCCATCGATGTCCCCGAGGGTGTGGCGCAGCGGGTTCGCCTCGACCGGCGCCGCTATGAGTCGCAGGTCGACCTCCTCACCGTCAGCCGCGGAGCGCAGTTGCTCGATTGCCTCAGGCCCGCTGATCGGATCGGCGATGACAGCAACGACTCGGCGGGTCATCGTTATCAGCTCGCTCCGGCGACGGCGCGCTGGAGCTCTTTCTTGCTCATCTTCGAGCGACCTTCGATACCCAGCTTCTTGGCGTCGTTGTAGAGCTGTTCGCGGGTGCGGCCCCCGGGTCCGCTGCCCGAGCGCTTACCGCCACGGCTGCTCGCCGAGCGTCCGCGGGTCGAGCTGCGCGAGGACGTCTTGGTCTCACCCGACCGCGCCTTTTCCTTGTTCACGGCACGCGCCGCGATCTCCTCCGCCCGGCTTTCCGACCGTCCCGCTTCCTTCTCGCTCTTCTTGATGTGCTCGTACTGGCGAGCTCGTTTCGTGCCTTTTTTCACTCCACGCGGGGGCATGGGGCTGGCTCCTTTCGTTCAGCTAGCCCAATACCCGAGGAAGCGACGAGCTAAGCAATCGGTCGAAGCGGAGGATTAGCCCGCCAAATAGCGGGAATAGCAAGAAGGGAGAGGGAACTTGCGCGGTTGAGCGCCTTCGCCGCGCCTCTCTTTCAGTGCGATGCCACGAAAGATCGCGCAAAGCGTCGGCTTTCAGGTTCAGGCCGGCTCGGCCCCCACAGGAGGAGAGTGCAATGGCTCAGACAAAAACCAAAAAAGCGAAAAGCTCGAGCAAATCGAAATCGAGGGCAAGTAGCGGTAGTGCAAAAGCAAAAGCCCCGCGCAAACCGAAAGCGACGAAGAGGCCCCAGCGGCCCCGGCATTCGGGTAATGGGTCGAAAGCGACCTCGCACAACGGGATCTCAAATGGGATCGAGGGAGGCGCCAAGGCCGCACGAGACGCGGTGCGCAGCGCCGGGAAAGACGCTGCCCACGTCGCGAACAAAGCGAAGGTCCCTCTCCTTGCCGGCGGGGCCGCCTTGGTCGGCACCGTGGGTGGGGTCGTCCTCGGATCGACCCATTCCGGGGACAAGGTTCTGGGAATCAGCCTGCCGAAGCGCAAGCGAGTCAGGGTCCGCTCCAAAGATCTCGCGAAGGCCGCGAAGGGGGTTGGCCGCTTTGGCAACAACGTCGGAGAGCTGGGAGCGGAGCTCAGGCGAGTGCGGCAAGGGCTTGCCAGCGACAACGAGAAGCAGAACTCGCCGCTCGAGGTCCTCCTCAAGGGGCTGACGACTCGGCGTTAGGCCGCCGGGATCGACTGTGAGCGCAAACGACGACGGCACGATCGGGGTCGATGGGACGATCGAGTGGCGCAATGGGGAAGGTGAGCCGCATCGCGCCGACGGTCCCGCCCGCGTCTTCCCCAGCGGGCGCCAGGAGTGGTATCGCCACGGTCGCCTACACCGCGAGAACGGCCCCGCTGTCGAACATGCCAACGGCTCCGTCAAGTACTACGTCGACGGCGTTCGTCATCGCGAAGGTGCTCGAAGCGGCCAGCCGCCGCAAAAACGGTGAGAAACGCTTGCAAACTGGGTAGGCGAAGAACGGGCCAACCAAAAAGGAGAGCGGCGTGTACGTGATTCCAATCATCGTCCTTGCAATCGTGATCGCGATCGGCGCCGCTTGGTCGCCGATCTTCGCTTTGATCGTCGCGGTGCCCCTGTTCCTGCTTTTCCTCGCCTATGTGGGCTTCAGCCGTCGTGCCGACCAGAAAGCGCCCACTCCTAGCGGTGCCCCCGTTTCCGGCGAGGGAGAAGGCGGCGGCGTCTGGGGCGAGAAGAAAGCCTGAGTGGCAGAGCCAGGATGGCCGACGCCCAGGCAAAGATCACTCCCTACCGTGACGGCCCCTATCTGGTGCGCGGTCTCTTCTCGATCGTCGACCAAAACGGCGACGAGATCGAGGTCAAACGCAGGATCGTCGCTCTCTGTCGCTGCGGGCGCTCACAGGTCCGTCCTTTTTGCGATGGCACTCACAAGGCGATCGGCTTCCGGGCGGACAGTGGCCCCGTTGTGAGCAGCGAGGGCGCCGGCGTGGCGGACGCGCAAGCGCCGCAGCGGCGTCGCGGAACGACGAAGACGCCGTTTCCCATAGGGGACACCCCCTCGTAGCTTCGCCCCCAGCGCGAGCCAAGAGCAAAGCGAGCGCTCCGCCAACCAGAGAGGCGCCATCAGTGAGCCGCTCGGCGGGAAGCGCGTTGCCCCGCCCGCCTTCCTACGGCCGATCTCCGCGATCAGCATCGAACCCATCGCCCCGAGGACCAGACGACGGGCACCATCCCTTCGTCGTGCCGAGTGGACCGCAACGGGGCCCAAGGCGAGAAAGATCGACATGCGAGCTGGGATCGCGAAATCGTCGTAGGCCTGTCGGACCCGCTGGGAGAGGAAGTGGGCCGCACTGGGCGGCCTCCTCGCCACGTAGAGGTCCAGCGGCGTAGCGACACGGCCGCCGGCGGCGCGGATCGTCCGCATCAGCTCCAAGTTCTCGAAGAGAGCATCGCCGTCGTAACCGCCCGTCACCAGAATGGCGCGGCGGCGAACAGCGAGGGTGCCGGGGAAGTCGCCGACGGGAAACGCGGGATCGCCCGTGAAGACGCGATTCAGCAGCGAGCGCGCGGTATCCCAGCGAGCGTGCCAGGACAGCTCGTCGAAGTAATTCTGAGGCCGTACGAGATCTGCGTCCGCAAGCAGTCGCACGGTGCGACGTAGGCTCGAAAGGTCATACCGCACGTCATCGTCCGCGAAGACGACCAGCTCTCCCGAGCACTCGCGTACCCCCGTGAGAACCCCGTTCACCTTGCCCATCCGGAAGTTCAGATCGGGATCGGGGGGCAGATGGCGAGCGAGGCCGCGCAGTGCTTCCGCGTGCTTTGCGAAGACCGGCGCGGGCGAGCCGTCGACGACGAGAATCTCGTCGGTCGCCGGGCGAATCGAGCGTAGATAGTCGCTCAGCTCCTCGATCGGGCCGGGCTCCGTCCACCGCAGCGGCAGGACGTAGGAAACGCTGGGTTCGGTCCCGCGCATCGGGGTCAGGTCTCTGAGCCGGTCAGCGGTGAGCGCAGTGAGGTTCGGCCTTCCTCCCATGCCTGCAGCAAGCGCCTGGCAAGTCGATCTTCGAGGAGGAGCAGTGCCCGGGCGCCAAAGAGGATGTCTGGGGCCAGCTCCGGCTCCTGATGCGCCAGCCCTTCGGCGAGGTCGTAGGCGGCGATGTTCTCGTGTACCGCGTCGGCCTCGACGTGCTCGTCGTAGAAGTCGGTCGCCTCGGCGTCGAAGCCGAGGCGCCTCAATGCGTTTCCATAGCGACGGTTTGGCAGCGATGAGGTCATCTCGAACATCGCCAAGTGGCCGACGATGACGCCGCGCCGACTGCGGCGCAACCCGCTCGCTGACATCAGGTTTACGGTAGCCAGCGTCTCGCCCGGAGCATGCGCGAGATACGCGTTCTCTCGATCGTCGAGCCCCAGCGCCCGCATCGTCTTGGCGAAGAGCCGTGAGTGCATCCGCTCTGGTCGGCCGCCGCCGTACTCGTCTGCCTGAACCTCGATCAGTGCCGTCTTCGCCGGCCCGTCGAGGCGCGGGATCGCCCAGCTGTGCGGATCGGACTCCTTCAGCTGGTAGAAGGAGCGGTGAACGACGAACTCGCGGAATTCCTCGATCCCAGCCTCGACCTCGAGCTGCCGCGAGAGCGAGACGCCGTCGTCCTCGGACTCGAGGCGAAAGAGCGACTCACCGATCCGTCCCGGCTCGACCCACTCGCTCGGCCCCATTTCAGCCTCCAACGCATCGAAGAAAATCTTCTCGAGGGTCGCTCGCACCGCCAACAAGGAGGGGTCCCACTCCCAGGCAGGGTCGATATCCGCGAACGAGCGATAGTGCAGCTCGAAGCAGAGGTAGAGAGCCAGCTGTAGGTCGTCATCCCCGAGAGGGTCTTCAACGGTGGCGGCGAGACGCGTCGCCTCCTCACCGGGCTCGGCCGAAAGAGTCGCATCGCCCTGCGGAGTCGAGAGCATCCCGACAACCAGGTCACAGATCGGCCCTGCCGAGGGCAACGCCGTGCTTGATTCGACTTGCTTCTCCGCGACTCGCATCATCTAGTCGTTTCCCCGCGTGGGCCTTCGGAAAACAACGCCCATACCCCCTCTGCCCCCGATGGTCAGCTCGTACGCTCCGCGAGGTGGCTCAACAGGCCCTTCATCCCGGCCTTCCGGTGGACACGACGCTGCTCGTCAGCCCCATTGCCTTCGCGCAAGATCCGCTCGATCTCCGTCAGGGCCGCCTCGCTGCCGAGCTCCTGTGCATAGGGCCGGACCGAGTCGAGCGCCCGGCGACAAACCTCCCGCGCCGGTTCGGGCGCCGCCGAGTCGAGCAGGATCTCGGCGTCGAGGCCGTGGCTCGCGGCCTGGAAGTAGGACTCCTCCAGGGCCTCGCGTGAGAGATCGACGTCGCTTGGGTCGGCAAGCTCCCTCGCGGCAATCGCCTGAACCAGCGCCGCGATCGCGCTGGAGCCGACGGCGTCCATCTGCACGTCCACGGCCCTCACCTCGACCGTGCCGAGCTGAGGGTGAGGCCGAACGTCCCACCAGATATGGGTGTAGTCGTCCACCCCGGCCGCGGAGATCAGCTGGTTGGCGACCCGGCAGAAGTCCTCATAGTCCCGGAATTCCCTCGGCACCTGGAAGCGCGGGTAACCGCGCACGATCGAGGTACGGGCACTGGCGTGGCCGGAGTCGGCGTTGTCCTGAAAGGGCGAGTTAGCACTGAGGGCCTGTAGGACCGGGAGGTAGAGGCGAAAGGCATTCGCCAGGCGAACCGCGGTATCGGGATCGGGAATGCCGACGTGGACGTGCAGCCCACAAGGGGGCGTCCTGAGAAGGTTGCCGAAGTCCTCGCGGACGACTTCGTAACGCGGGCTGGAGACGAGCATCGGCTCGCTTGCGCTAGCCGGGTATAGACCGGCACCGAGCATGCGAAAACCCTTGGTGGCAATCGTGCGACGCAGCTCACCCAGCTCCGCCAATACGTCATCCGCTCCGTGGCAGACCCCTGTCTTCAACTCGATCTGTTCCGCGAAGATCTCGGTGGAGATGCGCTCTGCCGCGGAGCCCGAGACCCGCTCGAGAACCAACTCGCCCTCCGCGACCAACTGGTGCCGCTCGTCGACCAGCAAAAGCTCCTCCTCGACGCCGAGCGAGAGCGGCGGGGAGCTGCCGAACTTGTGGTCGTAGAGATCCGATGCGGCCTCTCCCTTCATGACAGGTAGATGCCCCACCACGCGAACGGCGAAACGTCGCGTCTTTCGATCGCACGCCTCGGCACGATCGCGCTCCTCTTCGCGCTTCCCGTCACCCGACCCGCGACACCTGCACGAGTTCACCCGTAGATCGAGGCGGATGCGGTGTGGACCGATCCGCAAACAGCTTGGTTCGCCGATAGTTGGGATAGAGGATCCGATTGCAGATACACAAAGCCCGCACGCGGTACGTCCGCTGGCTGCGCGCGACCAAAGACCTGTCGCCCCACACGATCCGAGCCTACGAGGGAGACCTATCCAGCTTCGAGCGATACCTCGGTGCTCGCGTCGACGTCGGCAAGATCGGCCAAGACGACCTCGTCTCCTTCCTGGAGAGCCAGAAGGAGGCGGGTCTCTCTCCCGCCTCGCTAAGGCGTCGGGCTTCAGCCCTGCGCGGCTTCTGTCGCTGGATGGTCTCCCAGGATCTCGTCGAGGCCGACCCCTGGAGTGGCGCGCGCGTCACACTTGGCCGGTCTCGGAAATTACCGCGGGCACTGCCGGCACATGAACTCGATCGGCTCCTCGCTTTTCTGAAGCTCGCAGCTGGAGTCGATGTACGGCACCCAGTGGAGCCCGCCTTGGTCCGGGAGAGACCTCACGAGTCGACGACTCTTCTCGCCGTGGCCCTAATGGTGGCTACCGGAGTGCGGGTCCACGAGGTCGTCGGCATCAGATGCCCAGACGTAGACCTTCCCGCCCGGACCATGCGACTGACCGGCAAGGGGCGCCGAGAGCGCCACGTCTTCCTGACCAACGACTGGATCACCGATTTCACAAGCGCGTACATCAAGACCCGTGAGGAGCTCAACCTCCGGCACTCCCGCCTTCTCTTCAACCTCCACAGCGATCCGCTTACGCCGCCGGCGGTGCGATCCAGGCTTTCCAAAGCCGCGGCCGCGGCAGGTCTCGCAACGCGAGTCACGCCCCACATGCTGCGCCATACCGCCGCAACGCAGCTGATCGAGGCCGGCGTCGACATCCGCTACATCCAGCGCCTCCTCGGCCACGCCAGCCTCAGCACGACAGAGATCTACACCCACGTCTCCGACCGCGCGCTGCGCCGCGTCGTCTCTGACGCCGACGTCCTCGGGAGGTTCGTGCAGGCGCGATAACTGGGAATTATCGGCTTCCAGACAACCGTCCAACTTCGGTATGCCGCGAAGCCGGTTCGCCGCAGCCAGCTTGCCACCGGCCCCATTTCGAGATCGCGAAGAGCAGTTGGAGAAGTTCGCGCGACAGCGCGAGGCGCTGCGCCGCGACCCTGCCCACCTCTCCATCCTCGAGCTCGTCGGCCTCGGCGGGATGGGGAAGACTTGGCTGCTCAACGAGCTGCAAAACATCGCACTGGAAAGCAGGGACGCCGATTACGCGCTCTGGGTTTCGCTCGCGGGCGAGCGGACGACCACGGCTACCGGCCCGCTGCTGCTCATCCGCAACCAGGTCGACTTTGACTGCTTGCTGTTCGACACCGCGCTATTGGCTTACTGGAGTGCGATTGGGCAGCCGCTCCAGCTGGAGCGCTCTCGGCGCCTTGCGGATGCGCTCGCGGTCCAGGCGCTGGAGCTGACCACCGCCCTCGGCGGGTTTTCCCTCCCGCTTGGCTTCGGGATCAAGGTCTTCGATGCCGCTCGCCGCAAGCTCACCCATTGGGATCTCTACAAGCCCTCGGAGTTCGAGCAGATAGAAGACCTGCAGAGACAGCCGAAGGAGCTGGCGGCGCGGCTTCCCCATTACCTGGGGTGCGACCTACAGAGACGCCTCATACCAACCGACCAGTGGTTCTACGCTTTCTACGACGCTTACGATCATCTCAGCGCCGCTACTCGGGATAGCGAGGTTCCTTGGCTTCAAGAGTTCATTGCCACCCTTGGCCGGGGCGTGCACGTGATCTCCACCCGGGATCCGCTCGGTTGGGGCGAGGACGAATGGGGCAGCGTAGTCGACCCGATGCCGGTCGCGGAGCTGCCCGAGACGCACTCTCGGGCACTGCTCCAGGCTCGGCTGAGCGATATTCCGCAAGAGCATGAGGACAGGCTGATCGAGGTATCGCGCTGCGTCCCGTTTCTCCTCGACACGGTCGCAAACGGATATGTGCGGCTTGCACCAAGGGGTCGCCTGATCGATTTGGACGATCTTCCGAAGTCAACCGAACACGCCCTCGCCCATCTGCTCGAGCACCTGCCGCAAGAGCAGCGGGAGGTCGCTGTGGCGCTTGCCGCCATTCAGATATTCGACGCTGCTCTCTACCGCCATGTGGTCATGGATCTGAGTCTGAAGGTCAGCGTCCTAGAGTTCGACAGATTCCTCGACTGGTATTTCGTTGAGCAGGTCTCCTCTGACCTGTACAAGACTCACGACCTGCTTACCGCCTTCGTCCGCGAATCCGCAGTCGCGGCCAACACGGCCCGGAAGTCGCTGGAAGCGGTCACCGATCATCTGCTGCAACGCTGTCGAGAAGACGGGCGCAGGCGCCCCGAAACGGTGCTGCCCATCTTCGGCGCGGTGATCGCCGGTTGGCGCTCGGTGCCGTCGGTGCCGACGCGCTCGATCGAGACCCTTGTCGATGTCGCATTCCTGTTCTATGACGCGGGCTATTGGAACGAGCTCGCCTCGATGATCGCCGAACACGTCGCCGAGGGCGAGCACCCGATCACCGTCTTCGCCTCCTTCGTCCATGCCCTCTGCGCGCGGCGGATCTTCGACATCGAGTACGCCGTTCAGCGGTTCCACGAGCTGGAGCCTCACAGCGGAGTGTTCGGTCGCCATTCGCATTCGGTTGCCCTGGAGGCCGCCTACGTCAGCGCGGTGGCTGGTGACTCCGTTCGGGCTCGAACGGACTTTGAGCGCCTGGTGCAGGAGACGGCGCATCCCGCCGCCGACGAGCGCACGCGCGTGCGCGCTCAGCTCAACTACGCCGATATGTCGATGGTGGACGGGAGGTTTCGCAGCAGCTCGCAATTGCTTCGCGAAGCCTGTGAATCGTTCGAGTCCGACCCGATCTACTGGGGCGAAATGGTGAGAGTACGCGGGCATGCGCATCGCTTCTCCTTCGCACTCCAGGATGCCGAGCAGCTCTACCTGGAAGCGATGAGGGTTACCGAGAACGACCAGGCTCCGGCCCTGCTCGGGAGGCTCCGGACGAACCTCGCTGAGACCTACTGCTGGCATGACCCGGAGCGCGCGCTGGACGCAGCGGATGTCGCCGCCGAGGCGAACGGTCGGCTGAACAACCAGACCGAGCTTGCCAAGAATGGCGCGGCAAAAGGCATCGCTCTAGCAAAGCTGGGCCGGTTTGATCCCGCTCGGGAAGCGATTGCCGACGCCGCACGCCGAGCGGAGGAAGTCGGCTATCGGGCCGGAGTCGCCTTCGCGCTGCAGGCAACGACCGTGACCGAGGCGCTAGCTGGTGAGGAGGACAGGATGCGTTCCGCAACCGCTGAGCTGGACGCCGTGATTACCGAAATCGACACGTACTTTCACCTGATGGCAGTCCCTCATCTCCTATGTGGTGACAGCGATGGCTTCGCAGAGGTGCTGGCGGCGCATGAATGGATCGACGAGGACGACATCGAGTCACGCCTCTCTGCTCTTCTCATCCCCTAATGCCAGGGGCGCGATCTCGACCAGCGTCTTGCACCAGGGGGCCTCGCGCCGAGCTTCGAAGGCGTCGGATGCCTCGCCGAAGGGCACAACACCGATGATCCCGTCCCAGTCTTTGCCCCACTCCTGCTCGAGCATGCTCGCCGCGACCCGGAGGCGATCGCGCTCGCCGTTGAGATAGCTGATCGTGAAGGTGATGTCGCGCCGCGTCAGGGCGGCGAGCAGGAAATCTGCAGACGTGTACCCATCGAGGTGACTCATCGAGCAGAGCTTCCCTCCCGATCGGGTGTGCTTGCAGGCGGCGCGCAGGCCCGACTCGCTTCCCGACAGGTCGAAGACCACGTCGTACTCGCCGTCTGGATGGCCTCTCCCTCGCATGACTCCCCCGGCCGCCGCCCCAACCCGGGCGACGCGGGATGGAAGGTGGTCGACTAGGTCGAAGGGGATGCCATCAACGCTCAGTGTGAAGGCCATGCAGGCTCCGAGCCCCCCGGCGCCGAGAACGAGCACCCGGTCCTCCTTGCGGGGGCTTGCCCATGCCTTTGCGTGCAAGACGCAGGAAAGCGGCTCCGCGAGCGCGAGCCGGGCGGGAGCCGTACGGTTGAGACGGAGGAGATATGCCCTGTGCAAGTCACCGAACGTGGAAAGTCCCCGGTTGGTGAAGTGACCTACTTGTCCTTCGCGACACAGGTGGGATCGTCTTGCGCGGCAATGATCGCATTGACCGCAGCGGTGGTTGAGGTCACTGGTAACGAGATCCCCGGAGGAGAACTCGCTCGTGCTATCTCCGCTTGCAACGACTTCGGCGACAAACTCGTGTCCGAGCGACACCGGATAAGTGATATTCCGGCGACCCTCGAACTTCGATACGTCAGAGCCACAGATCCCGCAATAGAGATAACGCACGCGAACCCAATCCCTCGGCAAGTCCGGCAGGGCGACCTCGCGCAGCTCGAGCGAGCGGGGGCCACTGAGCCGATAAGTGGCGGTTGTGGCGTGAGATCGTCGCGGTGGAGTCACGATCGCGACCAGATCGCGCGGCTGAAGGAGTGCGCCTCGCGCTTCAGCGCGGCGGTGGCGCCTCGCTGGCGAACTTCCGCAATCAGCTCGGCCAGCCTCGGCACATCGTTTTCGTCCATGCCCAATCGAACCGCGGCGCTGACACCGAGACGGACCCCGAAGCCAAGTGAGTACGGGAGCTCGCGGAAGTTAGTCAGGATCAAGCATTCCTCGAGCCGCTCATAGGTGACGAAGGCCCGCTCCCGGTCGCGCTCGCAGATCCAGACGTGATGGGTGGGCGGAAGGTCCTCGCGCCGCCGCACGACCGGCACGCCCCGATTGGCCAGCTCAGCCTCGAGGGCAGGTGCGATCACGAGCATCCGCTTGGAGTATTCGCTGAGCCAATCCGACCTGGTCAGCGTCAAGCCGGCCGCGTAGATGCTCGTCGCGTGCATGTTGGAGACGAAGGTCGAGACTCCTCCGGTCAGTTGCCGCCAGGTCTCATCCTCATGGCGGGTCGCGAGCAGCGCCTTCTGAGGGCCGGGAAAGTTCTTATGGACGCTTGCCACCATCAAGTCGAATCCCCAGTCGAACGGGTTTGGATGCTCCCCTGAGATGACATTCGAGAGGTACTGCGAGGCATCGAATATGCTCGATGACCTCGCGATCCCGGCGAGCTGGCTGAAGTCCTCGAAGACCAAACCCTCGCTGCGATCGACGAAGACGAAGTCGGGAGGTTGCTCGGCACAACGCGCGAGAGTCGCCTCGATGTCGATGCACATGCCGGCCTCGTCGACCGTCATCTCGACCACTTTGAGACCGAGGCGCTCGATGATTGCCTGGCCTGACATGTGTCCGCCGGCTCGAGTTGGAAGGAGAAGCACGGTCTGGCCGGAACGCGCCATCGCCATGAAGAGGACGATGTGCGCGTGGAGGCCCGACAACGGGCGAAGCGTGGCATCGGCGGCACCCAGCGCCCGGGCCCAGGCGGTGTAGATGTCTCGCACGTCTTTCTCGACCGTCTGGCGACCCGCGAACTGAATCGGGGTTTCGAGTCGTTGTGCGCGATTTCGAGTCTTGTCGCTGTTGTAGACGCCATGCATCGCGCTTGCCGCAGGCGCGATGTCCTCAGCAAACGGAAAGTTCTCAACAGGATTCAGGACCAGCGACGACCTCAAAAGCTGCTCTTGGCGCCTCAGCGAGGCGCGTAGGCTTGCGGACAAGTTTTGGGCAACTGCCGATAATTCCCAGTTATCCCCACCCGGCGCCATGGTCGGGATACTAGTAATTTCCTGAATAAGGCCAGTCACGAACCTAGTCGCCGTCGATGTCAGGTCTATCTATGTACGGTCAGAGAGAGACGGGCATCGAGCCGACGAGCAGGGCAGCCAGGGACGCGGTCAAGCACCTGCTGGCGAGGGTGGGAATTTGGTTCGGCAGGCCGAACGACCTATCCGTCGACTATCACGTCGCCGCGCTGCTGAGGCAACACGCGGCCGATTGCGTAGTCGACGTCGGCGCCAACGTCGGCCAGTTCGCGACGGCGATCAGGCGGGCCGGATATCGCGGCCCCATCATCTCCTTCGAGCCGGTGCCGGAGGCGTTTGCGGAGCTTCAGGACCGCAGCGCCTCCGACCCAGACTGGACGGCACAGAGGGTCGCTGCCGGCGACCGGCCCGGCGCCCTCGAGTTGAACGTCTCCGAAGCCTCCAACATCTCGTCGTTTCTCGAAGTCAAAGAGGAGTATGTCGCCGGCCGTCCTCCAGCCCGGGTGCGTCGGACCGAACGGGTACCGATAGCGACGATCGACGACCTACTGCGCGAGGCGCCTTATGAGCGGATCTTCCTGAAGACCGACACGCAGGGCTACGACCTGAAGGTGCTCGCCGGGGCCGGTCTAACGGTCGATCGCACGATCGGAATCCAGATCGAGCTGTCGGTCGTGGCGATCTACGAGGGCATGCCGAACTATGTCGAGGCGCTCGCCGTCCTGCATGAGCTCGGGTTCGCTCTCACCGGCATGTACCGGGTCCCTTCATTTCAGGTTCATGAGTACGACGGCGTCTTCCTTCGTCACGAGCTGATCTCACCGGAATCCACTTAGGCGTCATGAAAGCATTGCGCAGAGATCGACCTCGATGAAATAGGTCGGCAGGCTCGGGTCTTGCTGTCGAGCAGACCACCACGACCGAAGACGCTCGCTCGCCGGGGCGGGCAGGCAATCCAGCATCCACGACATCGTGCCGGCGAAGTAATCGGTGAACTCGTCCGGGAATGGACTGCTCCGCTCGAATAGCGCGAAGGAGAAATCTCGCTGCGTAAACGGCGCACGCTCGATGCTCGCATAGAGCCTGTCGAGGTCGTAGTGCCGAAACTCGTGACTCTCGGTCATGGCGACACGGAGCGAGCTCTCGATGAGCACGCGGTCGTCCGAGCTCATGGGGCCAAATCGCATTCCCCCGCCGTCGTATTGCCTGACCACGACATGCCCTGGTCTACGCGCAAGGGAATCGAGGAGGTGGTCGAGTTGACCCAGGTATGACGAGACGTTGAACATCAGAGTTAGATCTGCGTCTGGCAAGGTGAACGGCGGAGCATTGAGGTCAACCTGCTGAAAGCTGGCTTGGCGGGGCCAGGTCTCAGAACGTTGTGACGCCTCAGCGAGGGACGACTCATTGGAGTCCAGGCCGATGAACTCGCAGTCGGGTGGGAGGATCTCGTTCAGCACATCGAGCCATAGTCCCGTCCCGCAGCCCACGTCGAGGACGCGCGAAGGCCGTAGCGCAGCGAGGTGTTGACAGAACGCGCGACGCTCCCGCAATTTCGCGCGATGGTGAGCTTCGAGCCACCTGCCTCCCGCGGGTGGCAAGCTGCTCAGATCCTGCCCCTGAGTCATAGATGCTCCTTGGTCCCGATTCGCAGGGAGACTAGTCAATTCCTATACGACACAATCCTTGCACCCGACCAATGCTGATTCGCAGGCACTCTAAGAGGGTGGACGACCGGATTCGAACCGGCGACCGCCTGGACCACAACCAGGAGCTCTACCAGCTGAGCTACGTCCACCGCGTGGCTTCAATCTAGCGGGCTGGCGAGTGGGGCGGCGGGGCTAGTTGGCGCGGTGGGGGCCTCGACCATGGCTACGAAAGCTCTGAGGCCGGGGCTCGTGCGGGCGACGAGGTCGGACTCTGCCGCCTCGGCCTGCTCGGGCAGTGCCGCTGCGCCGTCGCCGCCGAGGGCCCCATGGGCCTCGCGAACCATCTCCGGCACTGCCAGCCAGGCCTCCAGGAGGGCGAAGTCGGCCTCGGGATGGAAGAGGACTCCCCAGGCGCTTCCCTTGCGGAAGGCCTGGACCTCGGTCTGGGCCGAGCGGGCCAGGTGCTGGGCGCCGTCGGGCAGGTCGAAGACGTCGCCGTGCCAGTGCAGGACGGTCGTGCTCGGGGCCAGGGCACCGAGGATCGGGTCCTCGGGATCGAGGACCTCGACCGGGGCGAAGCCGAGCTCCGGCCTCTCCCCCGGCCTCACCTCCGTTCCGAGCGCTCGAGCCAGCAGCTGTGCACCTAAGCAGATGCCGAGCAGGGGCATCTCGCGGCGCAGCGCCTCGGCGAGCCACTCGCGCTCGGCTGCGAGGCCCGGATGACGCTCGGTGTCGTCGACGCTCATCGGGCCGCCCATGATCACGGCGCCTGCTACCTCATCGTGATCGGGCAGCGCCTGGCCGGCAAGCGGTTTGACCGTGCGCTCGGCGAGCTTGCCGCAAGCGTCGAGGATCCGGTGCGGTCCCTCCCAGGGCACGTGCTGGATCACCAGCAGGGTCGGTCGGTCGTCCAGGCTCATCGCGCCTCAGGCTAGCCGCGCTACGGTTGGGGCGATGGCCAAGCGACGCGGGATTGCGATCTTCCGGCCGAGCCCGGCCGCAACCGCCGTCGGGGCGCACGCTCGCGGGGCGATGGCGGTTGGCGCCCTCGCCGTGGGCGCCGCGGCCGTGGGCGGGTTCGCGATCGGGCGGCTCAGCGTGGGGCGCCTGGCAGTCGGCCGGGCCACGGTGGGCAAGCTGAAGGTCGAGGAGCTGGAAATCGGCCGCCTCCACGTCCGGGACGATGCCGGCAGCAGGACGTAACCGACTTTGACCACGCTGGGGTGGGGTGAAAGTCGGATGCGCGGGCTCGCAGCCGTGGCGATCGTCGCGGGGGTGACCGCCGCCGCTCTCCTGGGTGCCAGCCGGGGCGCCGCCATCGGCCCCTACCCCCCGCTCGGCACCTGCTCGGTCTTCCCCGACCCGCCCGCCGGCCTCCCAGCCAGCGCCCCCTCCCTCCCCAGCCAGGCAGCCTGGAACCAGGACGTCTCCAAGGCGCCCGTCGCTCCCGGCTCCGCCGCGACCATCGCCTACATCGATGCCCACGGCGGCAACCTCCTCCATCCCGACTTCGGCTCGCCGCGCGCCTACGGCTTCCCCTACGCGGTCGTCGGCACCGCTCAGCGCAAGCTGCCGATCCGCTACACCGCCTACGGTGAGGAGAGCGACCCCGGGCCGTTCCCGATCCCGGCTGGCGCTCCGGTCGAGGGTGGCAATCGCAGCGACGGCGACCGGCACGTGCTCGTCATCGATCGATCGCGCTGCGTCCTCTACGAGCTCTACCGCGCCTTCTTCAAGCGGAGCGGCTCCCCGCACTGGGACGCCGACTCGGGCGCGCGCTGGGACCTGCGCTCGACCGCGGGGCGTCCCGACTCCTGGACATCGGCTGACGCCGCGGGCCTGCCGATCTTCCCCGGGCTCGTCCGCTACGACGAGGTCGCGGCCGGTCACGTCGACCACGCGATCCGAGTCACCTTCGAGAGCACTCGCGACGCCTGGGTCCACCCCGCCTCGCATTGCGCCGGCGATACCACCGACCCGCGCGCCCCGGCGATGGGCACCCGCCTGCGGCTCAAAGCGAGCTACGGCCTCGGCGGTTTCGGCGACGGCGCCCGCGTCATCGCCGAAGCGCTCAAGCGTTACGGGATGATCGTCGCCGACAACGGCTCCAACTGGTTCTTCGGCGGTAGCAGCGACCGGCGCTGGGACGACGAGAACCTGAACCAGCTGAAGCGCATCCCCGGCAGCGCCTTCGAGGTCATCAAGAGCGCTGCCCGGCCGCACGTCTGCTGAGCGGCCCTACGCGTTCAGCTGCACGTGGTGGAAGTCCGCCCGCAACCGCGAGCGCAGCTCGGCCGCCGCTTCGCCGGCGGCCTCCGCCTCCCCGCTCACCAGCACCACCTCGGTCGCCGGATAGCTCTGCAGCTGATCCTCGACCGCCTGCACGACGTCCTCGTCCCCCACCCGCGCTTCCGCCGTCACGCCCGCCTTCGCCAGCGCCGCCAGCGTTACCACCAGCCGCTGCTGGGCTCGGTGCCTCGCGCCCTCGACGTCGGATGCCCAGCGATCCATGAAGCCGATCCGCGCCGGCACCAGGACCCGCACCTCGCCTCCGTGCGGCCGGTCGATCCCCGCCGTGCGCACGATCCGCGCCACGTCCCCCGGCTCCTCCACCGCATCGGCCGCGACAATCAACACGCGATGCCCGTCCCCCTCGCCCCCGGACCCGATCGGTCCCCGAGGTCGCTGTCGCGCCGCCACCACCAGCAACGCCAGCACGGCGAGAGCCCCGACCGCGACTCCGAGAGCCGGGCCGGCCAGGAGGAACCCCGCGACGATCGGCACGACGAGCGCAGTGACGATCAGCGGCAGCTTCCAGGGCGCCATCGAACCAGCTTGTCAGGCCGCGCCCGGGGCGCGGTCTCCGCGAGGGAGATCCGCGCCCCGTCGCACGCGACCTACGCCCTGCGCGTGCCGAGTCGGGGCAGCAAGAGCATCGCCAGCCCGATCAGGACCACGATGATCCCGAGCACGTAGTGGACGAGGATCGCCAAGACGATCCCGATGATGATCAACAGAATTGATAGCTCCATGCCGCAGAGCTACCCGCCGGAATAAGACGACAAACCAGTTCAGGTTCGACTGGAAGAAGCTAACCCCGGGTGCCGCCGCTGCTGCCGTCTGGCGACCAGCCCGGGCCGCGGAAGACGTGGCCGAGCTTGTGGCGCCAGCCCCTCGCCGCGCGCACGTCGCGAGCGATGTCGACGAACTCGTGGAAGGCGACCTTGGTCGGCCGGAAGGTGCGGATGTTCTTGGTCAGCCCATAGCGGGGCCGCTCGGTCTCGCCCTGGAAGGTGCCGAACATCCGGTCCCAGATGATCAGGATGCCGCCGTAGTTGCGGTCGAGGTAGACCTCGTTGGAGCCGTGGTGCACGCGATGGTGCGAGGGCGTGTTGAAGAAGAGCTCGACTGGCGCCGGCAGCTTCTTCACCCGCTCGGTGTGGATCCAGAACTGGTAGATCAGGCTGATCGCCAGCTGGGTGAGGATCATCCAGGGCGCGAAGCCGAGCAGTGCCAGCGGTGCCCAGAAGGGCAACGCCGTCATCGGGGTCCACGTCTGGCGCAACGCGGTCGAGAGGTTGTAGTGCTGGGAGGAGTGGTGGACGACGTGGCTCGCCCAAAAGACCCGCACCTCGTGGTGGACGCGGTGGAACCAGTAGTAGGCGAGGTCGTCGGCGAAGAAGAGCAGGACGTAGGTCCACCACGCATCGGCCGGCATCCGCAGCGGCGTCAGCTCATAGAGGCCGGCGTAGGCGATCAGGACGACGAATTTCCAAACCGCGTTGATCGCGACGTTGCCGCCGCCCATGGTCAGGCTCGTCCGCGTGTCCTTGGACTCGTAGCCGACGAGATCGTCGTCGTCGCGCAGGTACTTGAAAGAGAGCAGCTCGGCGACGAGCAGCAGCACGAACGCCGGAATCGCGTAGTAGAGGACCTCGGCCACGAGTCAAATCTAGCGAGCGTCACCGGTCAAATCGCCAGCTGGCCGCTTGCCAGGCGTCGCGAGACGATGTCGGCCACCTCCTCCTCGGGCTCCTCGCCGTGCAGCTCGATCGCGTTGCGCTCGTACCCGCCGAGGTCGGCGAAGCTCTGGCACAGCTGCTCGATGGGTCCCCGCTCGAGCGGCACGCCTTCGCGACCCCGCACCCGCTCGATGCAGGTCGCGACCGGGGCGCGAAGCACCGCGTAGGCCACTGTGTGGCCCGCGCCCTCGAGCATCCCGGCGAGCGGCGGGAGGAACCAGCCTGGGATGACGATCCCGTCCACGATCGTCTCGTAGCCGGCGGCGGCGTAGCCGGCCGCGGCCCGGGCGACGATGCCCATCACCACGCTGTTCTGCTCGTGAGACTCCGGCTTCCAGGGCTCGACGTAGCCCGAGCGGACGAAGCGGAAGAAGACGTCGGATTCGAGGTGGACGGCGCGAGGGGAGCGCAAGGCGAGGATTCCGGCGACGGTGGTCTTTCCCACTCCGGGCGGCCCTGTCAGGACCAGAACAGGCGACTTCGAGGCACCCAGCGACTTGACGAAGTCGACGAAGACGAACCGATCCGTCGTCCGCCGGCCGACTTCGCGGTAGCCGGCTCTCTCGTAGAGCTTCCGGGCCGCGGCCTGCTCCTCGGTGGTGTCGAGCCGCACGCGCTCGAAGCCGAGCTCCCCGGCCCGGCCCTCCAGTGCCGCGAGGATGCGACGGCCAAGGCCCCGGCGCTGCCGATCCGGCCTCACCCGCATCCGGGTTATCTCCGCCTCCTCGGAGGAACGGCGCAACAGCCCGCCCATGCCCACCAGCGCACCACCGTCGAAGGCGAGGAGGAACTCGCCGCCGGGGTCGAGGTAGGTGCCCGCGATATCGCGAAGGTCGTCCTCCCACGGCCCTCGGCCGCCGTGGACACCGGCGCCCTCGAGCGCCGCATCATGAAGGCCCCAGACCGCCTCGGCGTCTTCGGGGCGATACGAACGCAGTTCGAACACAGCACCCCAAGCGTAGTTCGAGGCGATGCCCTGTGAGGTCTACTGTTTGAGAGCCAGCTCGTCGACGAGCACCCCTGAAAGAGGAGAACGCCATGGAGATGCCGCCGATCGTCTCGCCGCAGGAGTGGGAGGCGGCCCACCAGGAGCTGCTCGTGAAGGAGAAGGAGCTCACCCGGGCTCGGGACGCGCTTGCGGCCGAGCGCCGCCGGATGCCGAGGATGGCCGTGGAGAAGGACTACCGCTTCGAGGGGCCGGACGGGCCAGTGACCCTGCTCGACCTCTTCGACGGGCGCCGCCAGCTGATCGTCTACCGCTTCTTCTTCGAGCCCGGCGTGAAGGGCTGGCCGGAGCGCGGTTGCGGAGGTTGCTCCTTCCTCGCCGATCAGGTCGCCCACCTCGCCCACCTGAATGCCCGCGACACCACGCTCGCGTTCGCCTCGCGCGCGCCGCAACCGGACATCGAGCGCTGGAAGGCGAGGATGGGCTGGGAGATCCCCTGGTACACGATCACCGACGACTTCGATGCCGACTTCGGCGTCGGCGAATGGCACGGGACCAATGCCTTCTTCCGCGAGGGCGACCGAATCTTCCGCACCTACTTCATCGACAGCCGCGGCGACGAAGCGATGGGCAGCACCTGGAGCTACCTCGACATCACCGCGCTCGGCCGCCAGGAGGAGTGGGAGGACTCGCCCGAGGGCTATCCGCAGACCCCTCCATACCAGTGGTGGAACCTGCACGACGAGTACGCCTGACGGACGGACGCCGGGAGAAGCGCCCCAGGCTGGATTCGAACCAGCGACCATCGGCTTAGAAGGCCGGTGCTCTGTCCTCTGAGCTACTGGGGCGGGTGCGCTCAGAATAGGCCCTGGCAAGCGGTTTCGCGTAGGATCGGCGGGCTATGCCGAGCATCGATGCAGGGGGTACGGAGCTTCATTGCATACGCACTGGCGAGGGCGAGCCGATGCTGTTGATCCAGGGGATGAGCGCCACACACGTGACCTGGGGGCGCCCCTTCCTCGCCGAGCTCGAGCCGAGCTTCGAGTGCATCGTCTTCGACAACCGCGGCATGGGCCTCTCCGGCCGTGCCGAGCTGCCCTTCACCATCGCCGACATGGCTGCCGACACGGCCGCCCTGCTCGACGCGCTCGAGCTGGAGACCGCGCACGTGGTCGGGATCTCGATGGGCGGCATGATCGCCCAGGAGCTGGCCCTCGCCCACCCCGAGCGAATCCGCACGCTGACCATCGGCTGCAGCTACTGCGGCGGCCCGGAGGGAACGCTGATGGCCCCCGAGGACCTGCAGCTGCTCGGCAACGCCTACGCCTCCGGCGAGCCCGAGCAGGTCTTCCGGGCGATGTGGGAGATCAACCTCTCCCCCGGCTTCCGCGAGGACGACTCGCGCTTCGCCGCCTTCGTCGAGATGGGCTCGCAGCTCCCCGCCCCCCAGCCGGTCGTCCTGCAGCAGATGCGCGCCTGCGGCGCCCACGACACCCACGCGCGACTCGGCCAGATCTCACTCCCCACCATGGTCGTCCACGGCGACGCCGACCGGCTGCTGGGGTACAGCAACGGCCGCGAGATCGCCGCCGCCATCCCCGACGCTCGCCTCGAGACGCTCGAGGGCGCCGGTCACATGTTCTGGTGGGAACTGCCGCGGCGCTCCGCGGAGCTGATCCGCGAGCACGCCCTGGCGCCGGTCTGAGCGGCGCCGCAGCCGGAGCGCCTCAGCCCGAACCGAGCCCGGCGCACCCGTCCGGGTCGAGCTTGCCGTTGACCTTGAAGACGAAGTCGGGCTGCGGCGTCACCTCGGGCTCGGCGACGACCTCCTCCAGCGCCGTGTCTGTCTTCACCCAGGCGTAGATCGGGTACCAATACGGCGAGTCGGCCGCGTCCTGGGTGTTCTGGCTGACGATCAGGTAGTCGTAGTCGCCGGCGTTGATCTGGCGGCGAAACTCGCGGCAGGTGGTCGCCAGGCGATAGGTTCCGTCCGGGCCCTCGACGCCGA
Organism: Solirubrobacterales bacterium; assembly: GCA_036376915.1. Classification (GTDB taxonomy): domain Bacteria; phylum Actinomycetota; class Thermoleophilia; order Solirubrobacterales; family 70-9; genus VRUE01. The sequence continues at coordinate 77,700 of DASUZK010000030.1, forward strand.
TGTACTGGACGTAGTTGTCGAGGTCGCGCCCGTAGAAGCCGTACTGGCCGAAGAAGATCTCCCCCGAGCCGGCGATCCCGATCCGCTTGTCGTGCAGGTCGTGGGCGAGCGAATACGCTTCGCGCGGCCCACCTTCCTGGAGGAAGGGAAGGACCCGGGTGTAGTGCTGCTTGTAGTACTGGACCTCCTGGGCGCGGCCGAGAACGACGGCGAGGAGGACGATCCCGGCCGCGACGAGTGCGATCGACCCCCGTCCCACCCCACGCCGCGACCGCGACATCGCCAGCGCCGCCGGCACCCAGACCAGGGCCAGGGTGAGGAAGACCGTGGCGACGATGTAGCCAGGGAACCAGCGCGGCGTCGTCAGCACCGAGATCGCGTAGACCCCGGTGAGGAAGAGCAGCGTCTGCCAGGCGCGGCTGTCGGGCGCCCGCAGCGGCCGCGCGATCGGCAGCAGGGTGAGGGCGAGGAGCAGGCCGGGCATCAGGTAGCGGGTATTGGTGAAGAACCCGGTCGGCGTGCCTTCCTGGCCGGCGGCGGTCAGCGGGGTGACGATGTAGACCGCGGCCGTGAGCAGCGAGGCGGCGGCGAGCACCCGCAGGATCTTGTTGCGCGAGCGGACCGCGATGTAGACGGCCGCCGCCACGGCCACGATCAGGATCAGCGGCCAGAGCGGCCCGAGCGCATTGTCGAGCTGGGGGAAGAACCACTTGCGGTAGATCGTCGGCTCGGTCAGGTAGTCGGCGACGGCGAAGCGCGGCCGCGGGTCGAGCGGCATCTGGTCGGGGCGGGGCAGCTTCAGCGGCCCCCAGCCGATCTGCGGGATCGGGTTGCCACCGGTGTGGATCGCCGCCCGCACGTACCAGTAGCCGCCGACGAGGAAGGCGGGGATGCCGATCGCCGCCGCGGTCATCAGCCTGCGCCCGGCGCCGCTGACGAGGATCATTCCGACCGCGATCGCGCCGACTGGCGCCAGCAGCGGAAGCTTCACAGAGATCGCGATCCCGGCCGCGATCCCGGCGACGATCAGCGGTCCCTTGTCGAGCAGCGGCGCGTCGCGCTCGGGCGCGTCCTGTACCGCCCCGGCATCGGGCGCGCGGCGCTGGTGGCCGTTGATGAGAAAGGCGGCGAAGGCGAGCAGGAAGGCCAGCCCCATGATGTCGTTGCGGCCCTCGCCCGGCTGGGTTTCGATCATCACCCCGGCGGAGAAGACCAGCGCCGCGGCGACCAGCGTCGCCGGCCCGACCTTGTACGGGCGCCCCACGCACCAGGCGGCGAGCAGCGCGATCGAGAGCCAGATCATGTTGATCAGCGGCGAGAGCCAGTCGGTCTTGAAGAGGACGATCCCACCGGCGTGGATCAGCTCCGAGCTGCCCGGGTAGAACCAGGCGGCGAGCCGCAGCGGGTCGGTGAAGTGGAGGTGGACGATCGACCCGTCCTGGGCGATCCGGCCCGAGAAGGGCATGTGGTACCAGGTCGTGTCGCCGCCGAACATGCCGAAGTCGAGGCTCTGCATCGAGGGGAAGGTCCACTCGGCGACGACCCAGGAGGCGACCCCGAGCGCGATCAGCAGGGCCATCGCCTGCACCTGCGGTGCCGACACCTCGCGGCGCTCGGCAGGCGACATCCACCAGCCCAGCAGCGCCGCGCCGAGGCCGATGCCGATGCAGCCGACGATCGTCCAGCCGAGGGTGAGGACGCTCAGCGTCCCGAGCAGCTGCAGCGCCGCGATCAGCAGTGCCGTGGCGATCGTCGCGTCCGCCAGGCGGGCGAGGGCACCGGAGAATTCGGGCACGATCCAGCGCCGCAACCAGTAGCCGCCGAGGGCGAGCGCGCTGACGATGCCGATCGTGGCCAGGCAGCCGACGATGTAGGAGCCGAAGGAGGGAGTCACCGGCGCGGAATGCTATTCGCAGCGCCGGGCGGGGAGCGCTAGGAGGTCGCCGCGGGGATGCGGCAGGAGACCCCGGTGCCGGCCAGGCCGCAGTAGCCGTTGGGCACCTTGTGCAGGTACTGCTGGTGGTAGTCCTCGGCGTAGTAGAAGGGCGCCGCCGGCTCGACCTCGGTCGTCACCGGGGCGTGGCCCGCCGCCCGCACCGCCTCGTCGTAGACGCGCCTTGCCATCTCGGCCGTCGCCTTCTGGGCGTCGCCGACGAAATAGATCCCTGAGCGGTACTGGGTGCCGACGTCGTTGCCCTGGCGCATCCCCTGGGTTGGGTCGTGCTCCTCGAAGAAGACCTTCAGCAGGTCCGCGTAGGAGACCTTCGCCGGGTCGAAGGCGACCAGGACCGCCTCCGCGTGACCGGTCCTGCCACTGCAGACCTCCTCGTAGGTCGGGTTCGGCGTGCTCCCGTTCATGTAGCCGACGGCCGTCGTGTAGACGCCGTCGATCCCCCAGAAAAGCCGCTCCGCACCCCAGAAGCAGCCGAGCGCGAAGTAGGCCGTCTCGATCCCGTCGGGGAACGGCGGCGCCAGCGGCGTGCCCAGCACGGCGTGGCGCTCGGGCACCTCGAAGGCCCGCTCACTGCGCCCGGGCAGTGCCTCCTCGGCCGCCGGCATCCGCGTCTTCTCCGAGTGCAGCATCGTCATCAGCTTGCCAAGTCGGTTCATCGCTCGCGTTCCAGCCTAGCGCCGAGGTAACGTTGGCGAATCGGCTGCTTCGTCGTCCTCTTCGCCCTGATCTCGCCGCGCCTGGCGCTGTTCGTGCTTTGGCTGTTCAGCGACATGCTCGGCCGCGCTTTCGAGAGCTGGTTCGTCCCCTTCCTCGGCTTCTTCCTCTTGCCCTGGACGACCCTCGCCTACGCGGTGATGTGGAGCTCATCCAACGGCGTCGTCGGCTTCGAGTGGTTCATCGTCGTCCTCGCCTTCCTCTTCGACCTCGGCTCCTACGCCCAGAGCAGCCGGCGGCGCGAGGCGCGGGCGTAACACCGAGCGCAGGAGGCCCGGCCGACCCGTCTCTCCGGCAAAAGCGCTACTCGCCCGATTCGGCCGGGTAGGCGAGCTTGATGTGGGCCTTGCCGAGCACGATGAACTCGCGCCGCGTCACCTCGCCGGTGGAGGTCGCGGTGATCTCCACGTCGGTGAGCGGGATGAAGCCGATCTCGTCGCGGTTGAGCGCATCCGAGAGGCGACTCGCATAGCCCTCGCGGGGCAAGGTGACGTCACCCGCAATCAGGTGCCCGTCGGTTTCGAACACTGCCCGCTCCCTGCGCTGCTCCGCCTCGTGACTCTGCGTCATCTGCACGGCCATCGACACGATTCCTCGGAAACTGGAGGGAACAAACGTCCGTCTACATAACTCCATTGATCCCAAGCCCTCGATGATCTAGCCTTTGCTCAGTTTAATTTGAGGAAAAGAAAGGACGGGGATGACCGAGAGAGCCAGGCGCGTCTTCGACCTCTCGGCACTACGCGAAGGAAACCTGCGCCGGCTCGTGCTCGCCCAGCTCACCTCCGCGGTGGGCGACCTGATGGTGCTGGCGGTCCTGCCGTTTGCCGTGCTCTCGATCGGCGGCTCGATGGCCCAGGTCGGCATCGCCCTCGCCGCACAGGCCGTCGTGCTCGCCGCCCTCCTCCTCTTTGGTGGCGTCGGAGGAGACCGGATGGCCCGCCGCTCGGTGGTGATCGCGGCCGACCTGTGCCGGTTCGCCTCGCAGGGAGTCGTGGCGGTGCTGCTAATCGGCGGCCACGCGGAGTTCTGGCAGCTCGTCGCCGCGCAGGCGGTGCTCGGCGCCGGGGCGGCGTTCTTCATGCCGGCGATGCAGGGGCTGATCTCGCAGTCCGTGCCCTCCGAGCGGCTCCAGAAGGCGAACGCGCTGCGCGGAATGGCCGTCTCGATCGGTGGCATCGCGGGCCCGGCGATCGCCGTCGCGGTTCTCGCCGTCGCCGGGCCCGGCTGGGCTTTCGCCGTCGACGCCGCCAGCTTCCTGCTCAGCGCGGCGCTGCTGGCCAGGGTCCGGGTGCAGGTGCCGCAGAAGGCGCGGCACCGAACCAGCACCGTGCGACAGGACCTCGTCATGGGCTGGCGGGAGTTCCGCCGCACGACCTGGATCTGGGTCGTCGTCACCGAGTTCGCGATCCTCAACTCGCTCGTCTTCGCCCCCTTCTTCGTCTTCGGTCCGTCCGTCTCGGCGGACTCGCTCGGCGGCCCGGCCGCCTGGGCGGCGATCCTCGCCGCGATGGGCGCCGGCGAGGTGCTCGGGGCGATCGTCGCCATGGCCTGGAACCCGAATCGCCCGCTGTTGGCCGCCACGCTCGCGATCGGGATGTGGGCGGCACCGCTGCTGCTCCTGGCGACCCTGGCACCGGTCGGCCTGATCGCCGCGGGCGCCGCCGCGGCCGGCGCCTCGCTGGCGATCTTCGGCGCTCTCTGGGAGACGATCCTGCAGACGCGCACCCCGATCTCCCTGCGCTCTCGCCTCAGCTCCTACGATCTGCTCGGCTCCTTCGCCCTGATCCCGCTCGGCTACATGCTCGGCGGCCTGGAGCAGGAACTGTTCGGCGCCGGCCCCGGCCTGATCGCGGCCACCGCCGTCATCGCCATCGCGACCTTCGCGGTGATCGCCGTCCCGAGCGTCCGCGAGATGAGGTCGGTCCCCCGGCCGGACGCTGCGCCGAATGCGTGATGTGCCCTGGCTTTACTCCTCTCCCTCGGGCAATCTGAACCCGACCGGCCGCTTCGGTCGGTTGGGTGGTGAGATCAGCTGCCTCAGCGTCATGAAGATCTGGTTCAGCTGCTCGTCATGCCCGCCCAATTCCCGCTCGACCTCTTCGAGTCTCTTCTCAATCGCGGCATAGGAACTCGCGACCCGGCGAAGCTCGACGAAGACCCGCATGATCTCGATGTTCACGGCAATCGCTCGGTCGCTGCGCAGGACGCCAGAGAGCATCGCCACTCCCTGCTCCGTAAAGACGTATGGCGCGTAGCGGCGGCCGCCCCGGCCCTCCTTTGAGATCACAATTTGTGATCTCAAAGCTTCTGCCTCGGCGCTTGTCAGCTGGAACATGAAGTCCTCAGGGAAGCGCTTCGCGTTTCGCTTGACCTGCTGAACGAGCACCCTGGTATCTACGCCATAGAGATCAGCGAGATCTTCATCGAGCATTACCTGGCGCTCGCGGACAATCAAGATTCGCTTCTCTATCGCTGGAGCCGCGACCAGCTCCAGCGAAACAGTCTTCTCCGCCACGCGAGCCATCTAACCAGGATGCCAAACGAGCCGGATGCTTTTGTCTGCGGAATCGGGCGGTCGGATTAACTTGGCGTGAACCCAAGAATAATTTGGCAAACCGAACACATGTTCGCACAAACGCCACATTGGCTACGGTATAAGACGTGAGCGAGTCTGACTCAAATCAGCGCCTCCGCATCGAGACGAGCTGCCCCTTGCAGAGCGCACACACACGCCTGCGACAAGCTCACGAACTCTGGCACCGCGCGGCGGCGAGTTATCCGTTTCCCGAAGAGTTCGTCTTGAACCTCAATCAGTTGATCACGACTCTGCGCCAAGTCACTTTCATGCTGCAGGCCCAAAAGCACAAGATCGAGGATTTCGAGTCTTGGTACGAAGTTGAATGGCGAGAAAAGATGAGGGCGGACCCGCTCATGGTTTGACTGCACGACGCTCGGACCACCGTCGAGAAGGTGGGTGACCTTGAGATCGCGAGCACGGCTGTAGCGTCGGTGGTGGCCAACTGGCTCGACGGTCCCTACGCGGTTTTTGAGGTCCCGCCACATGTCAGTCCTGAAGAAATCGTTAGCAACTTCGAGACCGCGGATTTGCCTCCCCGTATCCGAAAAGAAGGGATGCTCCAAGTTGAGCGCCGATGGGTTGCTAACGACCTCCCAGACCACGAGCTAACCGACGTGTGTGCTCACGGCTACGGTGTAGTTGCGACGATCTTGGCAGAGGCACATGAGCGCCTTGGCCTTCAGATGCAAACGTTCGGCGGTGAGACCCATGAGGGACGCCACGACAGGACTGCGCACCTCGGAGGTCGGCTTCCGTGCATGTTGATGACCCGCGAAGCGCGGACGGCACACCTCCACCTGGCTTCGGGCATGCTCGCGGAACTTGAGCGCGCACAGGTCGGCCCCGACATCAGAAACGACGAGTTCTATGAGAATCGGGCGCAGGCAATGCTCCTCGACCCGCAAACCGCGTTCAGGTTTGACCCTGGCGTCGATTCGCTCGACGCTGCGGGTCAGCTCGCAACCATTGCCGCTCGGACGCTTGCTCACGATGGCTATCACCTGCCTATCACCTTCTTTTTCGATGACAGAAACCAGATCATCAGTGTCGCGGGTATGTCTTTTGAGGATCAGGCCGAGAAGTACGTAATGTTTCGGGCCATGGCTGACGAAGCCGAGCGCCTGGGAGCGTCGATGGTTGTCCACGCCGGTGAGGTATGGCAGGCAACGGCCCCAAAGGGCGGTCTTTCGGCAGATATGCAACGTCCGTCTGAGCGTCCCGATCGAACAGAGGCTCTATCCGTGATGGCGGCCACCTCGGATGGACGACAGCGGACTTACTTCACGCCCTTCACCCGAGACTCGGAGAGTAAGCCGGTGCTTGGCAAGACTCGGGTTGCGGCCGAGGACAAATACCTCAATGCCTCGTTCATCCCCCTGATGAAGATGTGGCGACGCAACGCCTCTTAAGGGCCAACGGCGAGCTGAAGGAGCGCGAGGTCCGCCCGCACAGGCGATCCTTCATCGGGGCGCCCGGATTCGAACCGGGGACCTCGGCCACCCAAAGGCCGCGCGCTACCAGGCTGCGCCACGCCCCGATGGCCGTGATCTTACGGGCATCGTCGCGCGGTGGCGCGAGCTGCCTCGGTTTGGGACGGTCAGGCCGGCTGCTTGGCGGGCGCCTGGAAGCCGGCCCGCGAGGCGGTGTCGACGATCTCGCCGGCGAAGACCGGCCAGAGCTCGCGGGGCAGGTCGTGCCCCATGCCCTCGACGATGCGCAAGCGGGCACCGGGGATGGCCCGGGCCGTGGCGCGGCCGCCGCTGGGGCGGACCAGCGGGTCGTTGGTGCCGTGGATCACCGAAGCCGGCAGGCGCAGCTTGCGCAGCGCCGCCGTGCGGTCGCCCGAGGCGGAGATAGCGTGCATCTGGCGCAGGACACCGCGCGGGTTGTGGGAGCGGTCGTACATCCTCCCGGCCATCTCGCGCAGCCGCGCCTCGTCTGTCGGGTAGGCGGGCGAGCCGACCACCCGGAAGGTCTTGAGGACGCGCTCGACGAAGCCGTCGCGATCGTGAGGCGCCTTGGCCAGCATCACGCCGAAGGCCTTCAGCGTCGGCGTCCCGACCCGGCGGCTGCCGGTCGTCGACATGATCGAGACCAGCGAGCGGACCCGCTCGGGATGCTCGATCGCGAGTGTCTGGCCGATCATGCCTCCCATCGAGGCGCCGACGACGTGGGCGGAGTCAATCCCCAGGTGATCCATCAGCCCGATCGTGTCCGCGGCCATGTCGGAGAGCAGGTAGGGCGCGCTGGCGCGGCGGCCGATGAAGAGATCGACCCGGCTTGGCACACCGGCACCTTCGAGCATGGTCGAGCGGCCGATGTCGCGGTTGTCGAAGCGGACGACGCGGAAGCCCCGGCCGGCCAGCAGCTCGCAGAGCTCCTCGTCCCAGGCGAGCATCTGCGTCCCCAGCCCCATCACCAGGAACAGCGGCTCGCCGTCGGGGTCGCCCACCTCCTGGTAGGCGATCTCGACGCCGTTGACCGGCGCCAGGCGCTCTTCGCTGAGCCCGGGCATCCCGCGGAAGTCTAGTCGTCGACTGGCTGGATAGCCAATTCGCCCCGACCCACGACAGGTGCAACGTTTTACGGCTCTCTGGGAGCCGTAAAACGTTGCACCGCTAGGTTGCCCTGGATGCGAACCGCGATCGTCTCCGACCTGCACCTCGGCTCCGCCGGCGGAGAGGACCTGCTGCGCGACGCCGCGATCCGCGAGACCCTGCTGGAGGAGATCGGCGGTGCCGACCGTCTCGTCCTGCTCGGCGACGCGCTCGAGCTGCGCGAGCTGCAGCTGCCGCGGGTGCTCGAGATCGCCCGGCCCTTCTTCGAGGACCTGGGCAGGACGATGGCGGGACGGCGGGTCGTCCTCGTGCCCGGCAACCACGACCATCGCCTGGCCGAGCCCCTGCTCGAAGAGCTGGCGCTCGCCGGCGACACGCTCGGGCTCGAGCACCGCTCGCTCGCGGCGGGCGAGTCGGCCAACCGGATCGCCGCCTGGCTCGGCGAGGCCGAGCTCAGCATCGCCTATCCGGGCATCTGGATTCGCGACGACGTCTACGCCACCCACGGCCACTACATGGACTGCCACATGTCGCTGCCGCGCCTGGAGTGCGTCGCGGCGGCGGCGATGATGCGCACCGCCGGGCGGCTCCCGGACCCGGCGACCCCGCCCGACTACGAGCGCATCCTGCGCCCCCTCTACGGCTTCTCCTTCGGCCTCGCCGCGGCCGGTATGAGGCCCGGCGCCAGCCGCCCTTCCGAACGCGCCTGGAACGCCTTCTCCGGCCGCCGCAACGGCGGCCGCGTTCGCCGGGCCACGGTCAAGGCTGCCTTCGGGGCCGGCGTGCCGGCGAGCGTCTGGCTGCTCAACCGCCTCTTCCGCGCCGGGTTCGATCCCGACCTCTCCCCCGCCTCGATCGCCCGCAGCGGCATCGACGCCGCCACCGAGCTGGCGCGGCGGCTGCAGATCGGGGCGGCACACACGATCACAGGCCACACCCACCATGCCGGCCCGGCAGAGAGCTCCGCGCACTGGCAGCTGCCCGGCGGCGGCCAGCTGCACAACACCGGCAGCTGGGTCTTCGCCGACGCCTTCCACCACCCCGGCGCACCCCCCGGGCCCTACTGGCCGGGGACCGTCACCTGGGTCGGCGACGAGGGGCCGCCGCGACGCGTGCGCCTGCTCGTCGACCGCCCGCGCGAGGAGCTACGGGAGGCGGTCAGCCGAGCCAGTCGGCGATGATCGCGCCGATCTGGGGGCCGGCGTCCTCCTGGAGGAAGTGACCCGCGCCCTCGATCGGCCGCGGCGGCGGGAAGTTCAGCTGGCTCGAGACCCGTTCGCCGTTCGAGAAAGGAAGGATCGGGTCCGAGTCGGCCCAGAGGACCAGCGTCGGGCGCTCGTCCTCGCGCAGCGCGTCGGCGACCCGTTTGCCCTCGGCGGCGCCGGGCGCGTCGGGCTCGGTCGGCAGGATCAGCGGGAAGGCGCGGGCCCCCGCCTTGGCCTCGGGAGTCGGATAGGGAGCTTCGTAGGCGGCAATCACGTCGTCGCCGGGATCGTTCTTGCAGCCGCCGCGCACCAGCATCCCCACCGGCATGTCGACGTTGTCGCGGACGAAGTCGCGGAACTTGAGCCAGGCCTCGCTCATCCGCTGCTGCCCGGTGAACGGGCCGGTCTCCATGATCACGAGGCGCGAGAAGCGGTCGGGGTGCTCGACCGCGAGCCGCAGCCCGATCGGACCGCCCCAGTCGTGGACGACGGCTGTCGCGTCGCGCACGTCGAGGTCCTCCAGCAGCTTGGACATCAACTCGACGTGGCGGTCGTAGGTGTACCACTCGAGGTCGGTGGGCTTGTCGGAGCGGCCGAAGCCGGCGTAGTCGGGGGCGATGCAGCGGTAGCCGGCGTCGCGCACCGGCGGGATCACCTTGCGCCAGAGGAACGACCAGGTGGGCTCGCCGTGGAAGAAGACGACCGGCTCGCCGTCGCCCTCGTCGAGGAAGGCGAGCCGCAGCCCGTCGATCTCGCGGTAGCTCGACTCGAAGGGAAAGTCGGGAAGCCCCCGCAGGCTCTCCTCCGGGGTGCGAACGACGTCCATGGCCGAGCAGACTAGTCGAATGGCGGATCGTGAACGCGAGCAGGAGAAGTGTCAGGCGCAGGAACCCTTTGTCCGACCTCGAACGCGCTCCTAGCGTTTCACACCTTTACCCCGTCCATTTTCGTAATCACGAAAGGGTTACTCATGAACGACGAGAGCCTTGTCAGTGGCTGGTGGGTCTTCGCCGGTGTCCTTCTACTGGTCGCCGGCGTCCTCAACATCATCTACGGCATCGCCGCGATCGGCGACTCGAAGTTCTTCACCGAGAACGTCACCTACATCATCAGCGGCCTCAACACCTGGGGCTGGATCATCCTGATCATCGGCGTGCTCGAGCTCGTCGCCGCCTTCTCGCTTTTTTCCGGGGGTGAATTCGGCCGCTGGTTCGGCATCTTCATCGCCGCCCTCAACGCGATGGGCGCGCTGCTCTCGATCCCGGCCTACCCCTTCTGGTCACTGGCGATCTTCGCCCTCGCGATCATCATCATCTACAAGCTGTCCGAGGGGCCCGAGGGCGCCGTCAGGTAGTCGAAGACCCGGCTACGCGCTGCGGCTGAAGGCCCCGGGAATCCGGGGCCTTCGTCGTTGCGGAGGCCTGCGCGGCAGGCGAAGGGGCCTCGAGGCGCGACCAGGGGGCGAGGCGCTCGTTGCCCTCGTAGACGACGTCGGTCCGGCTGAGGCGATCGTCCCAGGCTCGCCGCCGCTCGTCGAAGAGGATGCCGAGGAAGCCGAGCCCGAAGGGGATCGCGGCCAGGATCATGCCGAGCAGGCGTTTGAGGGAGCGCCTGAAAGCCAGCCCCTGCCCCTCGACGTCGAGCCTGATTCCGAGGAAGCGCATGCCCGGCGTCTGCGCGGCGAGCGACCAGAAGCCGACCAGGTAGACGCTCCCGAGCGCGAACCAGAGCGTGGTGCCGACCGCGAGCGCCGCGTCGGAGACGCCGTCGCCGTTGCCGGTGAAGGCCGAGGCGATCAGCGCCGCCACCGCGGCCAGGCCGGAGAAGCAGAGGTTGACGATCAGGCCGTCGAGGCCGAAGGCGGCAGCACGGGTGACCAGCCCAGCTCGATCGGTCGGCTCGGTCCGACGCTTGCGGAAGAAGATCCGGCGCGCCAGCCTCTCGACGACGCCATCGGCGCGCTTGGTGCCATTGCCGATCGTGTGGCCGACATCGGTGATCAGGCCCACGCTCTGGGCGCTGATCGCGGCCCGCAGCTCCGGCGCCTCGGCGATCCGCTCGACCAGGCGCTGGGTCTCGTCGCTGGCCAGCAGGCGCAGCCAGACCTCGTCGACGAGCTCGCTGTCGAGCGCGTCGATCAGCGCCCGCTTGACGGCATCGCTCTCGAGGGCGCTGTTCATCGCCTCCTCGACGACCGGGCCCTTTATTACCCGGGCCAGAGCCCGTTCGACCGCCTCGCTCTCGACCGCGGCGACCATCGCCTCCTCGGCGGCGCTCTCGACCGCGCGGTCGATGCCGGTCGCCTTGGTCACGCTGCGGGCGCTGCGCACTCCCGCGCCGAGCAGGCGCACCGAGAGCGGCAGGGGGCGGCCGGAGGGCCCGTCGCCGGGCGGGGCCGAGTGCGGATCGGGGCCGTCAGTCATCGCCCGGCGAGTATAGGTCGAGGTGCAACGCGTTACGGCTCTCCTAGATGAACAACGCGTTGCACCTCGGGTTAACGATCCGCCGCGAGGCGATCGAGGAGCTCTGCCTGGGCGGGATTGATCTTCTCCCGCGCCATCTCGAGCCCGAACCACTCCGCCCGGTCGACCTCGGGAAACTCCTGCTCCTTTCCGGAGCGTGGAGGCCACTCCATCGTGAAGGTGTTGCTGCGCAGCTTGGCGGGATCGAAGTCCGCCTCGGCCGCCCAGCAGAGGACCGTCTTTCCCCCCTTCTGACGCACCGAACCCAGCTCTGTCAGGTCGGAGGTGGCGAGCCCGAGGCCGGAACCCAGCTCCTCCTCGAGCTCGAGCAGGGCGCGGGCACGGGGGTCCTCCCCCTCGCCCACCTCGCCCTTCGGCACCGACCAGGCGCCGAGGTCCTTCTTCGCCCAGAACGGCCCGCCAGGATGGACGAGCAGCACTTCGGTCGCCGCTCCGACGCGGCGATGGAGCAGGATCCCGGCGCTCGTCGCTGCCACGGCCGGGACGGTATTCGACTACGCGACCCGCCTCAGCCGCGGCCGCTCGGCATCGGTAGCGGCGAGGGCCAACCGGCTCGCCTCGACCGCACTGGCCCAGGAGACCTCGGAGAGCAGGCCCGGCGCCGCGACCATGTCCCCGGCGAGGAAGACCCCGGCGCCGCGGTCGATCGCCGGGCGGTCCCGCCAACTGAGACCCGGATGGTCGAGCGGGCCGGTGCGGCCGTCCATCACCTGGCGCCGGCGCCAGGTCTCGCGCTCGCGCCAGGCGGAGAGCGAGGCGTCGAGCAGGCGCTCCAGGCGCAGGCCCGCCTGGTCGACACTCTCGCCCGGCCGGATCGGCAACTGCGCCTGTACCAGCTCCTCCCCCTCGGGAGCAAGCGAGGGGTCGGCGGCGCTGAAACGCTCGACCCAGCCGGCTTCGTCGAGGTCGGAGACGACGAAGGGGTCGCCGCGGCGATGCTCGAGCCCAAGGTCGACGCAGACGGTGCGCCCCGCCGGCCAGTCAAGCGAGTCGTCGCCGAGCAGCTCCCGCGCCTGGCCCAGCTCGGTGGCGACGATCACGGGCGGCTCGGGCAGGGCGTCCACCGAATGGCCGGTCTCGATCTCGACCTCGAGCTCCCGGGCCCGCGCCTCGAGCGCCGCGATCATCGACCCCCAGCCTCCGATCAGGTAACGCGCCGTGGGTGGCGGGCTGAGCAGGACCCGGACCGAGTGGCCCCAGACGAATGCCGCCGAGAGCTCGCCGGGATCGTGGTGGAAGGTGTAGACGCCAGCGGCGGCGGAGAGCATCGCCGCGGTCCGCTCGTCGGCATGACTCGTGACCCAGCCGCGAAAGCCCTGATCCACCGGGGCCTCGCGGCCGCGCAGGCGCAGGACCGAGGGGATCGTGCCCAGCGGCGGCGTGCGGCGCACGTCGCCCTGCCAGCGAAAGCGGATTCCGGCCAGCGGCGCGTTCTTGTAGGCGGGCAGGAGCGCACGCTCGGCCAGCCACTGCCAGAGAGGCCCGTCCTTGTAGATGACGTGGGGACCGAGGTTGGGCTTGTAGGGACCGGCCATGCTGCGGGCGCGGCCGCCGAGGACGTCATGCGCCTCGAGCAGGCGGACCTCCGCCCCGCCCTCGGCACACTCGATCGCTGCCGTCAAGCCGGCGAGCCCCCCGCCGACGATCGTGATCCGACTCATCGCATCCTCGCTTTCGTCGATCGCTGACTTCGTGTTTTGGCCCATATATGCCCCAAACCACGAAATCAGCAGGTCGGCAGCG
>DASUZK010000031.1:0-11187 GCA_036376915.1 Solirubrobacterales bacterium
GACCGTCGCCGGGGTCTGGTCGACGAAGAAGAAGAGCAGGTCGAAGGCGGGGCAGATGACGGCCGCCAGGGCGGCGCCCCGCAGCTGCAGGCGACGGTCGGAGGCGAGCAGGGCGCCGAGGGCGGCGGCGACGAAGAGGTCGCCGAAGCCCATGCGGGCGGCGCCGAAGTTGGCCACTTGCAGGGCCGGGAGGTCGGCCGCGGGGGCGGCGGCGCTGAGAACGGAATTAGGGCCTTGGAGGAGCTCGGCGGAGACGAGCCAGGCGTCGATCGCCGCCATCGCGTAGACGCCCCAGCGCAGCCACCTCGCCGGAACGGCACAAACGAGCAGCCAACCCAGCGTCACACAGGCGAGCGCAGAAAGCGCCAACGCTGCCGCTTCGCCCACCAGCGACCCCGTCGAGAGCCAAGCAAAGGCAAAGAGCCCTGCCGTGATCGAGATCGCAGCCAATCTGCCGTAGCCAGCGAGCATCGAGTCCGCGAAAACCCTTGTTGACGACGGGTTTTCGCGGACTCGGACGAGGTAGGCAAGGGCGTAGGCGGCAAGTGGTGGCACGGCCACGAGCGCCAGGTAGGTGAGCGCCGTTGCCGAGTCCGAGTAGAGCTCTATCCCACCGACCACGACGATGATCGAAAGCGCCGGCACGAGGGCCCACCAACGGCTGCGCAAGCGGTCCAACCAAGCCGGCAGCGGTCGCGACGCCGGCAACGCCACCAATACAGCCTGCACCAAGCTGAGAATCGCAATGGAGACCGCAAACGAGGGCATCGACGCTCAATCCACCGTTCCGGTGCGCCTTTCCCCCGTTATAGGGGGATAAGGCGCACCGGAAGCGTCACTCCCACTCGATGGTTGCGGGTGGCTTCGAGGAGATGTCCAGCGCCACCCGGTTGACGTCGGCGATCTCGTTGATGATCCGGTTCGAGACCCGCTCCAGGAGGTCGTAGGGGAGCCGCGCCCAGTCGGCGGTCATCGCGTCGTCGGAGGTGACGGCGCGGATCACCACCGGGTAGGCGTAAGTGCGCCCATCGCCCTGGACGCCGACCGAGCGGACGACCGGGAGCACGCAGAAGGACTGCCAAAGCTGGCGGTAGAGCTCCGCCGCGCGGATCTCCTCCTGCAGGATCGCGTCGGCGGCGCGGAGGATGTCGAGCCGCTCCTTGGTCACCTCGCCGCCGACGATGCGGATCGCCAGGCCCGGCCCGGGGAAGGGCTGGCGCCAGACCATCCGCTCGGGCAGGCCGAGCTCGGCCCCCACCGCCCTCACCTCGTCCTTGAACAGCATCCGCAGCGGCTCGACCAGCTCGAACTCGAGATCCTCGGGCAGGCCGCCGACGTTGTGGTGGGACTTGATCGTGGCGGCACCGTCGCTCCCGCCCGACTCGATCACGTCGGAGTAGAGGGTGCCCTGGACCAGGTAGGCGGCGTCCTCGAGCTTGGCCGCCTCCTCCTCGAAGACGCGGATGAACTCCTCGCCGATGATCTTGCGCTTGCGCTCGGGCTCGTCGTGGCCGGCGAGCTTCGCGAGGAAGCGCTCCTCGGCCTCGACGTGGACGAGGGGGATGCCGAACTGCTCGAAGGCGGCGACCACCTGCTCGGCCTCGTTGAGCCGCATCAGGCCGTGGTCGACGAAGACGCAGGTCAGCTGCTCTCCGATCGCCTTGTGGACGAGCAGGGCCGCGACCGAGGAGTCGACTCCCCCGGAGAGCCCGCAGATCACCTTGCCCTCCCCCACCTGCGCCTGGATCCTCGCCACCTGTTCGGCGATCACGGACCGCGGCGACCACTGCTGCTCGCAACCGGCGACGTCGCGCAGGAAGCGGGTGAGGATCTCGGTCCCGTATGGCGTGTGGACGACCTCGGGGTGGAACTGGATCCCGTAGAGGCCCCGATCGGGGTGCTCGCACGCCGCCACCGGCGACCCGGGGCTGGAGGCGAGCGCCGCGAACCCCTCGGGCGGCTCGAAGACCGCGTCGCGGTGGCTCATCCAGCAGTGCTGCTCCTCGGGCAGCCCCGCCAGCAGGCGCCCTCCGCCGTCTCGCAGGATCAAATCCGTCCGCCCGAACTCCCCCGCCTCGGCCGCCTCCACCCGACCGCCCAGGGCCTGGACCATCGCCTGCATCCCGTAACAGATCCCCAGCATCGGAATCCCCAGGTCGAGCAACTCCGTCGGAAACTCCGGCGCCCCCTCCTCATACACCGACGCGGGCCCCCCGGAAAGCACCAGCCCCTGAGGAGCTCTATCCCGGATGGTCGCGACCGGCGTGCTCGACGGCAAGAGCTCCGCAAACACACCGCACTCGCGAATCCGCCTCGCGATCAACTGTGAGTACTGCCCCCCGAAATCGAGGACCAGCACCTCCTCTACTGCATGCACGTCGGTGGGCGTCTCCTCGGACGACCTCCCTGACTGGGACCTGAGCGCCGCCTCGCTCACGATCCTGCCGACGGGTGGCACGGATTTGGGGGACCACCCCGAGGAGGCGGCGCAGCCGCCCCCGCAGCGGGTGGTGGCACCAAATCCGTGACAGGACCCGTCGGCCCGACTACGTCAGTCATCGGATACCGCGACCCCCGTGGCCACAGCGGCGCGCCCGTTCGACCCCATGCCCACCGCCTGCTCGTTCTGGAGCTTCTTTCCCTCACTCATGAGAGCGGGAGCCACCATCACCTCGGCCCGCTGGAAGGAGCGGATGTCCTCGTAGCCGCAGGTGGCCATCGAGGTTTTCAGCGCCCCCATCAGGTTGAAGGTGCCATCGTTCTCCTGGGCCGGCCCGAGCAGGATCTCCTCCATCGTGCCGTCCTGCCTGGTCGTGACGCGGGTACCGCGGGGCAGTGAGGGGTGGAAGGTCGCCATTCCCCAGTGGAAGCCCCGGCCAGGTGCCTCCTTGGCCCGGGCCAGCGGCGAGCCGACCATCACCGAGTCCGCTCCGCAGGCGATCGCCTTGGAGACGTCTCCCCCGGTGCGCATGCCGCCGTCGGCGATCACGTTGACGTACTCGCCGGTCTCGAGCATGTGCTGCGAGCGAGCCGCCGCCACGTCGGCGATCGCGGTCGCCTGCGGCACCCCGATCCCGAGCACCCCGCGGGTCGTGCAGGCCGCTCCCGGCCCGACGCCGACCAGGACGCCGACCGCGCCGGTCCGCATCAGGTGCAGCCCGGTCGAGTAGGAGGCGCAACCGCCGACCACCGTCGGCACCGGCACCTCGGCGATGAACTCCTTCAGGTTGAGCGGCTCGACCGTGGTCGAGACGTGTTCGGCCGAGATCACCGTGCCCTGGATGACGAGGATGTCGATCCCCGCCTCGACCGCGATCTCGTAATGCTCGCGGACTTTCTGCGGCGTCAGCGAGCCGCAGGCGACGGCGCCGCGCTCCTTGATCTCCGCTATCCGCCTGCCGATCAGCTCGGGCTTGACGGGCTCGGTGTAGATCTCCTGCATGATCCGGGTCGCCTCGTGCTTGGGCGCGGCGGCGATCGCCTCCAAGCGCTCCTCCGCGTCCTCGAAGCGGGTCCAGATCCCCTCCAGGTTGAGCACGCCGAGGCCGCCCAGCTCGTTGACGAGCACGGCGGTGCCGGGGCTGACCACGCCGTCCATCGCCGAGGCGACGAGCGGCAGCTCGAAGCGGTAGGGGCCAAGCGTCCAGCTGATGTCAATGTCGTCGGGATCGCGGGTGCGGCGCGACGGGACGATCGCGATGTCGTCGAATCCGTAGGCGCGCCGCCCCTTCTTGCCCCGACCGATGTCGATCTCCAAGTTAAGTCCTCCAGGGTGGCGTTGAGGACTCAGCCTACACTTCGGCGGGGACCTCCAAATCCTGGACGTGGACCTCGCCGAGGAGGCGCTCGACCTGGCTGCGGTCGACCATGCCGGCGCCGAAGTGCTGGGTCGACTCCGCGCCGCAGGCGACGCCGTAAGCGAGGCACTCCTCGGCAGGCCGGCCGTCGTAGCGCGCCGCCGCGTAGCCCGCCAGGAAAGCGTCGCCCGAACCGACTGTCGAGACCGGCTCCAGCGACTCGGTGCGGACCTCGACGAAACGCCTCTCCGCCCCCTCGCCGATCACCGCCGCGCAGCCGTCCGGGCGCGTGATCGCGGCCTCGTGGGCGCCGAGGCGGACCAGCTCGGAGAGGCCGTGGACGAGATCCTGACGGCCGTCGAACTCCTGGCCGACCAGCTCCTCCGCCTCGCGCTCGTTGGGCGTGACCATGGCGGCACCGGCGCGCAGGCCGCCGAGCATCGCCTCCCCCTCGGAGTCGAGGACGACCGGCACGCCGCGCTCGGTCAGGTCCTTGACCAGGCGCGCATAGAGGTCGCCGCCGGCCCCGGGGGGCAGGGTGCCGGCGAGCACGCAGAGCCTGGCGCCGTCGGCTAGGTAGCCGAGGCGGGCGGCGAATGCCTCGACCTCCTCCGGGCTGACCGCGGGCCCGCGCTCGTTGATCTCCGTCTGCTCGCCGGAGGTGGGGTCGATCACGGCCATGTTGATCCGCGTGTCGGCGGCGATCCGGATGAAGTCGGTCAGGACGGCTTCCTCGCGAAGCTGCTCCAGCAGCCGGTTTCCGGTCGGGCCGCCGGCGAAGCCGGTGGCGATCACGGGCCGGTCCAGCCGGCTGAGGGCGCGGGCGACGTTGATTCCCTTGCCGCCGGGCAACGTGCGGCTCTCGACCGCGCGATGCCGGTGACCGAGACGGAAGCTCGGCACCGCGACCGTGCGGTCGATCGCGGCGTTGAGAGTGACCGTAAGGATCATCGTGAAAGGCGCCTCAGCATGACTGCTCCGACCAGTATCACGCAAAGCGCGATCCCGATCGGAATCTGCTCCGAGCCGACGAAGCTCCTCGCCCGGTCCAGAGCGCTCGCATCGGGCACCGCACGGCCGGCGCGCAGCGCCACGGCGGCGGCCCGGCGGCCGTCGACGAACACGGTCGCCCTGCCTAGCGCGGCGCCGCGGCGGATCGGGCCCTCGAGCTCGCTCGGCGCCCGCACCGCGAGACCGAGCCGCTGGTCGGGGCGAACGCCGACGGAGACCGTGCGCGCGGCGCGCAGCGCCAGCTCCCCGCCCCCGTAGCGAACCGAGGCCTCGGCGAGCTCCTCCCCGGCCCGGACCGGCACCCGCCGCTCGTAGCGGGAGAAGCCGTACTCGAGCAGGCGCAGGCTGGCGAGATCGCGTTCGGTCTCCGTTGGGGTGCCGATCACGACCGAGATCAGCTTCACCCCGTTGCGCTGGCCGGAGCCGACCAGGACATAGGCGGCGCCGAAGGTGTGGCCCGTCTTCACTCCGGTCGTCCAATCCGCCCGGTAGAGCAGGTCGTTGAGGGTGTCGATCGTGCGCGGCGGGCGCAGGCTGCGCAGCCTGGCGCTGCGAGCAGCGGCGATCCGGGCGAAGGCGGGATTGCGCAGGAGCCTCCGCGTCAGCGTCGCCAAATCGAGGGCGCTGGAGTAGTTGCCCTCCTCGTCGAGGCCGATCGGGTTCGCGTAGTGCGTGTCCGCCAGGCCCAGCGCCGCGGCGTAGCGGTTCATCTCGGCGACGAAGCGAGCTTCCGAGCCGGCGGCGGCAAGGGCGAGGTCGTAGGCGGCGTCGTTGCCGCTGCGCAGGATCAGGCCGTAGAGCAGGTCGCGCACGCTCACCGGCTCGCCGGGCCGGAGCTCGAGCAGCGACTCGCCGTAGATCGCGTCGTAGGGCGCGGCCCGCACGACACGGTCCAGCGGCAGCTCGCGCAGCGCCACGTAGGCGGTCATCAGCTTGGTCGTGCTGGCGATCGGCAGCCGCCGGGCGCGGGCGTGGGAGATGAGCACGTCGCCGCTGCGGGCGTCGATCAAGGCCCATGCCCGGGCGTCGATGCTAGGCGGCGCGGCCCCGGCCTCGACGGGCGCCGTCCAGAGCAGGGCCAGGCACGCGAGAAGCGTGCCGACGATCCGGCCGTTCACCGAAGCTTCAGCGTTTCGCCTGCGATCAGGATCTGCGGGTCGACCTCGGGGTTGAGCGCTTCGATGCGCGCGACCGAGACCCCGGTCCGGCTGGCGATCGCCAGCAGAGTGTCTCCGCTCTTGACCTCGTAGGTGGCCGGAGCCGGCCGCTTGGGCTCGGCCCTGCGCGCGGCCCCCTCGCCGCGCCCTTGCCCGTTCGAGCCGTCCGAGCCACCGCCGAGCACGCTCCCGATGGCGACGAGGACGAGGGCGAGGGCGGCGATCAGGGCGAGTACCGCGAAGGTCCGGGCCGTGGCTGAGGTGCGCTTGTTCATTGCGGGTGACTGGCGGTCGAATGGGCGCGCAGATCGTATTGCGCTCTATTCGGTCGAAGCGGCCCAAACCCTGGCGCGCATGTCCTCGGCGGCGGCGGCCGGGTCCTCGGCGGCGGCGATCCCGCGCGAGACGGGGACCAGAGCCGAGGCGGCGCCCGCCGCGAAGGCGGCCCCGAGCAGCTCCGGCCGGCCGCCCTGGGCGCCGACCCCCGGGACGAGGAAGATCGAGCGGGGCATCAGGGAACGCAGGCGGGCGATGTGCTCCGGAGCGGTGGCGCCGACCACCGCACCCATCCCGCTCAGCCCGCCCTCGCCCAGCAACCGGTCCGAGAGCCCGTCGACGAGCCCGCCCAGGCGCTCGTGCAGCGGCTGCCGCGGCGCCGGCAGGTCCTGCACGTCGGCCGCGCCGGGGTTGCTCGTCCGCACCAGGGCGAAAACCCCCGCCCCGGCCGCCGCGGCCGCATCCACCAGGGGCTCTAGGGAGTCGGTGCCGAGCAGCGGGTTGGCGGTGAAGGCATCGGCTCCGAGCCCCGCGACAGGGCCCCACGGAGTCGGGGTCTCGCCCACCAGCGCCTGGGCGTAGGCGGCCGCGGTGACCGGGACGTCGCCGCGCTTGCCGTCGGCGACGACGAGCAGGCCGGCCTCGCGGGCGGCCGCGCAGACGTCCACCAGCGCGGCCCAGCCCGGAGCGCCGAGGCGCTCGAAGCAGGCGAGCTGAGGCTTGATCGCGACACAGGCCGGACCGGCCCGCTCGATCAGCGAGCGGCAGTGCCCGGCGACCGCCCCGGCCGCGTGCTCGGCGACCGAGGCGGCACCGGTGGAAACGTCAGGCTCGCCCCCGGAGAGCTTCGACGGGTCGGGGTCGAGGCCGAGACAGACCTGGCTGCGACGCTCTTCGACGAGCGCCGCCAGCCGGTCTGCGAAGGGCTGCGCCTGGCTCAGCCTTTGACCTTGGTCTTCAGCGCGGAGCCAGCCGAGAAGCGCGGGACCTTGCCGCCCGGGATCGTGATCCGCTCACCCGTGCGGGGGTTGACGCCCTGGCGGGGGCCGCGCTCGGCGACATGGAATTTGCCGAAGCCGGTGAAGCTGACTTCGCCGCCGCTGCTCAGTGTGTCGGTGATCGCGTCGAGCACAGCGTCGACCGCGTCGCCGGCGGCCTTCTTGCTGCCCAGTCGCTCGTCGCCTGCCAGTTGGTCCAGAAACTCAGCCTTTGTCACGTCGAAGCTCCTCCGTCATGAGTGGTTGAAATCGCGGCGGAATCTAACAGTGGCCACGGCCGTAAAGCCGCATGGGAGTCAGGAGCCGGCGACCGCCATCTCGCCGATCAGCAGCGGCGGGGTGCTGACCGAGCCGCCGAAGGGGACCCACCGCGGCCTCGAGCCGGCCGCCCGCACCGCCTTCAGCATGGAGACGAGGTCGCCGGCGATCGTGAACTCGCGCAGCGGCTCGGCCTCCTCCCCGGCACGGATCACGCGACCCGAGGCACCGACCGAGAAGGCGCCCGTAACCGGGTTGACCCCCGAGTGCAGGCCGGCGACATCGGTGACCAACACCCCCTCCCCCGCCTCGCGCAGCAGCTCCTCGAAGCCGAGCGCCCCCGGTGCGACGACGAGGTTCGAGGCCGAGACCGCGGGCTGGGAGCGGTAGCCCGAGCGCCCGGCGCTGCCCGTCGAGGCCGCGCCGTCGCGGCGAGCGGTGTAGGTGTCGTAGAGGTAGGTCCGCAGCTCCCCGCCCTCGATCAGCGCGTTGCGGCGGCGGGGCATGCCCTCGCCGTCGAAGGGCGAGGAGGCCGATCCGGCGGGGTCGAGGCCGTCGTCGTGGATGACGAGGGCCTCGGCCGCGACCGCGGTGCCGAGCAGGCCGGCGAAGGGTGAGCGGCCGCGCTGGACCGCGTCCGCACCCAAGCCCCGGCCGATCAGAGCGACGAAGCTGGAGGCAACCGTCGGGTCGAGGACCACCGGGCAACCGCGCGAGGCGGGCTTGCCGGCGCCGATCATCGCGGTCGCCCTCTCCGCCGCCTCGCGTCCGATCGCGGTGGGGTCGAGGGCCGCCGGCCCACGGCCGAGGTCGAAGCCGAGCCCGGTCTCGCGGCCGCCGTCGCCCTCCGCCAGCGCCTGCGCGTAGCCGTAGCAATCGGTGCGCTCGTACTCGCCCTCGATCCCGGTCGAGGAGACGATCGCGACGCGCTCGGCCGAGTCGGCGTAGATCGCCTGCTCGACCCCGGCGATGCGCGCGTCGGCACCGAGCGCCGCCCGCTCGATCTCCAGCGCCAGCTCAGCGACGCGCTCCGTGGTCCAGTCGGCCAACGAGGAGTCGCTCAGCTCCAACGGACCCTCTCCTTCCGGTGCGCTTTCTCCCCCTATATCGGGGCTAAGGCGCACCGGAAGCTCGGGGGGGGCGGCGAACTCGTCCTCGTCGGCGATCCGCGCCGTCTCGGCGGCGCGCGAGGCGAGCTCCGCGATCCCCCTCTCGGAGAGGTCGGTTCCGTAGGCGTAGCCGGCCCGGCGACCGATCCAGGCGCGGATGCCGATCCCGCGCTTGGTCGCCGCGGTGAGGCTCTCGACCTCGCCCCCGTGGACGCGCACCTCACGCCCGGCGTCCTCGGACGCGTAGGCCTCGGCGTCCCCCGCCCCTGCCGCGAGCGTGCCCTCGACGGCGCGGCGCGCCAACTCAAGCAACGTCGGTCCCCCCCACGGTCATCGCCTGGATCCGGACGTGGCCCTGGCCGGTCCCGACCGGCACTTTCTGGCCGGCCTTGCCGCAGACGCCGGTCTTCATCTCGAAGTCGCTGCCGACCGCGTCGATCGCCGCCAGCGCCTCGAGGCAGTTGCCGATCAGGGTCGCGCCCCGGCAGGGTCGCGTCACCCGGCCGTCCTCGATCAGGTAACCCTCCGAGACACCGAAGACGAAGTCGCCGGTGGCGGGGTCGACCTGACCGCCGGCGAAGGAGGCGGCGTAGAAGCCGCGTCCGACCTCGGCGATCATCGCCTCCGGCTCGGCGTCGCCGGGCGCGATGTAGGTGTTGGTCATGCGCGGCACCGGGAGGTGTCGGAAGCTCTCGCGGCGCCCGTTGCCGGTCGAGTCGACGCCGTCGCGACGGGCGGTCAGCCGGTCGTATAGGAAGGAGACCAGCCGGCCCTCCTCGATCACCATCGTCTGCTGCGTCGGCGTGCCCTCGTCGTCGATCGAGTCGCTGCCCCACTCGCCTGGCATGCACCCGTCGTCGTAGGCGGTGAGGAGCGACGGGGCGACCTGCGTGCCCAGCTTTCCGGCGTAGACGCTGGCGTCCTTCTGCACGTGATCGGCCTCGAGCCCGTGGCCGGTCATCTCGTGGAAGAGGACGCCGCCGAAGCCGCCGCCGACCACAACCGGCATCGAGCCCGCCGGGGCCGGGCCGGCGTCGAGCAGGATCAGCGCCTTGCGCGCCGCGCTGGCCGCGATCCGGCCAGGGCCCTCGTCGAAGAGCTCGAAGCCGCGGTGCCCGCCCAGCGTCTCCGACCCGGTCTCGACCGAGTCGCCGCGGCGCGCTACCGCCTGGGCGCCGATCCGCACCCGCGTGCGGTCGTCGCCCGCGTAGAGGCCGTCCGAGTTGGCAACGGTCACCTCGCGGCGCACCTCGGCGTAAGAAGCGGTGAGCTGGGCGATCTCGGGGCCGGCCGCGCGGCCGCGCTCGTCGAGGTCGCGCAGGAGCGCCGCCTTGCGCTCGGCGGGCACTTCGGACGGCCGCTGCTCGATCGCGTGGGGGGTGCTCGCCACCGCCCGCAGCGGGCGCGGCTCGGCCTGAGCGGCGTGCAGCGCCGCGGCCGCCTCGTCGGCGGCCCGCTCGACGTCGTCGGGGTCGAGGCCGTCGACGTGGGCGAAGTAGGTGGTGCCGCCGCTGAGCACCCGCACGCCGACGCCCGCCGAGGCGCCCGACTGCACCGATTCGACCCGCGACTCGTCGATCGCCATCGTCAGGCCGGCGTTGCGCTCGGCGAAGACCTCGGCGAACTCACCGCCGTTGGCCAGTGCCCGGCTCAGCACCCGCTCGGCGAGCGCCGGCTCGATCAGGGCGCTCACGGCTTGGGGCGCTTTCCGGCGACCTCGATAAGCCGGCCCGCGGCGACGAAGAGCTCGCCGCCCGCAAGCGAGTCGGCCGCGTGGTCGCTTCCCCGGCCGCCCGGGTAATAGAGGCGGGCGAAGGGTCGCCGGGCGACCCGGCGGCGGCGCATGTACGCGGCCGCCTCGTCGGCGTAGCCCGAGACGCGGTCGAGCAGGACGCGATGCGGCTTAGGAGGCATCGGCAGCCTCCCCCTCTCCCCCGGCGGCCAGGTCGCGCAGGACCGAGCGCATGTCGAAGAAGAGCAGCGAGGCCAGCGCGAAGCGGTCGGTCACGGCGACAGCGGCCAAGCCGGCGTGGCGCAGGGCGAAGACCTCGCCCTGCTCGGTGGCGATGTGAAGCTGTTCGACCGCCTCGGACCCCGCCCGGTCGGCGACGTCGAGCAGCGTCGCCGCATCCTCGCGCCAGCGCTCGGGACTGCCGCTGGCGGCAAGGACCGACCCCTCGGAATCGAGGATCGCACCGCCCCGCAGGTCGGGGGACATCTCGCCCAGGAGGGCCAGCGCGCCGGTCGCCGCGTCACCCGTCACCGCCCCGCTCGTCTCACCGTCGGCCATCTCGGCCAAAATACCGACCCATGACCCTTGCCCGAGCCTCCTGGATGATCGTGGTGGCGATCTGTGCCATCGCCGCGGTCGCCTTCGCCCTGAGTGACTACACCGGTTACGCGATAACGATCGTCGCCGTGGGACTAGCAGCTGCGGTGAATTTGCTGCCTAGTCCGTAAGGGTGAGTGGGGGACGCCGGTACCCCCTCCCCAAAACGCTCGGCGGGAGCCTCGCTTGAGTGTTTTGGGGAGGGGGTACCGGCGTCCCTTCAACAGCACACGAACTTCGAAGCTCGCCCCA
>DASUZK010000032.1:0-50405 GCA_036376915.1 Solirubrobacterales bacterium
CACCCCTCCCCAAAACACTCCAGCGAGGCTCCTGCCGAGCGTTTTGGGGAGGGGTGCCCACCACCCTCACCGACAACCGACCGTCTAGGTGCCCAGCTCCGACAGCAGTTCCATCCAGTCGCGCAAGAGGCGCGGCGAGAGGAACTCTTGGCGGGCGTGTTCCTTGCCGGCGCGGCCGAGGCGCTTGCCCAGCTCGGGGTCGGCGAGGATCTCCAGGCAGCGCTGCGCGCACTCCTCGGGAGAGTCGACGAGGAAGCCGCTCTCGCCGTTCTCGATCTGCAGCGGGATGCCGCCGACGTTGCCGGCCACGGTCGGGCGCCCCTTCCAGAGCGCCTCGGTGACGGTCAGGCCGAAGCCCTCGCGGATCGACTTCTGCAGGCAGACGTCGGACTGCGACTGGAAGGCGTTGACCTCGATCGCGCCGACGTTGTTGAGGTTGTTGAGGATCTTGATGTCGTCGTCGCCGTCGGCGTACTCGAAGGTGTGCTGAAAGAACTCCCAGCCCTCGGGGTCGTCGGTCGCCATCGAGCCGACCAGGGCGAGCTGCACCTCGGGCACCTGCTCGTGGACGATGCGGTAGGCGTCGATCACGCCCATCGGGTCCTTCCAGGGGTCGAAGCGGGAGACCTGGGTCAGCAGCGGCCGGTCGACGTCGATGCCGAACTGGCGGCAGACGAAGGCGGCGTCGTCGGGCGAGAAGGCCATGTTCTTCGGCGAGAGCGGGTCGATCGCCGGCGGGATGATCTTCACCCCGTTGTGACCGTCGACGCCCTCGGGCACGTAAGCGGGCAGGTGCCAGACGGTCGCATCGTATTCCTCGATCATCGGCAGCAGGCGGGCGATCGGCTCCGGGTTGGGCTCGGAGAGGTCGATGTGGCAGCGCCAGATCCAGTTGCGGCTCTTCTCCCCGGCTCCCCGCCGCAGGCCGATCGGCTGGGGGTCGTGGACGATGACCGTGTCCCACTCGCCCTGCAGGCCATCGGCGTTGATCGCGTTGATCTCGTCGAAGATCTCCCACTGCTCCGCGCTCAGCGTCTCCTCGGCCCCCTGGAGCGAGTTGTGCAAGAGCTTGGTCGCGTTGAAGAACTCCTCCTTGCCGAAGATCACGTGCCAGTGGGCGTCGATGCCGACGTCGCGCATCAGCGGCACGATCGTGTAGAGGATCTCCGAGACGCCGCCGCCGAAGGCGGTGGCGCTGACGTGCAGGACGCGATGTCCCTTCATCGGCTCCGCCAGCTCGCGGATGCGCTCGATCGTCTCCTTGCCGGCGATGTGGGTGTAGTCGGCGAGGGACTTGTTGCCGAGGGAGACTTCCTGAAGCATCCGGGAGTTCTACAGCAGCAGGGCGGCGGTGGCCCTTCAGCCGGACGGGCGTTTGCCGAGCGTGACCTCGACGGCTTCCCGCTCTCCGTCATGGAGGACGATGAGGGTGACTTCCTCGCCGGGCTCATAGTCGGAGACGAGGCGCGCGAGGTCTTCGGGGCCGATGACCGGGTGGCCCTCTATCGAGAGGATCACGTCGCCGCCCGTCTTGTAGGCACCCGCCTGGAAGCGGACCCGGTCATCGCCCCCCTCCAGGCCCGCTTCGTCCGCGGGCGCTCCGGGAACGACTTCGTCGAGCAGCCCTCCGTGGTCGGCGTCGAGGCCCAGCTTGCGCGCCAGCTGCGGGTAGAGCGCCTGGCTGGAGACGCCGATGTAGGCGTACTCGGCCCCGCCGTCCTCTTCTAGCTGGGCGATCGAGCGCTTGACGGCGGAGATCGGCACGGCGAACCCGACCCCGTCGTTGGCGCCGGATTCGGTCTCGATCTGCTGGTTGATGCCGACCACCCGGGCGCCGGCGTCGAGCAGCGGCCCCCCCGAGTTGCCGGGGTTGATCGAGGCGTCGGTCTGGATCGCCCCCTCGATCTGGAACTTGGTCAGCGATTCGACCGAACGGTCGATTGCCGAGATGACCCCGACCGAGAGCGATTGCTGCTCGCCGAAGGGGCTGCCGATCGCGGCAACGGGCTGGCCGACGACGAGGTCGGCGTCGTCGCCGAGCTTCAGCGGGTGCAGCTCGAAGCCGTCGGGCTCGACCGCCAGCAGGGCGACGTCGGCGAAGGGATCGAAGCCGACGATCTCGGCCGCCACCACGTTGCGATCCGGGAACTCGACGTAAACGGCCTGCGCCGCCTCGCGGTCACCGCTGGATTCGTCGGTGACGACGTGGGCGTTGGTGACGATTCGGCCCTCGTCGTCGAGGACGAAGCCCGAGCCCTCGGCCGCACCCCCTCCGTCGCCGAAGACCGAGCGGATCGTGACCACCCCGGGGGATGCCTCGCGGAAGACCTCGACGGCGTCGAAGCCCCGGCCCGCCGTCTGCACGACCACCTGACGAGTCGTGACCGTGTCCTGCCGACTGGCGCCGTCCCCGTCCCCGTTGGAGCCGCCGCACCCGGCGAGCATCAGCGCCAGCGCGAGGGGCGCCGCGAACCTGGAGCTGCCGCTCACACCGCTGCCCTGGTGGGGGCGCTCGGGGTGGGGGGAACCGCCGCCGTGCGAGAGTGGGGCAGGTCGAGCGTGAAGGCGGTGAAGCGCTTGCTGGAAGCGATCCCGACGCGTCCCTGCATCCGCTGTGCCAGCTCGCGGGCGATCGCCAGGCCCAGGCCCGATCCGCCGGCCGAGTCCGCGGTGTAGAAGCGCTCGAAGATCCGGCTCTGGACGCTGCGCGGGATGCCCGGACCGTCGTCGGAGACGGTCAGCTCGGCACGGCGGTTGGCGGAGTAGGTGGTCACGGTCACCTTGGTGCCCTCGGGCGTGTGGGTGAGGGCGTTGTCGAGGAGGATACGGATCACCTGTCGCACCCGGTCGGGGTCACCGCTGGCGATGACCGGGATCGCGGGGGTGCGCAGCTCCAGGCGCGATCCGTGGCGGTCGGCCCGCGGCCCGATCTCGCGCGCCACTTCGCGGGCGATCGTGCTGAGGTCCACGTCACCGCTCTTGATCGCGACGGCGCCCGCGTCGAGCTGGGAGAGGTCCAGCAGGTCGGCGGTCAGCTTGGTCAGCCGCTCGATCTGCTGGCGCATCGTCCGCACGAACTCGGCCTGCTCCTCGGGACTCGGGTCCTCCTCCTCGAGCAGCTCGACGAAGCCGCCGAGGCTGAAGATCGGGGTGCGAAGCTCGTGCGAGGCGTTGGCGATGAACTGCTTTCGGGCGCTGTCGAGCTCGGCGAGGCGGCGCTGCATCTCGTTGAAGGTGCGGGCGAGCTGCCCCAGCTGCCCGGCCGAGGAGATCGGGATCGGTGTCTCGAAGTTGCCGTCGGCGACCTTGCGCGCCGCCTCCTGGAGGCTGCGGATGCTGCCGGAGGCCACCCGGGCGAAGTAGATCCCGACGCCCAGCGTGGCGACGATCGCGATCAGGCCGCCGACGAGGATCTGGGCTTTGACGGCGCCCAGGCCGCTGGCCGCGCCGCCGATGGCGACGGTGTAGACGTAGACCACCAGCACGGTGCCCACCGCGATCGCCACCGCGGTCACGGTGATCCGGTTGCCGAGGTTGGACGGCCTGAACCGCGGCACGGGCCCTACTCCTTGAACCGGTAGCCGACGCCGCGCACCGTGAAGAGGAACTCGGGCTCCTTGGGGTCGCCCTCGAGCTTCTCGCGCAGGTGGCGGATATGGACGTCCACCGTGCGCGGATCGCGGTACTCGGAGTCGCCCCAGACGTGCTCCAGCAGCGTCTCGCGGCTGAGCACCCGGCCGGGGGAGCGGGCCAGCGCGCCGAGGATCTCGAACTCGACGTAGGTGACGCGGACCTCCTTCTCGCGCAGGGTGACCATTCGCCTCCCGAAGTCGATCTTCAGCTCGCCGTGATCTATCTCCTCCTCGTCAGGAGGCTTGCTCGCCATTCGCGAACGGCGCAGCGCGGCCTTGACCCGGCTGCGGAACTCGCGCATCGAGAACGGCTTGGTGATGTAGTCGTCGGCGCCGACCTCCAGGCCGGCGACCTTGTCGGTCTCGCTTCCCTTCGCGGTCAGCATGATGATCGGCACCTGGCTGCGGGAGCGCAGCTCGCGGCAGACTTCGACTCCGTCGAGCTTGGGCAGCATCAGGTCGAGGATGACGAGGTCGAAGCGCCCCTCCTCGAAGCGCTGCAGGGCTTCGCGGCCGTCCTGGGCCGAGGTGACGTGGTAGCCGTCCTTGCGCAGCGGGTAGCTGAGCAGGGTCTGGATCGACTGCTCGTCGTCGACGAGGAGGATGCGCGTCGATCCGTTGGGCATGAACAAAGCGTATCTCTGGCCGGGTTGGACAGATGTGTGAGTACCAAGTACTAAGGTTGCCGGGCGAGGAGCCGATATGAAGCGCAGGATGCAACCCCGACAGCTGAAGAGCCTGGTCGAGGCCGGCCACTACAAGCCCGAGCCGGCCCTGATCGCCGATGCGATGCTGCAGCGCCGCGGTGTGCGAGAGCTGCTCACCAGCGAGAGCTTCATGCGAGCTGGTCGAATCCCCCCGGCTCCGCACGCCGGCCGCCGGGCAGCCTGATCTCGACCCCCGAGCCGGCGAGGACCTCGCCGATCTTCGTCAGCGCGATCCCTTCCGCGACGCGAACCGCTTCGGTGGCCGCCTCGGCCTGTCCGGGCGGAAGGCTGGCCAGCAGCTCGTAGTCTTCGCCGCCGCGGAGCAGCTCCCACGGGTCTCGTCCCGTGGCCACCATCGACTCTTTGCTCCCCGGCGCGAACGGGATCGCCCCGGCGTCGATTCGGAGAGCGACGCCGCTGCTCTCGGCGAGCTGCCGGGCATCGCCGCCGAGCCCGTCGCTGAGGTCGATCATCGCCGTCGCGCCCGCGTGCGCGAGCGCGCGTCCGGCGCCGAGGCGCGGTCGGGGTTCGACTTGGCGCCTGCGCAGGGCCGGCGCAGCGGCGAGCAGCGGCTCGAAGGCCGGGTTCTCGAGCAGAGCCAGGCCGCCGGCCGCGCCGCCGATCTCGCCGGTCAGAACGAGAGCGTCGCCGGGCTTTGCGCCGGCGCGGCTGACGAATGAGGTCGGGGCCGCGGCGTGACCGACGACGGTGACTGCCAGGAAGAGCTCCTCGGCACGGGTGACGTCGCCACCGACGAGGCTCGTCCCGGTGGCGGCGGCAAGGGCGAGGATGCCGTCGAGGAGCGCGATGCAGTCGTCCTCGTCGAGGTCGGGGGGGAGGCCGAGCACGACATATGACTCACCGGGATCAGCCCCCATCGCGGCAAGGTCCGAGAGCGCCGTCGCGAGCGCCTTGTGGCCGATCTGGGCGAAGGTCGCGTGCTGGCGTCGGAAGTGGACGCCCTCGACGAGGGCATCCACCGAGGTCGCCGTGGCCCCCTCCGGCACGGTCACGGCCGCGTCGTCGCCGCTGCCCAGATGAATGCGCGGGTCGCCGGCGGGCAGTCGCTCCCGTATGCGCGCCAGCAGCTCGAACTCCCCCATGCCGCCCATTCTCCCCAACCCCCTCGGCTGACTTCGTCGTTATCCGTCATATAGGCCTAAAAAAGACGAACTCACCGATGTCGTCACTAAGGTGACCCCACGTGGAGCGCAGGCAGCCATTTCTGCATCGTGTCGGCGAGGCCGGGGCAAAAATCGGATCGAAGCCACCTCGCAGCAAGCGGGTTCGCCTGGCGATTCAGCTCGGGATCGCGATTCTCGTATTCGGCTTCCTCGTGCTCACCGTCATCGACCAGTGGGCCGAGATCAAGGACAAGGGCGTCCACTTCCACGTCGTCTGGCTGATCCCGGCGTTCGTCATCCTGCCGATCTTCTACGCGCTCAACGCCGTCGGCTGGGACCTGATCCTGCGCTTCCTCGGCTACCGGCTCGGAGCGGGACGGGCGCAGGTCGCCTGGGGCCAGCCGCTGCTGGCGCGCTACGTGCCGGGCAGCGTCCTCTACGTCCTCGGCCGTGTGCTGCTCTCCGAGCGAGCGGGCGTGCCACGGCGCCTGACGGTCGCCAGCATCGTCTACGAACAGGCGCTGCAGGCGACCTCGGCGATCGTCGTCGCCTCCTACTTCCTGATCGGTCACCCCGACCTCGAAGGTCAGCCGTGGCGCTGGGCGGTGCTGCTGCTGATCCCGCTGCTGATCACGCTGCTTCACCCGCGTGTCTTCGGCCCGCTCGCCAACCGCCTCCTGCGCGCCTTCGGTCGCGATCGGCTGCCGGAGGTGATGCCGCTGCGGGGGGTGATCGCCGTCCTCGCCTTCTACACGCTCAACTGGGGCGTGATCGCGGCCGGCCTCTACTGCGTCGCCCGCTCGGTCAGCAACATCTCGGCCGGCGACATCCTCGTCGTCGGCTCGGCGCAGGCGTTCGGTTACCTGGCGGCGCTGGCGACCGTCGTCGCTCCGGCCGGGCTGGGTGTCCGCGACGCGGCCTTCGCCTGGGCGGTGAAGGTGGCGACGCCGGGCGGCAGCTTCGCCGTCGCGTCGTTGATCGCGATCGTCGTGCGGGGGGTGCTGACGGTTGTCGAGGTGATCTATGTGGGGGTCGTGACGGCGTTGGGGCGGCGCGAGGGGTGGTCGATTCATACGGGCGTGCTTCATGCGAGCCCGGAGGAGGAAGAGGCGGTTGAGGGCGAGCCCGAGGGGGCGGCCCTCGCCCCGACAAGCCGCCGCGCTAATTAGCGCGGCGGCTTTGAGTATCCGCCGGTTCGAGGGCCGCCCCCTCCGCCTCTCGTCCAGCGGCGAGTTCACCGTTCCGGTGCGCTTTATCCCCCTATGGCCGGGGAAAGGCGCACCGGAAGGCTCCTACAACGGGATTCTGGCTCCCAGCTGGTACGCCGTCAGACCCAGGAGGAGAGCTTGGAGTATCCGGTCGCGGGATAGGGCAGCTAGCGGCAGGGGCCAGAGGAGGTACCAGGGGAGGAGCCAGGCTGTGGCTAGGAGAAGGCCGGTTGTGGCCCAGGCGGCGGCACGGAGCCAGTCGCCGCCTCGGTAGGTCCAGATGAGGAGGTAGGCGACCAGGGCGGCGTAGAGGGTGAGAGCGGCTATGCGGACCGTGTCGGGGTCGAGGCCGGTGAGGCGGGCGGTCGCTATCGGGATGCTCATGTAGCTCGTGCGCCCCTGGCTCTCCCCCGCCAAGGTGAAGACACCCAGCCAGTCCGAGCCAAACGCCATGCAGGCGGCGACCCCCAACGCCCCTGCAGCCGCCCCAGCCCCCGCCAACATCCTGCCGACGGGCCGATACGTCAACGCATACTTGACGTATCGGCCCGTCGGCCGAAACGAGGCGATGACGGCGAAGGGGAGGGTCACGGCAGCCGAGGCCTTGATGGCGATCGCGGCTATGAGAGCGGCGCCGGCGCCGGCCTCCCGCGCGGTGAGGATGCCGGCGACGCCGAGGGTCATTAGGAGGACGGCGAGGGCGTCGTTGTGGGGGCCGCCGACTACGTGGACCAGCACGAGGGGGTTGAGGGCGACGAAGGCTGCCGCGCGGAGGGGGTCGACCCCGCGAGCTGGGGCCAGGCGGGCGACGAGGATCGCGATCACGAGGACCGCGGCGGCGGAGGCTGCCTTCAGGATGTAGACGGCGGCGTCGACCGGCAGCTTGGCGAGGGGGTAGGTCGCGAGCGTGAACAGCGGGCCGTAGGCGCTCGTGGCGTCGATCCACTCGACCTCGGCGAAGGCGGGGTCGGCGGGGAAAGCGGCGGGCGGGTGGACATAGGGGTCGAGGCCGTGGAGGGCCCCGAGGCGGGCGTAGTCGACGTAGCTGTAGACGTCGTGGGAGAGCAGCGGCGGCAGGCAGGCGAAGACGACGAGGAGCACGACGATCGTCGCCCAGACGAACCGATGCCCGAGCCGTGGCGCCCAGACGAGCACGCCGACATAGACGGCGAAGCCGGCCCAGATCAGGCCGAAGGCAGCCGCCGGTGCGAGGCTCAGCTATTCGCTCCCGGCTTCGGGGGCCGCACCGCCGCCCACGCCTGTCACCGGCGGCGGGGGCACCGGCATCGGTTCCTGTCCCGCCCCTGGTGCGTAGGCGTCAGGGTCATAGTTCCCCGGGTCATAGCCCCCGGTCGCTTCTTCACCGAGCCGCCGCTCCTCGGGGGTGAGCTCGTCGGCCGCACCCGTCGCTGAATCGCCGTTGCGGGGGGCGGATGCCGTGAGGCGGCCGAAGTAGGGCGCCCAGCTGATCGGCGTCTTGGGCTCCTCGAATTCCTCGCAGGGGACTTCGCTGCCTTCGTAGAGCGCGTGCCAGATCTCGGCGGGGAAGGTGCCGCCGTAGACGGTGATCCCGTGCACGCTGGTCATCTCGATCGCGTTGGACTGCGGGTAGCCGACCCAGACGACCGTGGCCAGGTTCGGCTGGTAGCCGGCGAACCAGGCGTCGGTCGTGCGATCGGTCGTCCCCGTCTTTCCCGCCTGCCCGGCGCAGCCGGTGTAGGCCGCGGTGCCGGTGCCGCCGGTGATGTTGTCGTGCAGCAGCCGCGTCACCTCGTAGGCGACGGCTTCGGAGACGACGCGGCGTGGCTTCTCGCGCCGCGGTCGCTCGACCCGGCCGCCGGGGAAGACGACGCGCCGGATCGCCACCGGCTCGCGGCGAACGCCGCCGGCGGCCAGCGTGGCGTAGGCGCCTGCCATCTCCAGCGGCGAGACGCCGACCCGCAGGCCGCCGATCCCCTCGGCGGGGATCCCGTCGAGCGGGCTGACGACCCCCAGCGCGCGCGCGGTCTCGGCCACCCGCGCCGGGCCGACGTCGAGGTCGAGCTGGGCGAAGACCGTGTTGTCGGAGGCGACCGTCGCCTGCTGGAGGTTGATCGTCCCCTGGTAGCCCTCGTCGGCGGTGTGTACCTCCCAGTGCCCCCACCTCGGCAGATCCAGGTCCAGCGGCTTGGAGGTGTAGTAGGTCGAGTAGGGGTCGACGCCCTGCCTGATCGCCGTCGCCAGGACGAAGGTCTTGAAGGTGGAGCCCGGCTGGCGATGGCCCTGGGCGGCGAGGTTGAACTGGCTGGCGCCGTAGTCGGAGCTGGAGGCCATCGCCTCGATCTCGCCGTCGCGCGGGTCGACCGAGACCAGCGCCGAGGAAGGGTCGGTGGAGTAGGGGAGGGCCGAGCGCATCGCCTCGAGGCCGACCTCCTGGAGCTTGGGGTCGATCGTTGTATAGACCCTGAGGCCGCCGTTCCGCACCGTGTCGGCCCCGTAGCGGTCGAGCAGCTGGTCTTCGACGTAGTCGAAGAAGAAGGGCTCGCGGTGGGCGAAGTAGGAGCCGGAGACGTCGAGGCCGAGGTCGCGCCGTCGCGCCGCGCGGGCGCGCGCCGGGGCGACGTAGCCCAGCTCGGCCATCTTGGTCAGCACGGAGTTGCGCCGTTGCCGGGCCTCACCCGGGTGCAGGATCGGGTTGTAGTCGGTGGGCGCCTGCGGCAGGCCGGCGAGCAGCGCCGACTGCTCCAGGCTCAGCTCCGAGACCGGCTTGGAGAAGTAGATCTTCGAGGCGGCTTGGACCCCGACCGCGGTCGCCCCTTCCACCGTCCCGTAGGAAGCGGTGTTGAGGTACTGGCCGAGGATCTCCCGTCGCGAGTGGCGCTTGGCGTACTCGTCGGCCAGCTTCGCCTCGATGATCTTGCGCTCGAGATCTCGCTCGGGATTGCGGATGCAGAGGTTGCGCACCAGCTGCTGGGTGATCGTCGACCCTCCCTCGACCACCTCCCCCGCCTCCAGGTTCTTCAGTGCCGCGCGCCCGATGCTCTCGTAGTCGATCCCGCCGTGCTCGTAGAAGCGCTCGTCCTCGATCGCCACCGTGGCCAGCTGCAGGCGCTTGGGAACGCGGTCGATCGAGACCGGCTGGCGGGCCTCGTCGGAGTCGACCAGGCCCAGCTTGCTGCCGTCGCCGGCGTAGAGGACCGTGTTGCCGCCCCGGTCGACCTTCTCGCAGGCGGCGAGCGAGGGCGCCTCGGCGGCGACGTCTAGGACCCAGGAGGCCACCGCCACCGCGCCCAGGCCGACCGCGACGGCGATCCCGGCAGCGAGGAAGAGCACCTTGCTGGCGGCGCCGCCGCGCCGCCGCTGACGTCGACGGTTGCGCTGCGTCATCGTTTAGAAGGTACCGCCGCCGCGTCCTCGCTCAGGCCTGCGTGTCTTCGGTCGAGAGGTTGTGGATGACTCCTTCGACCAGCAACTGGTTCGGGATCACGACCGAGGTGCCGTCGCCGGGGTCGACGTAGGTGTAGGAGAGGGTGATGTCGGTGACGCGGCCGTTCACCTCCTCGAAGGCGATGCGGTCGCCGATCTTGATCGGCTGGGAGACCGCGAGCTGGACGCCGGCGACCATGTTTCCGATCGTGTGCTGGGCGGCGAAGCCGACGATCGCCGCCAGCACCGCGGTCGAGGCGAGGATCCCCGTTGCCAGTCGCTTCAGCTCGGTGAACTGGGCGAGCGCCAGGGCGACGAGGACGAGGAAGGCGATCAGGATCAGCAGGCGGCGGAGGAAGCGCAGCCGGGTCTTGGTGGACCGCGAGACCTGTGAGACTGCCGGCGTCATGGATGCCACGGTATCCACAAAGCCAGCGGTTCCAAGGCCCGCCTTCCCCTACTCCAACTGGGGCCCGGGGGTTGCGGTCCTGGGAGTGATCCTGGCGATCGGGGCCGGGATCCTGATGGGGGTCCCGGCGATCATCGTCGACAGCCCCCAGGAAGGGGAAGACCTCGGCGCCACGGCGCTGGCGATCGTCCAACTGGCCACGGCGCTGGGCTTCGCGATGGTGCCGCTGGCGCTCGCGGTGCGGCGTGGCGCCGACTTCCGGGAGGCGCTGCGGCGGCTCGGCGTGCGTGCGTTCCGCGTCGGCTCGGCGGTGAAGTGGATGTTCGCGGCAGTGGGCGCCTACCTCCTCTTCGCGATCGTCTACACGGCGATCTTCGGCGCTCCCGAACAGGAGGACATCGCCGAAAGCTTCGGCTCGGTGCCGGTGCAGATCCTCCTGATCGTGATCGCGGCCCCGATCAGCGAGGAGCTCTGCTTTCGCGGGATGCTCTACGGCGGCCTGCGCGAGCGCTGGCCGAGGATCGCCGCGGCCCTGCTCGCCGGCCTGATCTTCGGCGCCCTGCACGCCCTCACCGGGCTCAGCGCCGTTCCTCCGCTGGTCGCCTTCGGTTTCGTGCTCTGCCTGCTCTACGAGAGGACCGGCTCGATCGTGCCGGGGATCGTTCTGCACATGCTGAACAACTCGGTCGCGCTGGTCGCGCAGTGAGCGGGGAGTTGGGGAAGAGGGAGGGGCACCCCTCGGCCGTCCAATCGCCGGTCTAATTGAGGGTCTAGCGAAACTCCCCACGCCGCTCTGAGCGTGGGATCGCCGGGGTGGCTTGATCGGGGATACCTCGCGCGCGCGGCGGTTCTACCCCACGACCCGCTCATTCGGCCAGAAATAGCGCAAACTCCGGACAAAGCTCGGCCCTTTTCTCTCCCACAAAAGGGTGTTCCCGAGATACGGCAAAGATTTAAGAGGCAATGATTTGGTTCTTGATTGCCGCTGCCCTGGTCATCGTCGTCGCGATTGCTGTTGCCTCAACCGTCTGGGCGCTGGCGGTGCGCGACGGCATTCGGCTGGTGGATCGCCTGACCCGCCGCCCGCCTGACTGATCCGAGGCGGCACTGCGCAGCCCCTCTTTTTCCTGCCCCTGGGCTGCTTTGACCAGCTTGGAGGTTCCTGTGCACCCAGAGGGTCCTCGAAATTTGCGCGAATCACAGGAGGTTCCCAAATGTCTACTAAGGCGTTTCAAGAAGACCAGCACGGGGCCCTCTTCTACGGAGACAACCTCGATGTTCTGCGCAGGTACGTAGACGGCGAGAGCGTCGACCTCGTCTATCTGGATCCCCCCTTCAACAGCAACGCCGACTACAACGTCCTCTTCCTCGAACCGGACGGCTCATGGTCAGCGAGCCAGAAGAACGCGTTTGAAGACACCTGGCGTTGGGATCAGGGTGCCGCGAGAGCCTTTGAGGAAGTGGTCGAGGCAGGCGGGGAAGTATCGAACGTCATGCAGGCCTTCCGCACGATCCTCCCCGAGAGCAACATGCTCGCCTATCTGGCGATGATGGCCCCGCGGCTTGTCGAGTTGCGGCGGGTTCTGAAACCGACCGGGTCGCTCTACCTGCATTGCGATCCTTCGGCCAGCCACTACCTCAAGTTGCTTCTCGACGCGGTGTTCGAGCCAAAGAACTTCCGGAACGAGATCATCTGGCGACGGACCTTTGCCAAGGGTCTGACAAAAACCCGCCTACCGAGCAACCACGATGTCATTCTGGCTTACCAAGCGGGACAGGGAGCAACGTGGAATCTCGACGCGGCCTTCCAGCCTTACGACACCGAAAATCTCGACGAGAAAACGGCCAAGAAGTACCGCGACACTGATTCAGATGGTCGCCGTTATCAGCTCACGAGCCTGCTCAATCCGAATCATGATCGTCCAAACTTGGAGTACGAGTTCCTCGGCGTGACCCGTGTGTGGCGCTGGACTCGCGAGCGGATGCAGCGGGAATATGAGGCGGGGCGAGTCGTCCAGACGAAGCCCGGCGCGGTACCCCGGTACAAGCGCTATCTGGACGAGCAACGCGGCCGACCCTTTGGAGACGTTTGGACGGACATTCCAGCACTCAACTCGCGGGCAGCCGAGAGGCTCGGCTACCTGACCCAGAAGCCCGCTGCGCTACTGGAGCGCATCATCGAATTGAGCACCGCACCCGATGCGGTTGTTCTCGATCCGTTTTGCGGCTGCGGGACCACGATCGCCGCCGCCGAGAAGCTCAATCGGCGCTGGATAGGTATCGACGTCACCTTTCAGGCCACGAACCTCATAAAGCATCGCCTACTCGATGCTTTCGGCGACACGGTCCCATACACGGTGGTTGGCGAGCCGACAACGACCGAGGATGCGAAAGAACTCGCGGAGGAAGACCGCGACCAGTTCGAGGCATGGGCGCTTGGGCTGGTTGGGGCTCGAAACGCCGGAAAGAAGAAGGGTCCAGATCGCGGGATTGATGGGCGACTCCTCTTCCATGAGAAGCCGGGAGGCAAGACGCGTCAAGTCCTGATCTCCGTCAAGTCAGGGAAAACAAGCGTGGCTGACGTTCGCGATCTGCGAGGCGTCATCGAGCGCGAGGAAGCAGAGATCGGACTACTGATAACGATGCGCGAGCCAACGCAGCCGATGCGATCTGAGGCAGCGGCGGCAGGCTTCTACCGTTCAGGCTCAGAGGGGGTGGCCAGCTGGGGTGATCATCCCCATATACAGCTTCTCACCGTTGCTGAACTCCTTGGTGGGCGACGAATTGACATGCCGTCACCCACCGGCAACCTCATCTTCCGCCGCGCACCGAGGGTTGAACGGCGTCGGCCTACCACCGAACCGCTTTTCCGCAACCTGTCCGTGCCGCCGAAGCTTGAGGAGATGTTTCAGCCAGCCAAGTAGCGTCGTTTTTGGCTCGTTAGAGCGGTTTTCCGTCCGATCCGAGCAGTAGAGTCGGTCGGGCAAAGGTCAAAGAAAAGGCCCCCGCGAAGTTGGAGCTTCCGAGGGCCAGACCAAACGAGAGGTACCTCGCTTGGCATCATCCAACTTAGCAGGGGGCGCGGCTTCCGCCGTGCTGAAATCGCTCCTCGATCAACCGCCCAATCTCGGGCGAATCGAGCAACTGCTTGACCACGGCGGAAGCCGCCGGGTCCGGTAAGTTTGACCCTGCCATTCGAGCTACACCTCGGACGGTCAGGCCCCCGGAAGCTCTAACTTCGCGGGGGCCGTTTTCGTGCTTCTGTAGACCGGAATCTACTGGGTCCATCGGACATGAAAACCGCTTTAGCAAGCGGAAAACGCCTCCTTTTCGACCAATCTCCCGTCCCTCTTCAGAAAGAGGGAACGGGGTCCACAACGCGAAAAGGACGGCTACGAAATGGCCCATGAGTGCGCAGAGATTGAGCAGGACTTCAGGGTCACCTTCCCCGGTCCGTTTGAGCATCACGACGTGGTTGTCGACGGTTGGCGCGTTCCGTTCCTTCAGGCGCACATGGCCGCTGAGGATCGCGTCTCGCTGGTTATCGACCGACGCCTCGCCACTGAGCTATCGGTTGAGGAAGCTGAGCGCGTCGTGCCCTTTGTGGCACACGCGATTTCGGTGGCGCTCGGCTACACCTGCCACCCGAAAGGCGACAGGGAGCCGCTGCACAAACCGCAGCCCCGGCCGGTCAGGAGCGTCGGCGTGATGTTCCCGACCGGCGAGGCGTCGGAGCGCTAAATCCGGGGCAGTTCCAGCAGGTTGTTCGCGGTGGTGCTGTCGGGCAGCGTCGTGATGTAATCGCCATACCCGCAGTCCGGACAACCCCGGACCACCACGTCGGCTACCACGCCCCCGGCGAACGTCCAGTACTCGACGCCCTGGTGTTCGATGTTGTCGATGACCGTCGAGCGAAGCTGGACGGAGCCGTTGCTGAGTTCGACGGCGGTGATGTGCTCATGACGCGAGTCGCCGTCGTCGGACGACTGGACGGACACCTTCATAATCTGAGACAACGCATTGCCTTTCGTCGCTGGTGTTCCCTGTTTGGTACGGCAGCGCCACGCCAGTAGCTGAGCCAAACCCAGGGTTGAAACACGACGGTAGAGCGCAAGTCGGACGCGTTCGACAGGCCCGACCTCCGATCCCGTCGGTAGGTTCCCGAACCGTTGCTGGTGGGAAGGGACCGCTTCCCGGCCACGCCAAAGATTTCTACGGGGAGCGGTCCCGCATTCTCTCGACTTGAACTAGCCCGCCATGCGCGGCACGTTCTCGAACACGAACGGCTTGGGGTAGCTCCCGCCAAAGACGGGATCAGGCGCGCGGGAGCCGTCTGATGAAGGCGAGGATCACTGCCGCCCAGGCAATAGCTACAGCCGATATTGCAACGACGATGATGGTGACGAGTCCGAGTGCGATCACTGCCCTTTGACGCTACGGACTCGCTGCGTTGACCCCTTGGACTCGATTCCCGCTATTTGCGAAGCTCAGTTAGTCAGGGCGTTGTGCTTTACCTGTTGTAGAGCCAAAAAACTTGGCGCGTACTTCATTGCGTAGGCGTACTTCATGTCGCCCTTCTCCGCGTCGATCACGTAGAGAAGCACCTTGACGGCGAAGGGGTAGATCCACCCCTAAAGCGAGGTATCCATGAAATCACCGACCCGGCGATCCCACGCCCAGAGCGGCGTGGGGAGTTTCGCCAATCTCTCAATTAGACCGGCGATTTGAGTATCCGCCCGTCCGAGGGGTGCCCTCCCCCTGCTGGCCGTCAGGTTCTCTGCCGGTCGGTACGGCAGAATGCTCGGCGATGAGACGACTGATCCCCGGGATCGCCCTCGCCGTGGGGCTTGTGTTGCCTGTGGCCGCTGGGGCGGCGCCAGCGAAGGTGCCGGTTGGATCGCCGGATGCGACGGTGAAGATCGTTCATATTGGTCATCTGCACGGGGGGAAGGCGGAGATCATGAGCACGGTGCCGGCGATCGGGACGGTGGCGCCCTACGTCGCCGGCCAGCGGGTCGAGGTCAGCTTCTTCCTCAACGGCAAGCGGGTCGAGCGCAAGATCGTTGCGGTGCAGAAGGGCAAGGGGGGCGCTGGCAGCTTCCGGGCGAAGATCCGCATCGAGGAGGCGGGTAAGTACGCGGTCAGCGCCAAGCATGTCGCGACCGCGGCACTGGGCGGCGACAGCACCGTGCGCAAGAGCTGGCGGGTCAGCTTCCCGGCCCTGCACGAAGGTCAGTGCGGCGACGTCGTCGCCGGCTTCAAGAAGGCGATGCGGAAGATGGGGTACATCGCTAACGACGGCCGCTGCTTCGGCGGAAAGACCGCGCGGGGCGTGCTCGCCTACCGCAAAGTGAACGGGATGACGCGCAGCTTCCGC
Source organism: Solirubrobacterales bacterium (assembly GCA_036376915.1). GTDB lineage: Bacteria > Actinomycetota > Thermoleophilia > Solirubrobacterales > 70-9 > VRUE01. The sequence goes on from DASUZK010000032.1 coordinate 15,863, forward strand.
GCCGGCGCCGGGCTGGTCAAGCGCGTGTTCGCCGGCCGCGGCGAATACGAGGTGCGCCACCCGGGTGCGGGGACTCACGTCGAGGCCCCGCTCTCCAAGCAGGTCCTGGTCTTCGCTGAGGGCGACGAGCCGGTTGCCGTCTACCCGATCTCCTCCGGCAAGTCCTCGACCCCGACCGTGACCGGTCACTTCAGCTTCATCCGCACCGAACCGGGCTACAACTCGCACGGCATGTATTACTCCTTCTACTTCTACGGCGGCTACGCGGTGCACGGCTACGAATCAGTGCCCGACTACCCCGCCAGCCACGGCTGCATCCGCACCTTCATCGCCGATCAGCCCGAGATCTACGACCGCATCAACTTCGGCGAAGACATCTTCGTCTTCTGAGGGAGTGTGACCGGCGCATATCTGCGTCCTCGGTCGCTCGCGTGCAGAGCACGCCACGCTCCCTGCGTCCTTGATCTGCTTGGTCACACTCCCTCAGATGAATGAGAAGGCTCTAAAGCCGGTTCTCGCATTCGTCGCGGCCTACCACGTCGCGCTCGGAGCGATGCAGCTGTTCGCTCCCGGCACCTTCTTCGAGGAGATCGGCAACTACGGCCTCGAGAACCTTCACTACGTGGGAGACGTGGGCTCCTTCACGCTCGCCTTCGGCGTCGCCCTCGCGATCGCGGTCGTGCGGCCGGCTTGGCGGGCGCCGCTGCTCTGGCTGGGGGCGCTCTGGTACGGATTCCACGCCGTCAACCACGCCTTCGACACGGGCGAAGCGAAGAGCGAGGCGCGGGGCTGGAGCGACACGCTGCTGATCGGCTTCGGGGGCCTGGCCTCGGCCTGGCTGGCACGAGTGTCAGAACGGTACGCTGGGGGTCCCAACCGGGAGGCGCAGCGATGAAGATCTTCGTAGCAGGAGCGAGTGGGGCGATCGGCCGGCCGCTGGTGCGCCAGCTGCTCGCCGCCGGGCACGAGGTGACTGGGATGACCCGGCGCGAGGAGCGTGCGGAGGAGATCCGGGCGGCCGGCGCCAACGCCGTCGTCTGCGACGCCCTCGACGCGACCTCGCTGGAGATCGCCGTGCGCGGCGCGTCCCCCGAGGTTGTCGTCCACGAGCTGACGGCGCTGCCGCCGCGCCTCGACTACAAAGCCAAGGACGACCCGCTGGCGGCGACCAACAGCCTGCGCCGCGAAGGCACCCGCAACCTCGTCGCGGCAGCGAAGGCGGCCAGGGCGCGCCGCCTGATCGCCGAGAGCGTCGCCTTCTTCTACGCGCCCGAAGGCGACTGGGTCAAGGACGAGGAGGAGCCGCTCTTCCTCGACGCGCCCGCGCCCTTCGGCGCCGCCGCCGCCGCCCTGGCTGACCTCGAGCAGCAGGTGCTCGGCGCCGAGGGAATCGAGGGCATCGTCCTGCGCTACGGCTGGCTCTACGGCCCGGGTACCTATTACGCCCACGACGGCTCGCTGACCGAGGACGCGCTGAAGCGACGCGCCCCGGTCGTCGGCAAGGGCACCGGGACCTTCTCCTTCGTCCATGTCGAGGACGCTGCCTCGGCGACGGTGGCGGCGATCGACCGTGGCTCGCCGGGTGCCTACAACGTCGTCGACGACGACCCCGCCCCGATGCGCGAATGGGCGCCGGCTTTCGCCGAGGTGGTCGGCGCGAAGAAGCCCCTCCGCGTCCCGGTCTGGCTCGCGCGCCTCGTCGCCGGTGCCGGCGCCGCCTCGATGGCGACCCGCCTCCGCGGCGCCTCCAACGCCAAGGCCAAGCGCGAGCTCGGCTGGCAGCCGCGTTACTCGAGCTGGCGGGAAGGCTTCCGCGACGCCGAGGCGCGCGGGTAGCGGCCACTGGCTTCCCGCACTGAAACGGCCCGCCGAAACGGGCCGCAGGTAGGGCGATGGGGGAGCCACCCCCGAACGGTTGACAACCAAGCAAGAGGCTACCAGGGCACCGCGCCCACAAAGCGCAACAGCCAAGGCACGGAGGGAATCGTAGAAAGCGGTAGCCACCCGCAGGACGCATGACTTTGCACCTTGACCACACTCCGTGCTCTCGGCAATCCTGTTGACGGAGGGCGAGGGATTCGAACCCCATTCAGACGGCTAGTCTGAACTCACGGTTGTCAACCGTTCGCCACACCTCGTGGCTTCGCCCTCCGCTGGGGCGAGCGTAGTCGGGAATGTCCCCTCCTCAAGCCACGTCTGCGTTATTTCACAGTCTCGCTCCGCTATTGGCACATTCCCTCTAGACCCACATAGGATTTCGTCCCGATGCCCGACCTCGACGCCGCCAAGGAGACGCTGCTCGCGGAGCTGCGCGAGCACTCGCTGGTGATCGGCGAGGTGACGCTCTCGAGCGGGGCGACGGCGCAGTACTACGTCGACGCGCGCCGGGCGCTGCTGCGGCCGGCCGGGTTCCTCGCCGCGGGAGAGCTGATCGCCCCCGCCGCGGCCGAGGCGGGGGCGACCGCGGTTGGCGGCCCGGCGACGGCGGCGATCCCACCTTCGTGCGCGGCGCTCGCGGTTCCGGCGGGCGCCGGCCTCGTCGGCTTCTTCGTCCGCGGCGAGCGCAAGCAGCACGGCCTGCAACGCTGGGTCGAGGGCCCGGTCGAGCCGGGCGCCCGCTGCCTCGTGGTCGAGGACACGGTGACCACAGGCGGCTCGACCGCCGCCGCGATCGAGCGGATCGTCGAACAGGGGCTCGAGGTCGTCGGCGTCGTCGGCGTCGTCGACCGGCTGGCAGGGGGCGGGGAGAAGATCGAAGCCGCCGCGGGCGCCCCTTACCGTGCGCTCGTCACCATCGACGAGATCTACCCCGACCGTCCCGACCGCGACTGAGCGATGGAGCCCGACGCCGTGGAGATCCGCGTGCTCGGTTGCCTGGTCGAGAAGCAGCACACCACGCCCGACGCGTACCCCCTCTCGCTCAACGCCCTGCGGCTCGCCTGCAACCAGACGACCAACCGCGACCCTGTGGTCGAGTACGACGAGGCGACCGTGGTCGAGGCGCTGCGCCGGCTCGCCTTGCGAGGCTGGACGCGCCTCGCCAGCGGCGCCGGCAGCCGGGCCCGCAAGTACCGGCACCTGCTCGACGACGCCTTCGGCCTCGACGACGCCGAGGTCTCCCTCCTCGCGGTCTTGATGCTGCGCGGCCCCCAGACCCCGGGCGAGCTGAAGCAGCGCGGCCAGCGCCTGCATGACTTTTCCGACCTGGCGGCGGTGCAGGCGACCCTCGACCGCCTCGTCGAGCGCGGCCACGTGGCTCGCCACGGGCGCCGCCCGGGACAGAAGGAGGATCGCTTCGAGCAGCTGCTCGGCGGCCCTGCGGCCGCGGGAGAGGCCTCGAGTCCGACCGTGGAGGCCGCCTCGGCGCCGGGGGCCCCCGCCGAGACGGCCGCGGAGCCTGCGGGGCTGACTCCCGCCGAGGACCGGCTCACCCGTCTCGAGCGCGAGGTCGCCGAGTTGCGCTCCGAGCTGGCCGCTTTTCGCTCCGAGCTCGGCGACTGACCGAGAGCGACTTCCGGTACGCGGGCGGAACAACCTGGGTCCGCGGCTGTTGAGTAGAGTGAAACTGGAACGCTGCGGGTCGGAAAGCGCTCGCGAATCGACCTGACGCGAAGCAGGGCTCAGGAAAGGGACGAGCGGAATGGGGACACTACGTGGCGTAATCGTTGCCGCCCTGGTCGGCTCGGCCGCCTTGCTCTCGCCCCTCGCCTCGGCCGAGGTCAAGGAAGAGCACGGGGTTCGCGTCTCGGTGGACGGCAGGCTCCTGCCGAAGAAGCTTCCGCGCCACGGCACCGCTCCGGTCTCGGTCAGCGTCTCGGGCCGGATCGGCTCGAAGGCATCGAGCCCTCCCCCGCAGCTGGAGAAGCTGACGATCGCCATCAATCGTCACGGTCGCCTCTCCTCGCAAGGCCTGCCCCGCTGCCGGATCGGCCACATCGACCCCTCGACGACCAGCGAAGCGATGGCGGCCTGCGCCCCGGCGCTCGTCGGCGACGGCACCTTCTCGGCCAACGTGAGGCTGCCGGAGCAGTCGCCCTTCCCGTCCAACGGAAAGGTCCTCGCCTTCAACGGAAAGCTGGGCGGCCGACCGGCGATCTTCGCCCACATCTACGGGACCGATCCCGTCCCAACCTCATACGTGCTGCCCTTCTTCATCAAGAGCTCCGGAGGCACCTTCGGCACCGTCCTCGAAACGTCCCTACCTCGCGTCACCGGCGAATGGGGCTACGTGACCGGGATCTCGATGACCCTCGATCGCCGCTTCACCGTTCGCGGCAAGCAGCGCAGCTTCCTCAGCGCGGGCTGCCCGGCGCCGGACGGGTTCGGCCTCGCCTCCTTCCCGCTGATCCGCACCAGCTTCGGTTTCGAGGGCGGGGTGAAGGTGACCAGCACGGTCAACCGTGTCTGCAAGGTGGGCGGCTGAGACAGCGATGCGCCGGCCGAAGCTCACCTACGCGAACGTAGTCTCCACCCTGGCGCTGTTCGTGGCGCTCGGCGGCGCCGGCGCGTACGCCGCCAGCCAGCTCCCGCCGAAGTCGGTGGGGGAGCCCGAGCTGCGCCCCGGCGCCGTCACCGCCGAAAAGCTGCGCAAGAACGCCGTGATCGCGCCGAAGATAAAGGCGCTCGCCGTGAAGCAGGGCAAGATCGCCAACGGAGCGGTGAGCGCAGCCAAGCTCGGCAACGGCGCGGTCGGCGCCGAGAAGCTCGCCGAAGGGGCCGTGACCACGAGCAAGCTGGCCAACGGCGCCGTCACCGGCGAGAAGGTCGACGAGTCGAGCCTGAGCCAGGTCCCGAGCGCGGCGAAAGCCGACTTCGCCACCAGCGCCGAGTCGGCCAACCCCGTCGTCTTCGCCCGAGTCAACGCGGAAGGGAAAGTCGACGCCGCCTTCTCGAAGGGAATCGCATCGGCAAACGTAACGATCAACGAATCCGGCCTGTACTGCATCACCGTCCCCGGCTTCATCCCCCGTGGCGCTCAGGTGACCGTCGAAGACGTAGGCGCCGGCAACATCACAGCCACCGCGAAGGTCAACAGCGCCTCCTGTCCCGCCCCCCAGGTAGCGGTGCAGACATACGCCGGCACCAGCAAAGTCCCCGAGCCCTTCTTCGTCGTCCTCTACCGCTAGCCGACGCCCCGAGCAGGATTCGAACCTGCGGCCTACTCCTTAGGAGGGAGTCGCTCTATCCAGCTGAGCTATCGGGGCCGGAAGCAGATCGTAGAGCTAATGGCCCGTCGCATCGAGATCCTCTAGATCTGCCTGATCACGCGTTCTTCCTGCCGCCCGCTTCATTGCCTTTAGTGCCTCAAGCGAACAAACGAGGACCCTGGTGCCGAGGACCTCTGCCTCGGTTGACCCGGCACGCAGCTCGTCGTAGGCCGGAACGCCATCGAGGCCTTGGACGACATCCAGCTGGCCAAGCTCGGTCTCGATGGCAACGTGCTCTCCGCTTGCGAGGTGTGCGGCAATTGAAGGTGGCGTGCTGAGGAATGAATCGCCGGTTTGTATGTGGCCGTGAATTGCGACCGCCACTCCTGCAACACGCTTGAGGTTCTCAGGATCAGGGGCTACGACGATGTCCACGTCCTTCGTCCCTCGGACCACGCCCCAAGCATTGACGGCAAGGCCGCCGATCAGGACAAACTCCACCCCCGCCTCAGAGAGCCGGCGCAGCAGCTGATCGAAAGCCGGTTCGGTCAATGGAGACGGGCGGAGCCAGCGAATCGCATCAACTTGTGGCTCAGCGCAATGCCCTCAGCCAGGTTCACGCTCATGGGGCGTTGCGCGTCCTTGCGCAGCCGGTGCAGTCGGACCGCCTCGGCCTCGGCCGCCCCGTCTTTCGACGGCTTGCTCACCCCCGGGATGGATTCCATAGCCACACGGTAGCGGAGCGGCAGAGATCCCTGATAGCCCGACTGAGAGGCTCCCGGGGTGGGCTGTGACCTCTGGGTCAGACGCCGCAGATGCCGGGGGCGGAGACGCTTCTTATCGAGTAGCCCCAGCTTTCAGCGGATGCTCCTTCACTTATGTCTCGGCTTCCCGACACGGTGATGCGGACCCTTGCCTTGCCAAAGAGCTTTTCTTTTATCGTTTCGAACTCTTTGCCGTTGAAGAGTTTGAGTTCGAAGGTCCCGGTACAAGCTGTGATCACCACCCGGTAGGAGGTGGCTTCCGAGATCCTTGCGCCGCCGCTCGGCAGCGATCCGCGTGAGTCGAAGGTGCCGTTGCTGAGAAACACGACCGGGCATCCTCCGGTGACGGTGCAAAAGTAGCTCACGTCGGCGAATGCTCCGTTGAGCGAGCGGCAATAGGTGGATCCGAACTGCTGGTAGAAGAGGCTCTCGCGACTGACTCGCGTGATGACCTGGGTGGGTTCGCCGGCCACGCCGAGATCGCAGGCCGCCTTTCTCCTGAACCGGATGCTGGCTGCCGCGCCTGCCTCGGCTCGCACTGCTGTCAAGCCGGGCAGGGCCTTTGCCCTGCCTCCAACGACGGAGCCGGAGGACGTTTCCGGGCTGTCATACGGCCAGTAGATGACCCTTCCCCGTGTGCGGCAAACCCAATCGTTCCGGGGTGTTCCGCACTCGCCCGGGGCAGAAAACCTGTGGCCTTCCGCCTGCTCGAGGCTCCCCGTCGCGATCGTCTGCGTGACGATCGCGACAAGGATCATGGTTGCCGCTGCCCACCCTGCCCGTGCCATGGGGGGACATGCTAGTTGCGGGGAGGTGCCCGCTCAAGAAGAATTGAGAGAAGAACCCCCCCGACCATGCCCAGGGCCAGGAACCAATAGTCCTCGAACTTCGAGAGAAGGCTGGGGAGCACCTCCTCGTCATCTACCTCGACACTGTCCGCCTTCGATGTCTCGATCTGGATATCGGTGTCCGCTTCACCGTCAGGCACGTCGACTTCGAGCGCCAACCCATGGGAATTCTCGGCGGAGATCGAGACCGGGATGTGGGTTCCATTGTTGGGGGAATGGTGACCACCGACGAACAGCTCGCTGCGCTCCACGGCAAGGTCAGCGCGTTGTCCCTTGGCCAGGAGATCCCACGACCTGACTCCGGCAAGCGAGATCGCAGCGACCTGCGACTCGGCAAGCAGGAGCGGAATGCGCAACAGGGTGGAGCGGTACACGCAGCGCGGATCGCGCCTCACTCCCCCTAGCTCGAGGTGGAATCTCGACTCCTCGATGCATTCGAGCTCGACTACCGTCTTTGCCGAGCCAACCCGGAGGTTCCAGGTGGTGACCGGCGCGGAAGTGTTCCTAACCGGCGTTTGGGCTGCTGAGAGGCTGCTCAGCCTTTCGGTCCTGACCGAGACGTCGCCGGCGCTCGGCCATACGACGGTCAGCGAGCTGGCCTGCTGGGGGGCTGCAGTGCCAGAGCGCCCGCATGCTCCACCGAACGCCCTCCGCAATCGCGGGCAAGCCGCCTTTGCGACCGGCAGGTGCAACTCAACCTCGCGCCGTTTGGAAACGACGGGCTCGGGGTCCGTTGGTGGAGCCCCCCGCAAAGAGAAGATTTGAGGCTCGGCGTGAATCTCGCCCGCCCCGTCTCCGTTCTCGGCAACGATCGTCATCTCTTCGCCGGGTGTTGGCTCTTCCACGATGAGAGTGGTCTCGGAGGACCGCTCGACAAGCGAGAGGGCGAATCCGATGGCGATCGGGACGACCAGGCAGCCAAGCGCCCATCGCTCTCGCCGGCTGGGCACCGGCAGGCGCTTGCGCACTTTTCTCCAGCGCCCGATCACGCACGGCATTCTGGGGTTAGCGCCGGATAGGGTCAGTCGGCGTTTGGGACTGATCACTGGAAGATTTCGCAGGCGGGCGGAAGGGCATTTCGCGGGGCTGACGTTGCTGCGCGAGGACGACGCCAACAGCTTCGGGGTCGAGTCGGCTGGGGTGTGGCAGGTGCGTGGGAATGGCAACCTCGCGCTGACCAAGCATGAGCTGCTGTTCGCGCAGTGGGTGCCCAACCGGTTGCTGAGGATCCCGCGCGATTCGATCGTCAAGGTGACGACGACGCGGTCACATCTCGGCAAGACGATCGGGCGGGATCTGCTGAAGGTCTTCTGGACAACCGATCTCGGCGACCAGGACTCGATCGCGCTTTGGGTGAGAGACCTCGACGGCTGGCTCGAGGCGCTCGGGACGTGATCCCGGGCAGCTAGGCGTAGAGGCTCTCCGAGGCCAGCTCGCCCGCGCGGCGGCTCCAGAGCTTGACCTGCATGAAGATCTCGTCGCCGTAGCCCTCGAGGGCGTCGAGGGCTATGAGGGTGAAGCGGTCGTTGGAGACGAGCTCTTGGTCGACGGTCTCCAGCTCCAGTTCCGCCGTGGCGGCGACGGCGCCCCCGACCAGGGGGCGGCCCCAGACGAGGGTGACCGCGCCGGCGCGGCCGTTCTCGCCCCGCCAGCGGCCGATCACCTCGTCGTTGAGGTCGATCCTCCAGTCCGGGTTGTCCTCGGCGAGGACATCGGTGAAGTCGGCCTCGGCTCGGAAGTCGGACGGCTCGCCCTCCGCGGGCTGGACGTAGGAGACGTGGCCGAAGAGCTCCAGCGCACCCTCGGGCCCGTCGACTCGGGCAGTGCAGGGCACCCAGACGCGCCCGCCCCAGGCTCGCTCGGGGAACCAGTCGAGCTCGGCCGGCGGCTCGACGCCCTCCGGAAGGTCCGCGATCCGCGTACACGCCTCGCGGAACGCCTCGGTCAGCCGCTCGGCGAAGCGCCCGTGCGGGATCCCCTCCTGGGTCGTGTCGGCGATGAAGCGCGGGATCGGCCTCGGGTTGGGGGCCATCAGAGGCACTCTCTCAGGTCCGCCCCCGCCCGCTCCGGCGGGTAGGTGTCGATGTCCACCCCGGTGGCGAACTCGAAGGCTGCCTTGATGCTGAGCCGGGGTGCGATGTCGACGTGCCAGTGGAAGTGGTCGGTCCCCCGAGGTGCCGTGCGGACCCAGAGGTTGAGCTCGGGCGAGCCGTCGAAGCGCTTCGCGAGCAGGCGCAGGGCGGTGTGGATCATCGCCGCGCCGGCGGTGTCCTCGGCGAAGCTTGCCGCCGCGGTGCGCGGCACCACGCGCAGCTCGAAGGGAGAGCGCGAGGCCCAGGGGCAGATCAGCGCCGCCTCCTCGTCGATCGCGACCAGGCGCTCCTTGCGGCGCACCTCCTCGACCAGGATGTCGCTGAGCAGGCTGCCGCCCGTCGTCCGTTCGGCGTAGGCGCCGACCCGCTCGCGCTCGCGCGCCACGGCGGCCGGGACGAAGTCGAGCGCGTAGAGCTGGGCGTGGGTGTGCTCCAGGGACGCCCCGGCCCCGCCGCCCTCGTTGACGATCAGCTGCACGTAGGCGGCCTCGCCGTGGGCGCGCATCCGCTCGCGCCAGGTCTCAACGGCGGCGGCGAACTGGTCCTCCTCCAGCTCCGCCATCGCTGTCGCGTGCTGGGGCGCGTTGACGATCACCTCGTGGACGCCCGTGGCCGGTCGCGAGGCGAAGAGGTCGGGCTCGCCGGAGCGGCGGGACTGCAGCAGCGGGTCGCCGGCGCTGGCGAAGGCGCCCGCCTCGCCGCTGGTCGAGCTCACACCTGCTCCTCCTCCCTCGCCCAGCGCCGGGTAGAGGTTCGGCACCACCCGCGTCGTCCAGCCCGGCGTGTCCGCCGCACCGTCCTCCCCGCGCGTCGCGAAGACCTCCGGCGGCGTGCGGTCCTCATGCCCCTCGCAGAAGGGGCAGCCCTCCGAGCCCCTCGGCTCGCTCTTCGGCAGGCTAAAGCTGTCGGGACGATCCGCCCGGCCCGGCGCCAGGATCGCCGGCAGCCCGGTGAGCTGGTCGATGCGGAGCTCGGGCGCGCTCAACTGGCGGGCGGCTGGGAAGGCCCGTCGCCCCCGGTGGCACGCAGGAACGGCTCGATCACGTCCATCGGCAGCGGGAAGACGACCGTCGTGTTCTGGTTGCTGCCGATCTCGAGCAGGGTCTGCAGGTAGCGCAGCTGCAGCGAGGCCGGGTTGGTGCTGATGATGTCGGCGGCGTCGGTGAGCTTCTGCGCCGCCTGGTACTCGCCCTCGGAGTTGATGATCTTGGCCCGCCGCTCGCGCTCGGCCTCGGCCTGGCGTGCCATCGCCCGCTGCATCTGCTCGGGGATCTCGACGTCCTTGATCTCGACCGCGGTCACCTTCACGCCCCAGGGCTCGGTCGACTCGTCGATGATCTTCTGCAGCTCTTCGTTGAGCCGCTCGCGCTCGGAGAGCAGCTGGTCGAGCTCGGCCTTGCCGAGCACCGAGCGCAGCGCCGTCTGCGCGATCTGCGACGTCGCCAGCAGGTAGTTCTCTACCTCGACGATCGCCCGGTTGGAGTCGACCACGCGGAAGTAGGCGACCGCGTTGACGCTGGAGGGGACGTTGTCGCGGGTGATCACCTCCTGCGGCGGGATGTTGAGCGTCACCGTGCGCAGGTCGACTTTGACGATGCGGTCGATGAAGGGAATCAGCAGGATCAGGCCGGGCCCCTTGGTCGCGATCAGGCGGCCGAGACGGAAGACCACGCCGCGTTCGTACTCGCGCAGCACCTTGACCGAGGCGCCGAGGGCGATCAGGACGAAGATCGCCAGGACGACCAGCACTCCGAGTGCGACTTCCATCAGCTTGCTCCTTCGTCGGTCTGGCCGGGGGGCGGCGCGGGACGGACGACAAGGGTCAGCCCCTCGACCGCGTCGACCCGGACTCTATCCCCAAGGCGGACCGGCCCATCGCCATCGCCGACGCGGGCTCGCCAGAGCGCGCCCTCGATCCAGACCTGGCCCTCGGGGTCGAGCGCGGTGCGCGCCTCGGCGGTCGACCCGACCAGCTCCTCGGAGCCGGTGCGCACCGGCTCGTCGCGGTGCGCCTCGAGCACTTTGCGGGCGACGACGAAGAAGGTGACGAGCGAGAGCAGGCCGAACGCGATCAGGGCCGGCCCGATGAAGTCGGCGTTGCTGGCGTCGGACTCCAGCGCGACGATGCCGCCCGCGACCAGTCCCGCCGCGCCGAGGACCGCCAGCACGCCGCCGGTCGGCAGGAGCAGCTCGGTCAGCAGCAACGCGACTCCGATCAGGGCGAGGACGACGAAGAAGTCCATCGCGTCGATTATCCGCCTTCGCCGCCGCGACCGAGCGCGTAGCGCTCGATGTCGGCCTTCAGCTCGTCGACCTCGAGGTAGGGCTGCAGGTCGAGGTAGACCAGCTCCCCCTCGCGGTCGTAGAAGGCGGTCGCCGGCAGGCCGATCGCGCCGAGCTCGTTGGCGATCTCCTCATCGGGGTCGCTGTAGCTGGGGTAGGGGACCGGCGCTTCGTCGAGGAAGTTCCTCGCGTGGCCTTCCGAGTCCTGGCTGTCGACGCCGAGAAAGGCGACGTGCTTGCCATATGCCGCCGCGAGTCGCTGGAAGGTCGGGAACTCGAGGCGGCAGGGCCCGCACCAAGAGGCCCAGACGTTGGCGATGACGGGGTAGCCCCGCAGTGCCCGGATCCGCTTCGCGTAGGCGTCGAGCCCTCCTGGAAGCAGCTCGTTTCCCTGCCGGTGCAGCGCCGCGAGGGCGGGGGGCGACCCGGCCAGTGCGGTCGCGTAGTCCGGGTGCTTGCCGTCGAAGTCACCGGCCCCGCCGGCGCCGCAGCCGATCGCCAGGAGAGCCGCCGCCATGGCCAGCGCCAGGCCACTCGCAAGCTTTCGTCCCATCTTCGTCAATTCCATGATTACAATACGTACGTTCGGTTCGCATCTGCGATGCAAGCCGCTGAGAGCGCTGGGGGGAACGGAATGCAGACTCCCGGCATCCTCGTCCTAGTGCCCCCGCCCAGCGCGAGTTGCGGCGGGGACGTAACCCGAAAGCCTTCATGGCCAAGACCAGCGAAGTTGCCGCGCGGGCGGCAGTTCCATCGAGTGCCGACATTGAGCGGGCGGCTAAGTTCGTCCGCGAGCCCTTCCTGCTCGACGGCGAGGGCCCCGATGCGCTTGCTCCGGGGACCGCCCGCCGCCGTGCTCTCGATGCCGCCCTGAAGGAGCTCGACGCGGGGGCGGAGGACCCGTCGATCCAGTGGCGCCGGGACTTCTCGCTGCTGCTCGGGCTGGAGCGGCTGTTGGCCGACGAACCGCCGAAGCTGCGCGATGGGGCGGAACTGAACCCGCACCAGGTTGACGCCCTCTCGGGCACGCTGACCGAGCTGATGGCCGAGCAGCAGGTTGCGATCGCCGACGAGGCCAACGGCAACGGCGCGGTCGAGGCGGTCGAGAAGGAGCCGCCATCGACCGCAGAGGAGGACGGCGCTGACGGCGACGAGGTCGATGGCGAGGCCGCCCTGGAGGACGAGGAGCTCGCTCCCGACGAGGAGCCGCAGGACTGGGAGGAGGCGCCGGCGGACGACGAGGAGGAGACGATCGAGGAGGCGCCGGAGGACCCCGGCGCCGAGCGGCGCTTCTGGTTCGAGCACGCGACCGGCGCCGGCAAGACGGTCGCCGCGGTCGGCTTCATCGAGGCCTCCCGCACCGGTGGCGTGCTGATCCTCACCCACCGCCGCAACCTCGTCGACCAGTTCATCGGCGAGATCTCCGACCGCGGCTACAAGGAGCGATTGCGCCCGCCGCTGCTCGACGGCCGCGACGACCCCGACGGCCCGGTCACGGTCGAGACCTACCAGTGGTTCGTGCGCAACCACAAGAAGATCTCCGACGCCTACTCGATCGTGATCTGCGACGAGGCGCACACCGCGCTGGGCGAGAAGACGAGCGCCTGCATCCGCGCCTGGGTCGGCCCCGTCTTCATCGGGATGACCGCCACCGGTGCCCTGATCGCCCGCCACGTCACCGACCTCTTCCCGACCCAGACCTCGCGCTTCGACCTGATCCAGGCGGCGCGACGCGGCGTGATCTCGCCGCTGCGCTGCATGCGCATCCCGCCCGGGCCGGGGGTGCGGACGATCGCCAAGGTGCCGCTGCGAAAAGGCGAGGTCGACCAGGACTTCGACCAGGAGGAGCTGGCCGCCCTGCTGGACCAGGAGCCGTTCAACGTGGCGATCGCCGACCTCTACAAGACGCGCTTCGCCGGGATGCCGGGCGTCCTCTACACGGCCGGCGTCCAGCACGCGAAGAACGTCGCCCGGGCGTTGCAGGACGCCGGCATCGCCGCCCGCGCCGTCTCCGGCGAGACGCCGAAGCGCGAACTGGCCGAGATCCTCGCCGGCTTCGAGCGCGGCGAGGTCGACGTGCTCTGCAACGCGATGCTGCTCGCCGAGGGCTGGAACTCGCCGCGGGCGACGCTCTGCATGCACCTGGCGCCGACCGCCTCGCGGCGGATCTACCAGCAGCGGGTCGGCCGCGTCACCCGGCGCGCGCCGGGCAAGGAGGCCGGCCTGGTGATCGACTTCGTCCACCCGGCGACGACCCACGACGAGGCAATCGTCACCCTTCACAGCCTGCTCGACCGCGACGTCTACCGCGGTGGCGCGATCGTGATCGGCCCCGTGCGGCGGGCGCGCGGGCGGCGGATCCGGGTCGAGCGGCGGATCGTCCCCGTCTCCGACAACGAGGAACGCCGCATGCAGGTGCTCGAACGCGAGATGTGGCGGATCGCGGTCGACAACCTCGATCACGCGGAGCAGCACGCCTGGGCGGCGCTGGCCGGGGCACGGGTCAACCCGCAGGGATGGCGCCGGGCGCGGGCGGTTCTCCAGGCCTCGCGTTCCAAGGAACTGCGTCGCCGCTTCTTGCTCACCTGCGTGCAGAGGAACCGCAACTCTCAGCTGAAACTGAAAGCGCTGAGCGAGATCGCCGACCTCGGCGACCCCGAGGCGTTCGACGACGCGATCGACATCGTCGGCACCTGGACTCGCGACGACCGCCGGGCTGGGACGAAAACTCTGCTGCAGGCGCTGGTCGACAAACGGATCGGCCGCCGCGACCAGGCGCAGGCCTGGGTCTGGCGCCTCGCCTCCTACACCCGCGAGCTGCACGAAGAGTATGCGGTGCAGCGCTGGCCGGAGACCAAGCGGCTGCTCGGCCTGCTCGTCAACTCTTCCGGCCGCGCGCACGGCCGCAACGCGCGGCGGCTCGTCCACGCCGCGCGCAAACAGGACCGCCGCCTGGCGGTGGCGCTGCTCGCCGCCTCGGTCTCGCACACGCCGGAGGGCGAAGAGATCCTGCGGGGTGCTCGCATGCGGATGGCCCGCAAACCTTCGGCGATCGCGCGCGAGCTGTTGCGCAACTTCCCCAAGGGAGGCAAGCGGCGCAAGCGCCCGAACAAGAAACGATCGGCCAAGAAGGGCGGCGAGGCGAGGCGAGGCACCGGCGCGAGAAAGGGCCGCGCCCGCGACAGCGATCCCGAGTCGAACGGCAGCTCAGATGCGGAGCTGGACCTCTCCGGCGCCGAGGCTGACGCGACTCCCCCCGGCGACGGCGACGATGAGGTTGCCGCTGTCGTCGATGCCGTCGGCGATTCCTGAGCCGTTCTCCCAGCTGACCTCGCGCCCTCGCAGGCCGTCGCGGCGGCGCCACTCGGTCAGGATCTCGTCCTCGTCCGCCCAGACCCAGTGGTCTAGGTGGCGGCTTAGGACTCGCGCGGCGGTGGAGGGCCTCGGGGGGGGTCCCGGCGGAGCAACGGCGGGGAGGCTCCGGCGGGACCCCCCCCGAGGCCCTGTAGCCGGGACGAAGAGCGAGACCGCGGGCTGGCGCAGGTCGGGGGGAAACTCGTCGGGAGCTATGGAGAGGTTGAGGCCGATGCCGATCACGGCCCAGCCGTCTTGGGGGCGGGCCTCGATCAGGATTCCGGAGAGCTTGCGCTGCTCGAGCCAGACGTCGTTGGGCCACTTGACCTGGCACTCGATGCCGGGGCGGAGCTCCTCGGCGGCGGTGCAAACGGCGAGCGGCACGGAGAGCGGCAGCAGCAGGTGGCGCTCGTCGAGGGGGCGGAGGATCGCCGAGTAGAGCAGCGCCTTGCCCTCCGGTGCGGTCCAGACGCGTCCCTGGCGCCCGCGCCCCGCGGTCTGTTCGCGGGCGGTGACGACGGTGCCGCCGGGTGCCCCGATCTCGGCCAACTCCCGCGCCCGTTCATTGGTCGAGTCCGTGACCACGAAATGCCTATGCGGCGCACCGAATTTCACCGGGACCTCAGCGTGAATTGGCGACTTTTACGTCTATATGACGCATAAGTCGCCACGCGGCTCAGTTTGCGTCCCCGAGTAGAGCGGCTAGGAGCCCGTCGATGTCGTGACGCTCGGCCTCGACGTGGATCGCCAGGCCCGCCTCGCGGGCGGCTTCGCTGGTAACAGGGCCTATCGAGACGATGCGCGCGGCGCTCGGGAAGCGGCTGCCGAGCGCCTCGGTCAGGTTGCGCACGGTCGAGGAGGAGGTGAAGGTGACGTAGTCGGCGCTCTGGGCGGCTTCGATCGCCTCGGTGGAGGGTTCCTCGCGGACGGTCTCGTAGAGGGCGACGACGTCGACCTCGGCGCCGCGCTCGCGCAGCGCCTCGGGGAGGACGTCACGGGCCTCGGCGGCGCGGGCGACCAAGACGCGCCTGCCCTCAACGTCCACCTCGTCGAGAGCCTCGACCAGGGCCTCGGCGACGAAGCGCTCGGGGACGATGTCCGCGCCGATGCCATGCTCCTTCAAGGCACGTGCCGTGCCGGGACCGATTGCCGCGACGGTTGCGCCGCCCATCACGCCTTCCCCTACCTGCTGCGGTTTCATTCCCCCCAGCGCCCGCGCGTCCAACCCGGCTGCATCCAGCGCCTCGAACAGCAGGTGTGCTCCGTTCGGGCTCGTCACGCAGATCAACGAGTAGTCGCTGATTCTCTCCACCGCACGGCGCACCTCCTCGCTCTCGATCCGAGGCTCGATCCGGATTGCCGGCAGCTCGACGACCTCGGCGCCGAGTCCGCGCAGCGTCGCCGTCAATCCACTCGCTTGGGCCCGGGCGCGGGTGACGACGACCCGGCGGCCGTGCAGGGGCCGGCGCTCGAGCCAGGAAAGAGTTTCCCGTCGCTGCACCACCGGCCCGACGACGATCAGCGCCGGTGCGCGGACCTCCTCGCGCTCGACCGCCTCGGCAAGCGTGCCGAGCGTGGCGACGACGGTGCGCTGCCTCGCCATCGTGCCGCGTTCGACCGCGGCCGCCGGCTCCTCGGCGTCGCGGCCCGCGGCGATCAGCGCCGCGGCATTGGCCGGCAGGCGCTTGACGCCCATGTAGAAGACGAGCGTGCCGGGGAAGCGGGCGAGTGCCTCCCAGTCGATCGCGCTCTCCTCCTTGCCGGGGTCCTCGTGGCCGGTGACGAAGGCGACCGCGGAGGCGTCGTCGCGGTGGGTGACCGGGATGCCCGCGTAGGCGGTGGCGGCCACTCCGGCCGTCACGCCCGGGACCACCTCGAACTCGACCCCCGCCTCGCGCAGCGCTTCCCCCTCCTCACCGCCGCGCCCGAAGACGAACGGGTCGCCGCCCTTCAGCCGCACGACGCCCTTGCCGGACCGCGCCGCCTCGATCAGGTGCTTCCCGATCTCCTCCTGCGGGACGGATGGGTGACCTGGCGCCTTGCCGACGTAGACCAGCTCAGCGTCGTCCCGGGCGCCGTCGAGAGCTTCCGTCGGGATCAGCCGGTCGAAGTAGATCGCGTCCGCCGAGCCGATCAGCTCCAGCGCCCGCGCCGTCATCAACCCCGGATCACCGGGCCCCGCCCCGACCAGGTAAACCGTTCCGGCACGCGCCGTCATTCCGGTGCGCCTTTCCCCCGATATACGTGGATAAAGCGCACCGGAAGGATGGTCATGTGGACATTGCCTCGGCGCGGTCGAGGAGCTCGCGAGCGCCGGTGGCCAGGAGGCGCTGGGCCAGCTCGGCCCCGAGGGCGGCCGGCTCGGTTGGATCGCCCTCTACCCGGTCCCGGATCCACTCGCTGCCATCGGGCAGGCCGACGAAGGCGTCGATGCTCATTGCCCCCGAAGCGAGCGCCGCGCGAACGCCGATCGGGGTCGAGCAGGTCGCCTCCAGCAGCGAGACGACGGCGCGCTCGGCGGTCAGCTCGCGCAGCGCGGTCTCCTCACCTGTGCCGGCCACGGCTGTCGCGGTCTCCTTGTCGCCGCTGCGTGTCTGGAGGACGAGGGCGCCCTGGCCGGCGGCGGGGGTCATCGCCTCGGCCGGAATGGAGAAGGAGATCTCCTCCTCCCGCCCAAGCCGCCGCAGGCCGGCGACGGCGAGCACGATCGCGTCGAGCTCCCCCTCCGCCAGCTTGCGCAGGCGGGTATCGACGTTGCCGTGCAGCTCGCGGATCTCTAGATCAGGCCTGGCGGCCAGAAGCTGGGCGCGGCGCCTCAGACTGGCCGTGCCGACCTTCGCGCCCTCGGGCACGTTCTCGAGCGAGTCGCCGACCCCGATCCATGCGTCGGCGGGGTCCTCGCGCGCAGGCACTGCGCCAATCGCGAGCCCTTCGGGCAGCTCCGCCGGCAAATCCTTCGCCGAGTGGACACCCACGTCAGCCTCACCGTCGAGAAGCGTCTGCTCGACCCCGCGCACGAACCGGGCCTTGTCGCCTGGCTCTCCATCCGAGGAGACCTCGACCAGCTCGGCGCCACCCAGCATCTCGGCGACCTGTTCCGCCTGAGCCAGGGCGAGCGCGCTGCCCCGAGTGGCGATGCGCAGCGTCAAGTCGACTTGCGTCGTCGCAGCTCTGTCACGTTGCTCTTGTCCTCGGCCTCCGGCTCGGTCTCGACGTCGAGACCGAACAGCTCGCGCAGGGCGCTGACGTAGAGGTAGGCCTCGTCGCTGCCGGCCGAGCGCTTCATCCGCAGGGTCGGCTCGTGCAAGAGCCGCGAGGCGATCGCCTTCGCCATCGCGCCCACTCGCTCGCGGTCGGCATCGCCGAGGCTCTCCCAGCGCGAATCGTTCTCGGCGAGGACCCGGCGCACGATCTCGTCGGCGCTCTCGCGCAGCGCCGCGATCGTCGGCACCACCTCTAGCGAGGAGAGCCAGCGCTCGAAGCGGTCCTGCTCGGCATCGAGCAGCCGCTCCGCCAGCCGGGCCTCGGCCTCGCGGCCACCGGCGTTGCGGGCGACTATCTGCTGGACGTCGTCGATGTCGTGAAGGCTGACCCCGGCGATCTCGCGGCAGGCCGGCTCGATGTCGCGCGGCACCGCGATGTCCACCAGCAGCAGCGCCCGCCCCTCGCGCATTCTCATCACGTGCTCGAGCTCGTCGCGCTCGACGATGTGGTGGGGCGAGTTGGTCGCGGAGACGACGATGTCGGCCTGCTCTAGCTGCTCGGGAAGCTCCTCGAAGCGAACCGCGTTGCCCTCGAAGCGCTGGGCGAGCCCGATCGCCCGGTCGTAGTGGCGATTGGCGACGAAGACGGTGGCGACGCCGCGGCGAACCAGGGCGCGGGCGACGAGCTCGGCCGTCTCGCCGGCGCCGATCACCAGCACGCGCCGCTCGGCGAGATCGCCGAGGGTGCGCCGTGCCAGGTCGACGGCGACCGAGGGGATCGAGACGTTCTTCTCGCTGATCCCGGTCTCCTCGCGAGCCCGCCCGCCGGCCGCGAGGGCCCCCCTGAAAAGGCGGTTGAGGATCGGCCCGGTGGCGCCCTCGACCAGGGCCAGCTCGTAGGCGCGCTTGACCTGGCCCTGGATCTCGACCTCGCCGAGGATCATCGAGTCGAGCCCGGCGGTGACCCGGAAGAGATGGCGGACCGCGTCGCCCGAGCGCAGCGAGTAGAGGTGTCCGAGCAGCTCCGTGGGGCGGATCTCGGCTTGGCGGGTGAGCACGCCGAGCGCCGTGGACTCGGCCTCGACCGGGTCGGAGACGACGAGGTAGAGCTCGGTGCGGTTGCAGGTCGAGATCGCCGCGGCCTCGTGGATGCCAGCGACGTCGGTCAGCTCGCGCAGCGCCCCCGCCGCGCGACCCTCGGTCAGCGAGAGCCGCTCGCGTAGGTCGAGCGGGGCGGTCTTGTGCGAGACGCCGAGGGCGAGGAGCTCAGACATCGGGCGGTGCCTCCTCTGCGCTCGCTTGAGGCAGGGATACGGAGATGGAATCTTCATCGAGCTCAAAATGCTCGGCGGCGGCCCCTCCGTTGACGCGGTGCTCCGCGAACCCCACCAGCTCGCGCAGCTCACCCTCAATCCGTTGCAGTTTCGCCGCCATGATCGAGACGTAGACGACGACCAGGACCAAGAAGACGACGTAGGCGCCGGCGACGTAGCGGCCGGCCTCGTCGAGCGGCAGGGCGGGAGCGGCGAGCGGCAGGAAGTCCACCTAGCTCACCTCCGGGGCGATCCGCGAGCCCGCTCCGCCGGTCGGTGCGTCGAGGGCGCGGCGCAGGCGCTTCAGCTGCCCCGAAGCGCTCTTCGCGGTCAGCTCCAGCTTCACCAGAGTCACCCAGAGCAGCGCCATCGCCAGCAGGCAGACGAGGAAGGTGAACATCATCGAGCCGGGCAGCCCGCCGTTGGTCGTCGCGAACACGCGCGGGTGGACGAGGCTCTCGGCCAGCCGCACCGCCATGAAGTTGAGCGGGACGAAGGCGCCCGCGGTGACGGCGAAGACCGAGGCGTAGCGAGCTTGGCGCTCGGGATCCTCGATCGCGTAGCGGAAGGGGTAGTAGGTCGCGTACATCAGGAAGACGATCAGGAAGCTGACCAGCGTCGGCTCGTCCCAGACCCACCAGTGGCCCCAGGATGCCTTGGCCCAGATCGCGCCGGTGATCAGCACCGCGACGCCGAAGATCACCGACATGTGGATCGAGACGTAGGAGTAGGCGTCCCAGCGGCGGTCGCCGCCGCGCAGGTGCGCGATCGCGAAGGCCGCGCCGACGACGAAGCCGATCAGCGCCACGATCGCCAGCGGGACGTGCAGGTAGAAGATCTTCTGGACGAAGCCCTGGTCGGCGTCGAGCGGGGCGTAGAAGAAGACCAGCGAGAAGGCGGCGGCGATCGCCACGACGGTCGCGATCGAGAGGGGTCTCAGTCCTTTGCCATACATACGTTTCTCGCGGGTGGGAGGGGCCTGCGCGCTAGTCCTCCAGGAGGAAGTCGAAGACGGCCCAGCCGACCAGGAGGAAGATCAGATCGTATAGGGAGAGCACCGCCAGCCAGGTCCCGAAGCGGTCGTAACCGGGACCGCCCAGGGCGAGCAGGGGCTCGCTGGCGCCCGTCGCGGCGATCATCAGCGGCACGATCAGGGGCAGGAGGACGAGCGGGCCGAGCAGGTCGCGGGCGCGTGAATGTACCGCCATCGAGGAGATCAGCGTGCCGGTCGCCGCGATGCCGAGGTCGGCAAGCAGGAGGACGCCGGCGAGCGGCGCCAGCGGCGCCGCGGAGTCGAGGAAGAAGAGGGCGAAGATCGGCACCACGACCAGCTCCAGCACCACCAGGTAGGCGAACAGCGCCGCCGCCTTGGCGGCGAAGAGCGCGCTGCGGTCGATCGGGGCGAGGCGGATCGCGTCGAAGCCGCCCTCCTCGCGCTCGGCGACGAAGAGGCGGTTGACCCCGAGCAGGGCGGCGAAGAGCAGCGTCGCCCAGAGCACTCCCGAGGCGAGGCTGCCGGAGAGGCTGGTGCGGTCGAGGCCGAAGCGGAAGATGACGAAGGTGGTGGTGGCGAAGAGCGCCATCGCCGGCAGCGACTGCAGCGTGCGCAGCTCGGCGCGCAGGTCCTTGGCGAGGATCGCGGCGAAGGCCGCGCCAGTGGGCGTTACTTGGGGCGGGCGGGTCATGCCGGCACCGGCCTGCCACCGGCCTCGAGGCGCAGGACCCGGTCGGCCTCGGCTTCGAAGCGCTCGGGGTCATGGCTGACGATGACGCGGGCGCGCCCCTCGCCGGGCCCGATCAGCCCGCGCGCCAGCTCTCGCCCCTCGGCATCGAGGTTGGAGTCGGGCTCGTCGAGCAGCAGCAGCTCGGGCTCGTGCAGGACGCAGCGGCAGATCGCCAGTCGCTGGCGCATCCCGGCCGAGAGCTCGGCGACGCGCCCCTCCGCCCGCCGCTCCATTCCCACGGCGCCGAGCAGCTCGGCGATCCTCGCCTCGGCCGGCTCCCCCCGCTGCCCGTGCAGCCGGGCGTGGAAGCGCAGGTTCTCGCGCCCGCTGAGGTCGCGGTAGAGCAGCGGCTCATGGCCGAGGAAGCCGATCCGCCCGCGCAGCTTCCAGGCCTCCTCGGGGATCCTGCAGCCCAGCGCCCGCACCTCGCCGCCGCTCGGCCGCAGCAGCGTGGCGAGGATGCGCAGCAGAGTCGTCTTGCCGGCGCCGTTTGGCCCCAGCACGAGCAACGTCTCACCTCGCGCCAGCTCGAAGCCGACGCCGTCGAGGGCCGTCCGTTCGCCGTAGTCGCGGCGCAGGCCGGCGACCGCGACCGCCGCTTCGCTCAACGGCGCTTGCGCAGGGTGCGGCGGCCGACCTCGAGCAGAGGCCCGGCGCCTTCGCGCAGAGCCTTGGTGCGGACGGCTCCCTTGCCGTAGAGCAGCTTCGCCGAGGCCTGCACCGCTTCGCCGAGCGTGCGGTCGTAGGGGTGCCACCAGAAGTCGCGGGTGATCCCCGGCTCCCAGGCGTTCATCTTCACGTTGACGCACTCGTAGAAGCCGAATTTGGAGTGCGAGCGGCCGACGCCGGAGTCCTTGACGCCGCCCCAGGCGCACTGGCAGGCGCCGTGGCTGAAGGAGTGGTCGTTGACCCAGACCATGCCCGACTCGATCCGTCGCGCGATCCGCTCGCCCTTCTGGCGGTCCTTGGTCCAGACCGAGGCGCCGAGGCCGAACTCGGAGTCGTTGGCGAGGTCGATCGCCTCCTGCTCGGAGTCGACGACGACGATCGGCAGCACCGGGCCGAAGATCTCCTCGCGCATGATCCGCATCTCGTGCGTGACCCCGGTCAGCACTGTCGGCGCGACGAACTTGCCGGGGAGGCCCGGGACGTCGGCCGGCCCGCCGCAGAGCTTGGTCGCGCCTGAGGCGACCGCGTCTTCGATCAGGTCGACGACGATCTCGTACTGGCCCTCCGAGGTCATCGGCCCGATCTCCGTCTCCCACCGCATCGGGTCGCCCAGTGTGAGCCTCTCGGTCTCGCGGGCGACGCCCTCGACGAAGCGGTCGGCGAGCGCCTTGACGACGTAGACCCGCTCGATCCCCGAGCAGGTCTGGCCGGCGTTGGCGAAGCCACCCCAGACCGCGCCGGAGATCGCGTTGGGAAGGTCGGCGTCGGCGCAGACGATCATCGGGTCCTTCCCGCCCAGCTCGAGAACCGAGCCCTTCAGCTGCCGCGCGCAAACCTCGCCGACCTTGCGGCCGATCTCGACCGAGCCGGTGAAGAAGATCTTCCCCGCGCTGGAGCGGGCCAGCGCGTCGCCGACCGCGCCGCCGCCGTGGACGACGCGGACGAGGCCCTCGGGCAGGCCGCCCTTCTCGAAGACACGGCGGATCGCCTCGCCCAGGAGCGGCGTCAGGCTGGCGGGCTTCAGGACCACACCGTTGCCGGCCATCAGCGCGATAGCCACCTCGCCGAAGGGGATCGACCAGGGGTAGTTCCAGGGCGCGATCACCCCTACGACGCCGATCGGCTCGTAGGAGAAGCGGCCTTTCTTGCTCATCAGGAAGGCCTGGCTCATCCGCACCTTCTCGTCGGCGAGAATCTTCGGCCCGGCCTTGGCGCACCAGTGCAGCGCGTCGACCGTCGGCAGCAGCTCCATCGTGTAGGCCTCTGCGCGGGGCTTGCCCTGCTCCTGGACGAGCAGCTCCGCGATCTCGTCGATCTCGTCGAGCAGCGCGTCCGCGGCGCGCTTCATGTACCTGGCGCGGTCCCGCAGCGACAGCTCCGCCCAGGCGGGCTGGATGCGGGCGACGTCGTCGACGACCCCCTGCACCTGCTCCGGCGTGATCGTCGCGACCGATCCGACCAGCTCGCCGGTGGCGGGGTTGAACGACTCGAGGGTGGACTGGGCGGGGGGTGACTGCGTTGCGCTCTCCATGGCGTCGATTGTAGGGCGACGGGCCTGAGGCGTCCGCTATATGGACGCCTCAGGCCCGTCGACCGCCGGTGAGGTGCCGATTTTCCAGGTACCGTTCGTATCGCGGTGGAGGCGCTACCGGACAATCTTGCCCGGATGGTCGAGGAGGCCAAGCTCGACCACGCTCCGGACCTGGTCGACCGGCTTGCCGCGGGTGCCTTCCAGGGGGACCCGGTAGCCGACCCGCTGGTCGCCTCCTTCAAGGCGATGCCTGGGGGCGCCGGATGGCGCATGCTCGACGAAGCGCTGCTACACGGCGCCGACGCGGTCGACGGTGCACCGCCCCATCTCGCCGAGCTTCTCGCCCCGATCTCCGAGCCCCCGGACTGGGTCGACCTCGACCTCGTCGACGCCGGCGCGCTCGCCTTCTGGCGCAGCGGCGGCATCAACATCGGCCTTGCGCTGATGTGCGGCTCCCTTGCCTACGGCTACCAGAGCGCCCGCCTCACGCGTCCGCTCGCGGCGACCGGGCGGCTGACCCAGATGGCGCCGCGACGCCTGCGCGAGACCGGGCGCTGGGTCTCGGCGGCGACGAAACCGGGCGCCCTGCGCCCCGGTGCCGAGGGGCTGCGCGCGACCGTCCGCCTGCGCATGGTCCACGCCCTCGTCCGTGCTCACCTGCTCGAGTCCCCCGATTGGGACCTCGCCTCGTGGGGCGTGCCGATCAGCGCCAGCGACTCGCTCGTCACCGCGGTGGGCGGCTTTCTGATCGTGCCGCTGCGGGCGCTGCAAGACCTCGGCGTGCGCCTCTCGCCCGCAGAGCTGGAGGCGATGACCCACCAGTGGACCTGGATCGCCTCGCTGATGGGGGCGCCCGACGACCTGCTGCCCGGCTCATACGGCGAGGCGCGCGAGGCGCTGGACGCGGCGCTGGCCCTGGACGAAGGCCCCAACGAAGACTCGCCCAAGCTGATGCACGCGCTGCTGCACTACGGCACCGAGCTCCCCTTCGAGAAGCGGTTGCCGCGGCTGGCCCGGCGGCCGGGCCGGGCTGTGAAGGCACGCTTCCTGGCAGGTTTCGTCCGACGCTGGATGGATGCCGAGATGGCCGACCGGCTCGGCGTTCCCAACACGCAGCTCACCCGCCTCACCCCGATGCTGCGACCGCTTGCGCTGGCGCGTGAGGTCGCCCGCGCCGGCCACCTGCTCGGCTCCGACGAGCGCATCGCCAGGTTCGAGCTCGCCTTCGTCGAGCGGATGGCGGCGATGCGGGCCGAGCCCGACGAGACGATCGAGCCGCACGAGGCCGCTCGCGAGCCGGTGCTCTCGGCGGCTTAAGACGGGGTCCTAGGGTTCGAGGATCGGCGTCAGCAGCTGCCAGGCCACGCCGCGTACCTTCTCCTCGTCGTCGAGGGGGAGGATGCTCTCGGGGATCAGCACGAAGCTGACCGCGAAGCGGACCATGAGCTCGGCCGTCTCTTCGACTTCGACCTCGCCGAGCACCCCGGCCCGCTGCGCCTGGCGCAGCCGCTCGGCCAGGCCGGCGCGGGCGATGGTGAACAGCGCCCCGTCGTGATCGTTGAGGGCGCTGAGCACCGCCTCGGGCTCGAGCCGCGCGAGCCGGCTCAGGAGCGGGTGCTCGCGGGCCAAGCGGAGGGCGGTGGCGAAGCCGGCGGCAGCCTGCTCGGCTATCGGCGCGTCGGGCGGCGCCGCCGCGTCCATCGCGGCGAGGCAGCGCCGGAACTCGCGGACGCCGAGCGCCGCGACCATGCCCTGCTTGTCGCCGAAGCGGCGATAGACGGTCATCCGCCCGACCTCGGCACGCCGGGCGACGGCGTCCATCGTCAGGTTCTGCAACCCGAAGGCAGCGGCGGTGTCGAGCGCGGCGTCGAGGATGCGGCTGTCGATCGCGTCGGGGGTCGGCTCCGCGTCCGCCGCGACGGCGTTGGTGATCAGCGTGAGCGGCGCGCGGTCCATCAGGCGGGCACCGGGATCCGCGACGGCGCCGCGGCGTCGCCGCGCGCGATCGCCTCCCGCCTCCAGCGCAGGTAGCTCGGGCCGACGTTTCTCAGCATGCCGGGCAGTAGTGGCGTCGCGGCGCGGGAGGCCGCCGCAAGGACCTGCAGCTGGCGCTGCTTGGAGGGAGTCCACTCGACTCCGAAGCGGTCGCGTAGGAGCGGTGGGAGGAGGCCGCCGGTGACCAGGGTGATCTGGTGGGCTGCCGGGATGCGGGCGAGCCGCCACGCCGCCTCGGGCAGGAACGGCAGCTCGGGCCGTGTCGGTGTGGCAAGCGACTCGAGGACTTCGTCGACCGCCGCCGTCCGCTCCAGCCGCTCCGCGACCATCCGCTCGAAGTAGTCGCCGAACTCCGCCCAGGTCTCGGGGAGGTCGCGTTCGCGCACGCCGATCAAGCGCCCGCTGCGCCTCCATTCCGCGTAGAAGACGTCGATCTCCCCGGCGGGGATCGGGGTGCCGAGCAGCTCGTGCGTCCGCACGATCGAGTGGGCGAGCGTGGCGTGGACCCAGGCGTAGGCCTCGGGCTCCAGCGCGTGGTAGCTCTCGCCGTCGGGCTTCACGCCCTTGATGTGCTTGTGCATCTCGCGGATGCGCCTGCCCATCTCGCCGGCGAGGTCCGGGCCGCCGTATGTCATCACGTAGGAGTAGTCGAGGGTGCGCAGCAGCCGGCCCCAGGGATCGCCACGGAAGTCAGAGTGCTCGCTGACGCCGGCACCGACGGTCGGATGCCCCACCTGGAGCAGGATCGCGTAGGCCCCGGCGCTGATCAGGCGCACATCGCCCCCGTAGCGCCAGAGGACGGAGCCGGGCTTGGCCACGAGCGCGGGGATCTCGTCGGGTGTCGGGAGGACGGTGGACAAGTGGGCCCCCTGACGGTACAGCAAGACGAAGACCGTCTCAACCATCCCAGGCGTGTCTGAGCTTAACCACGAAATAGTGGGGAAAACTCAGACACGCCCCGGGTGGCGGCTGGGCGCCCTGGCAAGATCGAAGCGTGGAGCGATTGTTCGACAGCGACGAGGGACCGGGTAGCGGGGCGGTCCCCCCTGCCGACGCGCCGCTGGCGGTGCGGATGCGGCCGCGAAGCCTCGGCGAGCTGGTCGGGCAGGAGCACGTGCTGGGCGAGCGCTCGGCGCTGCGGACGGCGATCGAGAGCGGCCACCCCCATAGCGCGATCCTCTACGGGCCGCCCGGGTCCGGCAAGACGACCCTGGCCCGGATCGCGGCGGCCGGTGCCGAGGGCGCTTTCGAGGAGGAGTCGGCGGTCAACGCCGGCCGGGCCGAGATCCGCGCCGTGATCGAGCGGGCGCGCGAGCGCCGCGCCGGCAGCGGTCGCCCGACCGTGCTCTTTCTCGACGAGATCCACCGCTTCAACAAGGCCCAGCAGGACGCGCTGCTGCCGGCGGTGGAGGAAGGGCTGCTGACCCTGATCGGCGCGACCACCGAGAACCCCTACTTCGAGGTCAACTCCGCCCTGCTCTCGCGCTGCCAGATCTACGAGCTGCGCCCGCTCGAGCCCGGGCAGGTGGAGGAGCTGCTGCGCCGCGCGCTTGCCGACCCCGAGCGCGGGCTGGCCGAGCCCCCGCCGATCGAGGACGCGGCGCTCGAGATGCTGGCCCACCGCAGCGGCGGCGACGCCCGCGTGGCGCTCTCGGCTTTGGAGCGTGCGGCCGAGCGCTCCGACGGGGCGCCGGTCGACGTCGCCGCGATCGAGGACGCGTTGCAGCGCAAGGCACTCGACTACGACCGGCAGGGCGACCGCCACTACGACTTCGTCTCGGCCTGGATCAAGGCGACGCGCGGCTCCGACGTCGACGCCTCTCTCTACTACCTGGCGGTGATGCTGGAGGGGGGCGAGGACCCGCGCTTCATCGCCCGTCGCATGGTCATCCTCGCCTCCGAGGACGTCGGCAACGCCGATCCGCAGGCGCTGCTGGTCGCCGACGCCGCGGCGCGCGCGGTCGACCGGGTCGGCCTGCCCGAGTGCGCTCACAACCTCGCTCAGGCCGCCGTCTACCTCGCGTTGGCCCCCAAGTCCAACGCCTCCTACAAAGCGCTCGGCGCGGCACGGGCCGAGGTCCGCGCAAACGGCGCCAAGACGCCGCCGGACTACCTGCGCGATGCCCACTACCCGGGTGCGAGATCGCTGGGCCGTGGCGAGGGCTACCGCTACGCCCACGACGAGCCCGACGGGGTGAGCGACCAGCCGCTGCTCCCCGAGGGGCTGGAGGGCCGCCGCTTCTACACGCCGACCGACCGCGGCTTCGAGACCGAGCTGGGCCGGCGGCTGGAAGCCCTGTGGGCGCAACTTCGCGGTCATTGATGCAGGCGCAACTTCTCCGGGACGATTGTGTTTCAAGGGGCGGCTTTCCAAGCTAGAGCCAGGGAGAGCCGACACACCCGCCGGAGGCCTGGACTGGGGGCCTCCGGCGGGGACCCTAAACGGGACATACAGGGGGGAACAGTGACCGCGCCTGGGGGGCGCGGCCGCTGCGTTGGGCGGTCGTTCACTCTCCGGCGACCGCCCGAAGCCTTTCTCTATGGTGGTGCCATGACCTCGGAGCGGATGCGACTCGGCGGCATGGCCTTGCGCAACGGCCTGCTGATCCACGGGCCGACCCACTGGGCCGTCGCGGTCCGCGGTCCCGAAGGCGCGGTCCAGGTCGCTTCCGAGCGCAAGCCGGAGCTGGCACCTCGGTTGGCCGCCCGGCTTCCCGGCCTGCGCGGCCCGCTGAAACTGGCCGAGACGCTGGCCGTCCTGCCGCTGGTGCGCAGAAGGATGCCCACCGCACGCCTGCCCTTCGAGGACGTCCGCGTCCTCGCCGCGATCGGCGCGACCCTGGTCGCGACGGGAGCGCTGCGCAAGCGCTTCGGCAGCTCGACCCTGCGCGAGGGTGCCGTGCAGGCGATCGGTGCCATCCCGGCGCTCGTCGCCCTGCTCGACCGTGACCTCGCTGCCTACCACGGGGTGGAGCACAAGGCGATCGCCGCCTACGAGCAGGGGATCGACGACCCGGCCGGCGTGCCCAAGGAGCACGATCGCTGCGGCTCCAACCTGCTCGCCCCGATGATGCTGCTCTCGGCTGGGGGCACGATCCTGCTCGAGCGGGTGGTCGAGCGGCCGGGCCCCGTCGCTCGCGCCACCGTCGGCCTCGCCGGTGCCTCGGTAGCGGTCGAGATGTTCGCCTGGAGCGACCGCCACCACGGCGACCCCCTGGCCGAGGCATTCCACACGCCGGGGCGGGAGATCCAGCGCCTGATCGCGACCAAGGAGCCAACGCCCGCGCAGCTCCAGGTGGGCGTCGCCGCGCTGGCCGAGATCCTGCGCGCCGAGAGCGCCGCGTAGACTGCCGCCCCGTGTTTGGACGCATCGACCACATCGGCGTCGCCGTCGAGGATCTCGACGCCGGCATCGAGCTCTACGGGAAGAGCTTCGAGATGAAGCTGGCGCACCGCGAGACGGTCGAGGAGCAGGGCGTGGAGGCGGTCCTGCTCGACGTCGGCGAGGGCCACGTCGAGCTGCTGGCCCCGCTCGGCCCCGACACCCCCGTCGGCAAGTACCTCGCCCGCAAGGGCCCCGGCCTGCACCACGTCGCCTACGCCGTCGAGGACGTCGACGCGACGCTGGAGGGCCTGAGGGCTGCCGGCATCGAGCTGATCGACAGCGAGGCGCGGGTGGGGATCCGCGACAGCCGCGTCGCCTTCCTGCACCCGCGCTCGACCGGCGGCGTGCTTACAGAGATCGTCGAACCGGCAGAAGGAGGGCACTGATGGCGGATGCGCCGCAGAAGGTGGAGATCGGCTTCGAGGGGGGCCAGGTGATCTCGGTTCGCCTCAACGAGGACGAGCTGAAGGACCTGCGCAAGCAGGTCGAGAAGGGTGGTTGGCACGACGTCAAGACCGAGGATGGGATCCTTGCGATCTACGTCGGCAAAGTGTCCTTCCTGCGCATCGACTCGGGGGAGCACAAGGTCGGCTTCTCCCTCAACCGCCCGGACTGATGCGCGCGCGCAAGTTGCTCGGCGCTGCCGCCCTGGCGACGTTGGGCGCGGCGCTCTGGTGGCGCAAGAACCCGTCGGCCTGCCCTTACGGCCAGCGCTTCTGGGTGCAAGCCCCGCACCCGATCGTCACCCGCGACCGGCTGCGCTCGGTTCTCCTCCCCGAGCCTGGAGAGCGCATCCTCGAGATAGGCCCCGGGGTCGGCTACTACACCCTCGACATGGCCGAGTGGGTCGGGCCCGAGGGAAAGGTCGAGATCTTCGACCTCCAGCAGGAGTTCCTCGACCACACGCTCGGGCGTGCCGCCGAGCGCGGCCTCGCCAACGTCGTCCCGACGCAGGGCGACGCCACCGCTCTTTCCTATGAGGACGACTCGATGGACGCCGTGGTCCTGACCGCGGTCCTCGGCGAGATCCCCGATCCGTTGGCAGCTCTGCGCGAGATCGCCCGAGTCCTCAAGCCATCGGGCCGCCTCATAGTCGGCGAGCTCTTCGGCGACCCGCACTTCACCACCCAGTCGAGCCTCAAACGCCAGGCCTCGGAAGCCGGTCTCGCCTGGGAGACGCACTCCGGCAACTGGTTCGGCTACTTCGCACGCCTCTCACCCAGCTGAAGCGG
Source organism: Solirubrobacterales bacterium (assembly GCA_036376915.1). Taxonomy (GTDB): domain Bacteria; phylum Actinomycetota; class Thermoleophilia; order Solirubrobacterales; family 70-9; genus VRUE01. Next base: position 45,404 of record DASUZK010000032.1, read on the forward strand.
AAACGTCGACGGAGGACCCCGGCGGCTTGGAGCCGCCGGGGTCGTTCCGTCATTCGAAGGCGTCCCTTCGAATCGCTGCTACCAGGGCGATCCGTCCAACCAGCTCCTGTTGAACTGGAGCACTTTCGCGACGTTCGCCGCGTAAGCGTCGCCGCCGTCGGCATCGGCGTCTCCACCGTTGCCGCCGTAGGCGTCGCCACTGGTCGCCGTGGTGTCTCCACCGTCGGCGTTCGCGTCGTTGCCGTGGCCCCAACCGTTGCCTCCGTGACCGCAACCGCAGGATCTGCTCTTGTCCTGCTCCTGTGGCTCGGACTTTGCATCGGCGTTGCCGTTGTGCTTCTGCTCGTTGCCGGTGTAGGCGTTGCCGCCATTACCGCCGGTGGCGTTGGCGTCGCCTCCGGTCGCTTCGGGACTGCCCTGATGGACACTCGACTCGTTGCTCTGCGAGGAGCCCGAGCCTTCCTTCGAGTGGCTCTGGCAGCCGCAGCCCCCCTTGGAGGGATGGCCAGAGCCGCTGCCAGACGATTCGTTGGTCTGCTCGACCAACGCGCCGTTCGAGGCATCGGCGTCGCCGCCGTCGGCATCGGCGTCTCCACCGTTGCCGCCGTAGGCGTCGCCACTGGTCGCCGTGGTGTCTCCACCGTTGGCGTTCGCTTCGTTGTTGCTTCCGCCTCCGTGACCGCAACCGCAGGACTTGCTCTCCTTCTGCTCCCGCGGCTCGGACTTGGCGTAGGCGTTGCCGTTGCCGATCTGGGTGTTGCCGGTGCTGGCATCGCCGCCATTGCCACCGTAGGCATCGGCATTGCCACCGTATGCGCTCGGATCGCCTTGCTCGACACTCGACTCGTTGCTCTGCGAGGAGCCCGAGCCTTCCTTCGAGTGGCTCTGGCAGCCGCAGCCCCCGTTAGAGGAGTGGCCACCCGACCCCGACGATTCGTTGGTCTGCTCGACCAACGCGCCGTTCGAGGCATCGGCGTCGCCGCCGTCGGCATCGGCGTCTCCACCGTTGCCGCCGTAGGCGTCGCCACTGGTCGCCGTGGTGTCTCCACCGTCGGCGTTCGCGTCACCGCCGACCGAGACGGCAACCGCGTTGCCGTTGCCGATCTGGGTGTTGCCGGTGCTGGCGTCGCCGCCTTCACCGCCGGTTGCGGTGGCTTCGCCACCGGTTGCGCTCGGGTCGCCCTGGGTCACGCTACTGCTGTTGCTCTGCCCGGAGGGGAGCGTCGGCAGCGGCACGGAGGCGGCGGCAGGCGCCGCTCCGATTGCCAGGGTGACCGCGGCTGCGATTACAGCCGTGGAATATCGCATCGGTAATTCCTTTCATGCTCGAGTGTGCTTCCGCCGGGGGATCGAGGGCTCCCGGCGCAGCCCTGGTCTGGTCGCCAGGACCTAGCCAGGGCGCTCGAGCGCGCAGACGAACGGGGTGGGGGGCCGGAAATCCGGCGCCTCCCCGAACCTGCGCAAAGCAGCCGACACCGCCAGCGCGAGCAACGCAAGCAGCGCGGCGAGGGGGATGAAGGACGAACCGGTCGAGCCGGCGCCGGCTCCGGAAGATCCGGGGGACGGCACCGGGCCGTCAAGGGGAGCAGGATCGTTTGAGCGCACACCGATATCGCCGCTCATAGGCGTCGATCGGATCCCGTTGAGCCCTGCGAGCCCTCTGGGCCATTGAGGCTCGGCACTCGAGTATCCGCGGTACTGGGCCGACGAGCTGCTCATCCCGCCGATAGGCACGCGTGGAAGCGCACCCACTGGCTGGACGGCGCCATGGGTGTGCGGCGCCGTGTCGACGGAGGCCGGGCTCTCGGGGGCGGGACTTTCGCCTGAGGAGGAGAGCATCCCGCTCGACGGCGTTCCGGCGGGTCGCATCAGCTTCGAGGGTCGGGCCGGGTCCCCATGGCCAGCCACGGCAGCGACCTTCGTCCCGACCTCTTCGGATAGCCCGGAGAGGTGCTGGGCCGGATTGTCAACCGCTGTGGTCGTCTCCGTGGCAACCTGACCGACGGCGTCAGCTGCCCTGCGGACAGTCTCAGACGTTGCTCCGACGGCCTCGGACGTTGCTTCCCGGACGGTCTTGGACGCAGCAGATGCCGTCGAGGTGCCCGGGTTGCTCTCGATCGTCGTGCTGGCCACTTCGACCATGCCGCCGACCACCTCGGTCGCACTCTCATCGGGTTCCGATATCTCTGCCGGCGCTTCGGGGCCAGCCGGCACGGGTGCCTCTCCGGTGGAGATCGCCTCTTCGGTCTCCGAGGCAACAGGCGCCACCGCGTCGTCGATAGCTTCGCCCTGCGCGCAAGCGGCTGCGAGCAGGAAGATCGCGGAGATCGTTGTGGCCACGAGGAGGAGCCGGTTGACTGAGGATTTGCGCGTCGAGACCGTCACGAACTCTCCAGGCTACCCAATATTTGTCCAAAATCACCCCTATTTTTAAAGGTCGGCGGACTTCGAGATGAGGTCAAGGGTCAGCAATTCTGGAAAGCCCCTGCACCCGAGCAAGCTCCGCCGGAAAGCCAGTGGCTCTCCGGCGGAATGTTAAGAAGGGCGAGACGGCTGAGGAGAGCCCGCTATCGATTCAATAGCGTGGAGGCACTTCGCGCCGTTCCACCGGGACACGTTCTTCTTCGGGCGCCACGGCTTCGCGCCGACGGACGCGGTCGGACCAGATCGCCTCCTGGAAGAAGGAGAGGACGAGGCCGACGACTCCGGCGATCATCAGGATCAGGCCGACGGTGTCGACGCTGATGCCCTCGACATGGACGTTGGTCGCGTAGCGGAGGATTGCCCCCACCGCGATCAGGAATATCGCTGCGGCAATAGTCATGAAGCCTGGCTACCCAGCCTCAAGCGAAGGAAACTTCTAGCGTTCGCCTAGCCGCGCAGCGCCTTCCCGGCGATGTTCTTCAGCCGGGTCCTGTCCCGCTGCGACAGGGTGTTCGGGAGCCCCTTCGACTTCGTCACCAGACGCAGGAGCTCCTGCCGTTCCCGCTTCGTCAGGTTCGCCTCCATCCGCTCGCGACCCTTCTCGACGAGCCAGACGGCGGCCAGCCAGACCAGCTTCCAGGGAACGCGCTTCCAGGCACGTCGTGCGATCCAGAAGGCCATGCCAGCCTCCTACCCCGCAGGGGGAGATGACAACCGGAGCCGGGAGCCGGTGGGCTGGCAGGCGGGACACCAGTGGGTGGTCCGGTTGGCGTCGCCCTGTCCTCGGGACGCGATCGGCGTGCCGCAGCTGGGACAGGGACGACCTGTCCGGCGATAGACGGCCCGCCCGCCGCGCCCGTGCTCGACGGCGTCCAGCATCAGCTCGCGCGCGGCCTGGATGACTCGTCGGAGCTGGTCGTCCGGGATGGCAGCGATCGGCTGCCAGGGGTCCTGGCGGGCGGCGAAGCAGGCCTCGCTCTTGAAGATGTTGCCGATGCCGGCGACGAGGGACTGGTCGAGGAGGGCGTCGCCGATCCCCCGGTCGGGGACGGCGCGGAGGGAGTGGATGACCGCTCCGGCGTCGAGCTCGGGCGCGAGGACGTCGGGCCCGAGGCGGGAGAGGACCGGATCCCGGTGCAGGGCGTCCGCTCTGAGGATCCGCAGGGTCGGGCCGCCGAACTGGACGGCTTCCGAGCGCTCCCCCCGAAGCACCGCCCATGCGGCACCGGGCGGCTTGCGCCAGGTGGATCCCCGCTCGTAGACGTGCCAGGACCCGCTCATCCCAAGATGGCTGTGGAGGACGAGATCGCCGAGCTGAAGCAGGAGGTGCTTTCCGCGAGCGTCAGCTCGATCGAGGGCCCTGCCGCTCAGGCGCTCCAGCCCGACGGCTCGGCCGCGCGGGCTCGGCGCGCTCGCCTCCAGCTGCTCACCCTCGAGCGCCTCCCCGATCCGCCGTGCCGCTCGCAGGATCGTGTCGCCCTCGGCCACGGTTAGGCCAGGGCGCTCCAGAGCCTGTTCTCGGCTTCGGCCACCTGCTTGGCCGCGGCGTCGACATCGCGCCAGAGCCCGGGGTCGGGATCGTCGCTCTCGCTGGCGGCGTGGAAGGCGTCGGCGAGGTCGGTCCAGCGAGCGGCGGCTTTGGCTGCCAGGGGCGCCTCGGGTCGGCCGGCCTCCTCGAGGAAGCGGGAGTACATGAGGCGGAAGGCGCCGCCGCCGGTGCCGCGCCGCTCGATCACCTGGTAGCCGAAGCGGGCGCACCACTGCCAGTCCTCGGTGGCCTCGGGCCAGCTGCCGGCCTCCTCGGCGAGGCGCTCGACCGCGCCGATGCCGGAGTACGGGCCGAACTCCGACGCGACCATCGCCTGGGTCGCCCGCTCGATCGCGGCCGGGATCGCCGCGCGCAGCTGCTCCTGGCTGACCGTTCCCGACGCCGTGAACATGTGGCCGGCGAGGGGGTAGGCCGGGTGGCCGCTGTGGCGGGCCTTGTCGAGATCCTCCAGCCGGGTGGTCGTCTGCAGCTCCTCGAAGCCGGTGTCGGAGAGGTGGGCGAACTCCTCGTCGTAGCCGGCGAGGACGACCGCGTGGCCGGGGAAGTGGGCCGAGTTGCCGTAGTGATCGAGGTAGTAGAGGTCGGTGAGCAGCAGCACCGGCCGGCCGGCGTCGACCTCCGCCCGCGCCGCCTCCCAGGCGCCGTCGCCCTCCTCGCCGAACGTGCGCAGCTCCAGCGCCGCCCCGGTCAGCTCGCCGAAGGTCTCCTCCAGCCGCGCCGTGCGGCCGTTGAACCAGCGGGTCGGCGAGGCGTCCTCGAGGGCGACGTAGTAGAAGCAGGCGCCGGCGCCGAGGCCGAACGCCATCTCCTCGCTGATCTCGGCGCCGTGGAAGCCCAGCAGGTTGCGCAGGGCGGTGGAGCCGCAATGGTGGCCTGGCGTGTGGGTGTAGTTGGGGACGGTGGGCATTTGTGGAGAGGGATATTGACTGAGGTTGCTGGCGGGCGGGTCCTGTCGTCGGGGTGGGGTGGTCTCGCTTGCGCTGCGCTCTGCTCCGGGCAGAGAGATGGGACCGCTTCTAGGCATGAGCC
>DASUZK010000033.1:0-16199 GCA_036376915.1 Solirubrobacterales bacterium
GCCGACGAGGACGATCTCGCGCAGCGCCTCGTGAACCCGCTTCTTCGGCACGACGGTGATGTCGAGCGCGACGGTGCCGTCGGGGAAGCCGCGGCCCTCGTTGATCTCGGTCTGCTCGGCGCGGGAGACGACGTCGCGCGAAGCCAGCTCCATCTTGTTCGGCGCGTAGCGCTCCATGAAGCGTTCGCCCTTGGCGTTGAGCAGGTGGGCGCCCTCGCCGCGGGCACCCTCGGTGATCAGGAAGCCCTTGCCTGCCAGCGTCGTCGGGTGGTACTGGATCATCTCCATGTCCATCAGCTTCGCCCCGGCCCGGTAGGCCATCGCGATGCCGTCGCCGGTGCAGATCAGCGCGTTGGTGGTCGGCTTCCAGACCTGGCCGTTGCCGCCGCTGGCGAGGATCACCGACTTCGCCCGGAAGAGCTCCATCGAGCCGTCGGCGATGTTGCGGGTGACGACGCCGCAGCACTCGCCCTGCTCGTCGAGGGCAAGCGCGGTGCAGAACCACTCCTCGTAGCGGGCGACCGAGTCGGAGTGCTTCATCAGCTGCTCGTAGAGCACGTGCATGATCGCCTGGCCGGTGATGTCGGCGACGTAGTAGGTGCGTGCGGCGGAGGCGCCGCCGAAGGCGCGGGTGCCGAGCTTGCCCTCCTCGTTGCGGTGGAAGGTGACGCCGAGGTGCTCCAGGTGGAGGATCTCCTCGGGCGCCTCGCGGCACATGATCTCGACCGCGTCCTGGTCGCTCAGGTAGTCGGAGCCCTTGATCGTGTCGAAGGCGTGCGACTCCCAGGAGTCGCCGGGGTTGAGCGCCGCGTTGATCCCGCCCTGGGCAGCGTTGGAGTGCGAGCGGACCGGGTGGACCTTGCTGACGATCCCGACCGAGACACCCTGCTCGGCCGCCGCCAGGGCCGCTCTCTGCCCGGCGAGGCCGGCGCCGATTACGAGTACGTCATGCGTGGGCACGGAGCGCGGACTCTATAGAGCCGAAATCCGACCCCGCGCTCGGATTTCAAGAACCGAGGTGCAACGTTTTACGGTTCCCTCAGAGCCGCTACGCGTTGCACCTAGGGCTCGATACCTACCCAAGCTCAACCCCCGCCCGTAGGGGGCCTCGGGGGGTCCCTCCCCGGGAACTCCCGCGAAGCGGCCTGGGGAGGGACCCCCGAGGCCCCCTACCATTCCCCCATGCTTGGCGGTTCCTCGATAACCCTCTTCCACGTCCGCGGCATCCGCATCGCGGTCGACTGGTCCTGGTTCCTCGTCCTCTTCCTGGTGATCTTCTGGCTCTCGCGCTTTTACGCCGATGTGCTGGGCCAGAGCAGCACCTCCTCGGAGGCCTTCGGCCTCGCGGTGCTCAGCGCCGCCGGCTTCTTCGGCTCGATCGTCCTGCATGAGCTCGGCCACGCCTTCGCGGCCCTGCGCAACGGCATCGGCATCTCCAGCATCCAGCTCTGGATCTTCGGCGGGATGGCGCGGATGGACCGCGAGTCCGACAGCCCCGCGACCGAGTTCAAGGTCGCGGTCGCCGGACCGCTGGTGACGCTCGCGATCGTGGTCGTGCTGACCGCGATCGGCCTTGCGGCCGCCGGCCCAGAGGGGCTCAGGCGCGCCGTCCTGATCGAGTCGGGGTCGGGCGTCTCCGGGGTGCTGGCGATGGTCGGCTGGCTGGCGAGCATCAACCTGCTCGTCCTCGTCTTCAACCTGCTGCCCGCCTTCCCGATGGACGGTGGCAGGATCGCGCGCGCAATCGCCTGGTGGAAGACGGGGGACCGCACCTCGGCGACCCGCTTCGCCGCTGGCCTCGGCCGCGTCTTCGCTTACATCTTCATCGGCGGTGGCCTTGCCCTGGTTGCCGTGGGCGACGTGTTCGCCGGCATCTGGCTAGCGCTGATCGGCTTCGTCATCAACAGCTCCGCCAAGGCCGCCTCGATGCAGACGGCGATCACGGGAAGGATCAGCGACCTCCGCGTCTCCGACGTGATGGATCGCGAACCCGTCGCGATCCCCGACCAGCTCAGCGTCGAGCAGGCGCTGGACGAGTACTTCCTCCGCTACCGCTGGCCCTGGTTCCCGGTAGTGGATGCGGCTTACCGTTTCGTCGGCCTGGTCGTCAAAGACAAGGCCGACGAGGTTCCGGAGACCTCCCGCATGACCTCCCACGTATCCGACCTGCTCGAGCACGACGACGGCACCTTCCAGATTCGCGACGACGCCCCGCTCGACTCGCTGCTCTCCAGCCAGGCCCTGCGCCGCTTCGGCGCCTTGATGGCAGTGGACGCCGACGGACGCTTGTCCGGAGTAATTACAGCCGAGCAGGTAGGACGAGCTCTAAGAGACACCTCCTAAGGCATCCTCGGAGACGACCGGAGCCTCAGGGCTGCGGTCGATGCCGCTCTATGATCGAGCTGAAATCGGTCCCTGTGGGGAGGGTGCCGAAAGCGTGGCCCCAGTCGCCGGAGAGGCGGGATGCGCAGAAGGCGTCGGCCACAGCGGGGTCGCCGTAGCGGACGAGGAGCGAAGCCTGGAGGGCAATCGCCATCCGCTCGACGATGCGGCGGGCGCGCTCTTGGATCGTGTCGATGTCGCCGGGGATCTCGTCGCGGAGGGAGCTGACGTAGGCGTCCAGCTTCGGTTCTGCTCCGGCCCCCTCGAGAACCTCGGCGAAGAAGGCATCTACCGAAGCGGGGGTCTTCACCATTCCCCGCAGCACGTCGAGGCACTGGACGTTGCCGGAGCCCTCCCAGATGGAAGCCAGCGGAGCCTCGCGGTAGAGGCGGGGCATTCCCGACTCCTCGACGTAGCCGTTGCCGCCGTGGCACTCCAGGCACTCGACCGCGTGCGAGGGCGCGCGCTTGCAGAGCCAGTACTTGAGCACGGCGTTGGCGAGGCGTCGGAACTCGACCGCCTGGGCGTCGCCCGCCGCGACCTCGTCGTAGGAGCGGGCGAGGCGCATTCCCGACACCGTTGCGGCCTCCGACTCGACGCAGAGGTCGGCGAGGACGTTGCGCATCAGCGGCTGGTCGATCAGCTCCTTGCCGAAAGCAGCGCGGTGCGCGGTGTGGTTGAGCGCTGCCACGACCCCGGCGCGGTAGCCCGTCGCGGCACCGATCACGCAGTCGAGGCGGGTGTGGTTGACCATCTCGATGATCGTCGGCACCCCGCGCCCCTCCTCGCCGACCATGCGGGCCCAGGCGCCGCGGAACTCGACCTCGCTGGAGGCGTTGGAGCGGTTGCCGAGCTTGTCCTTGAGGCGCTGGATGTGGAAGGCGTTGCGCTCGCCGTCGGGGGTCCAGCGCGGCATCAGGAAGCAGGAGATCCCCGACTCGGTCTGGGCGAGGACGAGGAAGGCATCGCACATCGGCGCCGAGCAGAACCACTTGTGGCCGACGATCTCGTACTCCGCGCCGGGCCCGCCGCCGTTCAGCGGCGTCGCCGTCGTGGTGTTGGCGCGGACGTCGGAGCCGCCCTGCTTCTCGGTCATCGCCATCCCGCAGAGGGCGCCGCTCTTGCGCTCGGCCGGCATCGAGCGCTCGTCGTAGTCGAGCGAGAGGAAGCGCTCCTCCCACTCGGCGGCGAGCTCGGGCTGCTTGCGCAGCGCCGGGATCGCCGAGTAGGTCATCGAGATCGGGCAGCCGACGCCGCTCTCGGCCTGCATCAGCAGCATGAACATCGCCGCGCGGGCGACGTGGGCGCCGCTGCCGGGTTCCCGCCACGGCGAGGCGTGCAGGCCGTTGCCGACCCCGATCCGCATCAGCTCGTGCCAGGAGGTGTCGAACTCGACCTCGTCGATGCGGTTGCCGTAGCGATCGTGGGTGCGCAGCTCCGGCTTGCGCTCGTTCGCTTCGACTCCCCACCTGATCGTCTGGCGCGAGCCGCAGATCGCCCCGAGCTCGCGCGCCCGGTCCTCGGCCCACTCGCCGCCCTCGCGGCGCAGCGCCTCCTTCAGCGGCTCGTCCGCGTCGAAGGGGTTGTAGTCCTCGAGCGGCGGGGCCTGGTTGAAGACCTCGTGGGTGGCGGAGGAGCGGCGCTCAGCGGTGGCCATCGATCTGATTGTGCCATCCCATCGGTAGCATCGCGCGCTCCGTGAGCAAGATCCCAGTCGAGAACCCGATCGTCGAGCTCGACGGCGACGAGATGACCCGGATCATCTGGGCCTTCATCAAAGAGCAGCTGATCCTTCCCTACCTCGATCTCGAGCTGGTCTACTACGACCTCGGGATCGAGAGCCGCGACGCGACCCGCGACCAGATCACCGTCGACGCCGCCAACGCGATCAAGGAGCACGGCGTCGGCGTCAAGTGCGCGACGATCACCCCCGACGAGGCCCGGGTCGAGGAGTTCGGGCTGAAGGAGATGTACCGCTCGCCGAACGGGACGATCCGCAACATCCTCGGCGGCGTCATCTTCCGCGAGCCGATCGTCATCTCCAACGTCCCGCGCCTGGTGCCCGGTTGGACCAAGCCGATCGTGATCGGCCGTCACGCCTTCGGCGACCAGTACCGCGCCACCGACATGGTCGTTCCCGGCGAGGGGACGCTGACGCTCACCTACACGCCCAAGGACGGCTCCGAGCCGGTCGAGCTCGACGTCTACGACTTCCCCGGCGGCGGCATCGCGATGGCGATGTACAACCTCGACGACTCGATCCGGGACTTCGCCCGCGCCTCGATGCGCTACGGGCTGGACCGTGGCTACCCGGTCTACCTCTCGACCAAGAACACCATCCTCAAGCGCTATGACGGCCGCTTCAAGGACCTCTTCGCCGAGGTCTACGAGAGCGAGTTCAAGGCCGACTTCGAGGCGGCCGGGATCAGCTACGAACACCGGCTGATCGACGACATGGTCGCCGCCGCGCTGAAGTGGGAGGGCGGTTACGTCTGGGCCTGCAAGAACTACGACGGCGACGTGCAGTCCGACACCGTCGCCCAGGGCTTCGGCTCGCTGGGCCTGATGACGAGCGTGCTGATGAGCCCCGACGGCAAGACCGTCGAGGCCGAGGCCGCGCACGGCACCGTTACCCGTCACTACCGCCAACACCAGCAGGGCCAACCGACCTCGACCAACCCGATCGCTTCGATCTTCGCCTGGACCCGCGGCCTGGCCGCGCGCGGCCGCCTCGACGAGACGCCCGACGTCACACGCTTCGCCGAGACCCTCGAGCGCGTCTGCGTGGAGACGGTCGAAAGCGGTCGCATGACCAAAGACCTCGCGCTCCTCGTCGGTCCCGACCAGGAGCACCAGACCACGCAGGAGTTCCTCGCCTCGATCGACGAGGCCCTCAAAGCAAAGGAGATTTTGTGAGCACCCCCGTGAAAGTCACCGTCACCGGCGCCGCCGGGCAGATCGGCTACGCGCTGCTTTTCCGCATCGCCAGCGGGCAGATGCTCGGCCCCGACACCCCGGTCGAGCTCAGCCTGCTCGAGATTCCCGACGCCGTCAAGGCGGCCGAGGGCACCGCGATGGAGCTCGACGACTGCGCCTTCCCGCTGCTGCGCCGGATCGACATCTTCGACGATCCCAAGCAGGCGTTCGAGGGCTGCAACGTCGGGCTGCTGGTCGGCGCCAGGCCGCGCGGGCCGGGCATGGAGCGCGCCGACCTGCTCGAGGCCAACGGCGGCATCTTCAAGCCCCAGGGCGAAGCGATCGCCGCCGGCGCGGCAAGTGACGTGCGCGTGCTCGTGGTCGGCAACCCGGCCAACACCAACTGCCTGATCGCGCTTTCCAACGCCGACGGCGTTCCCCGCGAGCGTTTCACCGCGATGATGCGACTCGACCACAACCGGGCGGTCGCGCAGGTGGCCGACCGCCTCGGCAAGCAGGTCTCCGACGTGACCAACATGACCGTCTGGGGGAACCACTCGACCACGCAGTACCCGGACCTGGTGAACGCGCGGGTCGGCGGGCAGAGTGCCTGGGACGCGGTCGACGACGAGACCTGGATCGCGGATGAGTTCATTCCCCGCGTGGCCAAACGCGGCGCCGCGATCATCGATGCGCGCGGCGCCTCCAGCGCGGCCTCGGCAGCCAACGCCGCGATCGACCACGTCCACGACTGGGTGCTCGGGACCCCGGACGGCGATTGGGTGTCGATGGGCGTCCCCACGGATGGCTCCTACGGGGTCGCGGAGGGAATCGTCGCCGGCCTCCCCTGTACCTGCAGCGGTGGGGGGTGGTCGATCGTCGAGGGGGCTGAGATCCCGGAGTTCTCGCGCACTCGCATCGACGCCAGCGCTGCCGAGTTGCGCGAGGAGCGCGACGCGGTGAGTCAACTAGGCCTCGTCTGAAACGAAAAGCCGGCCCCCCTCGCGGGGCCGGCTTTGATACTCCAGGACTGCGCGTTCCTATTTGGCCGGGTGGTACGCGCGCCCTTTCTTCTTGACCCGACCCTCTTTCTCGAGTTCGCCGAGGACTCGGTAGAGGTAGTTCGGTTTGATTTTCAACTGTTTTGCGATCTCCGAGGCACTGATCCCGGGATTTTTCTCCACCAGGGCCACGGCCTGATCGGCACGCGTGCCACTGCGGCGGCGACGTTTACGGGCGCCGCCGGCCGAGGCTGCTTTGGGCGGCCGGCCGGGCCCGCGACCGCTACCCCGGGGACGACCGGGACGGCGTTGGGTGATGGTGCCACCGAGCTCTGCGAGCGCACGCTCGAGGCGCTTGCGCTCCTCGTCTAGCTCGGCGAGCCGCTTCTTGACCAGGTCGAGAGCCTCGTCGAGTACGTTGCTGGTGCTGGGCATTTCCTTCCTTTCATCCCCTCAGGCTTTTCGCCATTGGGTTCGTCAGCTTCGCGCAGTGTGGCACAGTCACAGTGACAGTGACTATTCATATAGTCAAATCTAACGTTGTCACTCTGGCCGTTTGGTCGAAGTGAGGTACCGCACAAGCGCTAGGCACTGCGCTGTGCCTGGCGCTCGGTGGAGATGCGTACAACGTTCCAGGCGAGTCCCAGTTTCTCCATCGCACCAATAATCAAAGCGGATGGGTCGATCTCCCACCGTTGAAGGCCATGTACGGCCGAGCGTGGAAACGCATGGTGGTTGTGATGCCAGGACTCGCCCAACGACGGCAGTGCCAGCCAGAAGACGTTGGTGGAACGATCGTCGGTGTCGAATCGACGTGTACCGAAGAAGTGGCACACCGAGTTCACGCTCCAGGTGATGTGGTGGACGAAGAAGATCCGAACCAGTCCGCCCCAGAGAAGCCCGGTCGCCGCCCCGGCGAGCGTCCCGCCGACCGCGTAGCCCGCAAGCGCCGGAAGGGCCAGGCTCAGCAGCACCAGAGCGAGGAAGTGGCGGGAGATCGCGCGCATCCCGCGATCCTCGTAGAGGTCGGGTGCGTAGCGCTTCCAGTCGGCGCGGCCCTGGGTCGACATGAGCCAACCGGAGTGGGCATGCCAGAGGCCGGTGAAGACGCCGCGCACGCCGCCGCCGTGACCGACGTGGGGGCTGTGAGGATCGCCCTCTTCGTCGGTGTGGGCGTGGTGCTTGCGGTGGTCGGCTACCCAGGAGATCACCGGCCCCTGGACCGCCATCGAGCCGGCTGCGGCGAAGAGGTACTCGACTGGCTTGCGGGTCTGGAAGGACCGGTGGGTGAGCAGCCTGTGGAAGCCCACCGTGATCCCGACCGCGGTGAACAGGTACATCACGGCCGCGATCGCGAGGTCCGCCGGTCGCACCAGCTGGTTCCAGAGCAGGACGACGGCGGTCACGGTCGCCGCGAACGGGACGATCACGGCGCCGAGGTTGGCGGTCTTCTCGACCCGGCTCATCGGCTGCATCTATGCAGCAATCGACGAACGGTTACTTCTGCTTGCGCGGGAGCGTTCTGAAGACCACGTCCCAGATCGGCGACGAGACGCCATAGCCGTAGCGGTGGTCCTGGAAGTGGTGGCGCATATGTTGCTCGCGCAGGCGCTTGCCGAGATCCGACTTCGGCACGAAGTGGTGGACGTAATAGTGCGTGTAGTCGTAGGCGAGGTAGCCGAAGATGAAGCCGCCGAAGAGCGGGTAGGCCGCCGGGGTGCCGAACACCAGGGCGAAGGCCGCGAAGAAGAGCATGGCGAGCGGGATCGCCACCGCCGGTGGCATCACCAGGCGCAGCTTGTCGTTCGGGTGGTCGTGGTGGATCCCGTGGATGATGAAATGCATGCGCCGACCGAAGGCGTTGTCGGGTTGCCAGTGGAAGACGAGACGGTGCAGCCAGTACTCGGTCAGGGTCCAGATCGCGATCCCGCCGAGGCTCAGCCCGATCAGCCCGAGCGCTCCATAGCCGCCGTCCGCGCCCAGCCACTCCATGGCGGCGACGACCGGCACGAAGACGATCGCCGGGATCGACGGGTGCACCCGGGAGAAGAAGTTGAGGAAGTCGCTCTCGAACAGCTGGGGGGAGTCCGCGAGCTTCTGGGTCCGACTCTGGGAGTCCATCGGCAAGCCCATGGTAGCGACGGGAACCGTCCGCTTTCGCGCAAGACGCGGGGAAGCTGTGACGAGACTGTGTCAAAGATGTGGCGCTTTGCGGAAATGATGCTCACGAGAGGCGCACGACGCTGGCAGTATCGGGCGCCGTGCCGCGCAAGAAAAAGCAACCCAGCTGCGAGGACTGCTACTTCCGCAAGAACCTCCTCTGCGCTCTGGAGCTGGAGGAGCCCTGCACTACTTTCCGACCGAACCGCCCGGAGGGCCTCGTACCCCCGCGTCAACCGGTCCTCCTGATGCGGCCGCCCCGCTGGGCGGCCAATTCCGGCACTGCTTAACCGAATCTCGGGCGGGTGGCGTGGGGGTGGGGGTGTCGCCGCCGCGCGGAGGCTGCTGAGGGCGGGGCTTGAGCTCTCATCCCGCATCGTCCCTTTGCCCGAAGCAGCGCGCAGCGCAAGGAGGCACCCCCACCCCCACGACAGGACCCGCCCGCTGGAGGCGCTGGCTAATGTTCTGCCTCATGCCGGAGCGGGATCTATATGCATGGGCACGGACTACGTACGTCTCTCGCAGGAGCAGAGGTTTTACGCCCAACGTAGATGTCTATTACTGCGGCGAACCGCAGCAGGCGGTCGTCAAGGTCGATCTCTCGGGTGTGGAACTGTCCGACGTGGGGATCGAGATCTCGGGGCGGCAGCTGGCGATCGTCGGGGAGCGGCCGGTGCAGGAGACCGAGGGACGGGTCTACCAGCAGGTCGAGATTCCGTCGGGGCCGTTCCGGCGCATCGTCGAGCTCCAGGTCGACGTCGACGCGGAGGGGGCCAAGGCGACCTACGAGGACGGTGTGCTGCGGGTCGAGCTGCCCCTGCGCGACCCGGCCGAGACCACTCGCCAGGTCCCGATCGGGAGGGATTAGCGCCATGGAGGGCAGCCCGGTTCTCGAAGTGGTCGAGTCGCCGCTCGACGCCGAGGACGCGATCCGAGCCAGCGAACCCCTTCCCGATGCCCTGCCTGTCCTGCCGCTGCGGGAGACCGTCACCTTCCCCGAGACCCTCACGCCCCTTGCCGTGGGCCAGGAGCGCTCGATCAAGCTGGTCAACGACGTGCTCGGCGCCAACCGGATGCTGGCGATGGTCGCCGCCCGCGACCCCGAGGACGAGGAGCCCGGCCCCAAGGATCTCTACGAGGTCGGCGTCGTCGGCGTCGTCGCCCGCATGCTCAAGGTCCCCGACGGGACGTTGCGCGTCCTCGTCCAGGGCACCCAGCGGGTCCGGGTCGGCCCCTTCGTCGCCGAGGAGCCCTACCTCGTGGCGCGGATCGCGGAGCTTCCCGACGTGGTCGAGGATGGGACCGAGCTCGAGGCCCTGACCCGCAACGTGCAGCGCACCTTCTCGGAGATCATCGAGCAGATCCCCTACCTGCCCGAGGAGCTGCAGATGGCCGTCGCCAACATCGACGACCCCGCCGCGCTCGCCCACCTGATCGCCGGCGCCCTGCGCATCTCCACCGAGGAGAAGCAGGAGCTGCTGGAGGAGCTCAACGTCGTCGCCCGCCTCCGCCACCTCTCGCAGATCCTCGCCCGCGAGCTGGAGGTCGTGCAGCTGGGCACGCAGATCCAGTCGCAGGTGCAGTCGGAGATCGACAAAGGTCAGCGCGAGTTCTTCCTGCGCCAGCAGATGAAAGCGATCCAGGACGAGCTGGGGGAGGGCGACGAGCAGCAGGCCGAAGTCAACGAACTGCGCGAGAAGATCGAGGCGGCAAAGCTTCCCGAGCACGCCCGGAAGGCGGCTGACCGCGAGCTCTCGCGGCTGGAGAAACTGCCGCCGGCGGCAGCCGAGCACGGGGTGATCCGCACCTACCTCGAGTGGCTGGTCGAGCTGCCCTGGTCGGCTCAGACCGAGGACAACCTCGACATCGCCCACGCCCGTGGGGTGCTCGACGCCGACCACTACGACTTGGAGAAGGTCAAGGACCGCATCCTCGAGTACCTGGCGGTGCGCAAGCTGAAACCGGACTCGCCCGGCCCGATCCTCTGCTTCGTCGGCCCGCCGGGGGTCGGCAAGACCAGCCTCGGCCGCTCGATCGCGCGGGCGCTGGGGCGCGAGTTCGAGCGGATCTCGGTCGGCGGCGTCCGCGACGAGGCGGAGATCCGCGGCCACCGCCGCACCTACATCGGCGCGATGCCGGGCACGATCGTCCGCGCCCTGCGCGACGCCGGCTCCCGCAATCCCGTCTTCATGATCGACGAGATCGACAAGATGGGCGCCGACTTCCGCGGCGACCCCGCCTCGGCGATGCTCGAGGTGCTCGACCCGGCGCAGAACGACTCCTTCCGCGACCACTACCTCGACCTCGAGTACGACCTCTCCGAGGTGATGTTCATCGCCACCGCGAACGTGCTCGACACGATCCCGGGCCCGCTGCAGGACCGGATGGAGACGATCGAGCTGGCCGGCTACACGCTGGAGGAGAAGAAGCACATCGCCCGCCGCTACCTCGTTCCCCGCCAGATCGAGGCCAACGGCCTCAAGCCCTCTCAGATCGAGTTCGCCGACCCGGCGCTGGCCGCGATCGTCGAGGAGTACACGCGCGAGGCCGGCGTGCGAAACCTCGAGCGCCAGATCGGCACGATCTGCCGCAAAGTCGCCCGCGAAGTCGCTGAGGGCAAGGGGAACGGCAAGGTCAAGGTCTCGGCCAAGCGCGCGCGCGAGCTGCTGGGCCGCCGCCGCGTCTTCGCCGAGCAGCGCCGCCGCACCAAGGTCCCGGGCGTCGCGACGGGCCTTGCCTGGACGCCCACCGGCGGTGACGTCCTCTTCATCGAGGCGACCTCGATGCCGGGGTCGGGCAAGCTGACGATCACCGGGCAGCTCGGCGACGTGATGAAGGAGTCCGCGCAGGCGGCGCTCTCCTATGTGCGCGGCCACTGGCGCGACGTCGCTCCCGAGCTCGACGAGGAGTGGTTCGCCAAGCACGACGTCCACATCCACGTGCCCGCCGGGGCGGTGCCCAAGGACGGGCCTTCGGCCGGGGTGGCGATGACGGTCGCCCTTGCCTCGCTGATCTCCGGCCGCCCGGTCCGCAACGACGTTGCGATGACCGGTGAGGTGACGCTGACCGGCCAGGTGCTGCCGATCGGCGGGCTGAAGGAGAAGTCGCTGGCGGCGCAGCGGGCGGGGATCAAGCGGGTGCTGGTGCCGGAGCGCAACGAGGGCGACGTGGCCGAGATCCCCGAGCACGAGCGCAGCGAGCTGGAGTTCGTCTACGTGGACGAGGTCACGAAGGCGATCGACGCGGCGCTCGTTTCCTAGAGATGGAGGCCGCCGGCGCGCTGGGCAGGGGCGGCCTGTCGAGCTATTTGGAGGCTGCGTGGGACCTGGTGCGCTCGCGATCGCGCACCTTCTGGATCGTCGCCGGGCTGACCGTCGCCGCGGCGGTGCTCCGCTTCGCGACGCTCGGCATGCAGAGCTACCACCACGACGAGATCGTCACCGCCAGCCGTGTCCTCCGGGGCAGCTTCTGGCACGCGATGGACGCGGTCGGGTTCAGCGAGTCGGCTCCGCCGCTCTATTACGCCTCGGCCTGGCTCTGGACCCAGGGGACGGGGACCGACGAGGTCGGCCTGCGCTCGTTCTCGGCGCTGGCCGGCGTCGCCACCGTGCCGGTCGCCTTTCTGATCGGCGCCGAGCTGCGGGGGCGGGCAACCGGGATCCTCGCCGCGGCGCTGGTCGCGGTCAACCCGATGCTGGTCTGGTACTCGCAGGAGGCGCGTGCCTACGCCCTGCTCGCCCTGCTCACCTCACTCTCGCTGCTCTACTTCGTTCGCGGCCTCGAGCACGGGCGCCGCCGCGACCTCACGCTTTGGGGCCTGGTCTCCGGCCTCGCCCTGGCGACCCACTACTTCGCGATCTTCCCGATCGCCGCCGAGGCCGCCTGGCTGCTGTACCGGCGGCGCCGGGAGGCGGTCCGCGGCGCCGCCGTCCTCGCCGCCATCGCCCTCGCCCTGGCACCACTGGCGATCCACCAGATGTCCCTCGGCCACGCCGAGTGGATCTCGAACTTCACGCTCGGCCATCGCCTCTGGGAGATGGGGGTGACCTTCACGGTCGGCGAGATCGGCGACGTCATCGCCCGCCCCGAGCGACCGCTGCTTGCCCTGGTGCCGGTGGTCGCGATCGCGATCTCCTTCTGCCTCCTCGCGCTGCGGGGAGATCGCGACGAGCGCCGCGCGACCCGGCCGCTATTGGCGGTCGCCGCGGTCACCGTCGGGGTACCGCTCGCCATTGCCTTGGTCGACCCAGGCAGGGACTACGTCCTGGCCCGCAACCTGCTGCCGGCGCTGGTGCCGCTGCTTGTCGTCGCCTCCATCGGGCTGACCCTGCGCCGCGGCCGCCGCACCGGCGCGGTTGTGGGCGCCGTCCTGGTCGCTTACTCGCTCGGCTTCTCGATCTGGGCCGGCGTCTCCCCGGCCTTGCAGCGTCCTGACTGGAAGGCCGTCGCCTCCGCCCTGGGTGAGCCCGACACCCCGCGGGCGATGGTCACCTGGACGATCGGCGAGGCCTCGTTGCGCTATTACCTCTCGACCGGCTCCCTGCAGGCTCGCGCCTCCGAAGGCTTCGCGTGGTGGGTGGGGGAGGTCGACCTCATTTCCGACGGCCCTGCGCCGGCCCCCCCGCCAAAGCTGCTCGGTCCCGGCTTCAGGGAGGCCGGGTACGAGCAGGTTGGGCGCCTCTACATACGCCGCTATGTACGAACCGGGCCGGGGCTGGTGCCGCTGCGGCTGCGTGTCGTGCGGGATGCCGAGCTTGGCTTTCGCACTAACGGGGTACTTCTCGACGGGATGGGTCCCAGCTGACGGTTGAAGTTCGAACGCAGTTATTCTGAGTGCCCCGGAGATACCAGCGAGGAGAAGGTATGAGCAAGACAAAGACCAGCCAGGCGGCCGACCTCTATTCGACCGCGCGGGACAACCCCTACGTCCAGCGCCTGATCGAGGACGAAGAACTGCGCGACAGCCTCAAGAAGGCCTTTGACGCGGCGCGTGGGGCCTACACCCGCGCGAGTGGCAACGGTGGTGCCGTCAAGGCGGTGACCAGCGACAAGAAGGTCCAGAAGGACCTGCGCACGGCCGCCGAAAGCCTGCGCGACGCCTCCGAGCAGCTCCGTGCGCCGAAGAGGCGCAAGAAGAGCAAGCTCGGCCGCCTCGTCCTGCTTGCCCTGGTCGGTGCCGGTCTCGCGCTG
This sequence comes from Solirubrobacterales bacterium, assembly GCA_036376915.1. GTDB lineage: Bacteria > Actinomycetota > Thermoleophilia > Solirubrobacterales > 70-9 > VRUE01. Next base: position 13,650 of record DASUZK010000033.1, read on the forward strand.
ATCTTCAGCGAAGATGCCCGCAAGACCGTCCTCGACTCCCTCTTCGGCGCCGAGGAGGAGTTCGAGTACACCAGCACAACCAGCATCAACGGCTCCTGATTCGGCATTCCGCGGGGCTTCCCGGCCGCGGCACTCCATAGACTGAGGCCAATGGAGGCTGCAACCAAAGAACGCGAGCTGAGCGGCGAGAAGGCGCAGCGCATCGTCGACGCGATGCGCGTCAGCGTTGCCAAGCGTGGCGCGGCCGGGTCGACCTTCGAGCACGTCGCCCGCGAGGCCGGCGTCAGCCGCGGCCTGCTCCACTACTACTTCGGGACCAAGGAGCGCCTGCTGGTCGAGGTCGTGCGGCGCGACGCCGAGATCCGGGTGGCCCGGCTCGACGAGCCGCTGGCAAAGGCGCAGACCGTCGACGACGTGATCGACGTCCTCGTCGCCAGCCTCATGGACCTGATCGAGAACGAGCCGGCCTTCTTCCTCCTCCTCTACGAGCTCTTCAGCGCCGGTCGCCGCAACCCCGAGATCCAGCACGAGGTCGGCCAGCTCTTCGAGCTGACCCGCTCCCACGTGGCGGACGTCCTCAGGGCGAAGGAGCGCGAGAGTGTGCTCAGCCTCCGCTTCGACGCCGAGGCGATCGTCTCCTACCTCTTCGCGGTGGGCGACGGCTTCGCCCTGCAGGCCCTCTCAGACCCCAGCCGCGACAACAGCGGCGCCCTCGCCGCCGGCGCGGCATCCGCGCGGTACCTGCTGGTCAGCGAGTAGCTCCCTGGGGCGAGTGATCGTCCTCACAAACAATCGCGCTTGCCTGCGAAAGGCTGGCCATCCAGCCAATGCACGACTTCATGGTCAAGCTCGCAGGGTTCCTCGGCCGCCGTCGCCGTCTGGTCCTGCTCGCTTGGGTCGCGGTCGTCGCGCTGGCGCTGCCGTTCGCCTTGAACCAGACCGACCACCTCACCGGTGGCGGCTTCGACGTGCCGGGAAGCGAGTCGAAGGCGGTGAGCGACTCGCTCCAGCGCGACTTCGCGGAGGAGACCGGCGGCATCACCGTGCTGCTGCGGGCAGAGCCGGGCGCCGGCGCGGCAGCCGAGGCGGCGGCGATCGGCCGGGTGCGCCGGGCCGTCGCCGGCCTCGACGAAACGACGCTCCCCGCTGAGGCGGTCCGGCGCGCGCGGGTCTCGCTGCGGAGCACCGGTTCCGCCCTGCTCCCCCTCAGAAGCGAACAGTCGGCAGACCGCCAGACCGACTCGGCCACGATCCTGCGCGAAGACCTCGCCCTCGGCGTCGCCGAGGGTGGCGTGACCACCTACCTGGCCGGGCAGCCGACCGTCTGGGCCGGGCTGCAGGAGCTCTCCAAGGAAGACCTCTCCAAAGCTGAGGCCGCCGGCTTCCCAATCGTCGCCCTGATCCTCCTCGTCGTCTTCGGCTCGCTCGCGGCGGCGGTGCTGCCGCTGACCCTCGGCTTCGTCAGCGTGATCGTCACCGGCGCCCTCATCTACTTCCTCTCGCTGCAGATGAGCACCTCGGTCTTCGTCACCAACATGGCCTCGATGATCGGGATCGGCGTCGCGATCGACTACTCGCTCTTCATCCTCGCCCGCTACCGCGAGGAGCGGGCGAAGGGACGCGATCCCGACGCCGCGCGCTCGGAGGCGCTCGCCACCTCCGGCCTGGCGGTGACCTTCTCCGGCCTCGCCGTGATCGTCTCGCTGGCGGGGCTGTGGATGGTCGACAACCAGGCCCTGCGCTCGATGGCGCTGGGGGCGATGACCGTCGTCGCGGTCTCGATTCTGACCGCGACCACCCTGCTCCCTGTGCTGATCGCGATGCTCGGCGACCGGGTGATGCCGGGTGGCGTCGTCGCCAAGGTGCTGGGAATCTTCCGTCGCCGCGGCGAGCGCCCTGATCGCGAGGCGTTCTGGGTCAGGTGGACCGGCCGGGTGATGGCACATCCCTGGGTCGCCGTGATCGGGGTCTCCGCCGTCCTGCTGACGCTGGCGGCGCCGCTGCTCTCGGTCGAGACCGGCACGGGTGCGCTCGAGCAGTTCCCGAAGGACAGCGACGTGCGGGTCGGCAACGAGCTGGTCGCCAAGCAGCTCGGCGGCGCCGCCGACCCGGTCCAGGTCGTCGCCTCCTTCGACGACCCGAACCCGAGCCGCGCCGACCGCGTCGTCGTCCTCTCCTTCTCCCACACCCTCGCCGCGACGCCGGGCATCGACAGCGTCGGTCCGCCGCTGTACGCCGGCGGCGACGTCCTGGTCCAGGCGACCCCGAGCGCCCCAAGCGAGTCCGATGCCACCCGCGCCCTGATCGGGCGGCTGCGCGACTCCGTCATTCCCGCCACCGCACTGAGCAAAGTCGCCACCGTCGACGTCGGCGGCGAGACCGCCCGCAGCGACGACGCGCGGGCTCAGATCAACGGCTCGATGTGGAAGATCGTCCTCTTCGTCCTGGCGCTCAGCTTCCTCGTCCTGGTGGTGATGCTGCGCTCGCTGCTGCTGCCGCTGAAGGCGGTGCTGATGAACCTGCTCTCGATCGGCGCCGCGTTCGGCGTCC
>DASUZK010000034.1:0-30599 GCA_036376915.1 Solirubrobacterales bacterium
GTCAGCTGGCGCTCGGTGTCGCGCAGGTTCGCCGCTTTCTCGAACTCCTGCGCTTCGATCGCGGCCTCCTTGTCGCGCCGCGTCGTCTCGATTTCCTCCTCGAGGTCGCGGTAGACCGGCGGCGAGCTCATCGACTTGATCCGCATCCGCGACGCTGCCTCGTCGATCAGGTCGATCGCCTTGTCGGGCAGGAAGCGGTCGGAGATGTAGCGGTCGGCAAGCTCGGCCGCCGCCCCGAGGGCGTCGTCGGTGATGCTGACGCGGTGGTGCTGCTCGTAGCGCTCGCGCAGCCCTTCGAGGATCTTCACCGTGTCCTCGACCGAGGGCTGGTCGACCTTGATCTGGGCGAAGCGGCGCTCCAGCGCCGAGTCGCGCTCGAGGTACTTGCGGTACTCGTCGAGCGTCGTGGCACCGATCGTCTGCAGCTCGCCGCGGGCGAGCGCCGGCTTGAGGATCGAGGCGGCGTCGATCGCGCCCTCGGCGGCGCCGGCGCCGACCAGGTTGTGAAGCTCGTCGATGAAGAGGATGATGTCGCCGCGCTGGGTGATCTCTTTCATCACCTTCTTCAGCCGCTCCTCGAACTCGCCGCGGTACTTGGAGCCGGCGACCAGGGCGGCCAGGTCCAGCGTGTAGATCTGCTTGTTCTTGAGCAGCTCGGGAACCTCGCCCTTGTTGATGCGGGCGGCCAGGCCCTCGACCACGGCGGTCTTGCCGACGCCGGGCTCGCCGAGCAGCACCGGGTTGTTCTTGGTGCGGCGGGAGAGGATCTGCATGATCCGCTCGATCTCGGTCTCGCGACCGATCACCGGGTCGAGCTTGCCCTCGTCGGCGAGCTTGGTCAGGTTGCGGCCGAACTGGTCGAGCAGCTTCGAGGACTTCTTCCCCTCGCCGGAGCCGCTGGCGCCGGGACCGCCGCCGCCACCCTGGCGGCGCCCGCCGGGCCCGGAGAGCATCCGGATCACCTCGTTGCGGATCTTGTCGGAGTCGGCGTCGAAGTCGAGCAGGATGCGGGCGGCGACGCCCTCGTTCTCACGCACGAGGCCGAGCAGGATGTGCTCGGTGCCGATGTAGTTGTGGCCGAGCGAGAGCGCCTCGCGCAGGGCCAGCTCGAGAACCTTCTTGGCCCGCGGCGTGAACGGGATCTGGCCCGAGGTGACCTCCTCGCCAGAGCCGACGATCCGGACCACCTGCGAGCGCACCCTCTCGGTGGTGATGTCGAGCGACTCGAGCACGCGAGCGGCGAGCCCCTCCTCCTCGCGCAGCAGGCCGAGCAGGATGTGCTCGGTGCCGATGTAGTTGTGCTTCAGCGTGCGAGCCTCTTCCTGGGCCAGGACGACTACCTGTCGGGCTCGCTCTGTGAATCTCTCGAACAAAGGTCTCTCTATCCACTCAACTCAGCTCGGCTGAGTAAGTATCGGCGGGTGCCCTTCGGTTATCGGGAGGCGCCCATGTGCTCCTTAACGATACCGAGCGCGCCCAACCGGCCCCGAGACGCAAATTTCCGCTCAGAGCGGCCTTTTGGAGCGCTCTCTCCCGTTCCGGTGCGCTTTATCCCCCTATAGAGGGGAAAAGGCGCACCGGAACGGTCAGGTGCGCATTGCGGGGTAGAGCACGACCTCGCGGACGCTCTTGGCGCCGGTCAGCAGCATCACCAGGCGGTCGATCCCGATGCCGACGCCGCCGGTCGGCGGCATCCCCTGCTCGAGCGCGGCCACGAAGTCCTCGTCGTAGGGCTGCGCCTCCTCGTCCCCACGCGCCAGCTCCTCCGCCTGCTGCTCGAAGCGCCGGCGCTGCTCGTCGGGGTCATTGAGCTCGCTGAACCCGTTGGCGATCTCCATGCCGCCGGCAAAGGCCTCGAAGCGCTCGACCAGCCCCTCCTCGGAGCGATGGGCCTTGGCGAAGGGCGAGAGCTCGACCGGGTAGTCGAGGACGAAGGTCGGCTGGACCAGCTCCGGCTCGACGGCCTTGGAGAGCAGCCCGTCGACCAGCTTGCCCCAGCCCTCCTCGGGGTCGGGCTCGGTCCCCATCGCCACCGCCAGCGCCTCCCGGGTCGGGTGCTCGAGGATGTCGATGCCGGTGCGCTCGCGAATCGCCTCGCGCAGGGTCACCCGCTTCCAGGGCGGGGCGAAGTCGATGGTCGCCTCGCCGCGCTTCACCTCGGTCGTCCCCAGCACCCGCTCGGCCACCTCGGCGACCATCGTCTCGACCCTGTGCGCGGTGACCTCGTAGTCCGCGCAGGCCTCGTACCACTCGAGCATCGTGAACTCGGGGTTGTGCTTGTGCGAGACGCCCTCGTTGCGGAAGTCCTTGCCCAGCTCGTAGACGCGGTCGATGCCACCGACGACCAGGCGCTTCAGGTAGAGCTCGGTGGCGATCCGCAGGTAGAAGTCGCGGTCGAGGGCGTTGTGGTGGGTCGTGAACGGCCGTGCCAGGGCGCCGCCGTAGAGCGGCTGCAGCACCGGCGTCTCGACCTCGACGAAGCCGCGCTCGTCGAGCCAGCGGCGGACCTCGCTGACCGTGCGGGCGCGAAGCGCGAAGAGCCGGCGGCTCTCCTCGTTGGCGATCAGGTCGAGCTCGCGATTGCGGTAGCGCGTCTCGACGTCCTCGAGGCCGTGGAACTTGTCCGGCGGCGGTCGCAGGCTCTTGGCGAGCAGGCGCCAGCGGTCGATCGCCAACGAGAGCTCCCCGCCACGCCTGGTCGCCAGCGCCGTGCCCTCGACCCCGACGATGTCGCCGAGATCGAGGTCGACCAACAACCGGTAGGGCTCCTCGCCGAGCAGGTCCTCGCGCGCGTGGAGCTGGATCTGGCCGCTGCCGTCGCGGAGGTCGAGGAAGCAGGCTTTGCCGTGGCCGCGACGACCGACGATCCGTCCCGCGACCCGGTGGCGCGACTCGGTCTCCATCCCTGGCGCCAGGCCCTCATGCGCAGCGCGCACCTCACCGACGTCCTCGCGCTCCGCGAACTCCGGGGGGAACGGGTCGATCCCCGCCTCCCTAAGTCGCTCCAGCTTCTCTCGCCTGTCGGCAAGAACGTCGGAGAGTTTCGGCCCTTCGGTCTCGCCCATCGAGCGAGACCCTATGCGGTCTCGATCTTCGTGATCTTGAGTTTCTTCTTCGGCCCGCGCGGAACCTCGACCGTGACGATGTCGTTGCGCTTGTGCCCGATCAGCGCTTTGCCGATCGGCGACTCATTGGAGAGCTTGTGCTCGAGCGGGTCGGCCTCGGTCGAGCCGACGATCTGGAATTTCTGCGAGTCGCCCGTCTTCTGGTCCTTGACGTGGACGATCGAGCCGAACTGGACTTCGTCGGTGCCGAGGTCCTTCTCGTCGATGACGGTGGCACGGCGCAGCCTCTCTTCGAGCTGAGCGATCCGCTGCTCGAGCAGGGCCTGCTCGTTCTTGGCGTCGTCGTACTCGGCGTTCTCGGAGATGTCGCCGAACTCGCGTGCCTCCTTGATCCGCTCGGCGACCTCGCGCCGCTTCACGGTCGAAAGACGCTCTATCTCCTCCTTGAGTTTCTCGAGACCCTCAGGGGTGATTACGGACTGGCGACTCACTTGTCCTGACCTCACTTGTTGGATTGAGACGGCGGATGCCGGCTCCTAGACCGAAAAAACGGCCAGGTGCGGCGGCGTCAAGTCACCACAACCAAGGCCGGAAGTCGCGGGATTATAGCGAGGGCGCTGGAGTGGCCTGGGCACGGATGGTGCGGCGGGCGGCGGCCAGGTCGGCGCTGCGGTGCAGCTCGTCGGTCAGCTCCGGGCCCGCGCCCATCCGCTCGACATACCAGGGGTAGAACTTGCGCAGGTAGCGATTGGCCCGGTCGCTACCGAGGTGCTCCTCGGCACGGTCGATCGTCCAGAGCAGCTCGGCGACGACCTCGGCCCGGTCGGGAGGCTCGGTGCGAGCGCCGGTCAGCTCCTCGAAGACCCACGGGTTGCCGAGCGAGCCGCGGGCGATCATCACCGCGGCCGCCCCCGATTCCTCGTAGGCAGTGCGGGCCGCGGCGGCGCTCTTCAGGCCACCCGAGACGATCACCGGCACCTCGATCCGCTCGACCAGCTCGCGCGTGAGCTCGTAGTCGGGGCTCCCCTTGTGGCCGACCGCGGCCGCCCTCGGGTGAAACGCGATCGCCGCGACGCCCGTCTCCTCGGCCAGGCGGATGGCAAGCTCGAAGCCGGAGCGATCGCCCGCTGCGATCCCCGAGCGCAGCTTCACCGTCACCGGCAGGCCGCTGCCTTCGGCGGCTCCGCGCGCAATCGCGAGGGCAAGCTCGTGGTCGCGCAGGAGCTCCGCGCCGGCACCCGTCTTGCGCACCTTGCGCACCGGGCACCCCATGTTGATGTCGATCAGGTCCGCCCCGGCCTCGGCGGCGATCGCCGCGCCCGAGCGCATCACCTCGGCGTCGTGGCCGAAGAGCTGCAGCGAGACCGGGTGCTCGTCCGGGTGAATGCGCATCAGCTCGCGCAGGGTGCGCTCGTTGCGGTGGTGCAGCCCGAAGCTGGAGACCATCTCCGAGACGGCCAGCCCGGCGCCGTATCGCTTCGCCTGCAGGCGCACGAACCAGTTGCCGATGCCCGCCAGCGGCGCCAGCAGGACGCGGTTGGGGATCTCGACGTCGGCGATCCGGAAGGGATCAGTCAGCTGTGGGCGTGTTCCTCGCATGGATCAGGCGCAGTCCCTTGAGGGTAAGCATGTCGTCGACCTCGTCGATCGTCTCGGTGAAGGGGACGACGGTCGAGGCGTACCCACCCGTGGCGAGCACCTTCGGGCTCGGTAGCTCCTCTTCGATTCGCCTGACGATGCCGTCGATCAGGCCGGCGAAGCCGAAGATGAAGCCGGAGTGGATCGCCGCGCGGGTCGAGCGGCCGATCGCTTCCCGTGGCTCTTCCAGGTCGATCCGGGTGATCCGGGCCGCCCGCTCGATGAGAGCGCTGAGCGAGGGTGCGAGCCCAGGGCCGATTGCCCCGCCGAGATACTCGCCATCGGCAGAGACGACGTCGATGTTGATCCCGGTGCCGAAGTCGACCGAGACGCAGGCCTCGCCGAAGCGCTCATAGGCGGCGATCGCGTTGACGAGGCGGTCGGCGCCGACCTCGAGCGGGTTGTCGATCCGGATCGGCATGCCGGTCTTGAGCCCGGGGCCGATCGTCAGGCACTCACCGCCGATGTAGCGAGCGGTGAGCTGCTCGAACTGCGTGCCGAGCGGCGGCACCACCGAGGAGACGCAGACCGCGTCGACTTCGTCGAGCGACATCTCGCAGAGCGAGAAGAGGCCGGCGATGCGCTCGGCCAGCTCGTCGCCCGTCGCCCCCGAGCGCGTCTGGAAGCGCCAGTGCTCGACCAGTCTCTCGCCGTCGAAGGCACCGAGGTGGGTCTGAGTGTTGCCGACGTCGACAGCGAGGAGCACGGACGCGATTATGATGCTTCGCCATGGACGTGCGGCTCTACACGATCCCCGGCTCCCATCCCGGCGTGGCGGTGCAGGCGATGATGAAGGCCAAGAGCATCCCCTTCAAGCGCACCGACCTCTTCCCGGTGATGCAGAAGGTCGTGGTTCGAGTGCAGGGCTTCCCCAAGCAGACCGTGCCGGCGATGAAGATCGACGGGCGCAAGGTCCAGGGCTCGCGCGAGATATCTCGCGAGCTGGACCGCATCCAACCCGAGCCGCCGCTCTTCCCCGAGGACCCCGAGAAGCGCCGTGCCGTCGAAGAGGCGGAGCGCTTCGGCGACGAGGAGCTCCAGCACCCGATCCGCCAGATGATCTGGTGGACGCTGCGCAAGGACAAGGCGCCGCTGCGCGGATTCATGGATGGCGCCAAGCTCGGCATCCCCAAGGGCCTGGCAGTCGCCACCGCGGGACCGGTCATGGCGGCAACCGCTTACTACAACAAAGCCACCGACGAGAACGTCCGCCGCGGTCTCGCCGAGCTGCCGAGCTTCCTCGACCGCATCGACGCCTGGATCGAGTCCGGCGTCCTCGACGGGGAGCAGCTGTACGCCGCCGACTACCAGATCGCGCCGAGCTTGCGCCTGGCGATGACGATGCAGGACCTGCGCCCGGTCATCGACGCCCGCCCCGCCGGGCGATTCGCGAGGCGCGTCATCCCGGATTACGCAGGCGACGCGCCGCCGGTCTTCCCACCCGCCTGGATGCAGCCGCTGCGCAGCGAGCCGGCAGCGGCTTAGCGGTATCGGGGCACTCCCGCCCGGACTCGCTCGCTTCGCTCGCTCTGAGTATCCGCCCGTTCGGGAGTGCCCCGATACCGCCTCAGAACGTGCCCAGCTTTTGGACGAGTTGACCTGGGCCCAGGTGCGCAAGGACGGCGGCAAGATTGGTTCCGTCGGGTAGAGCCAGATCAGGGTCGAGCTCGAGCAGCGGGGCTAGGACGAAGCGGCGACTGGTGACCTCGGCGTGAGGCAGCGTCAGGCGGTCGGTCTGAAGCTCGATGTCTCCGAGCAGGAGCAGGTCAACGTCGAGTGGGCGAGGGCTGTGGCGGGGAGCGTCCAGCGCCCGGCCGCGCTCCACCTCGACCTCCTTGCAGGCGTCGAGCAGCGCCTCCGGCTCGAGCTCGGTTCGGACGCGGATCGCGGCATTGAGGAAGTCGGGCTGGTCGAGCACCTCGCCGACCGGCTCGGTCTCGTAGGCGGAGGAAACCCCCTCGACCTCCACCCCGCGCCGGGCCAGCAGCTCGATGGCCGCCCGCAGGTGGGACTCGCGGTCGCCGACGTTCGAGCCCAGGCCCAGATAGCCAACCCGCGTGGGCACGTCAGACCTCTTCGGGGCCGTCTTCTTCGGGCTCGTCCGTGCGTTCGTGGACGACCTCGACCGCGACCTCCTGGATCGCCAGCGGCAGCGGCGGCTCGGGCTTGGCGGCGCGGACGCGGACGGACGCGCAGCCATAGCGCTCCATCAGGCGCTGACCGATCACCTGGGCGAGGCGCTCGAGGGTGCGGTAGCTGCGCTCGGTCGCGGCGAGGGTGACGATGTCGCAGACGTCGCCGTAGTCGACGGTGTCCTCGATCCGGTCTGTCAGCACGGCGTCGCAGTCGGGAACGTCGAAGGAGACGTCGAACTCGAGCCGCTGGCCCACCTCCTGCTCGGAGTCGCTGACCCCGTGATGGGTGTAGATCGAGAGCCCGCGCAGCTCGACCTCGACGCTCGACTCGATCCCGTTCTCATGCGACTCCATGAGAGGAACCTACTCAAGGGCCTATCCCGATAGGTGATCACCTATCGGGATAGGCCCCAAGCACCGCTTCGGCGACCCGGACCGCCTGCGCCATCTCGGCCACGTCGTGGACACGCAGCACGTCGGCACCCTCGGCCACAGCGAGAACCGAGGAGGCGATCGTGCCGCCGAGTCGGTCCTCGACCGCGGACCCGTCGATCCTCCCGATGAAGCTCTTGCGCGAGGTCCCGACCACCAACGGCCGCTCCAGCCGCCGCAGCTCTCCCAGCCGCCGCAACAACTCCAAGTTGTGCTCCAGCGTCTTCCCGAACCCGATCCCCGGGTCCAGCCAGATCCTGTCCTCGGCGATGCCCTGAGACACGGCGAACTCCAGCCGCTCGGCGAGAAAGGCCTTGACGTCGTCGACGACGTCGTCATAGCGAGGATCGTCCTGCATCGTGCGGGGATCGCCGGGCATATGCATCAGCACCACCCCCACTCCTCGCCCCGCGCAGAGCGCGGCCATCTCCGGGTCTCCGCGCAGCGCCGTAACGTCGTTGACGATCTCGGCGCCCGCGTCGATCGCAGCCTCAGCTACGGCCGCCTTTGACGTATCGATCGAAACCGTGGCCGTCCCCGCCAACCCCGCAACGACAGGCTCGACCCTGCGCAACTCCTCCTCGACCCCTACGGGGTCAGCCCCCGGTCGGGTCGATTCCCCGCCGACATCCAGGATCTCCGCCCCGTCCCTAAAAAGCTCTCCCCCATGCGCGATCGCAGCATCCGCATCGAGGTACCGACCCCCGTCCGAGAACGAATCGGGAGTCACGTTGACGATGCCCATCAGCTTGGGACTCATGACCGAAGTATCGCGAGAGCCGCCCGCCTGCCCACATCAGCTCGCGTCGCCGCCGGCGTATCCAGGCCTGGGCCGCGGCATCGGCCGCGCACCCTCGCGCTGCGCCCTTTCGGGCTCCGGCTCCGGCTCGACCGGCGCCGCCGGCTCCTCCTCGTCGACGAACACCTCGCTCTCCGGCCTGCCGTCGAGCAACGCCACGAACTGGTCGGCGTCGATCGTCTCCCGCTCGAGCAGGATGTTGGAGATGCGGTCGAGCTCCTCGCGCTTCTCGGTGAGCAGGTCCTTGGCGGTCTGATGGGCGCCCTCGACGATACGGCGGATCTCGTCGTCGATCTCGCGTGCGATCTCGTCGGAGTAGTCGGGCTCGGCGGAAAACTCGCGGCCGAGGAAGGGCTGGCCGCGATCATGGCCGAAGACCCGCGGGCCCAGCCGCTCGGACATGCCGAAGCGCATCACCATCCGCTTCGCCGTCTCGGTCACCTTTTCGAGGTCGTTGGAGGCACCCGTGGTGATCTCGCCGAAGACGATCTCCTCGGCCGCGCGGCCGCCCAGGGTCATCGCCATCGTGTCGGTCAGCTCCGCGCGCGAGGTGAGGAACTTGTCCTCGGTCGGCAGGCTGATCGTGTAACCGAGGGCCTGGCCGCGGCTGATGATCGAGATCTTGTGGACCGGGTCGCAGTTGGGCAGCAGATGGCCGACGATCGCGTGACCGAGCTCGTGGTAGGCGGTGATCAGCCGCTCTTTCTCGCTCATGACGCGGGTCTTCTTCTCGGGCCCCGCGATCACCCGCATGATCCCCTCCTCGAGCTCCTGCATGGAGATCTCGCGGCGGCCCTGACGGGCGGTCAGGAGCGCCGCCTCGTTGATCAGGTTGGCGAGGTCGGCGCCGGTGAAGCCGGGGGTTTGGCCGGCGAGCGCGTCGAGGTCGATCGCCTTCGACAGCGGCTTTCCGCGCGTGTGGACCTCGAGGATGTGCTTGCGCCCTTTGCGGTCGGGCCGGTCGACGACGACCTGGCGGTCGAAGCGGCCCGGCCGCAGCAGGGCCGGATCGAGGATGTCGGGCCGGTTGGTGGCGGCGATCAGGATGATGTTGTCTTTCATCTCGAAGCCGTCCATCTCGACCAGGAGCTGGTTCAGCGTCTGCTCACGCTCGTCGTGGCCGCCCCCCATGCCGGCCCCGCGGTGGCGGCCGACGGCGTCGATCTCGTCCATGAAGATGATGCAGGGCGAGCTCTGCTTGGCCTGCTCGAAGAGATCGCGGACGCGGCTTGCGCCGACGCCGACGAACATCTCGACGAAGTCCGATCCGGAGATCGAGAAGAAGGGCACTCCGGCCTCGCCGGCCACCGCGCGGGCGAGCAGGGTCTTGCCGGTGCCGGGCGGCCCGTAGAGGAGCACCCCCTTGGGGATGCGGGCGCCGAGGGCCTGGAACTTCTTCGGGTTCTCGAGGAATTCTTTGATCTCCTGGAGCTCCTGAACCGCCTCGTCGACCCCGGCGACGTCGCGGAAGGTGATCTTCGGCGCGTCGACCGCCATCCGCTTCGCCTTCGATTTGCCGAAGTTCATCACCCGTGAGCCGCCGCCCTGCATCTGGTTCATCAGGAAGATCCAGAAGCCGAAGAAGAGGACGAAGGGCAGGATGAAGGTGAGCACGTTGAGCAGGCTGGAGCTGCCGCTGCCGTGCACCGTCGTCTTCACGTTCTCGGTCTGGTCGATCAGGTTGAGCAGGGACTGCTCGGTGTTGGGCGGGTACCCCGTCGAGTAGCTCTCGCCGTTCTTTTCCTTGACGTCGAGCGTGTTGTCCTTCGTGTTGATCGTGACCTCTTCGACCTTTTCCTGGGCGATGAGGCCGGTCTTAGGCTTGACCAGCTCGTTGTAGGAGGGCGCCTCGGTGCCCGAGGGGCTGCTGATCACTTTCTGGGCGACGAAGGCAAGGATCACCACCAGCAGGATCGGGAAAGCCGCGCTCTTGAAAAAACGCCTCACAGGGAAAAATCAGCGTACCAGGGCGTTTCGGCTAGCCCAGCCGACGCCTACGCGTCAAGCGCGGCCACGTAGGAGAGGTTCCGGAAGCGCTGGGCGTGGTCGAGGCCGTAGCCGATCGCGAAGCGGTTGGGTATCTCGAAGCCGACGTACCGCGGCGAGAGGTCGACGCGCAACCGCTCGGGCTTGGTCAGCAACGCGCAGACCTCTACCGAAGCGGGATTGCGGGCCTTCAGGTTGCGCATCAGGTACTGCAGCGTGAGCCCGGAGTCGATGATGTCCTCGACGATCAACACGTGACGACCCTCGATCGGCGCGTCGAGGTCCTTCATGATCCGCACCACCCCGGAGGAGTCGGTCTGCGAGCCGTAGCTGGAGACGGCCATGAAGTCCACCTCACAGGGCACGCTGACGTTGCGCATCAGGTCGGCGAGGAAGAGGACGGCGCCCTTCAGCACCCCGACCAGGAAGAGATCGCGACCGGCGTAATCGTCGCTGATCTGCCGCCCCAGCTCGGCGACGCGCCGCTGCAGGTTCTCGCTGGAGACGAGGGTCTCGCCGATCGAGGGGTCGCTCACGCGCCGCAGTCTAAATAGCCCCCGGCTCAACCGCCGACGGGCCGATACGTCAAGTATGCGTCGACGTATCGGCCCGTCGGCGGGGTGTTCAGCGCTCGGCGTGGAGGATGCCGCGCTCGGCGACGGCACGGACGCCGCCGCCGAGGTCGAGCTTCGCGGTGCCGGTGCGCCGCAGGGCGGCGACCTCGTCGGCATGGTTGGCGGCACCCGGCACGGGCCGGCCGGCGGCGCGGTCGGCGAGGCGCTGGACCACCAGGCGACGGAGCGCCCCCGGGAGCTCTGCGAGCCGATCGAGCGAGATCGTCGCCCGAGACCCGTTGACGCTCCGCAGCTCGGCGTCGATGAGCGAGTCGAGGACCTTCGCCTCGTCGCGCAGCAACTCCGCCGTGCGCAGGACGTTGCGAGCTGCCGCCGGGTGGATCTCGGCCAGAGCCGGCAGGAGGCCGTGACGCACCCGGTTGCGCGCGTAACCGGCCCCCTCGTTGGTCGGGTCGTCGCGCCAGCGCAGCTCGCGCTCCCCGCAGTAGGCGGTCGTCTCCTCGCGGGTGAAGCCGAGCAGCGGCCGCACGAGGCTGCCGTCGCGGGGCCGCATCCCGAGCAGGGCACGCCGGCTGGGTGAGGAGGCGAGGCGGTAGAGGATCGTCTCGACCTGGTCGTCGGCCGTGTGCCCGGTGGCGATCAGGGCGTGCGCCGGCAGCGCCAGCTGCGCGGCCGCGGCGTAGCGACTGTCCCGCGCCCAGGCCTGCAGGTTGCCCGGCCCCTCTGGCCGGCGCGGGCGCTCCACCTCGAACCGCACGCCGAGCCGTTCGCAGAGCGCTGCGCAGTGCGCCTCGTCCTCGCCTGAGTCATCGCGGAGGCCGTAGTTGACGTGCAGAGCCGTGACCGCCCCGGCGCCGAGAAGGCGCACCGCGAGGTCGAGCAGGCAGGTCGAGTCGCGCCCACCCGAGAGCATCGCCACGAGCGGTGCGCCCGCCAGCAGGCCGTCCTCGCGAACCCGCTCGAGCATCGCCTCGCTCTCCATATGAACGAGTCTAGGAGGGGGCCCTCCTAGGTCCGAGGCATCAGGTCGCGGCACGGACGATGAACAGCGAGGTGGGCTCGGGGAAGCCGCGCAGCGTCACCTCGCCGATCGGCTCGCAGCTGAGGCCGCGATCGCCGAGCGCTTCGGCGACGCGGTCGGTGACCAGGACCTCGCCAGCGTGGGCGCGGCCGACGACCCGGTGAACGAGGTTGACGTGGGTGCCGAAGTAGTCGCCGTCGCGGTAGACCGCCTCGGCGTAGTGGATGCCGACGCGGGGGCGCGGTCGCTCCGGCAGACGGTCGAGCAGCCGCACCGCCCACTCGCTGAGCGAGGCACGATCGGGAGAGACGAGCATCACCTCGTCGCCGATCGTCTTCACGATCGTCGCCTCGGGTGGCAGGGTTGCCTCGACCGTCTCGACGAAGTTCTCGATTACGTCGAGCGCCTCGAGGTCTCCCTCCTCCTCGGTGTAGCGGGTGAAGCCGGTGAGGTCTATGAAGCAGAGCGTGACCGGGACCTGACCGAGGTGAGGGGCCGCCGACCCGAGCTCGTTCTCCATGTGGCCGACAACGTCCTGCTCGAGGAAGAAGCGCAGGTAGCGAGTGTGCAGATACTCGGTCAGCGGCGCGGCCAGGGGCAGGATGTCGGCCGCCAGGCCGCCCATCTCCTCCGCCATCTCCAGCTCCGGCACGCCGTCGCGGATCATCGGTTCGTGCACGTAGAGGTGGAAGAGCCGGACCTCCGCGTCGGCGATCCGCCGCAGCGACTGGACGTAGACCCGGACCAGCTGCAGGAACGCGACCAGCGGGAAGCCCGCCGCGAGCACGCGGGCGCAGTGGCGCAAGGCGGCGACGTCGGCGGGGCCGAGCATCCGCTCGCGGCCGAAGGGGGTGCCGAGGATGACCAGGATGCGCTCGATCAGCTCTGGCTCGAGGCCGGTATCGCGTGCCACCTCCTCGACCGTCACGTGCTGCTCCGCCTCGGGCAGCAGGTCCTCGGCGAGGCCGAAGGCAAGGCGGCCCTCGCGGCCGGCTCTCTTCAGATCCTCAAGCGAGTGGCCGCGCTCGCGCATCCGTGCCACCACGCGCGCCTGCGCCGCCGCGGCGGCGGTCCAGCGCCCACGCCGCACCGGCACGACTTTCTCCTCCGCCCAGCGCTTCAGCGTGCTGGCAGAGACGCCGGCCCGCCGGGAGGCCTCGCTGAGGGAGATGCGCTCTTCGCTCGCCATGCGAACGCCGAGGCTAGACGCGAACGGGGCGGCAAGAGCCGCCCCGTTCGCACACTGCGCCATCTTCCTCCGCGCTAGGCGGGTATCTCGGACTCCTCGTGAGCCTGGAGCACGGTCTCTCCGCCCTCGCCGGTGCGGATCCGGACCGCTTCCTCGATCGGCAGGACGAAGATCTTGCCGTCACCGACCTCCCCCGTGCGGGCGTGCTTGAGGATCGTCTCGACGACCAGGCCTTTGTCTTTGTCCTCCACCACGACCTCGAGCTTGAGCTTCGGCCGGACGTTGACGGTGAGCGTCGAGCCACGGTACTTCTCGACGATCCCCTTCTGCCGGCCGGAGCCCTTGGCCTCGATGATCGACAGGGAGGGGAACCCCTTGTCGAGCAGCTCGGTCCTGATCGGCTCGAACGCCTCGTGGCGGATGAACGCCTCTATCTTCTTCATGCGCTCGACCCTCCTATCGCGTCTCGGTAGCTGTCATCTGGGCAGGTGCCGCGGCCGGGACCCCAGCCCCGGTGCCCAGCGTGCTTGGCAGGCCGGTGGAGTACTCCGGCTGCGGAATGAACTGCTCCGGGTACCCGTACATCCCGTGCGAGCTGATGTCGAGGCCGGCTTCCTCCTCGTCGTCCGACACCCGTAGCCCGATCGTCGCCCTGATGATCGCGAACGTGGTGATCGATATGGCGAAGACGACGACGAAGGTGAACAGAACCGCCAGGCCCTGCACCCCGAGCTGGCCGAAGGCCGTGCTGAGGCTCTCCTCGCCGAAGATCCCGTACCAGATGCCCGGTCCGGCGCCTTCGACGATCAGCCGCGGCGAGGCGAAGATGCCGACCGCCAGAGTCCCCCAGATTCCGGCCAGGCCGTGCGCCGAGAGGGCGCCGACCGGGTCGTCGAGGAACTTCTCGATCGCCAGCACCGCGTAGACGACGATCAGGCCGGCGATGAAGCCGATGATCGGCGCCGCCCAGTACTCGACGAAGCCCGACGGGGCGGTGATCCCGACCAGGCCGGCGATCGCGCCGTTGCCGGCCATGCCGACGTCGAGCGTACGGCTCTTCAGGTAGACGGCCAGGGAGGCTCCGATCACACCTGCCGCCGCGGCGAGCTGCGTGTTGAGCATCACCTCGCCGAAGAACGAGCCGGCGGTTTCGAAGGTCGAGCCTCCGTTGAAGCCGAACCAGCCGATCCAGAGGACGATCACGCCGAGGCCGACCAGCGGCATCGAGTGACCGGGGATCGCCCGCGGCTTGCCGTTGGCGTCGTACTTCCCCTTGCGAGCGCCGAGCAGCAGCAGCGCCGCAAGCGCCCCGACCGCACCGGTGAGGTGAACCACCGAGGAGCCGGCGAAGTCCATCACCGGCTTGCCGCCGATGTCGGAGAGCAGACCGCCGCCCCAGACCGCGTGCGCGATCAGCGGATAGATGACCGCGCCGAAGACCGCGGCGTAGATCACGTAGGCGCCGAACTTGATCCGCTCCAGGGTCGTTCCCCAGACGATCGCCAGCGAGACCGCGCAGAAGGCGAGCCCGTAGAGCATCAGCATCGCGTCGGAGCCGGCCACGTTGAACGCTTCTTCCCCCTGGCCGATCGTCTGATCGAAATGGAAGAAGAAACCGCTGGTGCCGAAGAAGTCGTTGCCGCCGCCTTCCGCGACCCCGTAGCCGAGCGCCCACCAGGCAAGCGTCACGATCGCCAGGTTGATGAGGATCTTGGCGACCCCCGTGCCGGCGTTCTTCTGGCGTGAGAATCCGATCTCGAGGAACATGAACCCGGCCTGCATGAGGAAGACCAGGGCGGTCGCGACGGCGACCCAGACCATGTCCAGCTCGAGCGCCTTTTCTTCGACCGTGCCGGCGACTTCGCCCACGGTTGCGGCCCCTGCCACCGATGGCAGCACCAGGGCCGCGAGTGCCGCGAAGATCACGGCGAGCCCCATCTTCTTTCTCATCGAAACTCCCTCCTAGCCCGCCGAGGCACGCCTCGGCAGTCGCGGTTTGGCGGTCGCAGCCACCGTATGGACGGGCGTGAAGTCCGTGTTTGGACGGATGGAGAAAATCCGGCGGGAACGTTTCTCACGAGTGGCGAAGAGGCTGAGCTCGCCTTGCGCGCGCCAATGGCCGCATAAAGGCGAAGTCACCGGCAGTAAGTCTTCGGGTTGCCTCATAATCCCGACTCCTTCACTCGGATTCCATTAGGGTTGCCTTTTCTGGCTTAGGGAGACCTAATACACTCCCCCGATTCAAGGAGGCAATCGACTCGATGAAGAACAGGGCAAAGATCGCGCTGGCGCTGGCGGCCATGGCACTCGCCGTGCCGGTCGCGGGCTGCGGCGACGGCGAGGGTGAGGAAACGACCGCCGAGACCGCCGCCGCGGAACTGCAGCCGGTGAAGGGCTACCTCACCGACCATTCCGACGAGCTGGTCGAGCAGGTCGCGGTCTTGAAGGAGAACGGCGACGAGTACTACGCGCTGGCGGAGTCGGTCGACTTCGACTACGACCGCCTGCTGGAGGAGCACGGCGCCGAAGTCGAGCAGATCCTCGAGGAATCCAAGGAAGCCTTCGTCGCGGCCAACCCGGCCTACGAGCAGATGGAGGGCATCGTCGCCGGCGTCCCGCGCCTGGCCCAGTACGACGTCGACATCGACGCCGGCTCGGACGCCTCGACCCCAGAAGACGCGGTCTCCTTCACCCTCACGACCCCGGCGGGCAAGAAGCTCGAGCAGCCGGGCAACCTCTTCTTCCTCACCGAGACCGCCCTCTACGGGACCAACCCCGAGCTGCAGGCGAAGGGCGCCGAGCCGGACGTCGACGGCGACGGCGAGGTCGAGTTCGGCGAGGGCCTGCCCGACGCCGACACCTACAAGGCGACCCTCGACGAATTCGAAAAGCAGGCGAAGAGCCTCGACGAAGACGCGCGGGAGTTCGAACCGACGCCGTCCGACGCGCTGACCTCGATCGTCGTGATGACGCCGACGATGAGCGAGTACTTCGAGGCCTGGAAGAACTCGCGCTTCATCGCCGGCGAGGGTGCCGAGGAGCTCGGCTTCGTCGCGACCTCGCGGCTCTCGGACATCGCCGACATCCTCGGCGGCATCCTCGTCACCTACGACGGCATCGAACCGATGATCGCCGAGGAGAACCCGCAGCAGGCCAAGCAGACCCGCGAGGAGCTGGAGAGCCTGGTCGCCTTCGCCACCGACCTGCGCGATCGCGAGGCCGCCGGCGAGAAGTTCACCGCCAAGCAGGCCGACGCGCTCGGAGCGCAGGCGCAGGCGCAGGCCGAGGCGATCGCCGGCCAGGTTACGCAGGCCGCCAAGCAACTCGAAGTCGAACTGCAGGAAGGCTAGGCGGTAGCGGTCCGGGGAGCACGCCTACAGCCACGGTCCTCCCGGACGACCCGAGCCACCACCGCGATCCTCATCGCGGTGGTGGCTCTGCTGTGGACAGCCTCGCCGAGCGGGGCCGAGCCTCCCTGGCAGGCGGCGGACGCGATCCGCGCCGACCTCGCCGAGGCCCAGACCAAGCAGCTCTTCGACGAACCGACGGCTGGTCCGGTCGCGGCGGCCGAAGCGGAGCTGCGGGGACCCCTTCGTCATGGCCTTGCCCTCAGCGCCCCCGCTGAGCTGAGCGAGATCGAGTCCTCGCTCGCGGCCGCCCGGCGAGCCGGTGCGAGCCGCGACGAAGTCGGCCTGGCGGCGGCGCGCGGCCGCGTCGTCGCGGCTCTTCGGCGAGGCGCGCTTGCCGTAGCGGTCGCCGCCGCCCTGCGCGGAGACGCCGCCGAGGCCCGCGCCTGGCTGCAGATCCGCGAGTTCCGACAGACCACCCGCTTCACCCGGCCGGGAGTCGACGCGACCGCCGCCGTGGAGGCGCTCGCCGCCGGCGAAGGCTCGCCGCACGGGACGGCGGTGCAGATCGAAAAGGACCTGCTCGACGCCTTCCAGGCGCGACTCTTCACCAACCTCGACGAAGCGGCGCAGGCGGCCGAGCGCGGCTTCGGCGGTCGCTTCGCCGAAACGGCGGCCATCGCCAACGGCTACTGGCTGGCGATCGCCGCCGAGTTCGCCGAGCAGCGCGGCCAGGCCGAGGCGCGGGCGACCGGCCGCGACTTCACCGCCCTCGCGGCCGCCGCCGCGGGCAATGACCGGGCTCGCTTCGAAGCCGCTCGCGAGCGGGCCGAAGCCGACCTCGAGGGCTTCACCGCGGCACCGTTGACGCCCGACGAGGAGGTCAACCGGGCGAGCCAGCTGACCCGCTTCCTCGACCTCGTGCCCAAGGAGTACGACAAGGGAACTACCGACGGGCGGGTGACGATCCCGTTCGAGGTGCAGGAGGCGGTCGCCTTCATGGACGGCGTCGAAGCCGCCTTCTCCGACCTCGAGCCGGTTCTGCTCGATCGCGACCCGGCGGCGGTCGAGCGGATCAAGTCGGCCTACGCGGAACTGCGCGCCGACGTCGACGACGCACAGCAGAACGTCTCGGTCGCCCCCCAGGAGGAGCTCGACGCGGCGCGCGAGAAGGCCGCCAGCAGCTTCGAGCGGATCGCGCCGAGGGAGTGGACCGAACCGAGCGAAGACGCCGACTACGAACTCGTCGACATCTCCCTCGACCAGCTGGAAGCGGCGGCCGGCGCCGGCCGCTACCAGGAGGCCGAGCAGGCGCGGCTCGCCGCCTACGGATTCTTCGAGTTCGGGCCCGAGCTGAAGCTGCGGGCCTTCGACCCGCAGCTCGCGCTCGAAATCGAGGGATTGATCTGGTACGGCGCAAACGGAGACTCGGGGCTGGCCACCCTGGTGGCCCGCGACGCGCCGCTGGGCGAGATCCGCGAGACGCGCCTCGACCTCGACGAAAAGCTGGACGACGCCCGGGCGCTGACCGGCGACGGAGCCAGCGCGATGACGGCGATCACCAACTCGGCCCTGATCGTCTTCCGCGAGGGGCTCGAGGCGATCCTGATCCTCGCCGCGATCACCGCCAGCATGATCGGCCCGCGGGCGCCGTTGCGGCGGCCGATCTACCGGGGCGCCCTGCTCGCCCTGCCAGCCAGCATGGTGATGTTCGTCCTCGCCCTGCTCCTGCTCGACTCGCTCTCGCAGTACGGCGAGAAACTCGAGGCGGCGGTCGGGGTCGTCGCGATCGGCGTCCTGTTGCTGGTCATGAACTGGTTCTTCCACCGCGTCTACTGGACCGAGTGGATCAAGGGGCACCGCGACCGCGGCAAGGCGCTGACCGGCGCCGCCCTCGCCGCCGGAGCGGGCGCGGCGACCGTCGCCGGCCTCTACACGCTCGGCTTCACCAGCGTCTTCCGCGAGGGCTTCGAGACCGTCCTCTTCCTGCAGGCGCTGCAGCTCAGCTCGGGGACCGGCGTGGTCCTCGCCGGAGTCTCGCTCGGCCTCGCGATCACCGCCGTGGTCGGCGCCCTCACCTTCATGCTCGAGCGCAAGCTCCCCTACAAGAAGATGCTGATCGCGACGGGGGTGCTGATCGCGCTGGTGCTGGTGGTCCTCGTCGGCAACACGGCGCGGACGATGCAGGGCGTCGGCTGGCTGTCGATCCATCCGATCGACGTCGACCTGCCGCTGTGGATGGGAACCTGGCTGGGCGTCTACCCCACGGTCGAGACGCTGGCCGCGCAGGCGCTCGCCTTCTGCTTCGTGATCGGCAGCTACTTCGCCGCCGAGTGGATGCGCAAGCGCGACCTGCGCCGCGCGATCGCGGCCTACGAGGAGGAAATGCGCGGCAGCGACGGCGAGGAGGCACAGGCCGGAGACTCCTGGCGCGACGGTGCCACGGCCGACGACAGCGGCGCAATAGGGTCGGGGGACGATGCCGCCCAGGCTCCGGCCCACAGCCTCTCTCGCCACTGACGCGGTTCTCGTCGGGGATCCCGGACGGGCCTTGCTGCTCGCCCAGGAGCTGCTCGAGCAGCCGAAGATGAGCAACCACTCACGGGGGCTGTGGGGGTACTCCGGCCAGACGCCCGCGGGCGGGTCGCTGACGATCCAGTCGACCGGGATGGGTGGGCCAAGCGCGGCGTTGGTGCTCGGCGAGCTCGGAGCCCTGGGCGTCCGTCGCGCGGTGCGGGTCGGCACCTGCGCCGGCTACGAGAGGTCGCTCGAGCTGGGCGAGATCGTCGTCGTCGAGACGGCGATCGCGGCAGGGGGCAGCGCAACGGCGCTCGGCGTCGCGCCCGACGAGGCGGTGAGGCCCGACGGTGCGCTGACCGAGCGGCTGACAGAGGCGCCGGAGGGTTGGCGGCTGACCACGGTCGCCAGCTTCGATGCCCACCCGGGAGATCAGACGCCTCTGCCGGGCGTCGCCGCCGGCGACATGCAGACCGCGCCGCTGCTCGCCAGGGCTCGCGCGCTCGGAATCGAGGCGGCGGCTGTCCTGATCGTCGCCGAAAAGGCCGGCGAAGAGCATCTGGAGGGAGAGCGGCTCGAGACGTTCGAGAAGCGGGCCGGGCTCGCCGCCTCGGCCGCACTGTCAACCTAAAGTCGAGGGTTAGTCTTGGACGGTTGCGCGCCTGTCGGCGGCGATCTGGCGACGAATGTCGCCGAGGTCGCGCGAAACGCGGTCGACCTGGTCCTCGACCTCTTCGAGCCGTTGCGAGAGCGAGCGCAACCGGCGCTCGAGACGTTCGACGTCGCCGGCGGAAGGCAGGTTGAGCGCGCTCATCGCCGCCTGCTGGGCCTCGAGCGCCTTCTCGCGGGCACCGAACGCGGCCGCGACCGCGTTCTCGAGGACGTTGCTGTCGAGCAGAACCTGGGCGAGCTCGCCGATCGCCTGCTCGCTGCGAGCCCGCAGCCCGTCCTGATCCTCGTAGTCCATTGACAGCAGCTTAGGGCCTATCCCGTCAGGGGGTGCGATCCCCTGACGGGGACAGGCCTGAGCCGGCGCATCCGGCCGAGGTGAAATCCTGCTCCGTTCAAGCATGGGATCGACGTTGATTAAGGGCATGTTGGGGGCGGGGGTGGCTCGTTGCGCAGCCCAGAGCGAGCAAGTAGCTTGGGCTGGCGTGCTGCGCGGGGAGACGCGCACGGGCTCCCCTACAGGAATCGGCAGGGACGCAGACGCAGTCTGATGAGACACAAGCTTGCACTGATCATGGCCTTGGCCAGCTTCGGCGCCGTAACGGCGCTCGGCGTCGGCTTTGCCGGAGCAGAGGGGCTCTCCGGCGCGGAAGCGACGGATCCGAGCCTCTCCGTGGCGCCGGCGCTTGCAGCGCCGGCCTGCTCGAACACGCTCGACGACGACGGGGACGGGGCACCCGACCTGGAAGACGCCGACTGCAGCGCACCGTCCGACCTCAGCGAGGAACCGGAAGCCACCGGCGCCCCCACCGCGGGCAGCGGCATCGAAGCGACGGAAACGGCGCCCACGCAAACGACCGAAGGCGGCTTTGAGGCGGGCGCCACGATCGAAGGAGGGGGCACCGTTCGCCGCAACGAGACGATCGGCGACGCCAGCGGCGGCGGCGGCAACAGCGGCGGCGGGGTCACCGCGCCCAGCGCAACCGGTGGCGTCCAGCTCGCGGACACGGACAGCGGCGGCGTGCAGTACGGCAGCGGCGGCACTCCCACCGACGCCAACCCGACGGCGACGATCGCGCCCTTCGGTCCGGCCCCGATCGGGGTCCCCAACTTCGTCATCGACTCCTTCGAGATCCCGCCCTTTCTCCTGCCGATCTACCAGGCCTGCGGAACCGAGTACGGGATCCCCTGGCAGGTGCTGGCCTCGATCAACAAAATCGAGACCGGCTTCGGCACCAACATGGGGCCCTCCAGCGCCGGAGCGCTGGGCTGGATGCAGTTCCTTCCCTCGAGCTGGGAAGCCTTCGGGCTCGATGCCAACGGCGATGGGCGCAAGGACCCCTACAACCCCGTCGACGCGATCTGCGCCGCGGCAAACTACCTCGACCTCAGCGGCGGCTCGGAGAACCTCTACGACGCGATCTTCGCTTACAACCACGCCGATTGGTACGTGCAGGAGGTTCTCGCCTACGCCCGCGCCTACGGCAAGCTGCCGGCCGACCTGGTCGGCTCGCTGACGGGGCTGACCGAGGGGGCGCACTTCCCGGTCGCCGCCGACGCCCGCTACGCCGACGACCTCGCGGCCCGCGAAGCGCTGAACCGGGGGACGTCGGGCACCGACGACGCCTACGGCGAAGCGGCCGACGTGATCTCCTCCTCACCGACGCGGCGCGGCATCAACATCTTCGCCGCCGAGGACGCCCCGGTCGTGGCTGTCAACGACGGCGTGATCGAGAAGATGGGCAACTCCGAGCAGCTCGGCCGCTTCGTCGTCCTGCGCGACGCCTACGGCAACCGCTTTACCTACGCCGAGCTGGGCGAGATCGTCCGCGAGGATCGCACCGTGGTGATGCCGACCGGCCAGGAGAAGCGGGTGCCGATCGACAGCGAGAACCTGCGACCGCGACTGCACGCCCTGCCCGGCAGGGTGGACGAGCACCTCGACGCTGGGGTGCACGAGCTCGACAACGTCACCCAGGAAGACGGAACCCTCGGGGTTGGGTCGAGGGTTATAGCTGGCACCGTGCTCGGCCGTATCGGCACCGTCGAGGACGGGATCGACTCGCATCTCAACTTCTCCATCCGCCCGGCCGGGCGGGGAGCGCCGCGCATCGACCCGAAGCCGATCCTCGACGGCTGGAAGCTGCTCGAGGCGACGGCGATCTACCGCGCCGAGGGCAAGAGCCCGTTCGCGACGAAGCTGGGCGGCGCCGGCGTCCTGCTCCTCTCCAAGGAGGCGCTGCAGCGTCGTGTCCTCGCCGACGATCAGATCGAGCTCTCCGACTGCGACCGAGTCGAAGTCCGCGGCGGGCAAATCGACCGGCGCCTGCTGGCGGCCCTCGCCTTCCTCTCCGAGCACGGCTTCGACTTGACGATCACCTCGATGCTCTGCGGGCGGCATGGCAGCATCACCACCAGCGGAAACATCTCCAACCACTCCTTTGGCAACGCGGCCGACATCGCGGCGATCAACGGGACGCCGGTGCTCGGCCACCAGGGGCCCGGCTCGATCACCGAATCGCTGCTGCGAACGGTGCTGCGCCTGCAGGGGACCCTGGTCCCCGACGAGCTGATCTCGCTGCAGGAGCTCGGCGGGCCGAGCTTCGCGATGGCCGACCATGCCGATCACGTCCATATCGGCTACAGCCCCCTGGGTGGCAGCGGGGGCGAGGCGCGCTTCATCGAACTGCTCAAACCGGACCAGTGGAAGCGCCTGGTCGACCGCCTCGGCGAGATCGACAACCCCGACGTGCAGGTCGCCCCCTCGGAGTACTCGCTGCCGGCAAAGCAGGGCAGTGGCGAGTCCGGCGCAAGCGGCGGCAAGTAGCCGAGATAATCGCCTTCTGACACGGCTATTCGGATTCGTTCAGCTCGATTTTGCCGGCACGCTCGACGTGACGGACGGCCGCTACGTATTGCGAGACAGCGGCGAGGAGAGGGTCCTGGTGCTCGAAACGCTCGGCGCCCCAGCTCCGACTCACCGGCGCCGGCGCCGGGTACGCGAGGCGAAAGCAGACGCGGCCCCCTCCCCCTTGCCGCTCGCGCGGACGACCCTGGTGCGCGCCTACGACGTTTTCGCAGACGAGGCCGAGGCAAAACGCTGGCTGGAGGCGTCAGCGGCAGCCGAGGACACGGTCGACGCCCTGCTCGCAGAAGCGATCGAGGCACTCAACCGGGCTCTGCACGCACACGCCGTGGCGAGCGGTGACCCTGCCCCGCAGGCGCTCAGCGCCCGCAGAGCCGTCGCCGCACGCATCGGCTACGGCAGCGGCGAGCAGGTCGCCAGCGGCGAGTTCAGCGCCGCCCGCGAGGTCGACGTGCACACCGGCGGTGCATCGCGTCGCCGCCAACGCGCCGAGGAGCTGCGCCCCCAGGAGCGCATCGCCGCCGTCCTTGGAGGCCGTGAACAGTTCGACGCCTGCGAGACGCTCATCCTCCGCGCCCGCGCCGACCTCGACGCGGGACGAGCGCGCGAGGCGGCCCTACAGCTCCGCGTCGGCCTCGAGGCCTTGCTGGTCGAGCTGAAGGGGGCCCTCGCGGACCCTGGGCACGAGGAGGACATGGCGGCGATCGCAGCACGTCGCGGCGAAACGGGGGACCTGGCAAACCACGCTCTGCGCGACGACCTCGACCCCGCACAGCTCAAGGCCCTGCACGAGTTGCTATCTCTCTGCGAGCGAGCCCTGCGCCGCCGCCGCATCCTCAAAGGCTGAGCCGGCGAGCCACCACCGCATCGAGCAACGACTCGGCGATCTCGTGGGCTTCGACGAGCTCGATGCCGTCGAGTGAGGGAACGCCGATGACGGTGAGCCCGGCGGCGCGCGCCGCGGCCACGCCGGTGGGAGAGTCCTCCAGCGCGATCACCGAGGGCCCCGGGGCAACTCCCAAGCGCCGGCAGGCCTCCAAATAGGGGTCGGGCGCCGGCTTCGGTGCCGCCACTTCGTGGGCGCTGAGGACGACGTTGAAATTCTCGGTCAGCCCGACGATCTCCAGGGAGCGCCGCACGAAGCGGAGCGGCGAGTTGGAGACGAGGCCAATCGGGGTTCCGCGTCGTTTCAGCTCCAACAACAGCTCGCGCGCGCCGACCATCGCCTCCACCCCGTGCTCGAGCTCGGCGACGACCAGCTCGTTCAGCTCCTCGATCAGCTCGGCGGCGCGGCCCGGCTCGCCGAAACGACGCTCGAGGATCCCGCCGGCGATCTCAGCCGAGGTGCCGACCAGCTCGTGCTTGTGCGCCGGGGTGAACTCGAGCCCGCGCCGAGCGAAGAGGTCCTGCTCGGCCCGGGTCCAGACCGACTCGGTGTCCAGCAGCAGGCCGTCGTTGTCGAAGATCACCGCGTCGGGCAGCCTTCCCGCGACGGCATCTGAGCCGGTCACGCGAGCGCGGCCAGCGTCGCGGAAAGCTCGGCGTCGATCTCGCCCTCCAGCTTCAGCGCGGCGTCGCCGTCGTAGGGCGTCGGCCCCTTGGTGACGATCGCGAGCCGGCCGCCGTTCTCCAGGGTGACGCCGGGGAGGGCCGCGACCGGGTGGACGACGAGCGAGCTGCCGACGCAGAGCATCAGGTCCGCCGTCGCCGCCAGCTCCTGGGCCTTCCTCATCGCCTCTTCGGGCAGCAGCTCGCCAAACAGGACGACGTTCGGCTTGACCGGCCCGCCGCAGGCGTCACAGACAGCGACGCCGCTCTCGTCGAAGAGCCCGTCGACCTCAGCGATCCCGTAAGAGGCGGCGCAGCCCCTGCAGGAGGAGGTCTCGATCGAGCCGTGCACCTCGACCACGTTGCGCGAGCCGGCGGCGCGGTGAAGCCGGTCGATGTTCTGCGTGATCACGCCCTCCAGCAGCCCGCGGCGCTCCAGCTCTGCCAGCGCCTCGTGACCGGAGTTTGGCTTCTTGTCTCCGAGCGAGTGGAAGCGCGGACGGTAATAGGACCAGAAGCGGGCAGGGTCACGTTCGAAGACGTCGATGTGGGCGACCTCCATCGGGTCGACGTTCGCCCAGATCCCGGTCTCCGGCGTCCGGAAGTCGGGAATCCCGGAGGCCACCGAGATACCCGCTCCCGTCAGCGCCACGGTGCAGCCCGACTCCCGAACCAGCTCCGCCAGCCGCTCAACCCCCGCCGACGGGCCTAAAACCGGACACATAGGCGTACTTTGAGGCCCGTCGGCGCGATTGTCGCTACCTGCCGCTCCATTTGGGGGTGCGCTTGGCTAGGAAGGCGCCGATTCCCTCCTTGGCGTCCTCGCTGCGGAAGGCGGTGGCGAAACCCTGCTTCTCGGCCTCGATGCCCTGATCGAGGTCGCCGGCGTGTGAGACCCGCTTGATCTGCTCGACCGCCACCGGCGCCTGGCCCGCCAGCTTGCGACCCCACATCAGGGCCGTCTCGAACAGCTCGTGGTCGGGGACGACGCGGTTGGCCAGACCGGATTCGAGCGCCTCGCCGGCGAGGATCGCGTCGCCGACGAGGTTCATCTCCAGCGCCTTGTTGGGCCCGACCAGGCGGGGCAGGCGCTGGGTGCCGCCGAAGCCGGGGATGATCCCCAGCTTCACCTCGGGCTGGCCGAACACCGCCGCCTCGGCGGCGATCCGGACGTCGCAGGCCATCGCCAGCTCGCAGCCGCCGCCGAAGGCGAGCGCGTTGACCGCGGCGATCGTCGCCACAGGCGCCTGGCCGAAGTCGCGCAAGAGGGCGTGGGCGGTGTGGATCAGCTCCTCGCCCCCGCTCTCGTCCATCTGGGTGAAGGCCTTGATGTCGGCACCGGCTGAGAAGACGACCGGGACCGAGGAGGCGATCACCATCGCGCCCACCCCGTCAGCCGCCTTTACCCGTTCCCAGACGGTTCCCAGATCGCGGATCACGTCGGGCGAGACGGCATTCATCGGCGCGTTGGCGAGCCAGGCGATCGCCACCTCTCCGCGGGTCTCCAGCTTCACCGTCTCGGCCTGCTCGCCCTCGTCGGGTCGCGGATAGGGGTAGAAGCCCTGGCCCGACGCCATCCCGAGGCGCCCCTGGGCGACGAGCCGGCGCAGCAGCACCGGCGGCGCAAAGCGATCGCCGTGGCGCTCCCGCAGGCCCTCCATCCGCTCCAGCACCTCGTCGAGGCCCTCGACGTCTGCTTTCCAAAACGGCGGCAGCAGCCCTTTGCGGGGGTCGAGGCCGGCCCCGGCCATCATCCCGACGTCGATGTCGCGGACAGAGCAGACGCCCTCCTCGACCAAGAGGCAGGCCTCGATCAGGGCCCGGCAGGTGAACATCGCGACCATCTCCTCGGCGTCGGGCTCGGCCTCACCGGGGACGTTCTGCTCGCCGTCCTTGAAGAACCCCTCGCCGCCGGACTTGGCGCCGAGCTTGCCGTCGGCGACCAGCCGCTTCAGTCCCTGGTGGACGTAGAAGGTCTCGCCGTAGGACTCGGCGAGGTGCTCGGCGACGTGCAGGACCGTGTCCAGCCCGAGCAGGTCGGTGAGGAAGAAGGGGCCCATCGGCGCCAGCTGGGCGGCGGCGATCGCCTCGTCGATCGCCTTCAGGGAGAGGCCCTGCTCCTCCTGGGCGCGCCAGATCTCGCCGATCGTCGCCATCAGGATCCGGTTGACGACGAAGCCGGGAACCTCGCCACAGACGATCGGCTGCTTCTTGATCGCCTGGGCGAAGTTGTAGGCGACCGTCGCCGTCTCCTCCGAGGTGTCCTCGCCGGCGATCACCTCGACCAGCGGCATCACCGAGGCGGGATAGAAGAAGTGGAAGCCGACGACCTTGTCGGGCCGCAGCGTCGTCTCCGCCATCTCGGTGATCGAGAGCGAGGAGGTGTTGGAGGCGAGGATTGCGTGGCCCGGAGTGGCCGCGTCGAGCTCGCGGAAGACCGCCTGCTTGATCTCCATCCGCTCGGGAACCGCCTCGACGACGAAGTCGACGTCGCCGAGCTCCTCGTAGGTGGTCGTGCCCGTGACGAGCCCCATCACCTCGGCAAGCCGCGCGTCCGCCTGCGCCTGGGTCAGCTTCTCCTTCTTGACCAGGCGGGCGAGCTGCCCCTCGGTAACCGCACGCGCCTTCTCGACCGCGGCGTCGACGAACTTCCGGTCGATGTCCTTGACGACGACTGGGATGTCTGCGGCGGCGATCGCCTGCGCGATCTCACCGCCCATGGTGCCGCCGCCGACGACGGCGGCCTTGGAAACGAACATTGGTTGGATCCCTCCAGGTCGGGAGCGTCGAAGGCTATAGGTGCGTGCCTGATTGCCGATAGAGGCCCTTCATGCTTCGACGGGGAACGATCCTGCTCACCGCGTGCGCGTGCCTGCTGGCACCGGCGCCAGGCGCGAGCGCGGCCGTTCCGCAGGCGACACTGCTGCCCAGCGGGCGCGCGGTGGCACCCCTTTCAGCACCAGCGGCGGTCGACGCGATGATCCAGGCGGCGAATCGGATCCGCCATCGCCCCTACGTGTGGGGCGGCGGCCACCGGGGCTGGCGCTCGCGGGGCTATGACTGCTCGGGCTCGGTCAGCTACGTGATGCACGCGGCCGGGTTGCTCGACTCGCCCCTCGATTCCCGCGGCTTCATGCGCTGGGGCGGGGGCGGCCCCGGCAGCTGGGTCCGAATCTACGCCAGCCGCGACCACGTCTTCGCCGTGATCGCCGGCCTGCGCTGGGACACGTCGATGACCGACGAAGGCGACGGGCACGGCCCCGGCTGGAGCGAAGAGATGCGCTCGACCGGCGGCTTCCACCTCCGCCACCCACTCGGCCTGCTCACCGCCTCCCCCCTCACCCGCTGACTTCGCCTTTTCCGGGCCTATAGGCCCCAAAAGGGCGAACTCAGCGAGCAAAGAGCTCGTGGCGACGGCTGGACAAAGCCCGTGGGGGATCCTTGTACCGGGGTACAAAGGCATCTCTGAGCGATTGCCACTAGTCTCTTTTTTCGGCTTTTCATGGGAGTTAGACCGGTAATCGACCGTGCCCGCCGGCCGGGCGCGACGCCAAGCGAGGGACGACAAGAGCGATGACGCGTATCCGCCAGCAGAATGTGACCGCAGCGCAGTGGAGCTCCAACGGGGAGGCCCTTGGCGCACTCGACCTGACCCAGCCCGAGAACGACCCCTTCGGCGCCAACGTCTTCTCCGTCGCCGTGCAGCGCGAACGCCTGCCCGCGGACGTCTTCGAGAAGCTGCAGGCCACCCTCGAAGGCGGCGAGGCGCTCGACCCAAGCCTCGCCGACGCCGTCGCCGAGGCGATGAAGGAGTGGGCGCTGGAGAACGGCGCCACCCACTTCACCCACATGTTCCAGCCGCTGACCGGCTCCACGGCGGAGAAGCACGACTCGTTCTTCGAGCCCTCCGGCGGCGAAGGCGCGGCGCTGGCCGGCTTCTCGGGCAAGGAGCTGATCCAGGGCGAGCCCGACGCCTCCTCATTCCCCACCGGCGGCGTCCGCGCCACCTTCGAGGCGCGCGGCTACACCGCCTGGGACCCGACCTCCCCCGCCTTCATCCTCGAGAACCCGAACGGGGCGCTGCTCTGCATCCCCACCGCCTTCGCCTCCTGGACCGGCGAGGCGCTCGACGCGAAGATCCCGCTGCTGCGCTCGATGGACGCGCTCTCGCGCTCGGCGATCAAGGCGCTGCAGCTGCTCGGCGACACCGAGAGCAAGCGCGTCTTCACCACCGTCGGGCCCGAGCAGGAGTACTTCCTGATCGACGAGCAGTACTTCTTCGAGCGCCCCGACCTGATCTCGACCGGGCGCACCCTCTTCGGCGCCAAGCCGCCGAAGGGCCATGAGCTGGACGACCACTACTTCGGCTCGATCCCGGAGCGGATCCTCGCCTGCATGTTGGAGACCGAGCTGGAGGCGCGCAAGCTCGGCATCCCGGTCAAGACCCGCCACAACGAGGTGGCTCCGAACCAGTACGAGATCGCACCGGTTTTCGAGAACTCGAACGTCGGCTCCGACCACCAGCAGCTGATGATGCAGGTCCTGGAAAGCGTCGCCCGCCGCTACGGCTTGGTCTGCCTGCTGCACGAGAAGCCCTTCGCCGGCGTCAACGGCTCGGGCAAGCACAACAACTGGTCGATGGGGACCGACACCGGCACCAACCTGCTCGACCCGGGCGACACACCTGCCGACAACGTCCACTTCCTCTTCTTCTGCGCCGCCGTGATCCAGGCGGTGAACAAGCACCAAGGCCTGCTGCGGGCCTCGGTTGCCAACATCGGCCAGGACCACCGCCTCGGCGCCAACGAGGCGCCGCCGGCGATCATCTCGATCTTCCTCGGCGCCGAGCTGGAGAAAGCCTTCGAGGCGATCGCCAGCGGCGAAGGCGACCCGCATACGCCCGCTTCCTTCCTCGAGCTGGGCGCGACGGTGCTGCCGGCGCTGCCGATGCACGGCGGCGACCGCAACCGCACCTCGCCCTTCGCCTTCACCGGCAACAAATTCGAGTTCCGGGCGCTGGGCTCGAGCATGTCGCTCGCCTTCCCCAACACGGTGCTCAACACGATCGTCACCGAGGCGATCGACGAGCTGGCCGACAAGCTGGAGGCAAAGAGCGCCGACGGCATGGACATCGCCGAGGCCGTGATCGAGGTAGTCAAGGAGTCCTACTCCGCCAACAAGCAGATCATCTTCGACGGCGACAACTACGACGAGGCCTGGCACGCCGAAGCGGAGCAACGCGGGCTGAAGAACCTGCGCACGACGCCCGACGCGCTGCCCGAGGTGCTCAACGAGCAGACCGTCGCCGCCTTCGAGAACTACAAGGTTCTCTCCAAGCGCGAGCTGGAGTCGCGTTACGAGGTCTGGGTCGAGCAGTACTGGGTCCGGGCCAACATCGAGGCGGAGACGACCTTCTCGATCGCCAAGACGATGATCCTGCCGGCGGCGCTAAGGCACCTGGCGCTGATCAAGGAGGCGGGCGTGTCCTCGCTGGAGGGCGAGCTGAGTGGCCTGGCCAACGAGCTGGTGGGCGCTCTCGAGGAGCTGGAGTCGGCCAACGCCGATCCGGGCCTGGAGGGCATGGAGATGGCGATCCACGCCCGTGACAAGCAGATCTCCGCGATGGACAAGGTGCGCGAGACGGCCGACAAGCTGGAGAAGGTCGTCGCCGACGACCTCTGGCCGCTGCCGAAGTATGAGGAGATGCTCTTCATCAAGTAGCGCCGACGCGCGTTGTGGCCCGCGGGTCCTGTCATGGGGCAGGGGGGCCTGCGGGCAGTCCACGGGCTGTCCTCGACCCCCCTGCCCCATGCCACCCGCGGGAGAGACGCTTTTCGGCTGAGCTTCTCACCCGCGGGGAGGAGCGTCTTCGCGACTTTGCTTCCAGAGCTGCGGAAGGGTGCGAGCAGCCGAGTCGGTCAAGCCCGGGGGAGGACCCGCATCTCTAGGCCTCCCCTGGGTGACAGGGTCGGCATCTGGCGGACGGTCATGGTGCGGCCGGGCATTGCGTCTAGACGGAGCTTCTGCAGGAGCATCGTGGCGACCAGCTTCACCTCGGTCTGGCCGAAGCGCTTGCCGATGCAGATCCGTCGGCCGCCGCCGAAGGGGACGTAGGCGCCGCGCGGCAGGGCCGCCTTGCGCTCGCGGGTGAAGCGCTCCGGGATGAACGCCTCCGGATCCGGGAAGACCTCGGGGATGCGGTGGCTGGCCCAGGAGCAGTAGTTGACGTAGGCGCCCCGGCTCACCCGGTGGCCGTTGAATTCGAAGTCGCGAACCGCGCGCCGAGGGCCGATCCAGGCAGGTGGATAGAGGCGCAGGACCTCGTCGAGCACCATGTCGAGGTAGGGCATCTCCTTCTCGAGCGTCTCGATATCGGGCGTGCGGTCGCCGAGCACCCGGTCCTGCTCCTCCCAGAGCCTCTCGACCACGTCGGGGTGGCGGGCCAGCTCGTGCATCATGAAGGTCAGGGTCGAGGTGGAGGTGTCGTGGCCGGCGAACATCAGCGTCATCACCTGGTCGCGGACCTCCTTGGCGGTGAATCCCTCGCCCGCCTCGTCGCGCACAGAAAGCAACAGGCTGAGGATGTCCATCTTCTCCGGGTCGGGGTTGGCGCGTCTACGCTCGATCTCCCCGAAGACGATCTCGTCGAGGACCGCCCGCGAAGCGACCATCTTCGACCAGGGCGAGCCTGGCCCGCGCAGGAGGCGCAGGTGAAAGTCGATCCCGTAGAAGCCGAGCGCCCGCTCGAAGTGCTCGGCGGCGGCGGCGCCCTTGCCGGCCTCGTCGGGATCGAGCCCGAGCAGGGCCCGCAT
>DASUZK010000035.1:0-16712 GCA_036376915.1 Solirubrobacterales bacterium
CCTTGAGCACCCCGGCCCGGTAGACCAGCATCCGCGAGGCGTCGCGCTTGAGGATCATGTCGGCGATCATCTCCTGCACCAGCTGGAAGCGGGCGAGCGGCACGCCGAACTGCTTGCGCTCCTTGGAGTAGGCAACGGAGGCTTCGACGCAGCCTTCGCAGATGCCGACGCAGCCGGCGGCGACGCTGTAGCGGCCGTTGTCGAGGGCGCTCATCGCGACCTTGAAGCCGTCGCCGATCTCGCCGAGCATCGCGTCCTCGCCGACCTCGACGCCGTCGAGCGAGATCTCGCCGGTGTCGGAGGAGCGCAGGCCAAGCTTGCCGTGGATCTCCTGGGTGGTAAAGCCCTCGCTGTCGCAGGGGACGAGGAAGCAGGCGAGGCCCTTGTGCTTCTTCTCCGGGTCGGTCTGGGCGAAGATCAGCGCCACCTCGGAGAAGTTGGCGAGCGAGATCCACATCTTCTGACCGCTGATCGACCAGCCCGAGTCGGTCTTGGTCGCCCGGGTGCGCAGGTTGGCGGCGTCGGATCCGGTGTCGGGCTCGGTCAGGCCGAAGCAGCCGAGCGCCTCGCCCGAGCACAGCCGCGGCAGCCAGCGCTGCTTCTGCTCCTCGGTTCCCCATCTCTCGATCGAGCCGGCGACCAGCGAGGTCTGCACGGAGACGACGGTGCGGGCGGAGGAGTCGGCGCGACCGACCTGTTCGACGATCAGCCCGTAGCCGATGTAGTCGAGGCCGCGGCCGCCGTAGGCCTCCGAAACCGGGGCGCCGAGGTAGCCGACCTCGCCCAGCTTGCTGGCCAGCTCGCGGTCGAAACGGGCGGCGCGGTCGTTGTCGCGCACTCGCGGCGTGATCTCCTTGTCGGCGAATTCACGCGCGGTTTCGGAGATCAGCCGCTGCTCGTCGGTCAACTGGAAGTCCATCTCATCCCTGCTTTCTCGGGTCTGTGTTCGGGCCGTTCGTCATCGAAGTTCGCGTCCCAGGGTCGCGGCGAAGGCTTCTTGGGCCTCGCTGGTGCGGGGGCCGGGGGCCTCGGGCAGCTCGGTGCCGTCGATCGCCGACACCGCTTGGATCTCGCGGGTGGTTGAGGCGAGGAAGGCCTCGCGGGCGGCGCGCAGGTCGGCCACCGGCCAGGCACCCTCCTCGACGTCGAGCGCCTTGACCAGCCGGTCGCGGGTGATCGACTCGAGCACGCCGTTCTCGAGCGCGGGCGTGCGCAGCGCGCCCTGCGGCGAGACCCAGAAGATCGATGACGTCGGCGGCTCCAGCACCGTGCCGTCGGGCTGGACCAGGACGGCCTCGTCGGCGCCCTGGCCCTTGGCGAGCCGGGTCGCCTGCATGTTTGCCGCGTAGGAGAGCGACTTGACGCCGTTGAGGATCACGCTCGGGCAGTAGGTGACGGTGGCGACGCTGACGGTCTCGGTGTGCGCCGGGATCGGCTCGGTCATCGCGAGCCGACGGCCGCCGCGGGTGACGATCAGCCGCAACTGCCCGTCGGCGTCGCCGAGATCTGCTAGCAGCGCCTCGATCTCCTGTTCCAGCGCGGCGCGGTCGAACTCGAGCTCGATCGCGGCGCCGGAGCGCTGGAGCCGGTCGAGGTGGTCGACGAGCGCAAACGGCTTCCCCTCGTAGAGCCGAATCACCTCGAAGGCGCCGTCGCCGCGGTAGAGCCCGTCGTCGCGCAGCGGCACCATCGCCTCCGCCGTCGGCGAGATCGTCCCGTCGACGCTCGCCAGCTCTCTCAGCTCAGTCGCCATCAGGCGGCGAGGCTACTAATCCCCCCGTTCCGGTGCGCTTTATCCCCTCATAGAGGGGCAAAGGCGCACCGGAAGTGATTAGGCCGCTTCGAAGACGGTGGCCAGGCCTTGGCCGACGCCCACACACATGGTCGCGATGCCGTACTTGCCGCCGCGGCGGCGCAGCTCGCGGACGAGGGTGGTGGCGAGGCGGGCGCCGGAGCAGCCGAGCGGGTGGCCGAGGGCGATCGCGCCGCCGTTGACGTTGAGCTTCTCCTCGTCGATGCCCAGCTCGCGGGCGCTGGCGATGACCTGGGAGGCGAAGGCCTCGTTGATCTCGATCAGGTCGATCTGCTCGAGGCCGAGGCCGGCCGCGTCGAGGGCGCGCGGGATCGCGAAGGCCGGGCCGATGCCCATGTAGGCGGGGTCGACGCCGGCGACGCCGAAGGCGACGACGCGGGCCAGCGGCTCGGCGCCCAGCTCCTGCGCGCCCGCCTCGGAGGCGATCAGCGTGCAGGCGGCGCCGTCGTTGAGGGTGGAGGCGTTGCCGGCGGTGACGGTGCCACCCTCGCGGAACGCCGGCCGCAGCTTCGCCATCTTCTCCAGCGAGGCGTCGGCGCGAGGGCCCTCGTCGGCCTCGACCAGGACGGTCTCACGGCCCCGCGGTGCCTCGATCGGGACGATCTCCTCGGCGAAGATTCCCGCCTCGGCGGCGGCGACGGCGCGCTGGTGGCTGCGCAGGCCGAAGGCGTCCTGGTCCTCGCGGCTGATCCCGTAGCGCTCGGCGACGTTCTCGCCCGTCTCGCCCATCGCTTCGGTCGAGACGCCGAGCCCGGCCATGCGGGGGTTGACGAAGCGCCAGCCCAGGGTGGTGTCGTGCATCGTCTGCGGCCCTCGTGGCAGGCCGCGCTCGGGCTTGCCGACGACCCACGGGGCGCGGCTCATCGACTCGACGCCGCCGCCCAGGTAGAAGTCGCCCTCGCCGAGCTTGACAGCGCGGGCGGCGCAGTTGATCGCCTCCAGGCCCGAGGCGCAGAGGCGGTTGACGGTGGCGCCGGGGACCGTATTCGGCAGGCCGGCGAGCAGCGCCGCCATCCGGGCCACGTCGCGGTTGTCCTCGCCCGACTGGTTGGCGGCGCCGAGGTAGACGTCGGTCACCCGCTCGGGGTCGACGCCGGTGCGCTCGACCACGGCCGCGATCGTGTGCGCCGCCATGTCGTCGGGTCGGACACCCGATAGCGCGCCACGGTAGCTGCCCACCGGCGTTCGCACCGCGTCGACCACATAAGCCTCTGCCACTTGCGGGATTTAAGTGGACCGGCGGTCGCGGCGTATCCTTCGCACCGTGTGGTTCGTGCTCGGAACGGTTGCGATGGTGCTGCTGGTCGTCGGCGTCCTCTTCCTGATCGAGCACTTCTACACAGGCAACAACGCCGAACTGCTCGACTGGAAGCCGACCCGCTCGGCCGAAGTCGAGGCGCAGAACGAGATCGACGACGTGCAGCAGATGCTCGAGGCGCAGAACGAGATGCGCCGCCGCCGCGGTGCCGCCGAGCGCAGTGAGCAGGAGCTGCGCGAAGAGGTCGAGGCCGAGGAGCTGGAGCGGCTACGCCAGCGCTCCCGGGCGTCCTAGGATCGGCTTGGCGCGAGCGCTGATCGTCGGTTGCGGCTGTCGCGGGCAGACCCTCGGACGGAGGTTGCTGGAGGAGGGCTGGGCCGTGCGGGGGACGAGCCGCCGGCGGGAGGGCCTGGCGGCGATCGAGTCGGCGGGGCTCGAGGGGGCACTTGCCGATCCAGAGCAGCCCGGGACCCTGCTCGAGCTCGTCGCCGACGTCGCCGACGTCTACTGGCTGCTGGGCTCGGCGGTCGGCAGCGAGGAGAGCCTCGAAGCGATCCACGGCCCGCGGCTCGAGCGCTTCCTGGAGCGTCTTGTCGAAACGCCGGTGCGGCGCTTCGTCTACGAGGCGGGTGGTTCCGTCGACCTCGAGGTCTTGGCTCAGGGGCGCTCGGCGGTCGAAGCCGCGTCGCGGACCTGGCGCATCCCGGTAGAGATCGCCGACCGGCCAATCGTCTGAGGCGGCGAGACCGGCGCATGGCGGCGTCCTCGGTCGCTCGCGTGCAGAGCACGCCACGCTCCCTGCGTCCTTGCCCTGCTTGGTCTCGCCGCCTCAGAGCCGAGAGAGAAGATCGCCGAGAATTCGGGCGGTGGCTCCCCAGATCAGGTGGCCGTCGACCTCGTAGGTGGGGGTGTGGATGGGGACGCCGCGGCGGACGAGGCGGCGCATCTCATAGCCATCGCGCAGGCCCGCGAGCGAGAAGGCGAGGACCGTCCCCACCTCGGCGGGGTTGGGCTGGAGGTCGAGCTCGCTCGGGTCAGGGACGAGGCCGACGTAGGGGTGGATCCGGTAGCCGGTGACGAAGGTCGCGGCGGGGGGGAGGGCGCCGCAGAGCTCGACCTGCTCGGGGGCGAGGCCGATCTCCTCCTGCGCCTCGCGCAGGGCGGTCGCGGCCAGGTCGGCGTCGGTGTCGTCCTTGCGCCCGCCGGGGAACGAAATCTCACCGGCGTGACGGCGCATATCGGCGCGCCGCTCGGTGAAGATCAGCCCCGGCTCCTCGGGCCAACCGTGCAGAGGCAGGAGCACCGCGGCGTCGGTGCGCCCGCGAGCCTGCATCTCGGATGCCTCCTCGGGTGTGAGCAGGAGGTCGGCGAGGCGCGCGGATGGCGACTTATGCGTCATATGGACGAGTAAGTCGCCAATCGGCTCAGATGATCACCTGGACCGTGCCGCCGTCCACCGACCAGGCGGCGCCGCTGACGTAGGAGGCACGCTCGGAGCAGAGGAAGACGATCGCGGACGCGATCTCCTCGGCCTGGGCGAGGCGGCCGATCGGGCGCTTGGAGCCGGCGGCGGCGAGCGCCTCCTCGCGGCTCTCCGCTCCCGACATCCGCTGGGACTGGTCGAGCAACCCGCCGGGCTCCATCCACATCTCCGATTCGACCGGGCCGGGGCAGATCGCGTTGACGAGCACGCCGTCGCCGGCGTGGCGATCGGCGAAGAGCCGCGAGAGGGAGAGCTCGGCCGCCTTCGCCACCGAGTACTCGGGCATCGCCGCCGAGGGCCGCTTGCCAGCGGTCGAGCAGACGTTGACGACCCGTCCCCAACCGCGCTCGGCCATCGGCGGGATCGCGGCGCGCATCGCCCGCAACGGCGCCATCACGTTGAGCTCGTACTGGGCGCGCCAGTCCTCGTCGGGGACGTCGTCGATGTCGCGCCACTGCGCGGTCCCGGCGTTGTTGACCAGGACGTCGAGGGCGCCGAAGCGCTCCTGCGCCGCGGCCAGCATCCGCTCGGCCGCGCCCTCGCCGGTGACGTCGATGCTTAGGGTCTCGGCGCGGCCGCCCGCCTCCGCTCCGGCGGTGGATGCCTCTCGCGCGGCGGCGGCCAGGCGCTCCTCGTTGCGCGCAACCAGCAGCACGCTCGCTCCCTCGGCGCAGAGCAGCCGCGCGGTCTCGGCCCCGATCCCGCGGCTGGCCCCGGTGACGAGGCACGCGCGCCCCTTCAGGCCGAGGTCCATCAGAGCGGCTCGATCCGCTCGGAGATCGTGACGGGCGTTTCCCGCGTCAGGATCTTGTGCACGGGGCATTTGCCGGCGATGACCCGCAGGCGGCTCCGCTGCTCGTCGCTCAGCTCGGCCGGCAGGCGGAGGGTGACGGTGAAGGACCGGGGCGCGTGTCCCTCGTACTCGGCCTCGACGTCCACCTCGACCTTTCCCAGCTCCCAGCCCTTGCGCTCCGCGTACATCTCGATCGTCACCGCGACGCAGCCGGCGAGGCCGGCCGCGAGCAGGCGTGTGGGGGAGGGGCCGGTGTCGGTGCCGCCCGCGTCGACCGGCTCGTCGACGAGAAGGGTGTGGCCGCCCTCGATCTCTATCTCGTGGGCGAACCCTTCACGGCGGCGGGCGACGACCTTCATCTAGGACTTGCGGCGGCCCTCGAACAGCGCCGGGTCGTCGACGTCGGCGAAGCGGGCCATCGCGTAGGCGAGGTCGGAGGCGCGGTTGACGAAGTGGATCACGGTCTCGCTCGCCAGCTCCCCGGCTTCGGCGAGGGCGGCGATGCGGCGCTCGGCGCGGCGGATCGCGGTGCGGGCGACGTCGAGCTGGGCCGAGAGCTGGTTGCCGCCGGGGATGACGAACTGCGGCGGCAGCTCGACCTCGGACATGTAGCGGTCGATGCGCTGCTCCAGCTCGGCCACCATCTCCTCGGTGGTGCGGCTGACGCCGTCTTCGAGCCGCTCGGCGGCCTCCGGCGCGGTCGCCAGCTCGGCGCCGGCGACGAAGAGGTCGTCCTGCAGGCGGAGGATGTCGGCGGCGAGCTCGGCCTCCCCAGCGTCGCAAAGGGCGCGGGCGACGCCGAGGTGCGAGCAGGCCTCGTCGAGCGAGCCGTAGGCCTCGGTACGGTCGTGGTGCTTGGGCACGCGACCGCCGTACCAGAGCGAGGTCGTCCCGTCGTCGCCCTTCTTGGTGTAGATCTTCACCACGCGCTCATCCTAAGCGCGTGTCCTCAGGCGAGCGGGTTGAAGACCAGCCCGGTCAGCACCTTGGGGTAGAAGTAGGTCGACTTCGGCGGCATGTTGGCGTCGCTCTCGCAGATCGCCTTGGTCTGGTCGACGGGGATCGGGCGCAGGACGAAGGCGACGTCGTAGGTGCCGTCGTCGATCAGGCGCAGCGAGTCCTCGACGCTCTTGGCGTAGCCGATGCCGCGCTTGGCGAGGATGTCGTCTTCGCTCAGCCCGGCGATGCCCTTCAGCACCAGGGTCTCGAGGATCGCGGCGTCGAGCCGGCGGTAGGCCTCGGGCTGGCCCTCGAGCAGCCGGTCGAGCTCGGTCGTGTCCTTCAGCCGCAGGCGGAAGGCGCGCTTGTGGTGGGAGTCGTAGAGGCCGAAGACGCCGACGCCGTCCTCGCCGAGCGGATCGACGCGGTCGGTCTCGACCTCGGTCACGTCGAAGAGCTCGCGCAGGCCCTCGCCGAGGCGCTGCTGGCGCTCCGGATCGTCGGCGAAGCCGGAGAGCAGGCGGTGGGTAGGGAAGATCGAGAGGCCGGGATCGTCGAGGCCGGTCAGCGCCATCAGCGTGTAGTTGTGGTCGCCCTCGCCGCCGATCTCGTCGCGGTAGGCGATCGCGGTCTCGTAGCGGTGATGGCCGTCGGCGATCAGCAGCTGGGCGTCGGCGAGCAGCTCGGTCACGGCATCGTGGACTCCCGGATCCCTGATCTTCCAGATCCGGGTGACCGTCCCGCTCGCGTCGGTCGCCTCGCCCCAGGGCTCGTCGAGACTCACCTCCCTCTCCACCAGCGGCCACGGGTCAAGC
The DNA here is from genome assembly GCA_036376915.1 of Solirubrobacterales bacterium. Taxonomy (GTDB): domain Bacteria; phylum Actinomycetota; class Thermoleophilia; order Solirubrobacterales; family 70-9; genus VRUE01. The sequence continues at coordinate 7,102 of DASUZK010000035.1, forward strand.
GTGCTGAGAGAGAAGATCGGCGAGAGGTTGCAGCGCGTCGCGCGCATCAGCTCCAGGCGGTCCTGCTTGGGGCCCGGGAGCGTGCGCTCGTGCGGGAGGACCTGGCCGGTGTCGAAGTCCTCGACCCGGACGCGGGCGAGGATGCCGTGGCGCGTGTGCGCGGAGCCGTCGGGGCCGCTGTACTCCTGCTCCATCGCCCAGATCGAGGGCTCGGAGTCGGCGACGAGGGCGCCGGCCTGCTTCCAGGCATGGATTGCCTGGGCCGCCTGCGCGTAGGGATCCTCGCCGCCCTCGGCCTGGGGACCGGTCTCCCCGTAGGGCTTGGGAAGGTCGATCGCGACCGCGTTGTAGGGCGAGCGGTCCAGCAGCTCGGCCCGCGTCGCGGTGTCGATCACGTCGTAGGGGGGAGCGACGACGTCCTGCAGCGAGCCGACCGCGTCGAGGTCGTAGTGCAGGGCTTTGAGGGGCAGGACCTCGGCCATCGGGTCCGAAACCTAGCGGTTCCCGCGGCCAGCTCTCGATGCGGCTGAGAGGAGTCGAACCTCCACGGAGTTTCCTCCACACGGATCTGAACCGTGCGCGTCTACCAGTTCCGCCACAGCCGCGAGGGCAGGCAATTTAGCGGTTCCCCGATCCCGACCCAGCGACCCCCGGCACGACGGACCACCCGCCCCCCTCGCTAAAATGCCCGTTCCCTTGCCGCTATCGTCTAGGGGACTAGGACGCCGGATTCTCAGTCCGGAAACCGGGGTTCGAATCCCCGTAGCGGTATGGCTCTAGCAAGCCGACTTCATCCGAGGCTGGCCAGATCCCCGAGGGCTGGGTCGACTAGTCAGAAAGCTTCTCGTCAGCGGCGGTCGAGTTCTTCGACCAGCGCTTCGACCCACCGCGCGATCTCGTCGCGGGTCGCGCGGACGGTCTCGACCGGCTGGCCCTTCGGGTCGGGCAGGTCCCAGTCGATATAGCGGACGCCTGGCAGGTAGGGGCACTTGTCGCCGCAGCCCATTGTCACGACCACGTCGGCCCATTCGGCATCTTCGGTGCTGAGCAGCTTCGGCTCGCGGTCGGCGAGGTCGATCCCCAGCTCGTTCATCACCTCGACGACCTCGGGGTGGACGCGCTCGCCGGGAGTCGTGCCCGCCGAGCGGCCCTCGTGGCGGCCGTCGGCTGCACGCTCAAACAGCGCCTGGCTCATCTGCGAGCGGCCGGCGTTGTGCAGGCAGACGAACAGCGCGTTTGCCATCTAGTTTTTCGCTCCCGCTTGGCAGCCGCAGCCGGTGGCATCAGGCGGGCAGCACGTCGCCTTGTCGTCTGGCTCGCAGCAGTCGGCCTGCTGCTCGGGGGCGCAGCAGGAGACGACGGGGAGGGGCGTGCTCTTGGTGCGCCTCAGCTCAGCCATGCGGAGAACTCCTCGAGCGCGCCAGGGAGGACGTAGTAATAGGCCCAGAGACCCTGCCGCTCTGAACCGACGACGCCGGCTTCGCGCAAGACCTTGAGGTGATGGGAGACGGTCGGCTGGGAGAGGTCGAACAGCGGCACCAGCTCGCAGACGCAGACCTTGCCTGCGTGCTTTCGCAGCACGTCCACGAGCTGGAGGCGGATTGGGTCGCCGAGCGCCTTGGCGACCGCGCCCATGCGCTCGGCCTGCTCGCGCTCCACGTCGGGATAGACGACTGGCTCGCAGCAGGGCTCGCCGGCCGGGCGCTTGGTCTTCGGGGCGAGCTTCATATCGACTGTCATCTATTTACATATATCTATTGAACTTATGTCTGTCAATACGTAGGATCACGCCGGACGAACCCCGCCCCGCTGTCCCGCCGCCTCTTCGCCGAGTTCCTTGGCTCCGCGTTCCCGCTTGTCGTACAGGGAAGGTGCTTGAGCGCGAGACGATCTACCAGCGCGTCTGGGGATACGCAATGACGCATGGGCGATCGCTCGGAGCGGTCGATGGTTCGGCGGTTGCTCTGAATCCCGTCAGCGAGGAGCCAGGCGTTTCACAAGCCGTTCACGACGCCTTCACCGCTGCGTAACCAAATAACTTCGACTAAGAACGATCCTCTGCCGAATGGCGTTGGAAGTTCGTCTGGAAGAGAACATGGCTCTCGTTGACGGGCGCCCGCTGAGCCTGACCGTGCGGGAGCTGCAGCTTCTGGCTGCCTTGACGGCGCGACCACAGCGAATCATCACTCGCGAGGAGCTCTACGGTGAGGTCTGGGGACGCCAACGGCACCGGGCCGACCGCTCGGTGGACGTATACATCAGGCGACTGCGCGTGAAGCTGGCTGAGGCCATGCCGGGCCAAGAGCTGATCCATACTCACACCGGCATTGGCTATCGCTTCTCGCCTGACGGCTGAGAGGGCGCCGCCTCCTCAGTCATCTGGCCGATAGGGGCCGCAAGGTCAGTACCCAACCGATACCTTCAGGGCACCCTGCAAGGCACGACGACATCCGGGCCCCTCGACGGCGAGCCGTCCAGGCGTCGGCGCCCTCGGCGTCTCTGGCAGGTCGCCACCGGGCTGTCGATCCTGATCGTCGCGCTTGCCGTGTTTGCCTGGCAGCAAGGGGGCGACGGCGGTGGCGACGGACCGCTGAACGCGATTGCCGAGGCGGCCGAGAGGACCCAGGGCGAATCGGGCGGACGGGCCGCGATGCGGGCGCTCGTCTCCTCATCGGCGGAGTCGTTCACGATGACGGGGGAGATGGTCTTCAACGACGAGACGGGTCGCAGTCGGGCGGTCCTGACGGTCCCGCGCTCCGAGTCGAGCCGTTCGGTGAAGATGCAGATGATTGGTGACGGAACCGTCATGTACGTACGCTCGAGCCAGTTCGGCGAACTGCCGGGCGAACGTGAGTGGATGGCGCTCGATTTCTCGTCGTTGGGGCCGGAGATGGACACGGCGCTCCCCACCAACGGCGACGCGAAGGGGGAACTGGGACTCCTCGAAGCGGCGACCGGTGACGTGCAGAAGCTCGGCAAGGAGGACGTGCGTGGCGTGCCGACGACGCGCTACCGCGGCACGGTCGACGTCACCGAGAATGCCGAGTGGCTACGGGAGGAAGGGGTGGAGGATCTAGCCTCGCGTATCGAAGAGGATCCCCTGCAGGTCGAGGCGTGGATCGACGCCGACGGGTTGATTCGACGCATGAGATTCGTCAAATCGGAACCACAGGATGGAGACGAGGGACCCATGACCATCGATATGCGCATGGATTTCTACGACTTCGGCATCTCTCCCGAGATCGACGTGCCCGAGTCGAGCGAGGTATTCGACGCGACGTCCCTGGCCCGGGACGAAGTCGGCCTTTAGATCGACGACTAGCTCCTGTGCGATCACCGCGGTTCGGCCGGTCCCGATTCGGTCACCCTGAACACAGCATCACTCGCGGGTCGACGGTGTTCTTGGTACGCGATGACGAACACAGGAAACGAGCGCAAAACCGACCTCGCGCTGCTCGCCACCGCCTCGATCGTCGGGATCGTGTGGATCGGGAGGGCCGGCTAACCGTTCGTTGCGGCGTTCCCCGGGTCTTCGCCTGAAGAGTTGGTCGCCTCGAAGAAGAGCATCGGGCCTGACCGCTCGATGCTCACCTGACCGAATCCCGCTGCGGCCAGCCAACCCTCCAGCTCCCGCTGGGTACCAACCTGGCCGAAGGCGCCGACGCCGGGCTTGACCAGGAGTCGCTGCCGCAGGCTCCCGTGCCCGCGGACGAAGCTGGCGCCGACCAGGCGCCCCCCCGGGTTTGAGCACCCGGGCGGCCTCGGCCAGAGCTCCGGCCGGGTCGTCGTAGCAGTGCAGCCCCCAGAAGGTGAGGAACAGGTCGGCGCTGTCGGCGGGAAGGGGGAGGGCGGTCGCGTCCGCCTCGACGATCTCCAGCCCGGTCAGGCCGCGCAGCCGGGCCCGCTTGCGGGCGCGCCGCAGCATCGACGGCGAGAGGTCGGCGGCGACGTAGCGGATCGAGCCGTCGCGGGGGATCGCCCGGAATGCCGGCCCGGCCCCGCACGGGCAGTCGACGACGGTACCGCCGCGGGGCACCTGTGCGACCGCGTCCATGCTCTCGTAGTAGCGACCGCTGTCACCGCCCCAGACGAGCCGGCCGATGGCCCGGCTGAGTCGTGGCCTCTCCATGTAGGCGCTGTACGCAGCCCCGAGGGGAGAGGCGTAGAAGTCGTCGCGTGCCACGCGAAAGATCACTCTAGGCCCACGCGGCCGCGCCTTCGATGACACTTCACACACATGGGGAGGCTCGAGATCTCGAAGCAAGTTGAACGTGTTGGCGACCGTCAGCTCGACTGTGTCGTCTACTCGATGGCGGCTGGAGACGCGTTTTTGTGGAATAGGGTGGGCGCCGAGTGAACGTCCTGATCGCCGCGGACATGGAGGGGATTGCCGGGATCGACGATTCCGGCGACTGCCTGCCGTCGCATCCCTCGGCCTACGCGCGCGGTCGCCGGCTGATGACCGACGAGGTGCTGACCGTGGTCGGCGCGCTTCACGACGGCGGCGCCGGGCGGATCTCCGTCGGCGACTGGCACATGGTGGGGACGAACATCGAACGCGAGCGGATGCCCGACGGGGTCGAGGTCCGGCCGATCGCCGACCTGGCTCTCGCCGAGGCGGAGCCGTCGATGGCCAAGGCGAACGGCGGCCCGCTCGACGCGGTGGTGATGATCGGCCACCACGCGAGCACCCCCAACCCCCGCGCCTTCTGCTCGCACACCTTCATCTGGGAGATGGAGGTTCTGCTCGACGGCGAGTCGCTGAGCGAGGTCCAGGTCTATGCCCAGGCGCTCGCCGCGGAGGGGATCCCGATCCTCGCCGTCTCCGGCGACCGCTGGATGCTCGAGGAGCTCGGCGAGGGGGAGATGGGCAGCGCCCGCATGGTCGAAGCCAAGGAGGGCCAAGGTCGGGGTCGCGCGCGCTCGCGCGACGTCGAGGCCGTACGTGCCGAGCTGAGCGACTCGATCTCCGCCGCGCTCGCCGCGCCGATGCGGCCGCCCCCGGCGCGCAGCTACCCGGCGGAGCTGCGGATCACGGCCGAGGGCACCGAGATCTCGAAGACGACGGTTGCGAGTCCCGCCGACCTGCTGAACGCGATCGCCACGGCCTTCCGCGAGAGCCAGGTCTCGCGCGAGTACCGCCAGCTCGCCAAGCTGCTGCCGGCCGGCAACGACTCCCGGGTGCGTGCCGCCCAGCGCCGCCTCGGCAGCATCCTCGCCACGCCCGTGATGCGCTCCAAGGAGCGCCGCTGGCTCGCCTCTGCGCAGTGCGCGAGTTAAGCCGTGGCGGCAAGGGGAACGGAACCGGCCCGTCGCGCCGGGATCAGCAGCGCCGAGGCGCAGACCATCGCGAACGCCGAGGCCTGGAGCGCGAGCCCGAGCGGGTTGGTCGAGAGCGGGTCGCCGAAGACGAGGACCCCGCCGACGATCTGGGCCGCGTTCGCGACCAGCCCGATCAGGCCGACGGTCTCGATCGCCCCGCCGCGCTGCAGAGCGGCCGCGGTGGCGTACTGGGCGCCGATGCCGGCGAGGACGACGAGCAGGATCCAGGGTGCGAGGACGGCGGCAGAGATGTCGCCCACACCGGTCAGGCCCTTGATCGCGACCCCGGCGAGGGCGAGGAGGGTGCCGGCGATGGCGGCGAGGAGGACGTTGCCGTGATCGGCGAGTAGCTCCGAGCGATGGCCCAGTGCCAGGCCCGAGGCGATCAGCGCCAGGCCGCCCTCGAAGCCGAGCATCGTCGAGGTGGTGAAGCCGGAGTGGTCGCCCTCGAAGCTGGGGACCGTGAAGACGAGCAGCACGAGGCCGGCCCCGCCCAGCAGCAGCGCGAACCACTGGCGGCGCTCGACGGAGTGGCCGAACAGGCGCTGCGACATCACGGCAAGCGTCACGGCGCCGCCCGCGAGCACCGCCTGGACGAGCGAGAGGGGCGCCATCGAGAGAGCGGCGACGTGGACGAGCCAGGCGACGGCGGCGAGGCCCCAACCGGCGACGAACCAAGGCGAGGCGGCCAGGCTCCGGGCGCTGCGGAGGGGTTTCCGAATGCTGACCGGGTCGGCCAGATTGCAGCCGCGGTGCTTCAGTAGCCAGGCGAGGTTCGTCATCAGCGCCGCTGCCACGGCGAGGGCGATCCCTATCTGCACGCGAGCGTCACCACTATCACTGCCTATCGGCTCGCGACCGCCCGGCGCTTAGCGCGCGCCTCGGGGCTCGGCGGTGGCGGGTCGGGCAGCTGCAGGCGGCGACGCGCCCGGGTGACCGCGGCGGCCGAGGTCCGGCAGGCGCGCGCGATCGTGCCGTCGGTCTCATCCGGCGTGCGGCTTACCTCGAACTCGATCAGGGCGGCGCGGCGGAGCTTGGCGCGGGCGTCGACGGGGCTGTTGCTGGGCGCCGCGTCGAGGGCCGCGTCGGCGGCGCGCTGGCGGCGGCAGACCAGGCAGAAGCAACCTTCGGCCGACTCCTCCCAGGCATCGGGGAGCGGCACCGGCTCGCGATCGATGCGTCCGGCCGTCACGCCGCAACCGTCGCAGGCCCACTTCGTCGCCAGGCTCGCGCTCATGCGGACACCTTCCGGCGGCGGCGGCGCCGGGGTCCGGCCCCGGGCTTCGCGGCAGGTTTCCGTTCGGCCGGGGCGACGTGGCCGAGGCTCTGCTCGAACTCGCGGCTGAGGCCGAGGTCGCGGGCGATTCGCCGCATCTCGGTGGCCTGGTCGGAGAGGACGAAGCTGGTGCCGGTGCCGAAGCGGCCGGCGCGCCCCGTGCGGCCAATCCGGTGCACGTAGGCGTCGCGGTCGCCGGGGGCGTCGAAGTTGACCACGTGGGCGATGTCGGCGACGTCGATGCCGCGGGCGGCGACGTCGGTGGCGACGAGGACTTCGACGTCGCCCCGCTCGAAGCGGGCGAGCGCCCGTTCGCGCTGGCCCTGGCTCTTGTCGCCGTGCATCGCGACGGCCTCGAGTTCGCGGCTGCGAAGCCGCTTCACCAATCGGTCCGCGCCGCGCTTGGTGCGCACGAAGACCAGGGTACGGCCGCCGTCGGGCCCCTGCAGGTGGCCGGCCAGGTGGTCGAGCTTCGCGCTCTGGGAGTCGACGTGGACGAAGCGGTGTTCGATCTCGGCCTTGTCGCGCTCGGGCGCCGCGTGGGTGTGGTGGCGCGGCTGGCGCGTGTAGGCGGTGGCGAGCTTGCCGGTGGCGCCCTCGAGCGTCGCCGAGAAGAAGAGCGTCTGTCGCTTCTCCGGCGTCTGGCCGACGATCCGGTTGACCGCCGGCTTGAAGCCCATGTCGAGCATGCGGTCGGCCTCGTCGAGGACGAGGATGCGCACCCTCTTCAGGGAGATAGCGCCGCGCGCGATCAGGTCCTCGAGCCGGCCGGGGGTGGCGACGAGGATCTCGGCGCGCTGCGCGGCCTTGATCTGCGGGCCGAAGCCGACGCCGCCGTAGACGGCGGCGACGTGCAGGTCGCGCGAGCGCGCGATCGACTCGAGCTCGTCGACGATCTGGCCCGCGAGCTCGCGGGTCGGCGCCAGCACCAGCGCCGCGGGGCCCTTGGCGCCGGGCTCGATGCGGTCGACCAGCGGGATGCCGAAGGCGAGGGTCTTGCCCGAGCCGGTCGGTGACTGGACAAGCAGGTCGTGGCCGGCGAGCGCGTCGCGGATGACGAGCTGCTGGACGGGGAAAGGCTGGGTGATGTCGCGCTCGGCGAGCGCGCGCACCACGGCTTTTGAGCTGCCGAGGTCGGCAAATGACACGATGTTGTTACTCCTTCTTGTGAGCGATTCGGGGAGATCCAGCGACCCCAAAACGCTCAACAGCGCACGGAGAAACGGAACCTCTCGGGTGGCGTCGCGCCAAACCCGACCCATCAACCGTAGCAGTCGCGGATGAAAAGCCCCTGGTCCTACGGCAATATGCGCGTACACTCGTCACAGTTCGGCTGGCCAACCAAGGAGGGGTGGGATGTACGACTACGTGATCGTCGGAGCGGGCTCCGCGGGATGCGTGCTGGCCGCGCGGCTCTCCGAGGACCCCGAGACGAGCGTCCTCCTGCTCGAGGCCGGTCCGCCGGACACCAACCAGAACATCCACGTCCCGCTGGGCTACCTCTCGCTGGCCCGTACCGAGCTCGACTGGTGCTACAGCTCGGCACCCGAGCCGGGCTGTGGCGGCCGGCGCATCACGCTTCCGCGCGGCAAGGTGCTCGGGGGCTCCTCCTCGATCAACGCGATGGTCTACATCCGCGGCAACCGCCGCGACTACGACCAATGGGGCGTGCCGGGATGGGCCTGGGACGACCTCTTCCCCTACTTCCTCAAGGCCGAGGACAACGAGCGCGGCGCCTCGGAGTGGCATGCGGTGGGCGGGCCGCTGCCGGTCTCCGACCAGCGCTCGGGCAACAGGATCACCCCCGCCTTCGTCGAGGCCGGCGTCGAAGCCGGGCTGGCGCGCAACGAGGACTTCAACGGGGCCGAGCAGGACGGGGTCGGCATGTACCAGCTGACCCAGCGCGGCGGGATGAGGGCCAGCGCCTCCGTCGCCTACCTGCACCCGGCGATGGAGCGCCCGAACCTGACCGTGATGCCCTACATGCGCGTCGACCGCGTCCTCTTCGAGGGCGCCCGCGCGGTCGGGGTGGAGGCGAGTCGGCTCGGCGAGCCCCAGGAGCTGCGCGCCGAGCGCGAGGTGATCCTCTGCGGCGGTGCCTACAACTCGCCGCAGCTGCTGATGCTCTCCGGCGTCGGCCCGGCCGAGCACCTGGCGATGCGCGAAGTCGAGGTGGTGCTCGACCAGCCGGCGGTGGGGGAGAACCTCAGCGACCACCCGGCGACCTTCGGTGTCTGGACCACGCCGGAGCCCGAGAGCCTTCTGCTGGCGCGCGAGCCTGAGGCGATGGCGGAGTTCGAGGCCTCCCAGACCGGCCCCTTCGCCTCGAACCTCGCCGAGTCGGGCGGCTTCGCCAGGGTCGACGGCGGCGTCGAGGCGCCCGACGTGCAGTTCCACGTCGCGCCGATCCAGATCGTCGAAGAGGGGATGGGGGACCCGGAGGGGCACGGGGTCTGGGTCTCGCCCTGCCTGCTCACGCCGGAGAGCCGCGGCTCGGTGCGGCTTGCCTCCAACGACCCCAGCGCGCACCCGATCGTCCGCAACGCCTTCTACGAAGCCGAGGCCGACATGGCCCGGATGGTCGACGCGATGCGCCTGACTCAGGAGATCTGCGCCCAGCCGGCCTTCAAGCCCTACTGCGCCGACCCGTACACGCTGCCCGACGGCGATTCCGACGATGCGGTCCGATCGCACATCGCCCAGACCACCTTCGAGGTCTACCACCCGGTCGGAACCTGCGCGATCGGCTCGGTCGTCGACTCCGAGCTGCGGGTCGAGGGGGTGGAGGCGCTGCGGGTGGTCGATGCCTCGGTGATGCCGACAGTGCCGCGTGGAAATACCAATGCGCCGACGATCGCGATTGCAGAGCGTGCCGCGGATTTGATCCGCCACGGCAAGGCGGTCGCTACTGCTGACGTTGCTGCTCAGGCTTGAGGTGAAGGGTTGGTAGTAGGGGACGGCGGCGCCCCTCCCCAAAACGCTCGGCGGGAGCCTCGCTTGAGTGTTTTGGGGA
>DASUZK010000036.1:0-21119 GCA_036376915.1 Solirubrobacterales bacterium
TCGTCGACGACAGCTTCGACTACTGCTTCCCGATGCTGCGCAAGATCGGCAACAAGCTCGACGCGCTCGAGGACGACATCTTCGAGGGGCGCTCGGAGGAGGTCGTGCGCGACATCTCCAACGTCAAGCAGGAGATCATCAACTTCCGCAAGGTGATCCGGCCGCAGCGACCGGTGCTGCGTGACCTGGAGAAGGTCAAGCAGCGCTACCTCGCGACCGACCTCGACCTGGAGATCTACTTCGACGACATCGTCGACGCGCACGAGCGGATCTGGGACATGCTGGAGAACTACAAGGAGGTCGTCGGGGCTCTCGCCGAGACCAACGAGTCGGTGATCTCCCACCGGGTCAACGACATCCTCCGCGTGCTCACCTCGATCAGCGTCATCGTCCTGCCGCTGACCCTGATCGCCAGCATCTGGGGCGCCAACGTGCACGTCCCGGGCGAGGGAGACACGACCGCCTTCTGGATTCTGCTCGGTGCGATGGTCGCGATGCTGGTCGGCATGGTCGGCTACTTCCGCCGTCGCGGCTGGCTCTGACCGGGCGCCGTGTCCTCCGCTCCCGGGCGGCCGCGCTGATAATCACCGGCGATCTCGCGGCCGCCCTCCCGCGTCCGAGCACGGCTTATTCGACCTTGTCTCCTAGGATTGCCGTCTTGTGGCCAACTTTCGAATCTGGGCGCCGTGGCGCCTCGCCTACGTGAAGGACGCAGCGAAGGACATCGAGGAGGAGTGCATCTTCTGCGCCAAGCCGGCGGCGGACGACGACGAGGCGTCCCTGATCGTGCACAGGGGCGAGAGCTGCTTCGTAATCCTCAACCTCTTCCCGTACACCAACGGCCACCTGATGGTGGCGCCCTACGAGCACGTCGGGCGGATCCAGGACCTGCCGCCCGAGACCGTGGCGGAGATGATGGGCTTCGCGCAGCGGGCGATGAGCCGCCTCGAGGACGTCTACGACCCACACGGCTACAACGTCGGCTTCAACCAGGGGCGGGTCGCCGGCGCCGGAGTCGAGCACCACATCCACATGCACGTCGTGCCCCGCTGGGGCGGCGACACCAACTTCATGCCCGTGATCGCCGACACCAAAGTGATGCCGCAAACGCTCGAGCAGAGCTACGAGGCGCTGAAGGGGGCTTTTTGAGCGAGCAACCGGCCCTGGCGCCTCCTGGGATCTTCAAGGCGTACGACATCCGCGGGCTCTACGGCTCCGAGATGGACGAGACGACCGCGCATGCGATCGGCCGCGCCTTCGCCCGCGTGCTGGCCAGGTTGCGCGACAAGGCGCCGGGAGAGCTGCGGATCGGTCTCGGCCGCGACATGCGCCTCACCGCGCCGGCGATGGCGGCAGAGCTGCGAGACGGGATGATCTTCGAGGGCGCCACCGTGCTCGACGCGGGGATGGTCGCGACAGAGATGCTCTACCACCTGGTCGGCTCGCGCCAGCTCGACGGCGGCGCGATGGTCACGGCTTCGCACAACCCCAAGGCCTACACCGGGGTGAAGCTGGTCCGCGAGGGCGCATTGCCCCTCTCCGGCGACGCCGGGATCGGCGACGTCAAGGCGGAGATCGAAGCCGGGCTTGGGCACGCGCCCGGGGGCGGCTCCTTCGAGGAGGTCGATATCTGGGACGAGTTCCGCGCCCACGCCCTCTCTTTCGTCGACCCCGCCAAGGTGAGGCCGATGAAGGTGGTCGTCGACGGTGGCAACGGGATGGCCGGCCCGATGGTCGGACCGACCCTGCACGAGCTCGGCCTCGACCTGGAGGAGATGTACTTCAAGCCCGATGGCGAGTTCCCCGACCACGAGCCCAACCCGCTGTTGCCCGAGAACCGGGCGATGATCATGGAGCGCGTGCGCGACTCCGGCGCCGACCTCGGCATCGCCTGGGACGGGGATGCCGACCGCTGCTTCTTCATCGACGGCAGCGGCGAGTTCTGCGACGGCGACTTCGTCTGCGCCCTGCTCGCCCGGGCGGCGCTGGCGAAGGACCCCGGCGCGACGATCCTCTACGACCCCCGCTCCAGCCGGGCCGTGCCCGACCTGGTCGCCGCCGACGGAGGGCGCTCCGCCCTCTCCCGAGTCGGTCACGCCTTCTTCAAGAAGCGGATGCGAGAGGAGGGCGCGGCGTTCGGAGGCGAGGTCTCCGGTCACTACTACTTCCGCGACTTCTGGTGCGCCGACTCGGGCACGCTGCCGGCGCTGCTGATGCTGGAGCTGCTCTCCGTCGAGGGCCGCTCGCTCGCCGAGCTGATGGCCGAGTTTCGCTCGCGCTACTTCATCTCCGGCGAGATCAACTCCGAAGTCGCCGATCCCGAGGCGAAGATGGCCGAGATCGCCGAGCGCTACGGCGACGGCGAGCAGACGACCCTCGACGGGATCTCGGTCGACTACCCCGAGTGGCACTTCAACGTCCGCCCATCCAACACCGAGCCGCTGCTGCGGCTCAACCTCGAGTCGCTGGTCTCGCGCGAGGACATGGAGGCAAGGCGCGACGAGGTCCTGGGGCTCATCCGCGCGTGACACTCACCCCCAAGCAGGCCCTCGAGCAGGCGGCGCTGGCTGGCATCCACTGCCTGCGCATACCGACCCCGTTCGCGGTTGGACGGGTCAACTGCTACCTGATCGAGGACGAGCCGCTGACCCTGGTCGACACGGGGCCCAACTCGGGCAAGGCGCTGGACGAGCTCGAGTCGCAGCTGGCCGAGCATGATCACTCGATTGACGAGCTCGAGCTGCTGATCGTCACCCACCAGCACATCGACCACCTCGGCCTGGCCGAGATCGTCGTCCAGCGCTCTGGCGCCGAGGTCGCCGCGCTGGGGGTCGCCGCCGACCGGCTGGCCAACTTCGACGAGGACGCCGAGGCCGAGGACCGCTTCGCCGTTGAGCTGATGCTGCGCAACGGCATTCCCGAGGAGGTCACGGCCGCGTTGCGAAGCGTTTCGCGCAGCTTCCGCGCCTGGGGCTCTCAGGTGAAGGTCACGAAACCGCTCGCCGACGGTGAGACGGTTGCCTTCCGTGACCGCACGCTGGAGGCGATCCACCGCCCTGGCCACAGCCCCTCCGACACGATTTTCTGGGACGAGGAGCGAAAGATCCTGATCGCGGCCGACCACCTGATAGCCCACATCTCCTCCAACCCCTTGATCTCACCGCCGCTCGACGGGTCTAAAGAACGCCCACAGGCGCTGGCTACCTACGTCGAGTCGATGCGCAAGACCCGTGGGATGCCTGCCGAGATCGTCCTCTCCGGCCACGGCGAGCCGATCACCGACCACGTCGCCCTGATCGACAGCCGCATCGCCGGCCACGACCGACGCAAGGAGAAGATCTACAAGCTGATCGCCGAACAGACCCGCAGCGGCTACGAGCTGGCTCAGGCGATATGGGGCAACGTCGCCGTCACCCAGGCCTTCCTCACCCTCTCGGAGGTGATCGGCCACGCCGACCTGCTGGTCAACGAAGACCGCGTCCGGGAAGTCGACGACGGGGAGGTGATCCGGTATGAGGCGACCGGGTAGGCACCGCTCCGCCAAGAAGCGGATGCTGCTGATAGTCAACCCTTACGCGACGACGGTCTCCGACCGGCTGAAGAACCTCGTGGTCTACGCGCTGCAGGGGCGCTACGAGGTGGAGACCGTCGATACCGAGGCGCAGAACCACGCGACCGAGATCGGGCGGGAGGTGCGTGACCACGGCTACGACATCGTCGTCGCCTTCGGCGGGGACGGGACTCTGAACGAGGTCGCCAACGGGCTGGCGGGGACCGACGTGCCGGTCTCGGTCCTGCCCGGCGGGTCCACCAACGTGGTCTGCCGCACGCTGGGCATCCCCAACGACGTGGTCGACGCCACCGAGCACCTCTTGGCGATGGTCGACGAGTGGCAGCCGCGGAAGATCGACCTCGGCATGGCCGACGGGCGCCACTTCGTCTTCTCCTGCGGGGTCGGGATCGACGCCACCGTGGTCAAGCGTGTCGACGCGCACCCGAAGCTGAAGTCCCGAGCCGGGCCCTATTACTACACCTGGGCGACGGTCTCGGCTTTCTACCGCTCCTACCTGGTCAACCCGGTGCGGATGCGGGTGCGGACCAGCGGCGGCGAGGCGGAGGGCATCACCGCCCTGGCCCAGAACTCGGATCCCTTCACCTACTTCGCCAGCAGCCCGGTCCGGGTCTGCGAGGACGTCTCGATCGACGACGGCACACTTGCCCTCGGCGTCCTCAAGCGCGCCGCGGCGCGCGACATGCCGACCCTCATCGCCAGGCTTTTCGGCGAGCGCGGGCCCGCCGCGAAGCACCGCCAGATCGAGCATTTCGCGGGAATCGCAGAGGCGACCGTGAACTCGATCTCCGAGACCAAGGACGGGGTCCTTCGGCCCTTCCCGGTCCAGGTCGACGGCGACTACATCGGCGAGAAGACCGAGCTGACGCTCAAGGTCGACCCCGGCGCGCTCACTGTTGTCTCCTGAGGCTCCTCAGGCAGCCGGCGTGATTCGGTAAGCGTCGAAGACGCTCTCTACGTTCCTCAGGCGGGCGATGCACGCCTTCAGCTGCTCGGTGTCCCCCACCTCGACGACGAAGCGGTTTTTCACCATCGGATGATTGGTCGTGCAGCTGGCGCCGAGGATGTTGATCCCGGCCTCCGCGAAGGTGCGCGAGAGGTCCTCCAGCAGGCGAGTGCGATCGTAGGCGTCGATCTGCAGCTCGACCCGGTAGGAGGACTCGTTGTCGCCGTCCCAGCGGACGTCGACGAAGCGTTCGGGCGCGCGCATCAGCGCCTTCATGTTCTTGCAGTCCTTGCGGTGGATCGTGATCCCGCGGCCGAGCGAGACGTAGCCGGCGATCTCGTCGCCGGGGACCGGCCGGCAGCACTTGGCCAGGCGCACCGCGACGTTGCCCGAGGCACCCTTCACCTTGATCCCGAAATTGGCGGCGTCCTTGGTGCGCCGCGCCTCGTCCTCGCGGGGGCCGGAGAGGCCGAGCGGGTCGGTCTCCTCGACCGCCTCCCCGGCTTTCAGGCGCTGCATCAGCTTGTTTGCGACCGCCTTGGTAGAGACCTTGCCCTGGCCGAGGGCGATGTAGAACTCGGTCGCCTTTCGGAAGCCCATCTCACGGATCACGTCGACCAGCAGCGGTGAGGCGGCGACTTTCTGCATCGGCAGGCCACGCGTTCGCAGGGCTTCATCGAGGCCTTCACGCCCCTTGCGCTCGGCGTCCTCGCGGCTCTCCTCTTTGAAGAAGGCGCGGATCTTGTTGCGGGCGCGGCTGGTCCGCACCAGTTTCAGCCAGTCGCGCGACGGGCCGCGCTTCTGCTTCGCCGTCAGCACCTCGACGATGTCACCGGAACGCAGCTGGTAGTGCAGGGGCACCATCGAGCCGTTGACCTTGGCGCCGACGCAGGCGTGGCCGACGTCGGTGTGGACCGCGTAGGCGAAGTCGAGCGGGGTCGAGCCGGCTGAGAGGTTCTTCACTTCGCCCTTCGGCGTGAAGACGAAGACCTCTTCCTCGAAGAGGTCGACCTTGAGCGACTCGAGGAACTCGGCCGGGTCCTGGTCCCCCTCGGACTCGACCAGCTGGCGCAACCAGGTCATCTTCTCCCGCTGCGGGTCCTCGACCTCGCCCTCCTTGTAGGCGACGTGGGCGGCGATCCCGTACTCGGCGAGCTTGTGCATCTCCTCGGTGCGGATCTGGATCTCCAGGGGCTTGCCCTCCGGCCCGATCACCGTCGTGTGCAGCGCCTGGTACATGTTCGCCTTCGGCATCGCGACCCAGTCCTTGAAGCGACCGGGCAGCGGCTTCCAGAGCGAGTGGATGACGCCGATCGCGCCGTAGCAGTCCTTGACCGAGCCGACGATCACGCGCATCGCGGTGAGGTCGAAGATCTCGTTGAACTCGCGCCCTTTCTTGGTCATCTTCGTGTAGATCGAGTAGAAGTGCTTGGCCCGGCCGGAGATCTCAGCCTCGATCCCGACCTGGAGCAGCTCGCCGGCAAGGAAGCTGCCGGCGTCGTCGACGTAGCTCTCGCGCTCCTCGCGCTGCTGGGCGACGAGCTGCTTGATCTCCGCGTACTTGCGCGGGTGCAGGGTGGCGAAGGCGAGGTCCTCCAGCTCCCACTTGATCGCGTGGATCCCCAGCCGGTGGGCCAGCGGAGCGTAGATTTCCAGCGTCTCGCGTGCCTTGGCGAGTTGCTTTTGCTTAGGCAGCGCGCCGAGCGTGCGCATGTTGTGTAGACGGTCGGCCAGCTTGATCAGGATCACCCTGACGTCGGTGGCCATCGCCACCATCATCTTCCGGTAGTTCTCCGCCTGGCGCTCGTCACGACTCTCGAAGGTGATCCCGGTCAGCTTGGTGACACCGTCGACGAGCTGGGCGATCTCGGCGCCGAACTCCGACTCGATCTCCTCGAGGCTGGCGCTGGTGTCCTCGACGGTGTCGTGCAGGAGGGCCGCACAGAGAGTCTGGGTGTCGAGCCGCATCCCGGCGCAGATCTGGGCCACGCCCACCGGGTGGGTGATGAACTCGTCGCCCGAGCGCCGCAGCTGGTCGGCATGGCGATCGCAGGCGAAGTCGAAGGCGCGTGCGATCGCCTCGCGGTCGATGCCGGTCGCCGGTGCCGTGGCGACCCGCTCAGCGACACCATTGCCGTCGCCGTTCTCGCCCGGCAGGGAGTCGAACTCCTCGACCACGGCGAAGAGGTCGCCCAAGAGGCCCTGGTTCGCTACGGCTGTCTCTGTCCTTCGAGGAATCGGCTTGCCTCCTGATAGCGGGCGCCGTAGGCGCGAAACGACGCCGAGCGCTCGAGATCGGTCCCCTCTGAGGATACGACCCCGACCTCGCCCGCGCCCCCGTCCGGCGCTCCCCGCACCAGGCCGAGCTCGGCGAGGACGCGGAAACAACGAGCGGCCGTCTCGGCGCGCCGCGGGTGCGGGCCTCTCCCCCGCAACGCCTCGCGCAGATCCTCCCCGCTCGCCGCGCCAGCCTCGCGCAGGTCGCGAAAGGTGGCGACCAGCGTCGGTCGCCGGGCAAGCTGGTCGGCGACCGCGCTGAGGGCGAAACGCCACTCCGCTTCTCCCCAGGCCCGGTGCAGATAGCACCCCTCCCCGGTCGCCTGCGAGGCCAGGCCGGCGAGGTGGGAGAAGGGCGGCGGGTCAACGAGGACGACGTGCGTGAAGGGGGCAGGCAATCCGGGGTCGCGATCCAGCTCTGGGTAATCCGCCAGACGCACCCCCTCATGAGCCATGCCCGCTCGCAGCTCGGCGTCGGCACATAGGGCGAGGACGCTCTCCCCACTGGAGGCCAGCTCCCCCACCACCGCGGCGGGGGCGTTGGTGCTGACGAGGATCCGGCGCTCGTGATCTCCCGGTGAGGGCTCGTGAGCCGGTGGCCACTCGCCGGGGTCGCGCGCCAGCTCGGCCTCGAAGCGCCGCCACCACTCCTCCACCTCGACGGAGTCCGCACCGCCGCCGCGGGGATAGACCTCGCGCAGGACCACCTGCGGCTCAACCGCCCCGTTCCAGCGGTTCACCTCGAGTCGCACGGCGACGTCGACCAGGTCCTCCTCACCCACCCCCAGCGTGGGCCGCCCGAAGGCGACCCCGAGGGCGCGGTGGGCACCGCTGTGCAGGCTGAAACGGGCGTGCTTGCCCTCCCCGATCGAACGCACGTCCTTGACACGGGCCGACGGCACGAGCAATCGCACGCCGGGATTGCCCATCCCGAACGGCGCCAGCTGACGCAACTCTTCGGCCAGATCGAGACCGATCGACGCGCCCCCGACCATCGCATCGATCCGCTCCGTCCGTTTCAGATCCTCGGGCCCCAGCACACTGGCCGCATGAGCCGCAAAAGCCTCGCGAAACGCATCGAGCTGCCCCTCTTCCAGCTCCAACCCCGCTGCAGCCTTGTGCCCCCCGAACTGCGCCAGGTGCTCGGAGCAAGCCTCCAATCCGGCAAGCAAGTCGAACCCAGGAATGCTCCGCCCCGATCCACGCCCCTTCCCCTCCCCATCGAGCGAGATCACGACCACAGGCCGATGGTGCTTCTCGACCAACCGCGAAGCGACGATCCCGATCACGCCGGGATGCCACCCCTCGCCCGCAAGCACAAGCCCCGGTGCCTCCCGCAGGTGCTCCGGCAACTCCCGCAACGCCGCCTCGGCCTCGTTGGCAACCTCCCGCTCGGTCGCCCGCCGCTCCCC
The DNA here is from genome assembly GCA_036376915.1 of Solirubrobacterales bacterium. Lineage (GTDB taxonomy): Bacteria > Actinomycetota > Thermoleophilia > Solirubrobacterales > 70-9 > VRUE01. The sequence goes on from DASUZK010000036.1 coordinate 8,207, forward strand.
ATTGGCCCGGCTCAGCTCGACCGCGATCTCCTCGGCCCGCCCCTCGTCCTCGGTCAAGAACAGCTCCACCCCCGCGTCTGCCCGATACAGCCGCCCCGCAGCATTGATCCGCGGCCCCAGTCGAAACGCCAGATCCCCCTCGTCGAGCTGGCTGGGATCGCATTTCGCCACCTTCAGCAGGGCCTTCATCCCTGGGCGCTGCGCACGCCGCACCTCCTCAAGGCCTTTTTTGACCAGCGCTCGGTTCTCACCCACGAGCGGCACCACGTCGGCCACGGTCGCAAGCGCCACAAGGTCAAGGTCGGCGTCGTGAGGCGCCCCCCGCAATGCAGACGCCAACTTCCAGGCAACAGCGGTGCCGCAGAGATCCTCAAATGGGTAGCCATCGAGTGCCGGGTGCAGGATCGGGCAATCCGGAAGGCCCTCTCCAGGCTGGTGGTGATCGGTGACGATTACGTCAAGCCCAAGCTCCTTCGCAAGCTTCACCTCCTCGACAGCGGTGATGCCGCAATCGACGGTAATCACGAGCTGCGTCCCCCGCTCGGCCAGCTTGCGCACGTTCTCTGCGCTGAGCCCGTAACCATCCGCCATCCGGTCGGGGATCAGCCAGTCGCACTCAGCACCGAGCTCGCGCAGCGTGCCGACGAGAATCGAGGTCGCGCAGACGCCGTCGACGTCGAAGTCCCCGTGCACCGTGATGCGACGACCCGCCTCGATCGCGCCACGCACCTGCTCGACCACCGCGGCCATCGACCTGAACTCGCTCGGCTCGTGCGACTCGTCGGCGACGAGAAAGGCCCGAGCTTCCTCAGGGGTTCGATATCCGCGCCGGACCAGGGCGATCGCCACCGGCTCACTCAGGCTCAGCTCGGTCGAAAGCTCCCTCGCCTCCTCATAGGAGTACGGCTCAGCCTTGTATGCGCGAAGAGCTTCCGGCACATCCGCAGGCTAGGAACCCCCCTGGACGGATTCCCACTACCCGAAGCTCGTAAATAGCAGGGCTTTCGACCGGGCGTCGGGGGTGGGTCCCCGGGAGCTCCCGGCGAAGCCGGCCCGGGGACCCACCCCCGGCGCCCGGCAAACCCCCTACTCGACAGCCCGCTCTTCGCGCGTGCCGATCGCCCAGACGACGGCGAGGCCGAGCACCGTCCCAGGGATCGCGATGAGCGCGGTAAGCAGGTCCGTATCCCCCATGCTCCGACCCGAAGCCGCCTGGACGATCGCACCGAAGATCACGGCCCCCACCGTGGCCCCGAGCAGTGCGCCGACGATTCCCTGCCAGAAGCGATCCGGGATGAAGACCGTGAAGTGCCAGAGGGCAAGGCCCATCGTGAACCAGACGACCATTGCCATCGCTAGATGACCGCCTTCATGGTCGCGTGCGTGGTCGTGGAGACGGTCATCTGTTCCTCCCGTGCTTGCGCCGCTGCTGACGACGTTCGCGACGTCGTTCGTTTCGCTCGCGCCGCGCCGCCTCGACCGGGTCGGTGGCGGGCGGCTCGCCGTTGCTCGAGGGCTCGCCGCCCTGCGCCGGCGGCTCCGACTCAACGGTAGCCACCGCCCCCGCCGCCGGCCGCGCCGAGCGCCGTGAGGCGATCTCCTCCTCGAGCTCCGCATCGCTCTCGTCCTCGTCCAGACGCGCCACTTCGAGCTCGTCGGCGAAGGCGGGAACACTGCCGAGCGCCGCGACGATCCGCTCGCGCCGGCGCACGAAGCTCGGCTCGCGTTCCTTCCAGGCATTGAGCACCGGCGAGGCGATGAAGATGGACGAGTAGGTACCGGAGGCGATTCCAACCATCATCGCGAAGGCGAAGTCCTGCAGCGTCGAACCGCCGAAGATCAGCAGCACCGTGACCAGGAAGACAGCCGACAGACCGGTGATCAGCGACCGGGTCAGCACCTCGCTCATCGAGCGGTTGACGATCTGGGAGAAGGCGGCTCGCGGCATGCGCGGCACGTTCTCGCGCACTCGGTCGAAGACGATGATCGTGTCGTACAGCGAGTAGCCGAGAATCGTCAGGAAGGCCGCCACCGTGGCGCTGGACACCTCGCGACCGGTGAGCGAGTAGACGCCGGCGGTGATCAGGATGTCGTGCGCGACCGCGATCAGAACCGGGACCGCGTACTTGGCCTCGAAGCGGAAAGCGACGTAGGCGGAGATCAGCAGCAGCGAGAAGATGATCGCGAGGATTGCGCTGCGGGCCACCTGCTCGCCGAAGGTCGGGCCCACGCTGGTGTTTTCGAAGCTGCCGGACTGGACGCCGAAATCGGCCTGGATGGCGGCCCGCACGTCGGCGACCCCTCCCGGCTGCAGCTCGCTCGCCTGGATCTGGAAGCCGGCGCCGAACGCCTCGTCGTCGGTCTCCTGGATCTCCGCGTCGTCGAGCCCCACCGTGTCGAGCGTGTCCCGCACTTCCTCGATGGTGGCGCTTTGCTCGGGGGCGAAGTTGAGCCGCGTGCCCGACTCGAAGTCGATCCCGAGGTTGAGCTGGCTGATCGACAGCGAGAGGGCGCCGATGACGAGGATCACGCCGGAGATCGAGAAGAACCAGCGGCTGGCGCCGATGAAGTCGAAGTGCCACCTGAGGCCCGAATCCTCGGTGCCCGCGCCGAGGAAACGCGGCGAGTTGAGCAAGCGCCCGCGGCCGAAAGCGGCGAGCAGCGCCTGGGTGAAGACCACGGCGGTGAACAGCGAGACCAGGGTGCCGACGCCGAGCGTGAAGGCGAACCCCTTGACGCCAGCGGTGGCCAGCACGAAGAGGATGAAGGCGGTGAGCAGGGTGATGACGTTGGCGTCGACGATGGTCGCGATCCCGCGCCTGTAGCCCACCGGGATCGCGGCGGACATGCTGCGCCCCGCCCGCACCTCCTCCTTGATCCGCTCGAAGATGATGATGTTGGAGTCCGCCGCGACGCCGATCGTCAGGATCAAGCCGGCGATGCCCGGGAGGGTCATCGTGATCGGGATCAGCTTGATCAGGGCGAAGAAGAAGATCGCGTAGACCGCCAGGCCGAGCACCGCCACCAGGCCGAGGAAGCGGTAGTAGACGATCAGGAAGGCGATCACCAGGAGCAGCCCGATGATTCCGGCACGCAGCCCCTGCTCGAGCGCCTGTTCGCCCAGCGTGGCCGAGACCTCCGACTGGCTGATCAGCTTCAGGTTGATCGGCAGCGCGCCGATCTGCAGCACGGTCGCCAGGTCCTGGGCATCGGTGACGCTGGTGAAGCCACCCGAGATCTGAGCTCCGGTGCGGCCGTCGATCCCGTCGGGGTTTTCGGCGAAGTTGATGATCGGGCGGGTTTTGACTTCGTTGTCGAGGACGACGGCGAAGCGCCCGGAGAGCTGTTCGGCTTCTTCTCCGGCGGTCGGGCCAATCGCCCGGGAAGCGCCGCGCTGGGCGATCCTTCGGGTCACCTCCTGGAATGCCTGGCGGCCCTCGTCGGTGAAGCCGAAGGAGACGTTGGGCTGGCCGAGCTGATCGTATTCCTGCTTGGGCCGCGTGACGTCGAGGCCCGAGAGCGCCGGTCGGTCGCGCAGCGCGTACCAACCGGGTTCGCCATCCTCGAGGACCTGACCGCCGCGGTCGCTGGGCAGCTCGGAGACGACGATGGTCCCTGGGGGAACTTTGACCACGATTCCCTTGTCGGGACGTTTCTCTCCCGTCGGCTTCAGGAAGAGATCCTTCTTGGCGAACTCCGGCCCGGCGATCAGCTCGTGCTGTTTGGACTCGGTGAAGAGGTAGAAGCGCGACCGACTGGTCGAACAGGTCGTGCAGTCCTCGACCGGCTCCTGTTCGGAGGCCAACTTGACCGCGTTGTAGGCGGCGGGGAAGGCGCCGGAGTAGAGCAGCTGCTGGTTTTCGAATTTCGCGATGTTGCGATTCGCGGCTTCCCATTCTTCGGTCGCCTTCTGCAGCGCGCCTTCGGGCGGTTCGGCACCGGGGCGGCCGGCAATCGCGAACTCCTGCCCGATCAGGTTCGGTTCCCAGTCGTAGAAGAAGAGCTGGGCGGTCGTCCCCACCTGGTCGATCGCCCGCTGCGCGTTGCTGACGTCGGGAAGGCTGACCGCGATCCCGTCCTCGCCGATGCGCGAAACCTCGGGCTCGGCGACGCCGAACTTGTCGATCCGCTCGCGGATGATCTCGATCGAGCGTTCGATGTCCTCGCCGCTGACCGACTCGACCTGGTTGGTGGGCGTGCCCTGGTAGATCAGTTCGACCCCGCCTTTCAGGTCGAGCCCGAGCTTGGTCGAGGTCGAGTTGATCACCAGCACCGAAGCAGCGATCAGACCAGCCACGAAGATGAGGACGAAGCGGTTCCAGCGTCCCATCCTTCTCATCTGCCCCACCTCATCCGCATCGTCCTAACCCTCCGGCGTGAGGACGATGAGAAGCCCTCCGTCGTCGTCATAGGCGGGAAACACGTCGGCCACTGCCTCCGCGGGCAGATCGCCCTCGGCGTTGACCGAGACCCGCTTCCCGAGCGAGCGCACACCCCACTCGAGCGACGTTTCGATCGGGTCGCCCGAGGCTCCGCCGTTGGCCGCCTGCGGCTCGCGGCGCACGTCTGGCTCGCGCCATTCGAGCCCCAGCACCTCCTGCACCGGCCGGCCGATCACGTCCTCGTCGGTGAGGCCGGTCAGCTCGAAGCTGCCCCGGCCGGCGTCGATCACCCTGGCCTGCTGGTCGCAGACGAAGAAGGCCGCGTTCGGTGCCGGATAGTAGTCGTCGAGCAGCTCGAAGACGAAACCGAAACCGCATTTCGAGCAGCCCTTCGGACGGGTGCTGAAGCCCGCGGTTCGCTCCGCGCTGGCCTCCCTGTGGCCGCAGTTGGGGCAGATGAAGAACGGCATCCCCCGCCAGGTTACTGAGAGTGACTTTTAGAAGAGGCTTCTTGCGGCATCGGGAACCCGCAGGCCCAGGTGCTCGTAGGCCCTCGGGGTGATCACGCGACCCCTAGGGGTCCGCTTCAGCAGGCCCTGCTGGAGCAGGTATGGCTCCAGCACGTCCTCGATCGTGTCGGCCTCCTCGCCGATCGCGACCGCGAGCGTGGAGAGGCCAACGGGGCCACCGCCGAACTTGCTGGCGACCGTGTCGAGCAGGGCGCGGTCGCTGCGATCGAGGCCGCCGGCGTCGACCTCGAGCATCTCCAGGGCCGAGGCCGCTACCTCGGCATCGATCGCCCCGCGGTCCTTGACCTGGGCGAAGTCCCGCACCCGCTTCAACAGCCTGTTGGCGACTCGCGGAGTGCCACGAGAGCGTTCGGCGATCGTCCGCGCTCCCTCCTGGTCGATCGCGACGCCGAGGATGCCAGCCGAGCGGACGACGATCTCACCGAGGTGCTCGGGGCTGTAGTGCTCGAGCCGGTGGGAGAGGCCGAAGCGATCCCGCAGCGGGGTGGTAAGCAGCCCGGCTCGGGTGGTGGCCCCGATCAGCGTGAAGGGGGGCAGCGGCAGGGTGACCGTGCGAGCGCCCGCGCCCTGTCCGAGCACGACCGGCAGCTCTCCGTCCTCCATCGCCGGGTAGAGCGTCTCCTCGACCGCCCGGCCGAGCCGGTGGATCTCGTCGACGAAGAAGACGCTGCCGGGCTCCAGAGCCGTGAGGAAGGATGCGACGTCGGCCTTGCGCTCCAGCGCCGGGCCCGCCGTCTGCACCATCGCCACTCCCATCTCCTCGGCGACGATGTGGGCCAGCGAGGTCTTGCCGAGGCCCGGCGGGCCAGCCAGCAGAACGTGGTCGAGCGGCTCGTCGCGGCCACGTGCGGCCTCGATGAAGATCTCGAGCTGGTCGGTGACCTGGGCCTGGTTGACGAAGTCGGCGAGCCTGCGCGGGCGCAGCGAACGATCGAGATCCTCGTCGGGCGCGTCGGCGCGGGCATCGTGGACCCGCACGTCCTCGGGGGCGATCTCCTCGCCGGGCGGGAAGGGCCCATCGACACCGGGGGTTCGGATCCGCTTCTCGCTCATGCCTTGCTCCGCGAGGCCCCGGCCTTGCGCAGGGCGGTCGCGATCAGCTCCTCGGCATCGCCGCTGTCGATCCCGTCGAGCAGCCGCTCGGCCTCCAGCGGCGCGTAGCCGAGGTTGACCAGGCCGTCTCGGGCAAGGGCACGGGCGTCCTCGCCGTCGCCGCCGACCAGCGCCACCTCTTCCTCCAGCGCCCCGGCGATCTTCTCTCTCAACTCGACGATGATCCTCTCGGAGGTCCGCTTGCCGATGCCCGGCACGGCCTGGAAGCGCTTGGCGTCGCCGGCCGCGATCGCTCGCAGGAGCTCGCGCGCGGGCCCGCCCGAGAGCGCGGCGAGGGCAACCTTGGGCCCGACGCCGCTGACCGAGATCAGCTCGCCGAACAGGTCGCGCTCCTCCTCGGAGGCGAAGCCGAAGAGAGCGAGCGAGTCCTCGCGGGAGATCAGCTCGGCGTGGAGGAAGGCCTCGCGCCCGGTTGCCGGAACCGCCTTCAGGGTCTCCGCCGAGACGGCGAGCCGGTAGCCGACCCCGCCGGCGTCGATGACCACGTGGTCCGGGCGTCGCACCATCACCTCTCCGCGGACGGCCGCGATCATGCCGCCGGCCTCGCTCCGACCGTCGTCGCGACGCCGCGGGCGGTTTCAACCGCCGCCTGGTGGCCGGTGCCGCCACCGTGGCAGATCGCCACCGCGAGCGCGTCGGCGGCGTGGTCGGGCGTCGGCGGCTCGGGCAGGCCGAGCAGGGTGCCGACCATCCGCTGCACCTGCTCCTTGCCGGCGGCGCCAGACCCGCACACTGCCTTCTTGATCGCCTGCGGCGTGTAGGTGAAGCAACGCACGCCGCGCTGGGCCGCCGCCAGCATCGCAGCCCCACTGGCCCTGCCGACGGCCATCGCCGAGTGGACGTTCTTGCCGAAGTAGAGATCCTCGAGCGCCATCGCCTTGGGCTCGTGCCACTCGATCAGCTCCGAGAGCGCGCCGTGGATGCGCTCCAGGCGCAGCTCCATCGGCAGCTCGGGCGAGGTCTCGACGACGCCGCCGTCGAGCGCGACCATGCGACTGCCCTCGATCCTGACCACGCCGAAGCCAAGGTTGGCTGCACCGGGGTCGATCCCCATCACGACTTGCATGGGGAGTGATTCTGGAAGCAGCCCCGGATGCCTTCCGGCGGCATGGGCTGGGGGGAGCCTGGCCGGTCTTCCAGTCGAATTGAGCACCGCGCGTAAGCGCGGTGCAACCAGGACGTGGCCCTGCGGCCGCGCAAGCACCGGAGAAACGATGGGTGTGGCGACTTATCCGTGAAATGGACGGAAAAGTCGCCACACCCCGGCGCCCGGGCTGCGAAGCCGGTCTCAGACGCCCAAGCTTTTTAAGCTTGGGCGCCCGTAACGGCACCCGCGGCATGTGGAGCTTTCGGGGAGCCGAGTGGCGCCTCGGACCATCGAAGCTCGTGCCTCGTTGAAGGGATGGCGGATGCCATCCCCGCCAGAACTGCCTCAAGAAAGAAACCCAGGAGCTCTTGGAGCCCCGGCTACGCTGCTTGCGCGGCCAGCTTTTCGATGATCTCCTCGGGCACGTCGAAGTTGGCGTGGACCTCGTTGACGTCGTCGTGCTCCTCGAGCGTGTCGACCAGGCGCAGCAGCCATTCCGCATCGGTGCCCTTGACCGTGACCGTGCTCTTCGGCTCCATCGCGACATCCGCCGAGACGATCTCGATTCCAGCCGTCTCAAGGGCCTCGCGCACGGCTCCGAGGTCGCCCGGCTCGCAGACGACCCGCAGCCGGTCGCCGTCCTCGCGCACGTCCTCGGCGCCGGCGTCGATCGCGACGATCAGGTCCTCTTCTCCGTAGCGATCGGCGTCGACCGCGACCACGCCGCGTTTCTCGAAGATCCAGGCAACCGAACCGGGCTCGCCGAGGCTGCCGTGATGCTTGGTGAAGGCATGACGCACGTCGGCGCTGGCGCGGTTGCGGTTGTCGGTCAGCGCCTCGACCAGGATCGCCGCGCCACCGGGCCCGTAGCCCTCGAAGAGGATCCGCTCGATCGCCGCGGCGTCCGTGCCGATGCCGCTGCCGCGGTCGATCGCGCGCTGGATGTTGTCCTTCGGCATCGAGGCTTCGCGGGCCTTCTGGACCGCGGTCGCCAGCGCCGGGTTGCCGTCGGGATCGCTGCCGCCGTCGCGGGCCGCAACCGTGATCGCCCGCGCCAGCTTGGTGAAGAGCTTGCCGCGCTTGGCGTCCGCGGCGCCCTTCTTGTGCTTGATCGAAGACCACTTCGAGTGACCGGACATAGCTGCCATTCTATGAATCGGGCATGGTCACCGAGTCACACATCGTCAGGCCGGCCAGGGGACTGGTCGCCAGCGTCGTCTTCGTCGCGATGCTGCTCGCCGCCCTCTCGATCTGGACCGCGATCCCGCTGACCTGGATCTACATCGGGTCCAAGGTCTCCCAGACGCAGTTCCCGAGCACCGGCCCCTATTTCGTCGTCGCCGCCGGGATCATCGTCTCCGTGCTGCTGATCGCCTGGCTGATCGGCCGTCTCAACCGCCTCTACATCCAGATCACCGGCACCAACCGGCTAGCCCCGATGCGCGCCCCCTGGCTCAAGAGCTTGCGCGACACCTCCCCCAGGGCAAACTCGACCACCGTCGTCGAGGCCGTCCTGATGGGCTCCGTGCTGCTAGCAGCCTTCTGCCTAACCGTCTGGTTCTTCTTCCTCGCGGGATCCCCCATCCCCAACCAATAGCTCCAGCCCTCCGGCGCTCGTGAGGCACTTTCGGACAGCTCGCCAGGGACCAACGCTTCTCGCGGGGGGTGGCGTGGATTTGGGGGACCAGCCCGAGGAAGCCTTAGCTACCGCAGGGCTGGTGGCACCAAATCCGCGACAGGACCCGCCGCGCGGAAACCTCGGTCAAACGACGAACTTCCCGTTCTCCTGCATCACGACGCCGTCCACTTCGAGCTTGCCGCCGAGACGGAGGTCGCAGACCAGGTCGGTGTGAACAGCGGACTCGTTGACGCCACCGGACTCGGGATAGCTGCGGCCGACCGCCATGTGCACGGTGCCGCCGATCTTCTCGTCGAGCAGAACCTCGAGGGTGCCGCGGTCTATCGCGTAATTGGTGCCGATGCCGAGCTCGCCGAGGCGGCGGGCGCCCTCGTCGGTGTCGAGCAGCTCGATCAGGAACTCCTCGCCCCTCTCCGCGCTCGCGTCGACGACCTTCCCGGACTCGAAGCGCAGGCGCACTCCCGAGACCTCGCGACCGCCGATCACCGCCGGTAGGTGGAAGGTGACCTCGCCTTCGGCCGAGTCCTCGACCGGACCGGTGAAGAACTCGCCGTCGGGCATGTTGTGGTCGCCTACGCAGGGGATGAACTTGCGCCCGGCGATACCCAGCTTGATGTCGGTTCCCGGGGCGGTGACCCGCACCTCCTCGTGGCCCTCGATCCACTCGGCCAGCCGTTCGCACTCCTTCGAGGCGCGCGTCCAAGCGGTCAGTGGGTCGGGGTCGTCGGCAAGGCAGGCGCCGAAGTAGAAGTCCGAGTAGTCCTCGAGGCTCATCTCGGCCTCCGAGGCGTAGGCATTGGTCGGGTAGAGCGTGTAGCACCAGCGAAAGTCGCCCGCCGCGCTGCGGTCCATCATCTTCGCCAGCAGGTCGCCGACGGCGGTCTGGCGGCGGGTCTGGCGGTCCGGTGGCACGGCGGAGAGCTCGCGCGTGTTGGCGCTGGCACCGACGGCGATGCGCACGTCGGCCTTTTCCGCCGTCCACTCCGTCACCGGCGAGATCCAGTCCAGTTGGGCGTCGCTGGCGTGCTTGTAGTAGATGGCCGCCAGGCCGTCGAGGGAGACGTTGAGGATCGGGTGAGCCCCGGCCTTCAGCACCTCCTCGTAGACGGCGCGCAAGAGCGGCTCGGCGCCGACCTCGCCGTCGATCGAGACAACCTCGCCCTCGGCCACCTTGGTCGAGTATCCGACCAGGATCTTCGCCAGGCTCTCCGCCCTCGAATCCCTCACCGTGCCGTCTCCTCTCGCTCGAGAACGCTCGTCGTCATCGCCATGAACAATGCATGAAGGCGCGGATCCTCGGTCAGCTCGGGATGGAAGGCACAGGCGAGCACGCCCCCTTCGCGGATCGCCACCGGGTGGCCCTCGTACTCGGCGAGCACCTCGACGCCGGGTCCGCGGCGATCGACCCAGGGGGCGCGGATGAAGACCGCGCGCAGCGGCTCGTCGCCGATCCCGGTGAGCTCGAGGTCCGTCTCGAAGCTCTGCAGCTGGCGGCCAAAGGCGTTGCGCGAGGCGGTCGCGTCGATGAGCGCCAGGTGCGCGTCGTCGCAGACGATCATCCCCGCGCAGGTGCCGAAGACCGTCTTACCTGCTTCGCGGTGCGCGCGGATCGGCTCGGCCAGCCCGGCCGACTCGATCCCCTTTGAGATGGCCGTGCTCTCTCCGCCGGGAATCACTAGCCCGTCCAGCCCCTCCAGGTCGGCGGGGACCTTGACCCCCGACGCCTCGACCCCCAGGCGCCGAAACATCGCCAAATGCGCTTCGAACCCACCCTGAATCGCAAGGATCCCTATCTGCATCGCGCGACCCCGTTTCTCCCGCGGGTGGCATGGGGCAGGGGGATCGAGGACGTACACCTCGCCCGCAGGCCCCCCTGCCCCATGACAGGACCCGCGGGCCAGAAGCGTCTACGCACCGCGATCTTGCAGCAAGGCATCCGCAGCCGCCAGCTCGGCGATCTCGAGCCCGGGCATCGCCTCTCCAAGCCCGATCGAGGCGGCCGCAACCCGCTCCGGGTCATCGAAGTGCGTGGTCGCCTCGACGATTGCCCTGGCGCGACGCTCAGGGTCGCCGCTCTTGAAGATTCCCGAGCCGACGAAGTTGCCTTCGGCACCAAGCTGCATCATCAGCGCCGCGTCGGCCGGCGTGGCGATGCCGCCGGCGCAGAAGAGGGGAACCGGGAGGCTGCCCTTCGCGGCGACCTCCTGGACGACTTCGAGCGGCGCCTGGTGCTCCTTGGCGGCCCCGGCCAGCTCCTCCGGGCCGAGCTGGGCGAGCCACTTGATCCCGGCGACGATCTCGCGCATGTGGCGCACGGCCTCGACCACGTTGCCTGTCCCCGCCTCGCCCTTGGAGCGGATCATCGCCGCCCCCTCGCCGATCCGCCGCAGGGCCTCGCCGAGGTTGGTCGCGCCGCAGACGAACGGGACCTCGAAGGCGAGCTTGTCGATGTGGTGGCGCTCGTCGGCCGGTGTCAGAACCTCCGACTCGTCGATGTAGTCGACCTCGAGCGCCTGCAGAACCTGAGCCTCGGCAAAGTGACCGATGCGCGCCTTGGCCATGACCGGGATCGTCACCGCCTCCTGGATCCCCTTGATCATCGCCGGATCCGACATCCGCGCGACCCCGCCGTCCCTGCGAATATCGGCGGGAACCCGCTCCAGCGCCATAACGGCACAAGCTCCAGCATCCTCAGCGATCCGAGCCTGCTCAGGCGTGACCACGTCCATGATCACCCCGCCCTTGAGCATCTCGGCAAGGCCCGTCTTCAAGCGAAACGTAGCTCTTTCCGCAGCCATAATCCGCATATTACGTGCCTGGGCTGGCGACCCTGGCCCGCAGGTCCTGTCGCTGCAGGGGACCCACCGCCCCTTCCGGTCGCTAAAGCGTCCTCAGGGGCGGTTCCCCCTACAGCGCCACCCGCGGGAGATGCGTTTACCAATCCCCGTTCCTCGCGGGGGGTGGCGCGGATCTGGGGGACCAGCCCGAGGAAGCTTTAGCTACCGCAGGGCTGGTCCCCCAGATCCGTGACAGGACCCGCCGCGCCAACAGCGCGTGGAGACGCCCTCGCTTACTTGAGCTTGTAGGCCCGAATGCGGTCTTTGTGCGTATCTTCGTCGCGGGCGTAGAGGCCGTGCGCGAGGGCTTGGACCAACGCCATCAGGGCGGTGTTGGAACGGGCGAAGGAGGGGCTGTTGGAGGAGTAGTAGAGCGTCAGCTCGGCACCCTCCCCCACCTCGGACATCGAGGCGTCGGAGATCGCCAGGGTGTGCGCGTTGCGGTGCAGAGCCAGCTTCATCGCGCGCAGCAGGAGAGGGTGGGCCCGCCCGGAGGAGAGGACGATGACCAGCGTCTCGTCGTCTATCCGCCCCAGCCGCTGCAGGGACTCGCCACCGGTGCTGGCGACGATTTCGGCCCTGATGTCGAGCAGGCTGAGCGTGTGTCGGAGATAGCTGGCGAAGAAGGCCATCTGGTCGACGCCGACGATCACGACTCGCTGGGCTTCGGCCAGCGCCGCGACCGCACCGTCGACCTGCTCGCGGGTCAGCTTGCGCGCGGTTTCCTCGAGGTTCGCGTAGTCGGCGCCCAGCGACCCCTCCAGCTCGGAGTGGTCGAAGGAGAAGAGCGAGCCGGCGCTGGATGCCCCGCTCGTCGCCGCCCCGGCCGTCCGGTACTCCTCGATGGCCGCCTGCTGAAGCTCCGGATACCCCTCGAACCCCAGGGCCTGAGAGAAGCGCACCACGGTCGAGGAAGAGGTGCTCGCCCTGCGGGCCAGCTCCTCGGCGGTGAGGAAGGCCGCCTCGTCGAGGTGGTCGACGATGTAGCGGGCAACGTCTTTCTGGGAGCGGGAGAACTCGTCGAAGCGCTCCTGGATGTAGTCGGAGAGGCTCTTGAGCTGCGCGGCTGATTTGGTTGCGGTCTTGGTCACGGGCCTCAGATTCGCCGGACCGCTCGCTTTCCCTTCCGCCGAGCATCGGAAGGATCTGGTTGGATGGGCACTGCGATGACGCTCGAGCGGGCACTGCGCCTCACCAACCGCAACATGGTCGCCTTCGACCTGGCGCTCGGCAGCGCGGCGATCCTTGCCCCGGCGACGACCCTGAAGGTGCTTGGGCACGAGCACCCGTCGCCCGATGCCGAACACCTCTTCCGCCGCTGCGGG
>DASUZK010000037.1:0-7822 GCA_036376915.1 Solirubrobacterales bacterium
GAAGAGCACGCGCAGCTCCTCCCCGACCGGCTTCGAGCCGGCGGGCGCGACGGAGAGGTCGACGCCGTTCGGGATCACCTCGTAGTGGCCGCCGAACCAGCGGCGCCCGGTCCAGGCGGCCGCCTCGGAGACCGCGATCCGGGCCGAGAGCCGGTTGAAGACGCGCCTGGCGCCGAGCGCCGAGGCGACGTGGTTGGGCAGGGCCTTGGTCGAGTAGGCATGGAAGGTGCCGACGGCGGGGGCCTTGGTGCCGAGCGCGGCGTTCCAGCCGACCAGCGGCACCAGCGGCTCGTGGATGTGGACGACGTCGAAGTCGCCACGGCGCAGCTCCCGCCGCGGGGCGCGGACGCCGCCCGACGGGAAGGGCGCGAGGTTGGAGATCGCGCCGTTGGAAGGGATGCCGACGGTGCGCCCGAGCGGGATCAGGTAGTCGGGGGCCTCGCGCGGCTCCGGCGCGGCGCGGTGCATGCCGCGGCTGAGCCGGCCGGGCGGATCGAAGGGGGCAAGGACGCGAACGTGGTGGCCGCGCCCGAGGAGCTCCTCCGCGAGCGCCTCCACGTGCCGGTTCACGCCGCCCTGGTAGGTCCAGGAATATGGCGAGACGAGTGCAACTCTCACGAACCGCGAAGCGTAGAGGATCTGGCGGTCCCCTCGGCCCAGGCGAAACCGGCGAAGACGAGCAGGTAGGCGCTGCCGACCTCCAGCACCAGGGCGCCGGAGTCGTTGGCGAGGGTGCCGGCGACGGTGGCGGCGAGGGCGCCGAGCAGGCCGGCCTCGAGGGCGGGAGCATCGCCCAGCCAGGTGCGCAGGATGTCGCGCTTCCAGGTCGCCAGGGCGGCGAAGCCGAGCACCAGCGGCAGAAAGGCGAGGAGGATGGGGCGGGTGAAGCTGTGCGCCGAGAGCTGCAGACGGCGCTGAGCGACGTCGGCCACCTCCCCGAGGCCGCCGGCGTCGAGGATCGACCTGGTCAGGTGCGCGTTCGCACCTGTGAGGAGGTCGATTGCTGCAATAAATCCTATAAATAGAAAAAGAGCTGCAATAATGAGCCCAGGGGCCGCGTGTCGCCACGGAGTCGCGACCTTGGATACGGCGGCCGCGGTCCCTATAGGCATCACAATGGCCGCGCCCACGTCCGCCCCGAAGCTCCCGGCGGCGAAGACGAGGGCGGCGAGCAGGCCGGTGACGAGGAAGGCAATCGCGCAGCGGCGGTTGTCGAGCGCCGGCCAGAAACCCGTGAGAGCGGCACCGGTGCCAGCGACGACGAGCACGGCCAGCAGCGCCTCGAGCTCGTTGCCGATCCCGTAGAAGCGAACGCCGAGCCCCGGGTTGGGGCCGAGCAGCGAGAGCGCGGTCAGCGGCGAGCCGGCGATCAGGTCAAGTGCATAGGCCAGCACGACGAGGGCAGAGGCGAGCGCGAGCGCCCGGTAGCCGCGGAGGGCGTAAAGCGTCAGCGCCGCCAGCAGCGGAGCGCCGAACATCGCCAGCAGCTGTTCGCTCTCCCGGCTCGGCTCCAGCGCCGCCCCCGCGAGCAGCAGCAGGGGCAGGTAGACGACGCTGAGCGCGAGCAGCCGGACCGCCACCCTCGCCACGCGGCCGGGGCCGACCAGGGCGGTGAGGCCGAAGACGACCAGCCAGACCAGCAGGCTGACCCCGATCACCGGTCCCCGCCGCTCCGAGATCAGAGCCATCCGCTCCCCCAGCGCTTCGATCGCCGCCACGTCAACCGTCCCCTCGCCCCGAATCGCCTGCCCCGACATCGCCGAAGGCACGCCGACACCGACCCGCTCCAACACCGTCGGCGCGATATCCGTAGTCAGGACATACCCGTCCGTCCGCGTGCTGTCCGAGGTCAGGTCCCCCGAGAACCCCTCTCCCGCGACTCCAATCGCCAACGCCTCGTTGTTCCCCGGCGGCGCCCGCTCGATCGCGATCAGCAGATCGTCGCCGCGGAGACCCCTGACGAGCGACGGCAGCCGTCCCACCTTCACGCTCCGCACCAAGCACCCCTCCCCCGCCCTGTGCAGCGTCGCCGCCAGCAGCCCCGGCTCAATCTCAGCCGGAGCCGATTCCGCCCGCTCCACCACAGCCGCCGAATACCCCGGCCCACAAATCTCACCCCCCACATCCGCCGGAAGCTCCGAGTCATAGAGCGAGTCGAACACCCGATTCCCCTGGCTGACGTCGAGATAAGTCTGTGCCGCGGGCACCGAGCCCAAGCCAGCGCTGAGAAGTCCGGGCGACATCCCAGCCCCCGCAAGCTCATCGACAGAAGTGCCACTTGGCACCAGCGCGATCGTCACCTGGGTTGACGGCGCCGCCGCCCCGGCCTGGGGAAACGCCGCCACGACCAGCGAGATCGCCGCTATCGTCAACCCGATGGCCGACCGCACCTTCGCCAAGTTCACGATGCTCAAGATGGACCCCGCCTGGCGCCGCCAGGACGCCGAGCTGCGGGCCACCGACAAGCAGGAGTTCCTCGCCGCCTGCGAGGACTTCGCCCTCGATCGCTCATTGCGCGCCTACTCAACCATAGGCACGCGCGGCGACGTCGACCTGGTCCTGCTCAGCCAGAGCCCCAGCCTCGATGACCTGCACACCTTCCACGTCGTGCTCGGCCAGAGCGGGCTGGCGAAGTGGGCGGAGACTCCCTACTCCTTCCTCTCGATGACCAAGCGCTCGCCGTACTCCGAGGAGCAGGCGCGCCCCGAGATCTGCGTCAGCGAGCGCAAGTACCTCTTCCTCTACCCGATGGTCAAGCAGCGCCGCTGGTACGGGCTGCCCGCCGAGGAGCGCGGCCGGATCATGAAGAGCCACATCGAGGTCGGGCGCCGCTACCCGGAGATCACGATCAACACCTCCTACTCGTTCGGCCTCGACGACCAGGAGTTCGTCGTCGCCTTCGAGGGCGACGACCCGGGCATGTTCCTCGACCTGGTGCAGGAGCTGCGCCCGACCGAGTCGAGCGAGTACACCGAGCTCGAGACGCCGATCTTCACCTGCGTGGCGCTCTCGCCGCGCAAGGCGCTCGACGCGCTCGACGGCGTGCCCAGCGCCGTCGCCACCGGCGCGTAGGCGCTCGCCGTTCCCTATCCTTCCCCGCTCCCAATGACCAAGATCGGAACAGCTGAGAGCCCCGTCCGCGTCGCGATCGTCGGCGCCGGCCCGTCCGGCTTCTACGCCGCCGAGCACATCCTCAAGGGCGATGGCGTGCACGCCCAGGTCGACCTCTTCGACCGCCTCCCCACCCCCTTCGGCCTGGTCCGCGGCGGCGTCGCGCCGGACCACCCGAAGATCAAGTCGGTGATCAGGGTCTACGAGAAAACCGCCGCGCGCGAGGGCTTCCGCTTCTTCGGCAACGTCAAGGTCGGCCACGACGTCGAGGTCGAGGACCTCGAGCGGCTCTACCACGCGATCGTCTTCACGGTCGGCTGCGAGACCGACCGCCAGCTCGGCATCCCCGGCGAGGACCTGCCCGGCAGCCACGCCGCCACCGCCTTCGTCGGCTGGTACAACGCCCACCCCGACTACGCCAGCGAGGAGTTCGACCTCTCCTGCGAGCGCGCCGTCGTGATCGGCAACGGCAACGTGGCGATGGACGTCGCCCGGATGCTGGCGCTGACCGACCACGAGCTGCGCCAGACCGACACCGCCGACCACGCGATCGAGCTGCTCGACGCGAAGAAGATCCGCGAGATCGTCGTGCTCGGGCGCCGCGGGCCGGTGCAGGCCGCCTTCACCAACCCGGAGATCAAGGAGCTGGGTGAGATGGAGGACGCCGACGTGGTCGTCGACCCCGCCGAGGTCGAGCTCGACCCGGCGAGCGCCGCCTACCTCGAGTCCGAGGAGGCCGACAAGACGACCCGGGTCAACGTCGAGACGCTGCGCGAGTTCTCCCAGCGTCAGCCGGAGGGCAAGCACCAGCGAATCGTCCTGCGCTTCCTCGCCTCGCCGGTCGAGATCCAGGGCGACGGCAAGGTCGAGAGGATCGTGATCGGCCGCAACGAGCTGGTCGAGGATGGCGGCACGCTGCGCGCCCGCGACACGGGAGAGCGCGAAGAGCTCGAGTGCGGCCTGGTGCTGCGCTCGGTCGGCTACACCGGCGTGCCGATCGAGGGCGTCCCCTTCGACGAGAAGCGCGGCCTGATCCTCAACGAGGGCGGGCGCGTGCTCGACTCCCACGACTCCGGCCACAAGGTCGGCCACTACACGGCCGGCTGGATCAAGAGGGGGCCGTCGGGTGTGATCGGGACGAACAAGAAAGACGCGCTGGAGACGGTCCAGCACTTGCTCGCCGACATCGAGTCGCAGGCCCTGCTCAGCCCCGAGGCGCCCGACCCGAGCGCGGTCGAGGCCCTCCTCGCCGAGCGCGGCGTCCGTTACGTCAGCTTCGAGGACTGGCAGGCGATCGACCGGGCCGAGGTCGGCCGCGGCGAGCCCCACGGCCGCCCCCGGGTCAAGTTCGTCCGGGTCGAGGAGATGCTCGAGACCCTGGGCGAGCGGGTCTAGGTCGACCCAGTTCGGGTTGCAGATACTCGCTGGTCGTGGCACACTTTTCACAAGGTTGAGGACTGTTGTCGTCCTACGAGTGGGCCCGCTCCGGCGGGCCTTTCTCGTCAAGAGCCCCGACGCTGCATAGCAGCGCCGGGGCGGTGGCGATTACCGCAGTCCCCCACCACCGTGCTCCACCGTAGCGCTCGATGCGGCGTAAACGTTTCGGAGCCGGTCTAGCTCAGAACGTCTTTCGAGACGCTGCCGACGCCGATCAGGCCGGGGCCGACGTGGGCGCCGATGACGGGGCCGATCTCCGAGATGTAGACGGGCTCGCAGCCGAAGATCTCGCGGCAGTCGTCGGCGAGCGCGCCGGCGGTCTCGGGGTCCTGGATGTGCTGGATGACCCAGGCATCGAGGCCGGACTCGTGGCGTTGGCTGGCGTAGTCGCGCAGCCGCTCGATCGAGCGGGCGCGGGTGCGGACGCGCTCGACCGGGGTGATCTCCTCCTCCAGGGTGAGGATCGGCTTGATCTTCAGCGCCGAGCCGATCCAGGCGCGGGCGCCGCCGATGCGGCCGCCGCGCCGCAGGTACTCGAGCGTGTCGATCGCGAACCACATCTTCAGCTCCTCGCGCGCCTGCCTGGCGCGGGCGAGGACGGCCTCGCTGTTGCCGCCGGCCCGGGCCGCGGCGGCGGCCGCAAGCACCGAGTAGCCCATCCCACCGCAGGCCGAGCGCGAGTCGAAGAGGTGGATCCGCTCTCCCCCCCTGCCGTCGGCGACGAGGCGCTCGCGCGCCTGCCCGGCCGCCTCGAAGGTTCCCGAGATGCCGGAGGAGATGTGGATCGAGACGATCTCGCGGCCTTCGTCGAGCAGCGGCTCGTAAACCGAGACGAAGTCCCCGACGGAGGGCTGCGAGGTCGTCGCGCCTTCCTCGGAGGCGCGCAGACGCTCGTAGAAGGCGGCGTAGTCGGAGATCTCGGACTCCGGCTCCTGCGTGCCGTCGACCGCCACGTAGAGGCTGACGACATGGATCCCGTTAGAGGCGACCAGCTCGGTGGGCAGGTAGGCCGTCGTGTCGCAGACGACCGCGATGTCGGTGTCGGGGCTCAAGATGGGCGATTCTCTCAGGTCTCTCGCTACACTTTGTGAAGTGACCGACCCTCAGACCGAGACTCCGCAGGCGGCCATCTCCCTCACCGAGAAGGCGGCCGGCAAGATCGGCGAGCTGCTCGGCTCCCAGGAGGGCGCCGAGGGACAGGCGCTTCGGGTCGCCGTCCGCGGCGGCGGCTGCTCGGGCTTCCAGTACGCGCTCGCCTTCGATCGCGCCAAGGACGACGACCACGTATTCGAGGTCGACGGCGTCTCGGTGATCGTCGACAAGGTCAGCATGCAGTTCGTCTTCGGCTCCGAGGTCGACTACGTGGAAGGCCTGCAGGGCGCGGGCTTCCAGGTCAACAACCCGAACGTCGTCGCCGCCTGTGGCTGCGGATCCTCTTTCCAGGTGAAAGAGGACGCGGCAGAGACCGCAGCGGTCTAGCTCGAGCCACGCTTCGGAGGTTGACCACACCGGAGTGTGGTGAATCTCGGATGCGTTATTCGATCTGGAGGGGCGGCGACTGCGCCGGCGGCGCGGCCGGCGTGGACGCGACGGCGGGCTGCTCGACCCCGAGCGCCTCGGCCAGCTCGCCGGACTCGAGCATCTCCTCGACGATGTCGGCACCGCCGATCAGCTCGCCGTTGACGTAGAGCTGGGGGAAGGTCTGCCAGTCGGAGATCTCGGCGGTGACTTCGCGCAGCGGCTGCAGCGCCGGCAGCACGTCGATCGCGCCGTACTCGACGTCGATCGAGTCGAGCACCTGCACGACCCGCATCGAGAAGCCGCAGCGCGGCATGTCCGGGGTGCCCTTCATGAAGAGCAGCACCGGGTTGGCGGCGATCAGCTCTTCGACCTTCTGCTTCAGCTCGGCGTCGGCCACGGACACAGAGTAGCTATCTGGGCGGGCCGGTCCTCAGCGAGAGGGCGTGGATGGCCCCGTCGTCGAAGCGGGGCTTGACCGCGGCCTTGACCAGGCGGTGCTGGTCGAGCCTGGAGAGGCCCTCGAACTGGGGCGCGGTCACGGTCGCCCGCAGGTGGTCGGCGGTGCCCGTCTCGTCGACGACCTCGACCTCGGCGCCGGGCAGCGCTGCCTCGATCATCCGCTGGATCTCCGTCAGGTCGGCCACGGACGCGAGCGGCTAGCGGCGGCGGCGCAGCATCATCAGGCCGCCGAGGGCGAAGCCGGCCACTGCCGCGCCGACGATCAGCTGCGAGCGGTGCTCATACACCTGGCGGCGCCAGTCGGTCAGCTCGGCGACGCGGCCGCGGAGCTGCTCGACCGAGCGGCCGAGGTCGCGGCGCTGGAGGTCGATGTCGCGGCGGATCTCCGCAGCAGAGCGGCCGGGCATGCCGGCGGTGGGCGGGCGAACGGGCTCGGGATGGGCGCTCATTCGCCGCCTGCTTTCGCTCCTGATTCCAGCGTCGCCTTGGTCAGCTTGGCCTCCTCGATCGCCTGCTCGGGGACGGGCGGCGCGCCGGCCTGGACCGAGCGGTAGGCGAAGAAGCCGGCAGCGGCGGCGATCAGGAGGAAGATCGCGGCCTCGACGAAGAAGCCGGGCCAGGCGTTGCCATCGAAGACCTCTTCAGCGAGCAGCCAGGCGACCCCCTCCATGATCAGGATCAGCGCCAGGAAGGCGAAGGCCCCGGCGGCTATGCCGACGACGGAGCCGCGGAGGATCTTGCCGACTTTGTCGGCGATCTCGGCCTTGGCGAGCTCGATCTCCTCGCGGACCAGCGTGGAGCTCTTCTCGGCGACGTCGAAGACGAGCTCGCTGACCGAGCGCTCCTCAGAGGACGGAGGTGTTCCGGCGCCGTCGGGCACGCTACTCCGGCGGGTCCTCGTCGAAGAGGCGGCGGTAGGCGATGGCGGCTATGCGGGTGGCGACGATGCTGGCCACCGCGCCTGCCCCGGCGAGCATGCCGCTCCAGGCGAGGCGTTTGACGATCTCGTTCTCCATGCCCGTCCGACCTTACCTATCGCGGCTCGAGACCGTCGCAGATCGTCGCCACGACAAGGCTCTTTGCCTGGTCGAAGTCGGCGTCCGAGGCGGGGATCACCTCGAAGATCCAGCCAGTGAGCAGCTGCTCGATCGCACCGTAGAAGGACATCGAGGCGAAGGTCGGGTCGATGTCGCGGCGGAACTCGCCCGACTCCTGGCCCTCGGCGACGATCTTGGCGATCGAGTCGTAGGCGCGGCGGATCTCGGGCAGGTGGGTGCGGCCGAAGGAGTTGGCG
>DASUZK010000038.1:0-20897 GCA_036376915.1 Solirubrobacterales bacterium
CAGCCCTCCGCATGTTGGGGCCGACGGGACTCAAAGCGATCTATGTCTCCGCTTTGAGTCCCGTCGGCGGGGATTTCCAGTTCCAGGGCGTCCTCGACGGGGACGCAGGTCATGCCGACGCCTTCGGCTACCGCCGGGTGAGTGACCTCCCCGGCGGCGACGTTGACGCCTGGGCGCAGTCCGGGGTCGCGTCGGATCGCCCCGGCGACGCCCTCGTCGGCAAGGGCGATCGCGTAGGGCAGCGTCGCGTTGGTGAGGGCATGGGTCGAGGTGATCGGCACCGCGCCGGGCATGTTGGCGACGCAGTAGTGGGTGATCCCGTCGACCTCGAAGGTCGGTTCCTGGTGAGTCGTGGGGTGCGAGGTCTCGAAGCACCCTCCCTGGTCGATCGCGACGTCGACCAGGACGGCGCCGGGCTTCATCAGGGCCAGCTGCTCGCGCCGCACGACGTAGGGAGCGCGGGCGCCGTGGACGAGGACCGCGCCGATCACCAGGTCGGCGCGCGGCAGCATCTCCTCGACCGCCAGCGTGGTCGAGTAGACGGTCGAGCAGCTGCCGGCGAAATCGGCCTCCAGCTCACGAAGCCGGTCGATCGACTTGTCGAAGACGAAGACGTCCGCCCCCATCCCGATCGCGATGAAGGCGGCGTTCATGCCGACCACCCCGCCACCGATCACCATCACGTTGGCCGCGGCGACACCGGGCACGCCGCCGAGCAGGATGCCCCTCCCCCCGAGTGGCTTCTCGAGCATGAAGGCCCCGGCCTGGGTGGCGATCTTGCCGGCGATCTCGCTCATCGGCGCCAGCAGCGGCAGCCGGCCGCGCGCGTCCTCGACCGTCTCGTAAGCGACGCAGGTGGCACCGGATCGGCAGAGGCCGCGGGTCAGCTCGGGGTCGGGGGCGAGGTGCAGGTAGGTGAAGAGGAGCTGGCCCGGGCGCAGCATCGCGACCTCGGCCGGCTGCGGCTCCTTCACCTTGACGACCATCTCGGCCTCGCCGAAGAGGGTGGCTGCGTCGGGGACGAGGCGGGCTCCCTGCGCCTCGAAATCCGTGTCCGGGATGGCGGATCCCACGCCCGCCCCGACCTCGATCAGGACCTCGTGGCCGTGCTCGGCCATCTCCCTCACCCCGGCCGGCGTGATCGCGACCCGGTACTCGTCCGGCTTGATCTCGGCTGGAACCCCAACCCTCACGTCACCAGCTCCCGTGCTCTGAGCGCCAGCCAGAACTCGATCCGGTCGTGGGCGCGCGAGAGGTCGCGCCCGGTCAGCTCTTCGACCTTGCGCATCCGGTAGCGCAGCGTGTGACGGTGGCAGTAGACCTCGCGAGCCGCTTTCTCCCACTGGCCGTTCTGCTCGATGAAGGCCTCCAGCGAGCGCAGCAGCTCGCCGCCGTAGTCCTCGTCCCCCTCCTCGATCGGCCCGAGCACGCTGTCGCAATAGAGCCTCAGCGCGTCGTCGTCCTGGATCGAGAGCAGCAGGGTGAAGGCTCCCAGGTCGCGCCAGGAGGCCACCTCCGGGGCGCTGCCGTTTTTGCCGATCGCCGTCGCCTCGAGGGCGCAACGCGCCTCGTGGAAGGAGTGCCGCAGGCTCTCGGGCGATGCCGGGCGGCTGGCGGCGGCGCGAACGGCGCCCTGTTCCTTGACCAGGGCTCGACGGGCGTCGGCGGCGAGGTCGACCGGGTCGCGGTCGGCTGCGTCGACGACCGCACAGAGCAGCTCGCGGCGGCCGCTAGCGTGCGGCGCGACCACAGCGGGGCAGGCGTCGGCGGCCAGCGCCCGCTCGAGCACCGGCTCGGCCGCAGCCGGGTCGGCGAGGTCGAAGACGAGCACGGCGGCCTCGTCCCCGATCCCGAAGGGCTCGAGGCGGCGGCGCAGCTCGGTCGGATCGAGCCGCCCGCCCAGGGCCCCGGCGAGGACGTCGCCGGCGAGCCGTCGCTCGGTCTCGCTCGCGACCCGGCGCCGCATCAGCTCCAAAGCGACGACGGCAACCGCCTGCTGCAGGATCAACCGCTCGAAGTCGCCGAGGCCGCCCGAGTCGCGGACGATCACCACCCACGCCTGCGGCGGGCCGCCGCCGGGTGAGATCACCGGGTGGGCGAGAGCGCGGCCGGCCACCGCGGAGTGCGAGGGAACGAACGGGTGGCCGTCGGCGGTGTGCGCCAGCGCTTCTTCCCGGATCGCGTTCACGGTCTCAGCCGAGAGCTGACGACGGAAGGCACGGCCGGCGAGGCGTTCGCCACGGCCGCCGAGGATCGCCACGGTGCCGCCGACCGCGGAGGAGATCGTCGCCACGATCTCCTCCAGCCCGCGCTCTTCGAGGACCAGCCGCTCGAGCCGCCGCTGCACCGCGATGCCGCGCTGCAGCACCTCGTACTGCTCGTTGACGAGGCGGGCGAAGGCCTTCTCGGTGATCGCGATGAACGGGACCGAGTAGGGAACCTCGAAGAGGGGGAATTCGCGTTTGCGCGCCTCCTCGACCAGGGCTTTCGGCATCTTCTCGTGGCTGAAGCCGGTTCCGAAGCCGAGGCCGGCCAGGTTGCTGTCGGCGAGCAACCGGATGAAGGCGCGCTGCTTGGCCGCGCTGCCGAGCGGGATGCCGGTGCTCAGCATCAGCTCGCCGCCGGAGAGCCACGGCGTCGGGTCCTCGAGCTCGGAGATGTGGACCCAGCGCACCGGCGCTTCGGCCGAGTCGACGCCGGCGACGAGCTCGAGGTCTAGTTCGTCGAGCAGGCTTTGGACGGTGAGCATGCGCGCGCCTATCCCCGGACCCGCTTCCAGGCCTCCCCCAAGACTGCATGCAGGACGTCGTGTATCTCTTCGAACTGCTCGCTGTCGGCGATCAGCGGCGGTGCCAGCTGCACCACCGGGTCGCCGCGATCGTCGGCGCGGCAGATCAGGCCGCGTTCATAGAGCTCGGCGGAGAGAAAGCCCCGAAGCAGATCCTCGGCCTCCTCGTCGCTGAAGCTCTCCTTGGTCTCGCGGTCCTTGACCAGCTCGATCGCGTGGAAGTAGCCGGCGCCGCGCACGTCGCCGACGATCGGGATGTCGTGCAGCGTCTCCAGCATCTGGCGGAACTCGCCTTCCTTGGCGAGGACGTGGCCGCAGAGATCCTCGCGCTCGAAGATGTCGAGGTTGGCCATCGCCACCGCCGAGGCAAGCGGGTGCCCGGCGAAGGTGAACCCGTGGGCAAAGGAGGCATCGCCCTCCATGAACGGAGCCGCCACGGCGTCGGAGGCGATCACCGCACCCATCGGCGCGTAAGCCGAGGTGAGCGCCTTGGCGAGGGTGACGATGTCGGGCTGGTAGCCGAAGCGTTCGCAGCCGAACCAGTGGCCGAGGCGGCCCCAGGCGCAGATCACCTCGTCGGAGATCATCAGCACGTCGTAGCGGTCGCAGATCTCGCGCACCCGCTCGAAGTAGCCGTCGGGCGGGACGAAGCAGCCGCCGGCGTTCTGGACCGGCTCGAGGATCACCGCGGCGACGGTCTCCGGCCCCTCGAACTGGATCCGCTCCTCGATCGCGGTCGCCGCCCAGAGCGGGTGGCGATCCTCCGGCCAGCGGTAGAGGTTGGTGTTGGGGACGTGGCAGCCGCCGGGCGAGAGCGGCTCGAACTGCGAGCGCAGCTCGGTGATGCCGGTGGCGGAAAGCGCGCCGAGCGTGGTGCCGTGGTAGGCGATCTCGCGTGCGATGACCTTGTGCTTCTGGCCTTTGCCGAGCTCGCGGTGGTAGTTGCGGGCCAGCTTCAGCGCCGACTCGACCGACTCCGAGCCGCCCGAGGTGAAGAAGACGCGGTTGAGGTCCCCGGGGGCGAGCGAGGCAAGTCGGGCGGCAAGCTCGATCGCACGCGGGTGCGCATAGCTCCACAGCGTGTAGAAGTCGAGCTCTTCCGCTTGGCGGGCGGCCGCTTCCCCCAGCTCCGTGCGGCCGTGGCCGGCGTTGACGCAGAAGAGGCCCGAGAGGCCGTCGAGATAGCGCTTGCCATGGTCGTCGTAGACGTAGCAGCCCTCGCCCCGAGTGATGATCGGGATCTCGTGACCGGCGCCGTAGGAACCCATCCGCGAGAAGTGCATCCAGAGATGGCGCTGAGCGAGCTCCTGCAAGTCGGCGCCAACCTCCTGGCGACGATCCGACGTTATGGCCATCTATCGGCTCCTCTCACCTAGGCGTGCATACGACGGTATGGACAAAGCTAGACCCAGGATAGAGCAAACACAAGGTTCCAACCGGTATAAGAGATCTATAACTCTTATACGATTTGTATAGGGCCAGTCCTAGTGCCAGGAGTTACGATATGGCCAACTTGGCGAAAACAGGCGAGCACGGACTCAAGCGGGACGCGATCGGGTTCAGCGATGGCCTGACGATTGCCCTGGCCTCCACCGCACCGGCCTACTCGCTCGCGGCGGTGATCGGCTCGGTCGTGGTGGTCGTCGGCTTCCAAGCGCCCGCGGCGCTGCTCGTCTCCTTCGTGCCGATGTTCTTCATCGCGGCGGCCTTCTACTACCTCAACCGCGCCGACCAGGACTGCGGCACCAGCTTCTCCTGGGTGACGCGAGCGATCGGGCCGCAGTCGGGTTGGATCACCGGTTGGGCGATCTGCGTCACCGGCATCCTCGTCGTCGGCTCGCTCGCCGACGTCGCCGCCTACTCGTTCTTCGACCTGGTCGGGGCCGACTCGCTGGTCGAAAGCACCGCCGCGGTGACCCTGCTCGCGCTGGCGCTGATCGCGGTGATGACAACGGTCTGCGTGCTCGGCACGGAGCTCTCGGCGCGACTGCAGAAGGGGCTGATGTTGCTGCAGATCGGGCCGCTGC
Organism: Solirubrobacterales bacterium; assembly: GCA_036376915.1. Classification (GTDB taxonomy): domain Bacteria; phylum Actinomycetota; class Thermoleophilia; order Solirubrobacterales; family 70-9; genus VRUE01. The sequence goes on from DASUZK010000038.1 coordinate 4,816, forward strand.
TGCTGGTGGTCGTCGTCGTCCTCTACAAGGTCTTCGCCGGCGAGGGCCCGTCGGTCGCCGTCGATCCCTCGCTCTCCTGGTTCAACCCCTTCGAGATCGAGAGCGGCGGGGCGCTGACCGGGGCGCTGCTGCTCGGCGTCTTCATCTACTGGGGCTGGGAGAGCGCGGTCAACCTCAACGAGGAGACCGAGCACTCTGTGACCGCGCCGGGGCTGGCAGCCCTGCTCTCGACCGTGATCCTGCTCGTCACCTACCTCGGGGTCGCCACCGCCCTCGTTGCCTGGCGCGGCATCGAGGGCGCGCAGCAATTCGAAGACAACGAGGCGATCCTGCCCACCTACGCCGACGCGGCGCTCGGCGACCCGCTCGGCAGCCTGGTGCTGCTGGCGATCGTCGTCTCGGCCCTGGCCTCGACCCAGACCACGATCCTCCCTGCCGCCCGGACCTCGCTCTCGATGGCGCGGGCCGAGGCGATGCCGGCGGCGCTCGGCGAGGTCAGCGAGCGCTACTTCACCCCCGTCGTCTCGACCGTCGCGATCGGCGTCCTCGCCGTCGTCTGGTACCTGCCCTCGAAGCTGATCAGCGAAAACTTCCTCTTCGACTCGCTCTCCGCGCTGGCTCTGATGATCGCCTTCTACTACGCCTTCACCGGGATCGCCTGCGCCGTCTACTACCGGCGCGAGCTGACCAAGTCGGTGCGTAACTTCCTCTTCGTCGGGGTGGCGCCGACGATCGGCTCGCTGCTGCTCGGCTACCTCTTCGTCAAGGCGCTGATCGACTACTCCGACCCGGCGAACTCCTACACCGGCGCCTCCTGGTTCGGGGTGGCGCCGCCGGCGGTGATCGGGATCGGCTTCCTGGCGATCGGCGTGGTGCTGCTCCTCGCCTGGCGCCGGCACAGGCGCGAGCCCTTCTTCCTGCGCCGCCGCGAAGTCGCGCCACCGGGACTGCTCGAGGAAGCGGTGCCGCCGAGCCCCGAACCGGCGATGTCTGAGGCGAGGTGAGGAGGCCGGCGACCGGGTAGAGGTACCTTTGGAAAAGAACTCCAATTCGCATGGTGTCAATGGAGGTGAGCATGAATAGCGGCATCCCAAGCGTCGAGCTCCGCAGCGTCAGCAAGCGCTTCGACGATCTGCTCGCCGTCGACGAGCTCGACCTCGACCTTGGCTCCGGGGAGTTCTTCACCCTGCTCGGGCCAAGCGGCTGCGGCAAGACGACGACGCTGCGGATGATCGCCGGCTTCGAGCAGCCCGACGCCGGGGAGATCCGCATCGAGGGTGTCGACGTCGCGGGCCTTCCTCCCCACAAGCGCCCGACCAACACGGTCTTCCAGAGCTACGCCCTCTTCCCCCACCTGAGCGTCGAAGACAACGTCGCCTTCGGGTTGAAGCGCAAGCGCGTGCCGAAGGAGGACATACGCGAGCGGGTCGCGGCCGAGCTGGAGCGAGTCGGCCTCGCAAGCGAGGCGAGGCGGCGACCGGCGCAGCTCTCGGGCGGCATGCAGCAGCGGGTGGCGCTGGCGCGGGCGCTGGTCAACCTGCCCAAGGTGCTGCTGCTCGACGAGCCGCTCGGCGCGCTCGACCTGAAGCTGCGCAAGGGCCTGCAGATAGAGCTGAAGCGAATCCAGCGCGAGGTGGGGATCACCTTCGTCTACGTCACCCACGACCAAGAGGAGGCGCTGACGATGAGCGATCGGATCGCGGTGATGAACCGGGGCCGGGTCGAGCAGGTGGCCGACCCGGAGGAAGTCTACGAACGCCCCGCGACGACCTTCGTCGCCGGCTTCATCGGCGTCTCGAACCTGATGCCGGCAACGGTGGAGAGCGAAGGCGCGGTGCGGCTCGACCAGGGACCTACGGTGCGATCGGACACCGCCGGCCTCGCCACCGGCGCGCGCTGCCACGCAGTCGTGCGGCCGGAGAAGCTGCACATCGCCGCGGCGGCCAAGGGGGAGCCGCAATCCAACGGCCTGCCACGGGTCGAGGGCGTTGTCGAGAGCTCGGTCTACCTCGGCACCGCGACGCAGATCGTCGTCGACCTCGGCGAAGCGGTGCGGATGACCGTGCTGGTTCCGAACGCCAGTGAGGCCGAGCGCAACGAGCTTCCGGGGGGCGGGGTGCGGGTGGAGCTCTCCTGGGAGCCCGAGCACATGCACGTCGTTCGCGGCTCCGACGGAGATGAGACGAGCTTGGACACGCAGGAGCGCCGCCAGCAAGACGACGCCGAACTGGAAGTGACGAGAGAGGGTGGCTGAGATGCAAGGTCGAGGAAAGAATCAGCGTGGCGTGGCCGCGCTCGCCGTCGCGGTGGCGGCGATCGCCGCCGCTCTCGGCCTCGCCGCCTGCGGCGGCGACACCGTGGGCGGCGGCAGCGACACAGAGGCGACGACGGCCAAAGGGGGGCCGGCGAGCGGCAGCCTGACGATCTCCAACTGGCCCGGCTACATCGACCCCGGCCCGAAAGGGACGGTTGCCGAGTTCGAAAAAGAGACGGGTGTCGACGTCGACTACATCGAAGACATCAACTCGAACGACGGCTTCTTCGGCAAGCTCCAGCCGCAACTCGAACAGGGCGAATCGGGCGGACGCAGCGTCTTCGTCGTCGCCGACTACATGGCGAAGCAGATGCACGACCTCGGCTACCTGCAGGAGATCGACCATGGCGACCTGCCGACGGTCTTCGCGAACCTGGCCCCGGACCTCGAGAGCCCGGACTTCGACCCGGAACGCAAGTTCTCGGTGCCGTGGCAGGGCGGCATGACGGGAATCTGGGTCGACACCGCCAAGGCGCCCGATATCCGCTCGGTCAACGACCTCTTCGACCCGAAATACAAGGGCAAGGTGACGATGCTGGATGAATTGCGCGAAACGCCGGCGCTGGTCATGCTCGGAGAAGGCGTCGACCCGGCGCAGGCGAGCGCCGACCAGTGGCTCGACGCAATCGACAAGCTCGGCGATGCTGCCAGCTCCGGGCAGATCCGCCGCTTCACCGGCAACGAGTACACCGAGGACCTCACCGCGGGCAACATCGTCGCCGCGATCGGCTGGTCGGGCGACGCCTCGCTGATCGAAAACGAGAACGCCGAATGGCGGATGCCGGCCGAGGGTTGCACGCGGTGGATGGAAAACATGGTGATCCCAGTGGGCGCTCCCAACACCCCCGCGGCGCTCTCCTGGATGAACTTCGTCTACCGGCCCAACGTAGCGGTCGACATCACCGAATACGTCGAATACATCTCGCCGGTGCAGGGCGTCAAGGAGCTCCTCGAGAAACGAGGGTCCGAGCTCGCGAAGAGTGAGATCGTCTTCCCGACCGAAGAGTTCACCCGCGACTGCACGGGCCAGATCACGCCGCCGGAACTGGAACGGGTCAACGAAGCCTGGCAGGACGTGCTGACTGGATGATCGCATGAGCCTCAGGCAGAGATTGGTCCCGTATGGGTTGCTGGGGCCGGGCCTGCTCTGGCTCGTCGTCTTCTTCGTGGTGCCCATGTACTTCATGGGCGAACTGGCATTGCGCTCGGGCTCGTTGACCACCGGCTACACCTTTGACTGGGCCTGGTCGAACTTCCCCGACTCCCTCTCCGGCCATACCGAGCAGATCGGCCGCTCCTTCCTCTACGCCGGCACGGCAACCGTGCTGGCACTGCTGATCGCCTACCCGCTCGCCTACGCGATCGCCTTCCGCGCCGGCCGCTTCAAGCTGCTGCTGCTCTTCGCCGTGATCGCGCCCTTCTTCACCACCTACCTGATCCGCACGATCGCCTGGAAGACGATCCTCAGCGACTCCAGCCCGATGGTCAGCGTGCTGCAAACGCTGGCCCTGGTTCCTCCCGACGGGCGCGTTCTCGCCACCTCGGGGGCCGTGATCGCCGGCCTCACCTACAACTTCCTCCCCTTCATGGTGCTGCCGCTCTACGCCAACCTGGAGCGGCTCGACCTGCGCCTGATCGAGGCCGCGAAGGACCTCTACTCCTCCTCGCGCCAGGCGTTCCTCAAGGTGACCCTGCCGCTGACGATGCCCGGGATCGTCGCCGGGGTCCTGCTCACCTTCATCCCCGCCTTCGGCGACTACATCAACGCCCAGATCCTCGGCGGCACCCAGCAGGCGATGGTCGGCAACGTGATCCAGTCGCTCTACCTGAACCAGCGCGACTACCCGGAGGCGGCGGCGCTCTCCTTCCTGATGATGGGGCTGATCCTCGCCGTCGTCATCGTTTACATCCGCTTCGCCGGGACCGGCGCCTTCATGGGCGACGAGGACGAGGAGATGGCCTGAGGTGGCGGCGGCAGGTCGAGCTTGGGCTTGGCTGCGGCGCAACGCGCTGCCGATCTACGCCGGCCTCGCCGTCGCCTATTTGCTGATCCCGATCGTCGTAATCGCCGTCTTCTCCTTCGGCGCTACCCCCAAGGGCAAGCTCACCTTCGGGCTCGACCACGGGTTCACCACCGAGTACTGGTCGAGCGCTTTCTCGCTGCCCGAGCTGAACGAAGCGCTCCTCACCAGCCTGCGACTGGCGGCGCTCGCGACCGCGATCTCGACCGCGATCGGGACGCTGATGGCGATCGCGCTGGTCCGCCATCGCTTCCGCGGAAAGCGCGCCACCAACCTGCTGATCGTGATCCCGATGGCGACGCCGGAGGTGGTGATCGGCGCCTCGCTGCTCTCGATGTTCATCTACTACTCGCTCGCGCTCGGCTTCACCTCGCTGCTGATCGCCCACGTGATGTTCTCGATCAGCTTCGTCGTGGTCGTCGTGCGCTCGCGGCTGATCGGCTTCGACCGGCACCTCGAGGAGGCGGCGGCCGATCTCGGCGCGACGCCGCTCGCCACCTTTCGCACGGTCACCCTGCCGCTGCTCGCCCCCGGCATCCTCGCCGCCGCGCTGCTCGCCTTCTCACTCTCGATCGACGACTTCGTCATCTCCAACTTCAACTCGGGCACGACCGTGACCTTCCCCCTCTACGTATACGGGGTGAGCCTGCGCGGCGTCCCGGTTCAGGTGAACGTGCTGGCGACGATGCTGTTCGCGGCGATCGCGATCGCGGTCTCGCTGGTGCTCTGGCAGCAGCGCCGGGCAGAGCGGATGGCGGCCGTGCGGCCGGAGCTCCCCACGCCACCCGTGGGAGCAACGACATGACCGCCGACGGGCCGACACGTCAAGACATGCTTGACGTATCGGCCCGTCGGCGGGAGGTTTCGGTGCTGCGCAACTACATCGGAGGCAGATGGATCGCGGTCAACGGTGTCGAGGCCCTCGATGACGTGGACCCCGTCACGGGCGAGACCGTGGTGCAAGTGCCGCTCTCTGGCACCGCCGACGTCCGCGAGGCGGTGGAGGCAGCGCGGGCCGCGCAGCCGGAGTGGCGGGAGGTGCCGCCGCAGCGGCGGGCCCGAGCGGTGCTGGCGCTGCGCGACGGGCTGCTGAAGCGCAGGGAGGAGTTGGTGGCGCTGGTCAGCGCCGACATGGGCAAGGCGCTCGAGGACGCCGACGGCGAGGTCGGCCGCGGGATCGAGTCGGTCGAGTCGGCGGCGGCGATTCCCCACCTGCTCAAGGGCGAGACGCTGGAGGGCGTCGCCGCCGGGGTCGACGTCGAGCTGGTGCGCCAGCCGGTCGGCGTCGTCGCCGCGATCACGCCCTTCAACTTCCCGGCGATGATCCCGCTCTGGTTCCTGCCCTACGCGATCGCCTGCGGCAACTCGTTCATCCTCAAGCCCTCCGAGCAGGACCCGCGCCCAGCGGAGCTGATCGTCGAGGTCGCGGCCGCGGTCGAGGAGATCCCACCCGGCGTGGTCAACCTCGTCCACGGCGGCCGCGACGCGGTGGCGGCGATCCTCGAGGATCCGGGCATCGACGCGATCTCCTTCGTCGGCCGCGCCGAGACGGCCCGGATCGTCGCCGAAGGCGCGGTGCGAACCGGCAAGCGCGTCCAGGCCCTGGGCGGGGCGAAGAACTCGCTGGTGGTGATGCCCGACGCCGACCTCGGGCAGGCGATGCCGGCGATCATGGGCTCCGCCTTCGGCGCCGCCGGCCAGCGCTGCCTGGCCGGCTCGGTCTGCGTCGTCGTCGGCGGCGAAGCGCGGCGGGGCGAGGTCCGCGAAGCGCTGGTCGAGGCGGCTTCCAAGCTCACCGTCGGGCCCGGCGACGATCCCGCAACCGACGTCTGCCCGATGGTCTCGGCGACGGCCAGGGACAAGGTGGCCGAGGCCATCGACCGCGCGGCGGACGATGGAGCTGGCCTACTCCTCGACGGCCGCGGCGATGCCGGACCCGCCGGAACGCTTCTCGGCCCGACCATCGCGGTCGCCGGCGACCCGGAGTCCGAGCTGGCCCGAAACGAGCTCTTCGGTCCCCTGCTCACCCTGGTCGAGGTTTCCGACTTGGATGCAGCCCTGGATTTCCTCAACGGCTCCCGCTACGGCAACGCCGGCGCGATCTTCACCCGCTCGGGCGCCGCGGCGCGCCAGTATCGCTACGGAGCCGAGGCCGGAATGCTCGGCGTCAACGTAGGTGTCCCGGCCCCGGTCGCCTGGTTCCCTTTCTCAGGCTGGAAGGACTCCATGGACGGAGACCTCCATGCAAACGGCACTGACGCCGTCCGCTTCTACACGCGGGAGAAGGTGGTCACGAGCAGGTGGTGACCAACCGCGGGCATCACCGTCAGGGACAGCGGGCCGGCGGGGGGTTGTTGGGTTCGAGGTCTTTGTAGACTGCCGCCGCCAAGGCTTTGTGTCCGCACTGGTTCGGGTGGAAGCTTTCATTTCTTACTTCCTCGTCGAGGGAGACGAGGATGCCGTTCGCCCAGAGCGTGCCGCCCTCGCCGAAACGGTGTTTGTCGAACGCCTGGTAAGTCCCCTCAACGGCCTGCACGTTGATTTTTTTGTTCTCTGCTTCTTTGACCGCCGCCGTGATCAGTGCGTTCAGACCGACGATGAATTTCTCTATTGACGCGGCTGCGGTCAGTTTATTGGCTCCAGGTGTGGTGTCGTCGATGAAGAGAAGGTTGCCAGACACGGGAATGTCATTTTTCCCGTTCGTGAAAAGCATCGACGGGTACAGGGGAACCGCGATGCGCGCGTTCGGCGCTTTCGCCTGGATGTCTTCGAGGACCGTCAGGACTTTTGCCTGGATGGCCCCAAAGGTTTTTTCGTAATCCGCGATTTTTTTCAGACATGGAGCCGGGTCATATTTTTTGTTGAAGGCGGCTGACTTGTAGCAGGCTTTCGCGATCTCGGAAAAACCAGCGTCGTTGCCTCCTATCGTCAGCGTGACCGTGTTGATGTCCTCGTTCGCTTTCCCTTTGGGATCCCCGCCGGGGTCTAGGAGCCAGAGATTCTGCGCGGGCTTCGGTTTGATCCATTTGTTGACCAGTTTCGAGATGACCATCTCGTCATATTGGCCACCGTCCGCAGCACCAGCCCAGAGGTTTTTCGTTTCCGCGCCGGTGCAAGCACGGAAGATGAACTGCGCGGGCGCCTCGTCGAAGACCACGCCTTCGACCACCACGCCCCCTCCCCACTTCTGTGTGGCGACCAGCGCCGGCCAGGCCAGTGAACTGCGGTGGCACCGGTTCTCGGAGTGAACATTGGGATCCGCTTTTTCGTTTGTGGCTTTGTAGTAACTGCCTTTGTCGGCCACGAGCCCTTGGCCGGCAGAGTACGAGTCGCCGAGGGCTGCGTAGACGGATTTGAGTTCGTTGACGACGAGGAGTACCTCGACCCCGCAGGCGCTCGTCGCCGGCGGATTTTTTTCGTCGCCGGAATAGACGGCCTGCCAGTAGTAGACACCTGGATCTTTCAGTTTCACTTCGGAGGAGGGGGGCACACTGGCGCCTTCCACCGTTACCATGCCGGCATTGGTCACCAGTTCTTCGCACTGATTGTCCCCGTAGACGAAGTATTCGACATAGCCCGTCGCTTCTTCGACATTCGGGCCATGTAGGGTGGCGGTGTCGGTGACCCCCGCCCCTGCGTCGACTTCGAGCTCGGTGCCCGACTCTTCCCCGCTGGTGAGCATGGTCGTTATCTCCGCCGTCACCACCGCGGTCTCCGCACCGCAGGCATCCGTCGAGGCCTCGTTGACACCGTCCCCGGTGTAGCTGGCCTGCCAGTAGTAGGTTCCGGCGGGGAGGTCGACTTCGTCTGAGTCGGGGACTTCTCCTTCGTCGACTTCGCCCCCGCCGGCGAGGGCCGCCACTTCGGTGCATTCGCTGTCTTCGTAGACGACGTAGCTGATCGCTCCCTCCGCCGTGGCGGCGTTGGCACCGCTCAGTTCGGCGCTGTCGCTGACGGCGGTGCCCTCTTCGACTTCGACTTCCGCCCCTTCTTCTTCAGCACCCGAAAGCGTGGTGGTCAGCGTGGTCGGGGTGACGACGACGGCTATCTCCGCTCCGCAGGCGCCCGTCGCCGGCGGATTTTTTTCGTCGCCCGAGTATTCGGCCACCCAGTAGTAGGTCCCCTGTTCGAGTTCCAGTTCTTCGGACGGCGGGACCGTGGCCCCTTCGACTTCGACTTCTCCCGCTTCGATGGGGGGTTCTTCGCATTCTTCGTCGGAGTAGACGAAGTACTCCACCGTCCCCGTCGCTTCAGCGGCTTTGCTGCCATGAAGCGTCGCGCTGTCGCTGATGAGGGTCCCTTCGGGGACCTCGATCGCCTCCCCGGAGCCTTCTCCCCCGGTCAGTTCGGTGGTGATGCGGGACGTCACGACGAGGATCTCCGCGCCGCAGGGGCTCCTCGACTCGTAGTTGGAGCTGTCGCCCGAGTACTCCGCCACCCAGAAGTAGATCCCCGGTTCGAGGGTCTGAGGCGTGGAGGCGGGTACGCTCCCCCCGCTGACCGTCACTTTGCCCGCTTCGGCGACGAGCTCTTCGCAGTAGACGTCCGAGTAGACGAAGTATTCGACGTTGCCGGTGGCTTCGGAGGCGTTTTTGCCCGTCAGTTTGGCGGTGTCGCTGACGGCGGTGCCTTCCACGACTTCGATTTCCTCCCCTTCTTTGCCTCCGCCGGTGAGTTTCGTCGCAAGGGAGGTCGGGGCGATGGCGCGGGCGATCTCGTCCCCACAGGTGCTGATCGATCCTTTGTGCAGTGAGTCGCCGGAGTAAACGGCCTGCCAGTAGTGGGTGCCTTCTTCCAGGACCTGTTCTTCGGATGGGGGGACGACCGTGCCTTCGACTTCGACTTCTCCCGCTTCGGCGGCGAGTTCTTCGCATTCTTCGTCGGAGTAGACGAGGTATTCGAGGCTGCCGGTGGCTTTCGAGGCGTTCGTCCCGCTCAGCGTCGCCGTGTCGAGGACGACAGTGCCTGCGGGGACGCTGATTTCTTCGCCTTCGACCGGTTCATCGCCTTCGGCGCCCAGCCCGGTGAGCAGCGTGGAGATCGAGACAATCGCCTTTATCGTCAGCACCTCTTTGCCGCAGGTGCTTTTCGAGGCCTGGTGCAGCGAGTCGCCGGCGTATTCGGCCTGCCAGTAGTAGACGGCACCCGCTTCCAGCGTTTTTTCTTCCGAGGCGGGGACTTTGCCTTCGCTCACGGTCACTTCGCCCGCTTCGGTGACCAGTTTTTCGCATTTGCTGTCGGAGTAGACCTTGTATTTGGCTTTGCCGGTCGCGGTGGACGATTTGGTGCCGCTGAGGGTGGCGGTGTCTTTGACTTTGGCGCCCTCGTCGACGGTGATTTCTTCGCCCGATTTCGCTTCGCCGGAGAGCGAGGTGGCGAGCGAGGTGGCGGCCTTGATCGTCAGCACCTCTTTGCCGCAGGTGCTTTTCGAGGCGGCGTTGAGCGAGTCGCCGGTGTATTCGGCCTGCCAGTAGTAGACGGCTCCCGCTTCCAGCGTTTTTTCTTCCGAGGCGGGGACTTTGCCTTCGCTGAAGCCGGTTTCGCCGGCTTTGGTGACCAGTTTTTCGCATTTGCTGTCGGAGTAGACGAAGTACTTGATCGTCCCGGTGGCGATGCCTGCGTTTTCGCCGCTGAGGGTCGCCTGGTCTTTGACTTTGGCGCCCTCGTTGACGGTGATTTCTTCGCCAGATTTTCCTTCGCCGGAGAGCGAGGTCGACAGAGTCGTCGGGGCTGGTTCTTCTCCGCAACTGCCGGCGGCGAGAGTGGCGCCGAGCACCATGAAGAGCGCGGTGAGGGCGAGCAACGAGACGACTGAGCGCGGACTGGGACGCGGCATAGACCTCATCCAAATGCAGATTTGCCTAATTGAAAAAGAATTTTAGATCGTAACAGGAGTTGCAGCAGCCCGCTTAGCGGCCGATGTGAAACCCGATCAGCTCCGGTACACGGGAGAGCAGGGAGCTGATCGGGTCGGGGGTCTTTCCGGCCAGCTCCGCCTCCTCCTTGCGCATGATGCCCACGCGAATCGCCTCCCCGCCGAGCCAGTGGAAGGGCTCGGGCGGCACTCGGGGCGGCGATGGATCTACGAAGGCGAGGCGGGAGGACTCGTCGCGGCGGTCGAGGGCCAGGGAGGCGAGGGTGCGGCCGACCATGTGGGAGGGGCCGACGCCGTTGCCGGTGTAGCCAGCGGCAGCGAAGGCCCGGCCGCCGCGGAGGGGAAGGACGATGGGGAGGTGGGTTGGCGAGGCGTCTATGGGGCCACCCCAGGCGTGGGTGAGGCTGTGGCGCTCGAGACCTGGGAAGTAATCCCGGAGGTGGGCGGCAGCTTCGGAGACGACCTGAGCGTCGAGCTCACTACGGCCGTGCAGCCGAGCACCCATCGCGATGCGGCCGCCGCCCCAGCCGAAGAGGATCCTGCCGTCGGGGGTGGTGCGGAAGTAGTCGATCAGGGCGCGGCTGTCGGTGATGCACTCGCCGCCGGTCCAGCCGACCTCCCCGAGCAGCTCCGGCACCGGCTCGGTGAGGACGACGTGGGAGGAGGCGACGGTGAGGCTGTTGCGCAGCGGTCCGTGCGGCGCCTTCGCCGCGGCGCCGACCGCGAGCACAGCCGAGCGCGCCCGCACGACGCCGCCGACCGTGTGCGCCTCGACCCCGTGCGGCAAGCCGGCCAGCCGGGTCACCGGCGAGTCCTCGCAAACCTCCACCCCCCGCCCCCGCAGCCTCTCGCGCAGCCCCAGCGCCAGCCGCGCCGGCTGCACGGTCGCCGCATCCGGGTAGAAAGCGCCGTCGCGAAAAGCGGGGGACGCACAGCGCTCGGCGACCTGCGCCGGCGAGAGCGGCTGGATCGCGTCGCCCACCCCCAGCTCCTGACAGACAGCCAGCGCCTCGGCCCATTTCGCGTCGTGCGCCTCCGCGGTCGAAACCTGCAGATACCCGCCGGGCGTGTACCAGGCGTCGACCTCCTCCTCAGCGCAGAACTCCCCGATCCCGGTCGCGGCAGCCTGGGCCGTCCGAGCCACCGCCAACGCCCCCGCGTCTCCCCAACGCTGCCGCATGTTCGGCAGCGAGAACCACATCACGTTGCAGAACCCCCCGTTCCGCCCGCTCGGCCCAAACCCACACTTGCTGGCCTCCAGCAGCACCACCCTCGCTTCGGGCTCCAACTGCTTCAGATGCCAGGCAGCCCACATCCCGGTGTACCCACCCCCAACCACAACCACGTCAGCACTCCGCTCCCCCACAAGCTCCGGCGCCGACTCGACCTCACCGGCCTCCTCCAGCCAGTACCCCCGAGCGTCGTGCTTCACGGAATGAGTGTCGCAGGGCGTGCGGGTGGGGTCCCCAAAACACTCCAGCGCGGCTCCCGCCGCGCGTTTTGGGGACCCCACCCGCACGCCCCATACACTCCCCCCGTGCCCACCTTCGACGCCCTCGCCGACCTCCCGCTGGAGATCGAGGGCTACGAGCTCCAGCCTTTGGAGCTGCATCTCCCCAGCTTCGAACGCCTCTCCACCGTCATCCACGTGTGGGGCGGCGGAGAGGACGGGCTGGGTGAGGACGTGACTTACGACCCGGTGGATCACATTGCGCTCCAGGATGCTGGGCCGATCCTCGACATCACCGGCTTCTCGACCCTCGGCGAGTTCTGTGGGCTGATGGGCGAGCTGGACACCTTCCCGGCCGAGCCGCAGCGGGAGGTCTCGCGCCTGTACCGGCGCTGGGCGTTCGAGTCGGCGGCGCTGGACCTGGCGCTGCGCCAAGCGGGCAAGGACCTCGCCGAGGCCGTTGGCCGGGAACCGCGCCCGGTCGAGTTCGTCTGCTCGATGCGGCTCTCGCCGGGCGAGGACCAACCCTCGACGATCGAGACGCTGGGGGCCAAGCTCGACCGCTACCCCGGGCTGCGCTTCAAGCTCGACCCGGTCAACGACTGGACCGACGAGCTGGTCGCCGAGCTGGTCGCGACCGGCGCCGTCGACTCGCTCGACCTGAAGGGCTTCTACAAGGGCACCGTGGTCGACGTCGAGACCGACCCCGAGCTCTACGCAAAGCTGATCGAGGCCTTCCCCGACGCTTGGATCGAGGACCCCGACGTCACCGAGGAGACGCGGCCGATCCTCGAGCCCGTCCGCGACCGCCTCACCTGGGACGCGCCGATCCACTCGATCGCCGACATCGAGGCGCTGCCCTGGCCGCCGAAGATGGTCAACGTCAAGCCCTCGCGGATCGGCGGCCTGCGCGAGCTCTGCGAGACCTACGACTACTGCGCCGAGCACGGCATCGGCGCCTACGGCGGCGGCCAGTGGGAGCTCGGCGTCGGCCGCGGACAGATCCAGGTGCTCGCCTCGCTCTTCCACCCCGACACGCCCAACGACACCGCCCCGCGCGGCTACAACGAAGCGGAGCCGCCGCCGGGGTTGCCGGTCAGCCCGCTGGAGCCGCGGCTCTCGAAAACGGGGTTCCGCTGGGAGTGAGGGGCCTGCCGGCCCCTAGAAGGGGTTAGCGAAACCCGCGTGGGCGGCTGGCGAGCCGCCGCCGCCAGGCGTGCGCGGGGTTTCGCTAACCCCTTCTAGTCGTCTGCCGGCGCAGGCAAGTCCGTAGCCGGCACGGCGGGGGGCACGGCTTCCGGCCTTTTGCCAGCGGGCGTCAGCTCGATGCGGATCTTGGCCGCGTCCAGGTTCCGCGACTGCCGCCATGGAGAGAAGAAATAGGCCCTCGACCTGCGCCGCCGTCCGGTAGCCGCCGCGCTCGCTGGACTTTCGCTCATTGCCATGACCATGATCTACCCCAAAAGCCTCTTCTCAACGCACAGTGAGACCCTAAAGGTATCGGACGACGACAAGCTTTTCTTAAATTCTCGGTACTCCATCCATCTCCTCCTATTTATTCCAAAACTGCATGCAGGCTGCGGTTGCGGCGCCGATCGCCAGGCTCAGCTGCGACAGCAGCAGCACCAGGTGCACTCCACCGGCGTCGAAATGGCTCCCGTACAGGTCGAGGTAGTAGCCGGCGATCGCCAGCGCCACGACGAGGCCGAAGAAGGCGAAGAACGGGTAAAGGCGCACTCTGACGCTGTCCATGCCGGCGCGATTGCTCCCGATCATCGCAAATGTGAGGCCGACGGCCAGCAGCACCAGCCCCAACGCTCGATCTCCCGGATTGTCGTGGAAGGAGAAGACCACGCAGAGAGCCGCGATGCCGGCGATGCACGCCAGGTTCCGGGCCGGTGTCGTCAGGACGTCCCTGTACAGGAACCAAGTGGCACGCTGGGAGACCATCCAGGCGACGGAGATCGGGATCGCCGCGACGTAGCCCAGGGCCGCGTACAGCTCGATGGTCTCGCTGTAGCTCCAGCCAGCGGGACGGATCCCGGCCAGGTTCAGAGCGGCGAGCACCGAGAGCGCCGCCGAGAGCAGGAGAACGCCTCTGGCGCCGATCATGAAACGTTCGAGAACCTCGCCGGTGTCCGTCCGGATCGCCCACGCGGACGCCAGGGCCGGGCCGAGGAGAAGGATCGCTCCGGAGAGCTCCAGGACCCCGGACGGCCCACCGTCGACCGGATACGGCGCCGCGCGGTGGACCCCCCAGAGAAGGACGGCGGTGAACACGACCGCCGTGGCCCAGAGGGTCATCAGGCCGTCCCGGATGCCGAAGATCGTGTACATCGTGAGGCTCTGGTGGTTCTCTTTGCGGGCGCAATGCAGGTGGGCCACCTCCGAGTCTTTGCCCTGGAGGCTCACGTCAGGATGGTCCTCCGGCGAGGGCCGGCCGGTCAGAGAGTCGGCCATCCGCTCGTCCCCGTCGCCGAGGTCGAGCTGGACGTCGCGCACGACGAACCCCTCCGGGGCGTAGACGCGGAGGTGGAAGGAGGCGGCGCGGCGGGCGTCCGGGACCTCCTGCTCGTGAGCGAGCGGGACGAGCCCGAACCACTGCATCATCCGCTCCGTCACCGCGAACGGAGCCGGGTAGCGAAAACCCGTCGGGGTCTCGAAGCTGAAGTGGGCGGTGCCCACCGCCGTCTCCAACTGGCCGCTCACCTCCTTGATCACATGGTGCGTGAGCGAGTTCCGGTGCTGCGGCTGGCGCCGCGAGATCGAGATCCGGTGCGCCGAGGCGGGGTCGCCTTCGAGGGGGACCCAGAGCAGGTAGCTGTCCTCGAGGCGCCTGAGGAGTGATAGGAGCAGGTCGTTCCCCGCCTGAAGGCGACCTTCGGCGATCGCTCGCACGACGTACGCCTCCAGGGGGATGGAGGAGATCACCTGCCAGATCAGCTCGTCGATCTTCTCTCCACCGCACTCGATCGCGCCCGCTCTGTCGAGCTCCGCGATCGCCTCGGCGGTCAGCGCCATGCTCTCGCGCTTGGTCGGGACCGAGATGGTGTCCCCGGCGGCGTCGACCACCTCGAGATCGGGTGCGACCCGCTCCTTCTCGAAGAACGCGATCGGCAGGTACCAGAGCCGCGGCGCGGTCCCCCTGGCCGGCAGGTGGAGGTCCAGCTCGATCCTCTTTTGGGCTCGGGAAAGGGTGAACAGCTCGATCGACTCGACCATGCGAGTGAGCCGCGTATCCGGCAGGAGGTACTGCCAGGCGAGCTCGTAATTCCCCGGTGGACGGAGATCCCTGCACTCGCCCGTGCGAATCACACTGGTGGCCCTCTCCCCTGCGCCTCCCCTCACGATTGGCGACGATATCTATTTGGTACCGATCGAGTTTGGCCCCCTTGACTGTTCGGGCAACCGAATCCGGGCTTTCGACTACCTTCCGTGGAGCCAGCCCGTCCAGCAAGGAGAAACCGTGCCCGAGAAAAGCTTCGCCGCCGCCCTCAACGAGCAGATCGCCAACGAGTTCGCCGCCTCGCAGCAGTACGTGGGCGCCGCGGTCTACTACGACGCCGAGACGCTGCCCCGCCTCGCCGCTTTCTTCTACCGCCAGGCGCTGGAGGAGCGTGAGCACGCGATGATGATGGTCCAGTACCTGCTCGACGTCGGCGAGGAGGTCCACATCCCGGACATCAAATCGCAGGAGACGACCTACTCCGACGGCAGCGCCCCCGTGCGGATGGCGCTCGAACAGGAGAAGCGGGTCAGCGACGAGATCTTCGCCCTCTTCGAGCTGGCGCGCGAGATCAAGGACTACCGCGCCGAGCAGTTCCTGCAGTGGTTCGTCAAGGAGCAGGTCGAGGAGGTCGCGTTGATGAGTGACCTGCTCAACGTCGTCGAGCGCTCGAAGGACAACCTGCTGCTGGCCGAGGACTACATCGCGCGGGAGAGCCTTGGCGAGGAGGGGTCGGATCCGACCGCACCGCCTATGGCGGGAGGTTCAGCGGGGTAGGAGGGGGTGACCCCTCCTGCCTAGCCGAGCCAGCCGGCTCGGCGGCGCATCGATTTGATCCGCCTGAACTCCGCGATGTCCTCTCTTAGGGCAGCTGGTGCCGGGGCCGTTAGGAATTTGGCGGGGAGGGGAGACTCGGAGACGCCGCCTTCGCGGGAGCAGACCCGGTAGGCGCGGGCGCCGCGGCGGGCTGTGATCGCGGAGGGAGGGGCGGCGCCCTCCCAGAGGAGGCCGGCGTAGTCGTCGAGGCCGTAACCGCCGGGCATGCCGCCGGCCACGGCATCCAGGTAGGCGGCACGGCGCTCGGGCTCATTGTTGTAGTGGACGCAGAGGCTGCCGCCGAGCAGCCCCAGCCCCGCCTCCACCTCGGGGCGCCCCGAGGACTTGGTGGTCCCGGCTTCGAACCAGCACATCGCACC
>DASUZK010000039.1:0-5326 GCA_036376915.1 Solirubrobacterales bacterium
TCTGTCGTCCGCACTAAGCCCGGCAGGCGGCAAAGCTTGCCGGAGAAGGAGAATCCAAATGAGACTCACCAAGATGTTCGGCCTCGCGGCCGTAGCGGCTGTGGCCACGATGGCATTCGTCGGCTCGACGTCGGCGTCGGCCATTAGCACGGAGCTCTGCGAAGAACACACCGGGTTAATCTGTGAGAGGACCGGCGGAGATAACCTTTTCCACCAGGTCCTCGCAGCCGGCACGGTTGGGGAACTGTTAGCCATCATCGACGTCTTATGCTTAGGCTTCTTAGTCGAAGCCACGGCATTAGGGTTAGGCAACCCGCAGCAGATTCACGCCACGTCCCAGACGTTCTCGGGTTGCGGCACCGGCTCCGCGCACAACAACTGCACGGTGACCGTTCAGGAACAGCCTTTATCCAACCTCTTAAAGTCCGGGTTAGACGAAGGTGTCCTGACAGCCACGAACGGCCGTACGCGGCTCCAGTGCTCCAACATCGGCCTGGACTGCGTGTATGACCTCGCAGGCATTGAATTCAACGTCGGCGAAGGCCACCTCACGGCGAATGAAACCGCCACCAACGAATTAGGTGGCAAATTCTTCTGCCCCGACGAAGGTCTCCTGGACGCGTTACTTGAAACGTTAGGGGATGCTTACGTTCTTGGGTAGGTCTATATGTAACTAATACACCAAGTTGAGAAGGAGATCCAAATGAGACTCATCAAGATGTTCGGCCTCGCCGCACTCGCGGCGGTGGTCGTAATGGCGATCGTCGGCGTGACGTCGGCGGCGGCCACCAGCACTTCAGTTTGTCGAGCACATACAGGTTTAGTGTGCTCGGACGCCAATGGATTCGAGTTCGAGGGGATCCATGCGGTTCTCGCAGCCGGCACAGTAGGCGAACTGTTAGCGACAATCGACGTCTTATGTTTAGGCATCTTAATTGAAGGCACAGTCTTAGGGTTAGGCAACCCTCAGGCAATTCATAGTACGTCCTCGTCATCCTCTGGCTGCGGCACCGGCTCCGCACACAACAACTGCACGGTGACCACCCAAGAACTACCCTTAAACAACCTCTTAAAGACGGGGTTAGACGAAGGGGTGCTGAAAGCCACAAGCGGCAGATTACGTCTCGCGTGTTCCAACCTCGGCCTCGACTGCGTGTATGACCTCGCGGGCATGGAATTCGACGTCGGCGAAGGCCACCTCACGGCGAATGAAACCCCCACCAACGAATTAGGCGGCAAATTCTTCTGCCCCGACGAAGGAGTCCTGGATGGGTTACTGGAAACGTTAGGGAACGCTTACGTTCTCGGATAAGAGCCCTATTTACCCGCCGACGGCCGATACGTCAACGCATAGTTGACGTATCGGCCCGTCGGCGGGGTTTGCTACTTGACCACCTCGAACTGGCCCATCAGACCGTGGTCCTCGTGGTCGAGCATGTGGCAGTGGATGACGAACTTGCCGGTGTGGTCGACGAAGCGGCCGGCGACGAGGATGCGTTCGTTGGGGAAGATGAGGAAGGTGTCCTTGAGGCAGTCTTCCCAGGGCGGGGGCGGCTTGCCGTTGCGGGAGAGCAGGTACCAGTCGGTGAGGTGCATGTGCATCAGGTGGGCGACGCCGGTGCGGTTGACGATCTCCCAGGTCTCGGTCGTGCCGAGGGCTGGGCGGGCGTCGGCGCGGGCCGGGTTGAAGGTGCGCCCGTTCAGCAGCCAGGTGGTCTTGAAGAGGCCGCCGATCGAGATCTCCCAGCTGCGCTGGGGCGTCCTCGGGGCCCGCTCGGCCCAGCCGGGCAGCGGCCGCAGCTCGCCCGGCACCCGGGTGCGGTCTGGCAGGCGCCGAGAATCGACCCGGAACTGCATCAGGGCGCCGGCGTAGGGCCGGGCGCCGGGTGACTGTCTGGCGCCGTGCCGGGGACCGCTGCGCAGCTCGACCCTCTCCCCTCTCGCGGCGGCGAAGTCGACCACCAGCTCGACCCGCTCGCCGGGGCCGATCATCGCCTCCCGCCGCCGCACCGGCCGCGGCATCAACCCGCTGTCGGTGCCGATCTGGAGGAAGTGGGCGCCGTTGGAGAGGTGGAGGTTGTAGGGACGGAACTGGGAGGCGTTGAGGATGCGCAGGCGGTAACGCTGCGCCTTCACCCGGTGGTGGGGCATATAGGCGCCGTTGACGAGCACGTAATGGCCGTTGACGCCGTCGGCGGGCGGCTGCAGCCCGGTGAAGGGGTCGGTGAGCTGGTTGTGGCGATCGAAGGAGCGGTCGGCGATCATCAACGCCAGATCGCGCTCGCCGCTGGGCAGGGGCAGGCCCTCGTCGAACCGGTCGTCGAGGATCCACATCCCGGCCAACCCGCGCCAGATGTTCCGTGAGGTGTGGTCTAGGCGATGGTCGTGGTACCACTGGAAGGCGGCGCGCTCCGGCCGTCCATCCTCAACCAGGTCGTAGACGTAGGTGCGCCTCCCCCCCGGCCCGATCAGCTGGTCGTTGCCCGAGCCGCGCGGCGAGAGCCCGCTGGGAATCCGACAGTAGAAGGAGCGTGGGTGCGAGGGCGTCAGCCCCCCTGGCTGACCGTCGAACCGGGAGCGGTTGTGGCCGCCGTGCAGGTGCACGGTCAGCTCCCCGGCCGAGCGCGGCAGCTCATGGCGGAAGGTCACCTCGGTCCGGTGGCCGGCGGGCCTCCTGATCGTCGGGCCCGGGAAGGTGCCGCCGTAGGTCCACATCCTGGTCCGCGCTCCGGGCAGGATCTGGACCTCGGCCTCGCGGATCGGGATCGTCAGCCTGGCACCGTCGAGCACGCGAGGGATCGGCAGTGGGGCGCGAAACGGCGCGGGCGCGGCGGCCCGCGCCTGCGAGCTGGAGCCAGGCAGCAGCGCCCCGGGGCGCCAGCCCATTGGAAGAGTCGTGGCGAGGGCACCGCCACCCAGGGCGCCGAGGAAGGCTCGGCGCCCCAGGCGGGGCGAATCTGAGGAGTGTCCAGCCGTGGTGCTCTAGCTCGCGGGCGGGGGCAGCACGTTGATCGACCCCTGCATCCAGGGATGGATCGCGCAGAGGAAGTACATCCTCGACGGCCCAGCCGAGGTGTCGACGCTGACCGGCTGGGTGATCGAGGTTTTGGGTTTGTTGCCGGTGAACCAGGAATCGCCCGTCTTGGTCACGCTGCCCAGTGTGTCCCAGCCGGCGACGCCGGTCTCGACCGGGTTCACTTTGACCGGCCCGTTGCCTTTGACGCCGTGCCACTTGGCGATCGACATGCAGATGTGTTTGGGCGTGAAGCAGAGCTGCCGCGCTTTCGGCGTTTTCGGCAGCGAGCCCTGGGTCACCAGCGAGAAGGTGTGCGGGCCGACCTGACGCGGGTTGGTCTGGTTGAGGACCGTGAGCTCTTCACCGGCGACGATCGTCTTCGGCGCCTCGAAGCGCAGCCCCCCTTTCCCGTCTTTCATGAAGACGGTGTTGGCGGTGGCGGAGCTTCCCGCGGACGCACCGCTGGCCAGGGTGGGAATCGCCGCGACGACGGCCAGCATGGCGGCCGCAAATGCAATCGAAAGTCGACGCTGCTTCAACTTGCTCTCCTTTTCGGCGTGCGGCCGGCGCCGGGCGGCACGGCCGATTGGATGTAAGAAGCTATACCTAATGCCAAGGGCGATCAAGGCTCCCGGCGAGCTGCCGTCTGGGAACATCCCGCGCGTGCCTGACGGGGACCAGACCGGCGACGCGGAGGAGCGCGAGGATCTCGCCGAGGTGCTGAGGCGCCGGGCCCTGACCGAGGATCCGGCGCGTCCGGACGCGGTCGAGCGACGCCACGGCGCCGGCGGCCGCACCGCGCGCGAGAACGTCGCCGGCCTGGTCGACCCCGGCTCCTTCGTCGAGTACGGGCGGTTCGCGATCGCCGCCCAGCGGGGGCGGCGCGAGGTCGAGGAGCTGATCGCGCGCACACCGGCCGACGGCCTGGTGGCGGGGACGGCGCGCGTCAACGGCGACCTCTTCGGCGAGCGCGCTGCCTGCGCGGTGCTCTCCTACGACTACACGGTCCTCGCCGGCACCCAGGGCGCGCTCGGCCACCGCAAGAAGGACCGCCTCTTCGAGCTGATCGAGCGCATGCGCCTGCCCACCGTCTTCTTCGCCGAGGGCGGCGGCGGGCGCCCCGGCGACACCGACTACCCGGTCGTCTCCGCTCTCGACACCCGCGCCTTCGCGCTCTGGGCGAAGCTCTCGGGCCTGGTGCCGCGGATCGCCGTCGTCGCCGGCCGCTGCTTCGCCGGCAACGCGACGATCGCCGGCTGCTCGGACCTGATCGTCGCGACCGAGAACGCCTCGCTGGGGATGGGCGGGCCGGCGATGATCGAGGGTGGCGGCCTGGGCAGGGTCGACCCCGACGAGGTGGGGCCGGTCGAGATGCAGGCCGCCAACGGCGTCGTCGACCTCGTCGTCGCCGACGAGGCCGCTGCCACCGCGGCGACCAAGCGCCTGCTCGCCTACTTCCAGGGGGCGACTCCACCCGGGGCCGAACCCGACCAGGCCGCGCTGCGCGACGCCGTCCCCGAGCGCCAGCGCCGCGCCTACGCGGTGAAGCCGATCGTCGAGACGCTGGCCGACGAGGACTCGACGACCTTCCTGCGCGAGCGTTTCGCCCCGGAGATGGTCACGGCGCTGGCCCGGATCGAGGGGCGGCCGCTCGGAGTGATCGCCAACGACACGCAGCACACCGCCGGGGCGATCACCAGCGACGCGGCCGACAAGGCGGCACGCTTCCTGCAGCTCTGCGATGCCTTCGGCCTGCCGGTCGTCTCGCTGGTCGACACGCCGGGGATGATGGTCGGCCCCGAGGCCGAGGCGACCGGGCTGGTGCGGCACACCTCGCGCCTGCTGCTCGCCGGCGCCGCCCTGCGCGTTCCCCTGGTTGCCGTGATCCTGCGTCGCGGCTACGGCCTCGGTGCCCAGGCGATGGTCGGCGGCAGCATGCACGAGCCGCTGCTCACCGTCGCCTGGCCATCGGCCCACCTCGGGCCGATGGGCCTCGAGGGAGCGGTCAAGCTCGCCCTGCGCAAGGAGCTGGAAGCGATCGCCGACGCGGAGGAGCGCGAGCGCCGCGTCCGCGAGCTGACGGCCGCCGCCGAGGAGAACGCGAAGGCGCTCAACGCCGCCGCCCTCTTCGAGATCGACGACGTGATCGACCCGGCCGAGACGCGCAATCTGATCGCCCAAACCCTCGCCGCCGCCACCCAGCATGACCTCGCTCACACACCACGCCGCTTCGTAGACGCCTGGTAGCCAGCCGCGTTGCGGGAGGGGTCGGGACGCCCCTCCCAAAACACTCGAGAGCGGCCCTCGGCC
>DASUZK010000040.1:0-10847 GCA_036376915.1 Solirubrobacterales bacterium
GCCCTTCGCCACGCTCGGCTGGCCCGACGACACCGCGGAGCTGCGGGCCTTCTACCCGACCAGCTTCCTGACGACCGCGCGCGAGATCCTCTTCCTCTGGGTGGCGCGGATGATCATGACCGGCATCGAGTTCGCCGGCGACGTGCCGTTCGACGACGTCTACGTGCACTCGGTGATCCAGGCGCGCGACGGGCGCCGCATGTCGAAGAGCCTCGGCACCGGGATCGACCCGCTGGACGAGATCGACGTGCACGGGGCCGACGCGCTGCGCTTCGGCCTGCTGGCGATGTCCTCGACCCAGGACGTGCGCTACTCCGACGCCAAGGTCCAGCAGGGCCGCGACCTCGCCAACAAGCTCTGGAACGCCAGCCGCCTGATCCTCCTCAACGCCGCCGAAAACCCTGCCGATGGGACTGAAACAGTCCTATATGGAGGGAAATCGTCCCGTCGGCCGGAGAGGGTCGAGGACCGCTGGATCCTCTCGCGGATGGAGCGGACGATCGCCTCGGTGACCGAGAAGCTCGACACCTACGACTTCGCCCACGCGGCCACCGAGGCCTACGCCTTCTTTTGGTCTGAGCTCTGCGACTGGTACCTGGAGATCGCCAAGCCCCGCCTCTACGAGGGCGAGCCCGAGGTGTCGGCAAACCTGCTCTGGCTGCTGGAGCGGACGCTGGCCCTGCTGCACCCGCTGATGCCGTTCGTCACCGAGGAGGTCTGGTCCTACCACCCCTCGCGCAAGGGGCACCTCGCGGTGCACCGGTTCCCCGAGGCGGACGATTCGCTCTTCGACGGAGAGGCCGAAGCCGAGGTCGATCGCGGCATCGACCTGACCCGCCGCCTGCGCGCCTGGCGCGACATGGTCGAGGCACCCGCCGCGACCCAGCTCTCCGCCCGCGTCGAAGGCCCCCGACCCCAGGAGTTCGTCGGTCGCCTCGCCCGCGTCGAGTTCACCGACGACGGCGGTGATCCGATCGCCGCCGTCGGCCCCGTCAAGGTGCTCGCCTCGCCCGAGATCGACGCCGACGCGATCGCGGCGCGCCTCGAGAAGCGCCGCGAGGAGCTGCGCTCGGAGGTCGCCCGCGCCGAGGGCAAGCTCGCCAACGAGAAGTTCGTCGCCAGGGCTCCGGCCGAGCTGGTCGAGGAGGAGAGGGGCAAGCTGGAGCGCTACCGGGCCGAGCTCGAGGAGCTCAGCGAATAGATCCGCAGGCCTACCTCGACTCGCTGGAGCCGGTCGGCTGGAAGCTCGGCCTGGAGCGGATGCACCGGCTCAGCACCGCCCTCGGGCTGCCCCAGCACCGTTTCGCCTCGATCCACGTCGTCGGCACCAACGGCAAGTCCTCGGTGACGCGGATGATCGCGGCGCTGCTGGAGGCGCACGGGGTGCGCTGCGGCGCCTCCGTCTCGCCCCACGCCTCGCGCTGGTCCGAGCGGGTGCTGATCGGGGGGGCCGAGATCGGCGAGGCGGAGTTCGCCGCGGCGGTCGAGCGTGTCGCCCGGGCAGCCGAGACGGTCAACCGCAGCCTGGAGGAGGGCGAGGAGGTGACCCAGTTCGAGGTCGCCACAGCGGCCGCCTTCGTCGCCTTCGCCGCCGCCAGGGTCGAAGCCGCGGTCGTGGAGGCCGGCCTCGGAGGGAGGCTGGACGCGACCAACACGATCCCGTCGAAAGTCACGGTCCTGACCTCGATCGGGTTGGACCACACCGCCTGGTTGGGGGACACTGAGCTCGAGATCGCCGCCGAGAAGCTCGCCGTGCTGCGCGATTACACGATCCTGGTGCGGGGCCGGCTTGGCCCGGAGGTGGCGGGCCTGGCCGAGCGGACCGCCGGGGAGCGCGGCGCGAGGCTCATCGTCGCCCCCGACGACCCCGGCCAGGGGGTCGAGCTGCGTGCGGCGGGCGGATTCCAGCGCCGTAACTTCGCCCTCGCCTGCGCCGCGGCCGAGGCCTTCCTGGGAGACCTCGACCCCTCGCTCGCCGCCGAGGTCGCGGCAACCCTGATCGTGCCGGGTCGCCTCGAGCGCGTCGCCGACGATCCACTCGTCCTGCTCGATGTCGCCCACAACCCCGACGGCGCGGCGGCGCTCGCCGAGGGGCTAGGCGAAGTCGCCGCCGGCCGCCCGGTCGTCGCCTGCATCGCCGTCCTCGCCGAAAAGGACGCCGAGGCGATGATCGCCGCCCTCGCCCCCGCAGTAACCCACCTCGTCTGCACCGAACTCCCCGCCGACGGGACTGAAACGGCCGCTATACGGCCGTTTCAGTCCCGTCGGCGGTCGATGCGGGGGGAGGAGCTGGCCGGGGCCGCCAGGGGGGCCGGGGTCGAGGTCGAGGCGATCGAGGACTTCGCGGCCGCGGTGTCCCGGGCGCGCGACCTGGCTCGTGAGCTCGGCGGCGTGCTCCTCGTCACCGGCTCGCACTACGTGCTGGCCCCCGCGCGCGCGGCGCTGGGCGTCTGAGGGCCTATGCGAGGATTGGCCGGTGGAGACCAAGGGCAAGAGCGCGGGCACGGAACTGCTGTCGATGATGGCCCTGGTGGCCGCGGTCGTCGCTGCGGTGATCCTCGTCTTCTTCGGCCTCGGCTACCTGTTCGGCAACGTCTTCCTCTAGCCCATGGAACCGGCCCATCCGACATTGACCACACTGGGGTGGGGTCAATGTCGGATACGAGGGTTCGTGAGCCCGGCGGCGAAGTAGACTGCCCGGCCTCCCCCCGGGGCTTCCAGCCATGGCACTAGCGATCTTCGGCATCGACAACGACGGCCTCAACCTGGTCGCGACCTTCTTCGTCCTGGCGATCGTGGTCGTCTGGCTGGCGCTGATCGTCTACACCTACTTCGACGCCAAGCGCCGCATCTCCGACCCCTTCCTCGTCGCCTGCGCCACGATCGGCTCCTTCTTCCCCTACATAGGCACCGCCGTCTACGCGATCGTGCGCCCGCCCGAGTTCCTCGAGGACGCCCACGAACGCGAGCTCGAGATCAGGGCCGCCGAGCTGCGCGTGCGCCAGCTGACCGAGGCCTCCTGCCCCGACTGCGAATACCCGGTGGAACGGAATTTCCTGCGCTGCCCGAAGTGCCAGAAGCGCCTCAAGAACCCGTGTCCAAGCTGCCGCAAGCCCGTAGACCCCCGCTGGGTGCTCTGCCCCTACTGCGAAACGGGGCTCGGCGAGCGTCCGCAGCGGGCGAAGCGCCAGCAGGTGTCTCGGAGGAAAGGGAAAGAGGCGGGCGAGGCCGAGCCAACCCGCAGGGAGCAGGCTTCTCCTGCCTCCGAGGAGCCGCCACGCCCGGTCGCCGAGGAGCCCAAAGCTGCCAAACGAACCCAAAGGAGCCCCGCACGTGAGCCGGACGCTGATCCTCGTAAAGCCTGACGCCTTCCAGCGCGCCCTGACCGGCGAGGTGATCGCCCGCTTCGAGCGCAAGGGGCTGCGAATCGCGGCGCTGAAGACGATGCAGGCGGACGAGGCGACCGCCAACGAGCACTACGCGGAGCACACCGAGAAGCCGTTCTTCGGCGAGCTGGTCTCCTTCATCACCGGCGGTCCGCTGGTTGCGATGGTGCTCGAGGGGACCGAAGCGGTTGCGGCCGCGCGTCAGCTGATCGGGGCTACCAACCCGGTCGAGGCCGCGCCTGGGTCGATTCGCGGGGACTTCGCGCTCGAGGTGACCTTCAACATGGTGCATGGGTCGGATTCGGATGAGTCTGCAGAGCGGGAGATTGGGATCTGGTTCCCGGAGCTGTAGGGCCGGCGGGTCCTGTCGTCGCAGGGGACCCACCGCCCCCTGCGGTCGCTAAAGCGTCCTCGGGGGCGGTTCCCCCTACGACGCCACCCCCCGGCAGACGCGCATGAAGCTGACGCTCGCATCCGGGTCGCCGCAGAGAAGCGAGATTCTTCGCAAGCTTGGGTTGGAGTTCGAGGTCGTCGTGTCAGGCGTGGACGAGCTGACCGGCGGGGATCCTGAGGTCGAGGTGGTCGAGAACGCTCGGCGGAAGGCTCGGGCGGTGGAGCGCGGTGGGATGGTGCTGGCTTGCGACACCGATGTGGTGCTGGATGGGAAGGCCCTTGGGAAGCCGGCCGATGCTGTTGAGGCGCGGAGCTATCTGGAGCGGATGTCTGGGCGGGCGCACACGGTGATGAGCGGGCTGGTGGTGCTGGTGGAGGGGGAGGAGCGGAGTGGGCTCGAACGGACCAGCGTCGTCTTCAGGGAGCTGAGCACCGCGGATAAAGAACGTTATGTGCACTTCGGGGAGTGGGAAGGCCGCTCCGGCGGCTATGCGATCCAGACCCTGGGCTCGACGCTGGTGGAGCGGGTCGAGGGCAGCGTCTCCAACGTGGTCGGGTTGCCCGTCGGGCTGCTCTTCGAGCTCGCGCCCGAGCTGTTCCCGGTCACCCACCGGTAAGCCGATTTGTGCCGATTTTGCGGGTTTGGGACAATCCCATCCGGAAAGTCTCCATTTCGCACATGGGCGTTCTCGGATACCTCAGAGGTCTCGGCGGTCGCGACATGGCCGTCGACCTGGGCACCGCCAACACACTCGTCTACGTTCGCGGCCGCGGCATCGTCCTCTCGGAGCCCTCGGTCGTGGCGATCGACTCCCACACCGGCCAGGTGCACGCGGTCGGCGTCGAGGCCAAGCGGATGCTGGGACGGACCCCGGGCAACATCACCGCGATCCGGCCGCTCAAGGACGGTGTCATCGCCGACTTCGACGTGACCGAGCAGATGCTGCGCCACTTCATCAAGCAGGTGCACTCCAACCGCTTCGCCCATCCCCGCGTCGTGGTCTGCGTTCCTTCGGGCGTCACCGGGGTCGAGAAGCGGGCGGTCGAGGAGGCCTGTCTCTCGGCCGGCGCTCGCCAGGCCTACCTGATCGAGGAGCCGATGGCGGCGGCGATCGGGGCGGGCCTACCGGTGGCGGAGCCGACCGGGTCGATGGTCGTCGACGTCGGCGGCGGCACCACCGAGGTGGCTGTGATCTCGCTCGGCGGGATCGTCGTCTCGCAGTCGATCCGGATCGGCGGCGACGAGCTCGACGAGGCGATCGTCAACCACTGCAAGCACGAGTACAAGCTGGCGATCGGCACTCAGACGGCGGAGGAGGTCAAGCTCGAGGCGGGCTCGGCCTCGCGGCTGCCCGAGGAAGTCCGGGCCGAGATCCGCGGCCGCGATCTCGTCTCCGGCCTGCCGAAGACGATCGAGCTCGGCTCCGAGGAGATCCGCGCGGCGCTCGACGAAACGGTCGGGCACATCGTCGAGGCGGTCAAGGACACGCTCGACAGAACGCCGCCGGAGCTCGCCGGTGACATCATGGACCGCGGCATAACCCTCGCCGGCGGCGGCGCCCTCCTGCAAGGACTCGAACAGCGCCTCCGCGACGAGTGCCAGATGCCGTGTCAACTGGCAGAGTCACCGCTTACGTGCGTGGCGGTGGGATCGGGCATCTCCCTGGAGGAGTTCGAGGCCATCCATCGCGCCAGCAAGCGCAATTCGGGAACGCGGCACTTTGCTTAGCTCCCCTTCATCTCAACTCCCCAACTTAGGCCTTCACTGTGTACCGAAAGCAAGTACGCCGCCGTAGGGCGGTGCTCGCCCTGCTGATCGTCGGCTCGTTCGTTCTGCTCTCCGCCACCTACGGGCAGGACTCGCGTGGCTTCCAGCGCGGCGTCAGCTCCATCTTCAGCCCGGTTCAGTCGGTGGCCGACCGCGCCCTGAAGCCGGCCCGCGACCTGGTCGGCTGGTTCGACCAGACCTTCGACGCCCGGGGCGAAAACAGCCGCCTCGAGTCCGAGCTGGTGATCGCGCGGGAGCAGGCCGTCGCCGGCCAGGAGGCCCTGCACGAGAACGCACAGCTGCGCAAGCTGCTCGACCTGGATCGGAGCCCCGTGCTCGCCGCCTCGGCCTATGACGAGGTGACCGGCCGGGTGATCGCTCGCTCGCCGACGCAGTGGCGCTCGAGCGTGACGATCGACGTCGGCGACGGCGACGGCGTCCGGGTCGACGACCCGGTGATTAGCGGCGACGGCCTGGTCGGGCGCATCTCCTCGGTCGGGCCGGGTTCTTCGCAGGTGATGCTGATCACCGACCACGCCAGCGCGATCACGGCCAAGGTGGTCCCCGTCGGCGTGCAGGGCGTGATCAAGCCGGAAGTCGGCAACCCGGAAGACCTGATCCTCGACTTCATCGACTCGACCACGGAGGTGCACGGGGGCCAGACCGTCGTCACCGCCGGCTGGTGCGCCCAGGGCCTCTGCTCGCTCTTCCCGCCGGGCCTGCCGCTGGGCGAAGTGACGAAGGCCTCGATCGTCGAACAGGAGGCCAACGAACAGGTCGACGTGCGACCCTTTGCCGACTTGCGGAACCTCGACCTCGTCCAGGTGCTGACCGGAGGCTCGCGCGGATGATCATGACCCCGAAGATCGTCGCCCGTATCGCCGCGATCGGGTTCCTCGGCGTGCTCCTGCAGCTCTCCTTCTTCTCCCGGGTAGAGCTCTTCCACGTCAGCCCCGACGTGCTGCCGGCGCTGGTCGTCTGCCTCGCCCTGCTGGGCGGAAGCCTTACCGGGGCCGTCGCGGGGTTCGCGATCGGCCTCTTCGTCGACAGCCTGCTGGTCGAGGCGCTGGGCATCGCCTCGCTGGTGCTGCTCGGGACCGGCTACCTCGCCGGCCTCTTTCGCGAACGCTTCGGGATCCACAGCTCGCTCGTCCCGGCCCTTCTCTGCATGGGCCTGACACTGGTCGCCGAGCTCGGCTTCGCCGCGATCCAGCTGCTGCTCGGCGTCGACGCCCCGATCAGCCTGCTGATCGTGCGCGACATGCTGCTGAAGAGCGTCTACGCGTTCTTCCTCGGCTGGCCGATCTACCTGCTGGTGCGCCGGGTGCTGCGCTCGGCCCTGGTCGAGGAGCCCAGGGTGCAGCGGCGCAGGCAGCCGACCGTGCTGGGGGCATAGGCGCATGTACCTCCGGTCCGACGAGCGAGGTCCCGCGGTGAGCAACCGCCTGGCGCTGCGGATCGCGCTTTTCGGCGGCATCGCCGTGGTCCTCTTCGCCATCCTCTTCTTCCGCCTCTGGCGGCTGCAGGTGCTGGACGGCGAGCAGTACCTGGCCGAAGCGAAGAACAACCGCACGCGCGAGTACCGGGTCAGCGCGCCCCGCGGCGAGATCCTGGACCGCAACGGCGAGCTGCTGGTCGGCAACCGCACCAGCCTCGCGCTGCAGGTCAACCCGCGGAAACTTCCCGAGGACCGGGCGGAGCGCCGCGCCGAGCTCTCGCGGCTGGCCGGCCTCACCCACAGCACCCTGCGCCGGGTGCGGCGGACGATGCACGAAGAGCTGAAACTGGCGCCGGCGGCGCCGGTGACGCTGCGCCGCGACGTCGGCCGCTTCCTCGTCTACTACCTGCAGGAGAACCAGGACCGCTTCCCCGGCGTCGAGGTCCAGCGGGTCTTCGTCCGCGACTACCCGAACGCGACGCTCGCCGCTCACATCCTCGGCAACGTGGGGGAGATCTCCCCGGAGGAACTGAAGGACCCCCGCTACAAGGGACTGCAGCCGGGCGACGAAGTCGGCCAGGACGGCGTCGAGGACACCTACGACAGCATCCTGCGCGGAGACCCCGGCCTGACCAGGATCCAGGTCGACGCGCTCGGCCAGCCGACGCCCAACGGCCGCCTCGTCTCGAAGCCCCCGGCGCCTGGGGAGAGCCTCAGGCTCTCGATCGACGCCGAGGTGCAGGCAGCGGGGGAGGCGGCTCTGGCTGAACGTGGCCAAGGGGCCTTCGTGACGATGGACGTGAACACGGGGGAGATCATCGGCTTGGGCTCGTCCCCGACCTTCGAACCGGAGCTCTTCACCCGGCCGCTGACCCAGAAGCAGGTCGACGACACCTACCGCAACCCCGCGGCTCCGCTCGCCAACCGCGCCATCTCTGGGCTCTACCCGACCGGCTCCACCTTCAAGATCGTGCCCGCCCTCGCGGCGCTCGAAAACGACGTGATCACCCCCTCCGAGCCGATCTACGACAGCGGCTCGATCACCGTCGGCGGCCAGCCGTTCCAGAATGCGGGCGGGGAAGCCTACGGCAGCGTCAGCATGGCGCGGGCGCTCCAGGTCTCCTCCGACGTCTACTTCTACACGCTCGGCCTGGAGATGTGGGATACCGGCGACCTGCAGCGCACCGCGCACATGCTCGGCTTCGGCCAGACGCCCGGGATCGACCTTCCCGGCGATACCGAAGGCCTGCTGCCGAGCCGGCGCTGGCGCAACCAGCTCTTCGAGGAAGGGAAGACCGACCGGCCCTGGTCGGCCGGCGACAACATCCAGCTCGCCACCGGGCAGGGAGACCTGCAGGCGAGCCCGCTGCAGATGGCGATCGCCTATGCGGCCCTGGGCAACGGCGGCACCGTCGTCACGCCCCACGTCGGCAAGGAAGTGACCGATGCCCAGGGGCGGGTGTTGAGGGAATTCGCCCCGCCGCCCCGCCGCCGCATCCCCATCGACCCGGAGTACCGGAGCGTCATCCTCGACGGCCTGCACGACGCCGCACAGGCGCCCGGCGGGACCTCCTACGAAGTCTTCGGCGGCTTCCCCGTGCCGGTGGCGGGCAAGACCGGCACGGCCCAGCGCGTCGGCCAGGCCGACCAGTCCTGGTATCTGGTCCTGGCTCCCTATCCCGACCCCAAAATCGTCACTGCCGTTACGATCGAGGAAGGAGGGTTCGGCGCCGAATCGGCCGCGCCGGCCGCTCTCGACATTCTCGAGGCCTATTTCAACAAGCACACGACGGGTCCCGCCGGGCCCAACGGCGGCAGTCCAGGCTGATGTACGCGACTCGTGCACGCCAGGCAAAGCTGGAGCCCTTCGCGGTCCGTCCGGGCATCGCGGAGCGCCTCGGCCTGCCCTACATGGACGGTCCCCTGGCCCTCTTCGCCGGCGCCCTCGCCGCGTTCAGCGTCTTCACGCTGAGCCAGTCGACCCTGCACGACGTCCCCGGCAGCCCCAACTACTTCGTCGACCGCCAGGCCGTCTACTCTGTGCTCGGCATCGCTGGCATGTACCTCCTCGCCCGCATCGACTACTCGCGCTTCCGCGAGCTGCGGGTCGGCATCTACACCTTCCTCTGCGTGAGCATCTCCCTCGTCTTCGTCTTCGGCTTCGCGGCGCGCGGCTCACGGCGCGCCTTCGACCTTCCCTTCTTCAGCTTTCAGCCATCTGAGCTCGGCAAGCTCCTGCTCGTGCTTGCGCTTGCCGGGTTCGTCATCGATGGCGCCAGGAACGGGTCAGACAGGCAGCGCACGGTGCGCTATCTCTGCCTCGGCCTGGCACCGGCTGCGCTCGTCTTCCTGCAGCCGGACCTCGGCACCTCCCTGGTGTACGGGGCAATCACCCTCGCCGTGATGTACGTGGGGGGCGTCCCCTGGACGCACTTCGCGGTGATCGGCGCAGCCATCGTCGCGATGGCGGCGTTCGTCCTGGCGGTGGCACCCGCCATTGGGACGCCGCTGCTCAAGGATTACCAGACGGAGAGACTCACCTCGTTTCTGCACCCGAGCGAGGACCCGAGCGACGCCGGCTACCAGCAGAACCAGGCCAAGACCGCAATCGGATCCGGCGAGACGACCGGCCGAGGCGATCGGGCCACCCAGACGCGGCTCGACTTCGTCCCTGAGCGGCACACCGACTTCATCTTCGCGGTGATCGGTGAGCGCTATGGATTCCTCGGCGCCGCGTTCGTCCTATCCCTATACGCCCTGCTTTTCTGGCGGGCGCTGCGGATCGTGACGCTCTCGAAGAACTCCTACGGAACTCTCGTCGCGGGCGGCATCGCCGTCTCGCTGCTGTTCCAGGTCTTCGTCAACGTGGGGATGAACCTCGGCATCATGCCGATCACGGGCATCCCCTTACCGTTGATGAGCTACGGAGGCTCCTCCGTGATCGCGACTTTTCTCGCGATCGGGGTCTTGGAGAGCATCCACATCCAAGCGCGTCTCAGCCAGAGGGGCAGGTTCGCCTGGTGACGGAAAGTCGCCCGGCTGCGTACCGACTCTGAACTGAGCCAAACCAAATGAAGAAAACGATTCTGGTCTCCGCCGAGCGCGGCGAGACGCGCGTTGCCGTCCTCGAGGCAAAGCAAAAAGGCAGCAAGCCCGACGTCGCCGAGCTCTACATCGAGCGCCGCGGCCGTCGTTCCATCGTCGGCAACATCTACAAGGGGAAGGTCGACAACGTCCTTCCCGGCATGGAGGCCGCCTTCGTCGACATCGGCCTCGAGCGCAACGGCTTCCTTCACGTCGACGAGATCCTGCTCCCCGGTGGGGAGCAGGCCCCGAGGCGCGGCCGCGGTAGCGGCAGGCGCATCAACGAGCTGATCAAGCCGGGCCAGGAGATCATCGTCCAGGTGGTCAAGGACCCGCTGAAGTCGAAGGGCGCACGCCTTTCGATGAACGTCTCGATCGCCGGCCGCTACCTGGTCTACGCACCGCAGGGCAGTGGCGTCGGCGTCAGCCGCCGGCTCGCCGACAAAGAGCGCGACCGCCTGCGCAAGATGGTCGACCGCACCTACAAAGGCCCGGGCGGGCTGATCGTCCGCACCGCCGCCCACGGGGCGAAAAAAACCCGACTTTGTGCGCGAGATCGCCTATCTGCAGCGACTAAACGAGGTGCTGGACCGGCGCACCGAGGAAACCAAGGGCCCGGCCCTTGTCTTTCAGGAGGCCGACCTGCCGGTGCGGGTCCTCCGCGACGTCTTCCTCAGCGAGTTCGAGAAGGCGATCATCGACTCGCCGAAGCAGTTCGAACGGGTCACGAGCTTCTTCCAGCGCACCGCGCCGGAGCTGGTCGGTGGGGTCGAGCTCT
>DASUZK010000041.1:0-4782 GCA_036376915.1 Solirubrobacterales bacterium
TCGCCGGCGAACTCGATGCCGGTCATGATCATCCGCGCCACCCAGAGGAAGAGGATCTCGCGCGCGGTCGTCAGGAAGCTGGTCGGGTAGAAGGCCCGCAGCTCCGCGGTGTCGTCGGGCCAGCCGAGCGTGGCGAAGGGCCAGATCGCCGAGCTGAACCAGGTGTCCAGCACGTCCTCCTCCTGGCGCAGCTCGCCGCCGCAGGCGCCGCAGCGCTCGGGCACCTGCTCGGCGACGATCGTTTCCTCGCAGGGGTCGCAGTACCAGACAGGTATGCGGTGTCCCCACCAGAGCTGGCGCGAGATGCACCAGGGGCGGATCTCGCGCATCCAGTCGAGGTAGACGCGCTTCCACTGCGCCGGCGCGATCCGCACCCGGTCCCTTTCGACCGCCTCGATCGCGGGCGCCGCCAGCTCGTCCATGCGGCAGAACCACTGCAGCGAGATCAGCGGCTCGATCCGCTCGCCCGAGCGGTGCGAGAAGGGGACGGAGTGGACGTAGGGCTCTTCGGCGCGCAGAGCGCCCTCCTCGCGAAGCGCCGCGACGACGGCCTCCTGCGCCTCGGCCACGGTGAGGCCGGCGAATCCCTCCCCCGCCTCCTCGGTGAGACGGCCGTCGGGGCCGATCGCGACGATCTCCTCCAGCCCGTGCTTGCGGCCGATCTCGAAGTCGTTGGGGTCGTGCCCGGGGGTGATCTTCAGCGCCCCGGTGCCGAACTCGGGGTCGACGTGCTCGTCGGCGACGATCGGCAGCCGGCGGCCGACCAGGGGCAGCACGCAGTGCTTGCCAACGAGATCGGCGTAGCGCTCGTCGCCGGGACTCACGGCGACGGCGGTGTCGGCGAGCATCGTCTCCGGGCGCACGGTGGCGACGGTGAGGACCCGATCGGAGCCCTCGACCGGATAGTCGATCGAGTAGAGCGTGTCCTCGACCTCGCGGTTCTCGACCTCGAGGTCGGAGATCGCCGAGTGCGAGCCCGGGTCCCAGTTGACCATGTAGTTGTCGCGGTAGATGTAGCCCTTGTCGAAGAGCTGCTTGAAGACGCGGTAGACCGCCTTGACGTAGCCCTCGTCGAGGGTGAAGCGCTCGCGCTCGTAGTCGCAGGAGGCGCCGAGCCGCTTGTACTGCTCGACGATCCGCGAGCCGTACTCCTCGCGCCACTCCCAGACCCGCTCGACGAACGCCTCGCGGCCGAGGTCGTGGCGGTCCTTGCCTTCGGAGCGCAGCATCTTCTCCACCACCGACTGGGTGGCGATCCCGGCGTGGTCGGTGCCGAGGACCCAGAGCGCGTTGCGACCGCGCATCCGGTTCATCCGCACCAGCGCGTCCTGCATCGAGCCGTTGAGGGCGTGCCCCATGTGCAGCGCGCCAGTCACGTTCGGCGGCGGAATCGCCACCGAGAAGTTCTCCTCCGGCGTCCCCTCGGCGGCTGGGTGGAAATACCCCGCCTCGAGCCATTCGGCAAAAACGCGACTCTCGACCTCCGAGGGGTCGTATCGCGTCGTCTCCTCAAGCTTTTTCAGCCGCTCGGCGTCCACCGAGGCGAGTCTAGATAGCTCCGGCCCCAGGCGTGTCTCAGCACCCGCGCCGCGAAAGGCCTCGGGTGTCCCTGCTCAAAACACTCAAGCGAGGCTCCTGCCGAGCGTTTTGAGCAGGGACACCCGAGGCCCTACTCCCTACGCAGATTCTTCGCTCAGCCGATCCTCGTCGGGCCCGATGTCCTGCGGCGCCGCCTCGGTGACGAGGGTCGGCCTCCGGCTCTGCTCGATCGTCTCACGAGTCACCACGCACTTGGTCACGTCGCGGCGCGAGGGCAGTTCGAACTGCACGTCGAGCAGCGTCTCCTCGAGGATCGAGCGCAGGCCGCGGGCGCCGGTCTCGCGCTCCAAGGCTTTGTCGGCGATCGCCTCGAGGCTGTCCTCGGCGAAGACCAGCTCGATGTCGTCGAACTCGAAGAAACGCTGGAACTGCTTGGTCAGGGCGTGGCGCGGCTCGGTGAGGATGGTGATCAGGTCGTCGCGGCTGAGCTGGTGGATCGCGGCGACGACCGGCAGGCGGCCGATGAACTCGGGGATCAGGCCGTACTCCATCAGGTCCTCGGGCAGCACCTGCTCGAACCACTCGCCGGTGTCCTTGGTCTCGCGCGAGGAGATCGCGGCGCCGAAGCCGACCCCGCGGTCGCCAACCCGCTTCTCGATCACCTTGTCGAGCTCGGCGAAGGAGCCGCCGCAGACGAAGAGGATGTTCGTCGTGTCGATCGTGAGGAACTCCTGGTGGGGGTGCTTGCGCCCCCCCTGCGGGGGCACCGAGGCGGTCGTCCCCTCGAGGATCTTCAGCAGCGCCTGCTGAACGCCTTCGCCGGAGACGTCGCGGGTGATCGACGGGTTGTCGGCCTTGCGCGCGATCTTGTCGATCTCGTCGATGTAGATGATCCCGGTTTCGGCCTTCTTAACGTCGTAGTCGGCGGCCTGGATCAGCTTCAGAAGGATGTTCTCGACGTCCTCGCCGACGTAGCCGGCCTCGGTCAGCGCGGTCGCGTCGGCGATCGCGAAGGGGACGTTGAGGATGCGGGCGAGGGTCTGAGCGAGCAGCGTCTTGCCGCACCCGGTCGGGCCCAGCAGCATGATGTTCGACTTCTGCAGCTCGACCTCGACGTCCTCGGACTGGTTCATCTGGACGCGCTTGTAGTGGTTGTAGTCGGCGTCCGAGAGGGCCTTCTTGGCGGCCTCCTGGCCGTCGACGTACTGCTGCAGATCCTCGTGGATCTCGCGCGGCTTGGGCAGGTTCTCGAGCTCGACCGTCCCCGTCGGCGCGGTCAGCTCCTCGTCGATGATCTCGTTGCAGAGGTCGATGCACTCGTCGCAGATGTAGACACCCGGCCCTGCGATCAGCTTCTTGACCTGGCGCTGCGACTTGCCGCAGAAGCTGCAGAGGAGCTGCTCGTTCGAATCTGTGGGCCGTGCCAGCGGAATCCCCTCCTTGCGGGGCAGTGGGTTGCCTCCGGCTCGCGTCCAAAAGCTTAGAGGTGGATGCAAGCCGGCCTGTCGGTGCCGGCTGTTTACGGCGCCCGCGCCGAGGTCCCTGCCCGTGGCTGGAGGCTTGCGTGGCCGCGATACGGTGAGCGGGTGCCAAGCGAGCTCCGAATCGAGCCAATCGCGGAGGAGCAGATGGACGCGCTCCTCCCCCTGATCGCCGCCTACCAGCGCTTCTACGAGGCCGAGGAGATCGACGACGAGCGCAACCGCGCCTTCTTCTCCCGCTTCCTCGCCCCCAGCGAGGACGGCATGCTGCTCGGCGCCTGGCGCGACGGCGAGCTGCTCGGCTACGCCTGCCTCTACTGGAGCTTCACCTCGACGATCCCAGCCGAGACCGTGCTGATGAACGACCTCTACGTCGACCCGGCCCACCGCGGTCAGGGCATCGGGCGAGCCCTGATCGAGGCCAGCGCCACCATCGGCCGCGAACGAGGCGCCCAGCGCCTCGAATGGATGACCGCGCCGAGCAACGAGGCGGCCCAGCGCCTCTACGACTCAACCGACGCCCAGCGCAGCGAGTGGCTCGAGTACGAGCTGGGGCTGTAGCCGGAGTTCAGAGATGAACCCTCCGGGCTGTCTCGGCCCCGAGAATCACGACTGAACCCCATGCTCGATGGCCCGTCCTCCGCTCAGTGAGTGCAGACAATAGCTTCCGAGCTATTTGTCATCCTTCGTAGATGGCCGAGAAAGAGCGCAGTGCCAAGTCGCTGGAGTTGATTGCGGTGCCTGCGATCGAGAAGCGAATCTTCGTCGTTCGGGAACGGCGGGTGATGCTTGACGAAGATCTCGCCGACCTTTATGGGGTCGAGACGAAGAGGTTGGTCGAGCAAGTCAAGCGGAACTTGGAGCGCTTCCCAGAAGATTTCATGTTCCAACTCGGCAAGGAAGAGGCGGCAGCTTTGAGGTCGCAGATTGCGACCTCAAACACCGGCCGAGGCGGACGACGCTACGCCCCTTATGTCTTTACCGAGCAGGGGGTGGCGATGCTCTCGTCAGTTCTTCGGAGCAAGAGGGCAATCGCCGTCAACATCGAGATCATGAGGGCGTTTGTCGAGCTGCGCCGCATCGCCAACTCCTTCGCGACCCTCCAAGAGCGGCTTGAGGGGCTTGAGCAAGAGATGGCCGGACGACTGGATCAGCACGACGAGCAGCTAGAACAGATCTTCAAAGCTCTACATCAGCTGATCGCCTCGCCGCAGCGCCCCAAGAGACCGGTTGGCTTCAGGATTCGGGACGATGGCAAGGAGCCCAAGCCTCGATCAGCGGCTTGATTCGGGTTCAAAGAGCGTCGGCCCTGCGCTTTCCCGCCGACTTCATGTTCCAGTTCTCCGCAGAAGAGCAAAACTAATCCGTGCAACTTCAAGCGTTTGCAACCAGGAGGAGACATCCGATGCGCTGGCACGTAACCGCCAAGGGCGAAGGAGGGCAACGCGCACTGCTTCTATCAGTAGTAGCACTCGGCGCGATGGCGACGTGGCTGATGATCGCTGGCGAGGCGAGTGCAGCTCAGTCTCGGCACTGCGGAATAGTGTCGGGCTCGGGCGCCAACAGCACAAGCAAGTGGCGGGTCACGATCACGAAGGGCTCACCATCGTGCCGCGCCGTTCGAGCGATCGCTCGGGAATACGGCAACCCTAAATCCGTCCATTACTCGTGCCCCGAGAGAAATCACATTTGCGCGTATGGCGTCTACGCAAAGGGCTGGCGGTGCACCGGCCTCTTTCAGGGGATCTTCGGCTGCTGGCAT
>DASUZK010000042.1:0-2234 GCA_036376915.1 Solirubrobacterales bacterium
ATGGTCATTCATGTCCGGCATGGCAAAGGAGGCCGAGATCGCTAAGGGCCCGTCCGCGAACGATCGAATCGAGTGATTGAGTGGGAGTGATCGAGCTTCGGGCTGAGGGATCGACTGAGGTTTCGTCGCGACTGAACGCGAGCCGCTCGCGCGGCGAGGAGATTGATCGCCGCCGCCATGGCCGGGAAGCGATTCCCTGGCTCCCGATGCGGGCCTACCCCTGTCCGGATGATTGATCGCGACGGCATCCGGCAGCGCTACGAAGCGTTGCAGTCCTTTCTCGACGAGCGGGGGCGCCGCTTGTGGGCCTCCGCCGAAGCCAAGGCCGCCGGCTATGGCGGCATCGCGGCAGTGGCTCAGGTCACCGGCTTGGCGCCGAGCACCATCGGGCGCGGGCTCAAGGACCTGGCCGACCAGAGCCCGCTGCCGCCGGGCCGGCTGCGTCGGCCGGGCGCGGGCCGCAAGCCCTCGGTCGAGACCGATCCGCAGCTGAGGCCGGCTCTCGAGGCCTTGGTCGAGCCGACCGCGCGCGGCGATCCGGAAGCGCCGCTGCGCTGGACCTGCAAGAGCCTGCGCCGGCTCGCCGACGAGCTGCAAGCCCAAGGCCATCGGGTCAGCCGCACCCTGGTCGGCACGCTGCTGCACGATCTCGGCTTCAGCCTGCAGGCCAACGCCAAGACACGCGAGGGTGGCCGGCATCCAGACCGCGACACGCAGT
Organism: Solirubrobacterales bacterium; assembly: GCA_036376915.1. Lineage (GTDB taxonomy): Bacteria > Actinomycetota > Thermoleophilia > Solirubrobacterales > 70-9 > VRUE01. The sequence goes on from DASUZK010000042.1 coordinate 719, forward strand.
TTGCCTTCATCAACGCGCACGTCACGCGGGCGCTGGCGGCCGGCGAGCCGGTGATCTCGGTCGACACCAAGAAGAAGGAACTCGTCGGCGACTTCAAGAACGCCGGCCGGGCGTGGCGCCCAAAGGGCTCGCCCGAAGAGGTGCGGGTGCATGACTTCCTGATCAAGGAACTCGGGCGGGCGGTGCCGTATGGCGTCTACGATCTGGCGGCCAACGCCGGCTGGGTCGGGGTCGGTCAGGACCACGACACGGCGGCCTTTGCGGTGCAGACCATCCGGCGCTGGTGGCAGGAGATCGGGCAGTCGCGCTATCGTGCGGCCCCGCGCCTGACCATCACGGCCGACGGGGGCGGCTCGAACGGGGTGCGGGTGCGGCTGTGGAAGCGGGAACTGCAGAAGCTGTGCGACGAGACCGGGCTGGCCATCACGGTGCATCACCTGCCCCCGGGAACGAGCAAGTGGAACGCGATCGAGCACCGGCTGTTCTCGTTCATCAGCCAGAACTGGCGAGCAACGCCTCTGGTGAGCTATCGGGTGATCGTCGACCTGATTGGGGCGACCACGACCAAGACCGGCCTGAGCGTGCGGTGCGAGCTCGACCCGCATCGCTATCCGAAGGGGGTGGTTGTGTCCGATGCCGAAATTGCCGCGCTCAACATCGAGCGCGACGAGTTCCATGGCGAGTGGAACTATACCATCTCGCCCCGCCAAGCCTCACCCTGACCGGCTCAAGATCATGCACTTATTTCCTGACAGACCCTAAGGGGCATTCAGGGCCTGGTAGGCCCGGATGACTTGGCTGTCGTCGTCGGCGCCGCCGCCCTGCCCGGACACGGCGAGGAACATCTGATGCGCGAGCGCCGCCAGCGGCAGCGCAGCTTTCACGTCGCGTCCGGCCTCCAGCACGATGCCGAGATCCTTGACGAAGATGTCGACGGCGCTCGTCACCGGCGGATCCGCCTGCAGCATGCGCGGCCCGCGGTCCTTCAGCATCCAGCTCGACGCCGACGAGCCGCTGAGGATCTTCAGGTCGACCCCGACCTTTGCGGCCAATGCGAAAGCCTCCGCCACAACGGCAATGTGGACACCGCACAGAAGCTGGTTGACGGTTTTCACCATCGCGCCCTGTCCAGGCTTCTCGCCGACTTGGAACACCTTGTCGCCCAAGGCGTCGAGAACGGGCCGCACGGCGTCCAGCGTGGCTTGCGGCGCGGCGACCATGATGGTCAGCGTCGCGGCTTGCGCGCCCACGACGCCGCCCGATACTGGCGCGTCGACGAAGCGGCGGCCGGCTTCTGTCACGCGCGCAGCGAGCCGTTCCACTGCGCCGGGCGGGCAGGTCGCCATCAGCACGACGACGCCGTTCTCCGGTAGAGCCGCCAGCGCACCGTCGGCGAACAGGATCGCCTCCGCCTGGGCGGCGTTCACGACCATGAGCACGAGCACGTCCGCGCCCGTGCCGGCCTCGGCCGCCGACCGCACGCCCGTTCCGCCCGCTTGCGCCAGCGGTTCGACGG
>DASUZK010000043.1:0-27932 GCA_036376915.1 Solirubrobacterales bacterium
GGATGGCGGGTGCCCCTCCCCAAAACACTCAAGCGCGGCTCCTGCCGCGCGTTTTGGGGAGGGGCACCCGCCATCCCCCCACCCGACCGCTTGAATTGCACTGCGCCGGGTGTACCTTCACTGACATGCCTCACAAGGCTGCAGACCGGATCCGAAATGTCGCCCTGATAGGGCACCGGGGCTGCGGCAAGACGAGCCTGCACGAGGCGATGCTGTTCGAGGCGGGGGCGGTCGGCCGGCTGGGAAACGTGACCGATGGCTCCACCGTCTCCGATCACGAGCCCGACGAGCAGGAGCGGGCGATGTCGATCAACGCCGCCGTCGCCTGCTTCGAGCACGGCGAGCGCGAGATCAACCTGATCGACACGCCCGGAGAGCCGAGCTTCGTTGCCGATGCGATCGCGGCGCTGCGGGTCGCGGACGCGGCTGTGGTCGTCGTCAACGCGGTGATGGGGGTAGAGGTCCATACCGAGCGGCTCTGGCGCCGCGCCGATTCCGAGGGCCTGGCCAGGCTGGTCTTCGTCAACATGCTCGACCGCGAGCGGGCCGACTTCTTTCGCGCCCTCGACTCGCTGAAGGCCTCCTTCGGCCCCCACGTGGTCGCCACCGAGATCCCGATCGGCGCCGAGCAGGAGGTCCGCGGCGTCGTCGATTTGATCGACCTGAAGGCGTTCGCCTACAAGGGCACGGGACCAGGTGCTGCCGAGGAGGTCGAGATCCCCGCGGAGCTGCGCGAGCAGGCGGAGGAGCATCGGGAGAAGCTGATGGACGAGGTGGCGGAGAACTCCGACGAGCTGATGGAGCGCTACCTGGAGGGCGAGGAGATAGACCACGACGAGATCGTGCGCGTGCTCAAGCGCGGCGTCACCGACGGGCGGATCTTTCCGGTCACCTGCGGCGTGGCGACGCGCAACCTCGGCACCGGCCGGCTGCTCGAGGCGCTGGTCGAGGACCTGCCTTCGCCGGCGATGCGCGGCGCGGTGGCGGCTCGCGGGGCCGGCGGCGAGCAGATCGAGATCGAGCCCGACGAGGACGGCCCGCTCGTCGCCTATGTCTTCAAGACGCTCGCCGACCCCTACACCGGCCGCGTCAACCTCTTCCGCGTCTACCGCGGGACGCTGGGCTCGGACTCGCAGGCGTTCAACGTCGGCGGCGGTCAGAAGGAGCGGATCGGACAGCTCGGCCAGCCGCTCGGCAAGGAGCTGAGACCGGTCTCCGAGCTGGGCGCGGGAGACATCGGCGCCGTCGCCAAGTTGAAGGAGACGCATGCCGGCGACGTGCTCTGCGCCGGCCAGGAGGAGGTCTCCTTCCCGCCCCTCGACCTCCCCAACCCGGTGATGGCCTTCGCCTATGAGCCGAGGTCCAAGGGGGACGAGGAGAAGGCCGCGGCGGCGGTGCGCCGGCTGACCGAGGAGGATCCGACCCTCGACGTCCACCGCGACGCCCAGACCGGAGAGCAGATCATCGCCGGCCTCACCCAGATCCACGTCGAGGTGATGGTCGAGCGGATGAAGCGGCGCTTCGGGGTCGAGATCGAGCTGCACCCGCCGCGCGTGCCATATCGGGAGTCGATCCGACGCTCCGCCGACGCCCACGCCCGCTACAAGAAGCAGTCCGGTGGGCGCGGCCAGTTCGCCGATTGCAAGATCGAGATCGAGCCAGCCGAGAACGGCGTCGACTTCGACTTCGTCAACAAGATCAAGGGTGCTGCGATCCCGGGCAGCTTCATCCCGGCGGTGGAGAAGGGGGTGGAGGAGGCGATGGTGCACGGCACGGTCGCCGGCTACCCGGTGAAGGGGGTGCGGGTGCGGCTCGTCGACGGCAAGCACCACGACGTCGACTCCTCGGAGATGGCCTTCAAGATCGCCGGCGCGATGGCCTTCAGGGAGGCGATGGAAGCCGCCGACCCGGTGCTGCTGGAGCCGATCGTGCGGCTCGCGGTCAGCTGCCCCGAGGACGTCGTCGGCGATGTGATCGGCGACCTCAACTCGCGCCGCGGACATCCGTTGGGGATGGAGCCGAAGGGGTCGATGACCGAGGTCAGGGCCGAGGTGCCGATGTCCGAGGTGCTCGACTACGCGCCCGACCTGCGCTCGATCAGCGGCGGCCGGGCGGACTTCGAGGTCGAGTTCGACCGCTACGAAGAGGTGCCGGCGCATCTGGCCGACAAAGTCGTCTCAGCCGCTGGCTGAACCGCGTCGCCTGCCATCCGGTGCACTACGTTGTGGCCGTGAGCATCTACCAGCGCGATCCAGCCGCTCCGGGGGCGAACGTGAGGCGGCGGCAGGAGGGGCCGCCCGGCAGCCGGCTCGAGCAGGCGGTCGTCCGCTTCAACGAGAGCGACGCCGCCCGCACCGCGGCGGGCCTGACTCGCAGCCTCGGCCGCCCCTCGGTCTCGGTCGGCGCCGCCGCCGGCTCGCCGAGCGAGGTGCGGGTGACGATCGCCTGGGACCTCTGCTGGTACCAGTGGGGCGTCGACGTCGGCGAGAGCCCGCGGCCGGTTTGGGAGATCGCCAGGGGCGACGACGTCGAGCAGCTCGACCGCTCCGCACGCCACTGGAACGCGAGCCTGGGCAAGGGCGCCCGCGTGGCCTTCGGCACGGCCGCCTCCCCGGTGCGCCGTCGCCGCATCGGCTGGCTGGGGCGTCGGTGAAGGTCGTCGTCAACGTCGACGGCGGGGCGCGCGGCAACCCCGGGCCGGCGGCGATCGCCGCGGTCGTCCAGGATGCCGACGGCGCGGTGCTCGAGGAGCGCGGCGAGACGATCGGCCGCGCGACCAACAACGTCGCCGAGTACAGGGCGCTGCTGCTCGGGATCGAGCGAGCCGCGGCCCTCGGCGCCGGGGAGCTGGAGCTGGTGGGCGACTCCGAGCTCGTCGTCAAGCAGGTCAAGGGCGAGTACAAGGTCAAGGACGCGGCTATGCGTGAGCTGCACGCCCAGGTGAAGGCTGCGCTGCGCGACTTCGAGAGCTGGTCGATCCGCCACGTGCGCCGCGAGCAAAACGCAGAGGCCGACCGGCTGGTAAATCAAGTGCTCGACGAGTAGTCAATGGACTCGCGCAGCCGACATTCACCACGCTCCAGGGGGGTCAATGTCGGAAGCGACGCCATCGACCCCGGCGCCGACATCGGCCACGTCCACCTGAAGGTGGCCGACCTGGAGCGCTCGCTCGAGTTCTACTGCGACGTGCTCGGCTTCGAGCTGCAGCAGCGCATCGGAGACGAGGCGGCCTTCGTCTCCGCGGGCGGCTACCACCACCACATCGGCCTCAACACCTGGCACTCGAAGGGCGGCTCGCCCCCGACGGCGGGCTCGACCGGCCTCTTCCACTTCGCGATCCGCTACCCGACCCGCGCCGCCTTGGCCGATGCGCTCGACCGCCTCCGCCGCGCTGGCGTCGAGCTCGGTGGCGCCTCCGACCACGGGGTCAGCGAGGCGCTCTACCTGAGCGACCCCGACGGCAACGGCATCGAGCTCTACTGGGACCGGCCCAGGGAGGAGTGGCCGGCGCCGCAGCCCGGCCAGAAGGTCGAGATGTACACACGACCGCTGGATCTCAACGGGCTGCTGGCGGAGCTGGGCGCATAGACCCCCCGTATCTCCAGCCGGAGAGGGTCCGGATGGACGGCCGCCGGCCCGGCCGGGTGCTCTCGCCGAGGCGACGGAGGGAGGGACCGCCGCGACAACCAGCACCCCGCACAACGCAACGGGGGCTTTGGGCCAGGGATGCTGAGCCCCCTCTTGTTGCTGGACCGGCGACCGTCCGCCGGAACTGCTGGCAGTCTACCAAATACTGAGTAGCACCCCAACCATCAAGATCGCAAGCGCCTCCCCGCCCCACAGCTATACTCGCCGTCCGCGCGGCTGTAGCTCAGCTGGCTAGAGCGTCTGCTTGCCATGCAGAAGGTCGTGGGTTCGAATCCCATCAGCCGCTTCGCACGAAAGCCCTACTCTGGCAGGGCTTTCCTCTGTCCGGGCCGCACTACGCCGCCGCTGCGACCTCTTGATTCGCCTCCTGACTGCCCGTTGCTGCCCATTCCGGGATCGGTGTCTCGATGCGTCGGCGTGAGTTTCTAAGCTCGCGAAATGCCGGACACCTTCCTCGGTCTTGCAATCGCCATTGCTTTCGTCTTGCCAGGTTTCATCACTGCCGACCTGGCCGAAAGCCGACGGGCTACGAGGGCCGCGCGCAGCGATCTTGAGCTAATCCTCCGTGGACTTGTCTACGCCTTGATAATCCAGGCTGCGGTGGCGGCCACTGGCTGGACGCAAACCATCGTTGACGATGTATCTGGAAACTCCGGAAGTTCAGTCGTCAAGGTTGAACCGTCCTCATCGGCAACGAAGCAGACGAAGGAAGCCGCTTCTGCGCCTGCGGCGAGCAAACCAACTGAGGCCTCAGCGGGCCAATCGGCCAAGTCCGATACGGAAGACGATCAGGAAGCCTGGACGCAGCATCTGTCTGAGCTAGTGGTCTTCGCCCTTGTGGTGGGCATCTTGATCCCAACGATTCTCGGCCTGCTCTTGTCGAAGTGGCTGCGCCGCGCAGAGCAATGCGGGCAACTCAAGTTCTGGCATTACGCCGCAGGTGGCCGTGACTACCGCAAAGCCTGGGACTTCGTCTTTGGCCGACAAGAGGGCACGTTCCTATTGGTCACGGTGCCAGAGGAGGACGGGGTTAAGCATTTCCTGGGCAAGTACGGGAAGGACTCCTGGGCAACCCAAGCGCCCACTCAGCCACCAGAGCTTTACCTAGAGGAAGCTTGGCCTGCGGACGAGGAAGGGTTCGTGGACGAGGAGGCCCTGGGTCGGGAGCCTGCAAGGGGAATGTGGATCACGGCCGACAAGGTGGACCGACTAGAGATTCTGCATCTGGATCGAGGTAGCTGAAATTGGCAGTCTGACTCACGCCGTATACTCGCCTTAATGGAGAACTCAGCGAAATCCAACGGCTCGCGCCGCACAGGGATCATCAAGGAGGGGGGCTATCAGCCCACCAAAGATCCAGGGCCGGTTCCGACCAGCCTGGTGCGTCCCGCTACGGCCAATCCCGCTCCGGCAAAACCGGCAGCATCCAAAAAATAGGCTGAAGGGCAACACCCTCTGAGCGGCAGCTTGCTCAAGCTGCCGCTTTCACAATCCCGTCCAGGGCCGCTCCATGATCGGTCTTGGATGCGATCACCTTGGTCGGTCAGCAGCAGTCGAATATCTAGGGGTATCGAACTACGACCGGACACCGCCCTACCCTGCGGAGGTGGCTCGGGCCAAGGCAAAGAAGCCAGGCAATGCCCCTCCGAAGGCAACCCTAAAGCTGGTGGGGGGAGATCGCCTCGTGTTCGGTCGCGAAGTATCCCACCGCGACGCCACCGCCTTCAGACGCCTTGTGCACAAAGCCCAGGAGGAGGGCCAGACTGGTTTCACCTTCGATTTCAGCGTCTCAACTTTCATGAAGTCTGTGGCGATGGCGCAGCTCGTAGTGCAGGCCGAGACGTGCCGCCGCGAAGGCATGCACTTCGATGTCATCGAGCCGAGAGACCGCAGGCTGCGCGATCTCTTCGCCTACAGCAACTGGGCGCATCATCTGAGCCCAGTGAACTACGGGACCAACGATCAATATCCCGACGGATGGCTGCCGGTCGCGCGATACAAGACCGACGAGGATCTGCTCCACCTCGTCAACCACACCTGCGAGGTGGTGCTTCGCCAAGCGCAGGTTCGCCGATCGACTCTGCACGGACTGGAATGGGCTATGAACGAGATCGCGGACAATGTGTTCCAACACGCCGCGGCCGATGAAGGCGGCCTCCTCGCGGTCACCGTCGCTCCCGGTCGTCGCAAAGTCCAGTTCGTCGTGGCCGATGCGGGGCGTGGAATCCCAACGACTATCCGAACTAGCAAGCATCCCGGTTTGGACTCCGATGTTCGAGCCGTTCGCCATGCCATGAAACAGGGAGTGACGCGCGACCGCTCGATCGGAGCGGGTAACGGATTGGCGGGCGCGCTGCGTATCGCGACTGCCGCCCGCGGTTCGTTCCTCGTGCATTCCGGCCAAGCGCTGGTCTTGGCCAATGCCGCACAACCGTCGCCAAGAGGCCAGCTTTTTCGGCCGAATGAGGCGCTCGATGGAACGCTCGTCTACTTCGAGCTTATGACCGACCACGAGTTCGACCTTGAGGCCGCACTGCTGAAGGACGGAGTCCGCATAACCGATTGGGACTATCTGGATTCTGCCTATGCCGTCGATGAGCAGGACGTACGGGTCACCATCGCGGACGAGGCCAGCAGCACGGCAACGCGCATTGCGGGCAAGCCGGTCAGGGTCAAGGTTCGCAATCTTCTCCTTGCTCACCCCGAGGTCAAGGTGATCATTGATTTCACTGGCGTCGAGCGCGTTACTGCGAGCTTTGCGGATGAGGTGGTGGGCAAGCTGTATGAGTCTCTTGGGCCCCAACGATTCGCTGACCGGGTTGTTCTCGCCGGAATGGGCAAAGGGCTCGTGCGGGGCCAGGTCGTCAGAGCGATGGGCCAGCGACATAGCGAGGCGGAGAAGCGCGAGCATCGTCGTAAGACGGCCGAACAGCGCCGCCGTCGCAGCCGAGGCCACCGACGACGGGGCAGCCGCCGGTCAACCTAGGATTTCCCAACGCCCCGATGGTTCGGGCGGCGGGCGGTTCTCGCTGCCCAAACCCAGCGGAACCGTGTCTGACTCAGCCGAATCTCTCAGCGGCGCGTTGTCGTCTTTTGGCTCTAGAATGCGCGCACGACTGCTAGGTGGATCGTTGCCATGCAGAAGGTCGAGGGTTCGAACCCCATCAGCCGCTTCGCAGTTCGACCGGAAAGTACGCTTATTGCAGTGCGACCTCTTCGGTATTCGATCAACGTCACTTTGGACGGGTGCTGCGATCACCGTGCGATTTCCCCGGACGAGGAGATGCATCGTCACGCGACGGAGGGTCTCGAACGGGCCGACGCCCTACTCCTCGGCCGGGTGACCTACGAGATGATGGAGTCGGCCTGGCGGCCGCCGGGGCAGATGGAGGCGATGCCCGATTGGACGGCGCCCTTCGGCCGGACGATCGACGCGATGAAGAAGTACGTCGTGTCGAGCACCCTGGACCGGGTCGATTGGAACGCGGAGCTCGTGCGTGGGGATGTCGGGGAGGCGGTTCGGAAGCTGAAGCAGGAGCCGGGCAAGGGATTGGCCGTGGGGGGCCTGAAGCTCCCGCTGGCGCTGGCGGAGCTGGGGTTGATCGACGAGTACGAGTTCGTGGTCCATCCCAGGGTGGCGGGCCACGGGCCGGCGTTGTTCGCGGGGCTGTCGAAGCATCTCGACTTGAGGCTCGTGAGCCGGCAGGAGCTCGGCTCGGGGGCGGTGGCGATGCGGTACGAGCCTCAGGGAGGCGATCGATGAGCAGCGACCGCTACGCACAGCTGCGCGACCAGTACTCATGGGAGGTCCCCTCCCGCTACAACATCGCCGCCGACGTCTGCGACGCTCGCGACCCCGACGCGCTGGCGATGCTCCACGAGCATCACGAAGGCGCTACGCGGGAGGTCCACTGGGGCGAGCTGCAGGCGCTCTCGAACCAAGCCGCCAACCTGCTCGCCGGCCTCGGGGTGGAGAGGGGCGACCGGGTCGCCCTGGTCCTGCCGCCCACCCCGGAGACCGCCGCACTGTTCTTCGCGACCTGGAAGCTCGGCGCGATCCTGCTCTCGATGTCGGTCCTCTACGGGGACGAGGGAATCGCGCACCGGGTCACCGACTCCGAGCCGAAGGTGCTGGTCACCGACGCCGCGAACGCCTCGCGCTTCGAGGGTCTCGACGGCCCGCGCCTCGTTGTCCTCGAGCCGAGCCTCCTCGCGCCTGAGTCCGACGCCTTCGAGACCGCCGACACCTCCGCCGAGGACCCCGCCCAGCTCTACTACACCTCCGGGACCACGGGCCTCGCCAAGGGCATCGTCCACGCTCACCGCTACCTGCTCGCCCACAACGAGTTCGAGCTCTGCCACGAGGTGCGCGAGGGCGAGCGCTTCCACGGCATGGGGGAGTGGGCCTGGGCCGCCGGCATCTGCCCGCTGCTCGGGCCCTGGCGGCTCGGCGCCGTCCAGCTCGTCTACCAGCGCGCCAGCGGCTTCGATCCCCACAAGCAGCTGGATTTCCTCTCCCGCCACGAAGCCTCGAACGTCTTCGCCACCCCGACGGCGATCCGCTCGATGATGGCGATAGGGGACGCCCGCGAGCGCTATCCCCAGCGCTTCCGCGTCGTCTGCTCGGCCGGCGAGCCGCTGAACCCCGAGGCGATCCGCTGGTTCCGCGACCAATACGGGGTCACCGTCCTCGACTACTACGGGCTCACCGAGTCCTACCCGCTCTGCGGCAACTTCCCCTGGATGGAGGTGCGAGAGGGCTCGATGGGCAAGCCGATGCCCGGCTGGGAGGTAGCGATCCTCGACCCCGACGAGAACCCCGTCCCCCGGGGCGAGCGCGGCGAGATCTGCCTCCGCGCCCGCTCCAACCCCCACTACCCGCTCGGCTACTGGCGCCAGCCGGAGGCCTCCGAAGAGACCTTTGGCGGCGAGTGGTTCCACTCCAAGGACGCCGCCCGCGAAGACGAGGACGGCTACGTCTGGTACGAGGGCCGCGCCGACGACGTGATCATCGCCGCCGGCTACCGAATCGGCCCCTTCGAGGTCGAGTCGGTCTGCCTCGAGCACCCTGCGGTCGCCGAGGCAGCCGCGGTCGCCTCGCCGGACGAGCGGCGCGGCTCGGTGGTCAAGGCCTTCGTGATCCTCGCCGAGGGGAACGAGCCATCTGACGAGCTCGCCGGGGAGATCAAGGCCTTCGTGCGCGATCGCCTCTCCGCCTACGCCTACCCGCGGCGGATCGAGTTCGTCGACGGGTTGCCGAAGACCCTGACGGGGAAGATCCGGAGGATCGAGCTGCGCCAGCGCGAGGCGCAGCGAACCTACTAACCGAAGTCGTTGTGGCGCGCGGCCCTTGTCGAGGGCTCGACGCTCCGGGGTGGAGCGAATATGGTCGGTATCCCACGATCGAGGAGGCTCAGTCATGTATGTACGTGCCGTCAGGTTCACCGACGTATCTGCCGAGCGGATGCAGGAGCTTCTTGCTCGCATCGAGGAGTCCGACGGGCCACCGCCGGGGGTGCCCGCCACGGGTCTCAAGATCCTGGTCGACGAGGCACAGGGAACGGCGGTGGTTCTTCAGCAGTTCGAGAGCGCGGAGGACATGGAGGCTGGGGACAAGGCGTTCAGCGCGATGGACTCGTCGGAGACGCCCGGCACTCGTGTGTCGGTGGATATGTGTGAGGTGAAGCTCGAGCGAACGCTCACCTGAAGCGCGCAACAATAGGTCGCTGCGGCCGGAGGACGGTTGGCCCGCGCCCGGCTACCGCCGAGCCAGGACCTTCACGATCTTGGCCTTGAAGGTGCGGACGCTGGGGCTGGAGGACGTGCACCCCGGGAGGCCGTCGGGCGTGGCGCCGATCCGCAGCCTTACCTCGACCTTGGCCCCCAGGGCCGGTCTCGCACGCAGCCCTGCCGGCAGGGGAAGGCGGAGCCTGGCGCTTGGCGAGGCGTGAAGGGAGTGCGAGCCGAGGTCGATGTGGCGGATCCTGCCGCGGAGCTTGTAGGTCAGGCGGGCCGCAACCTGCAGCTGTGAGGCGGCGCTGACCGTGATCATCGCTCGCACTCCGGGGACGCGCTTGCCGCTCCTTGGGGTCGGAGTGAAGGTTGCGGCCGAAGCGGTGACCGGCACGCAGGCTCTTGCTGCGGTCGAGGGAGACGGGCCCGTCACCGTCTCACTCGTCGGGGTTGCTTCGGGTGGGGTGGTGGCGATTCCGAAGGCGTCATAGCTGCCCGCCGGCATCCAGCCGTTGTCGATGCCGCTCCCGTTCAGGTTGGCTCGACCGATCGAGTCGGCGTCGGCGTCGGTCCAATAGATGTGACCTTCCGTCACCGCCAGGGCGAATGCGTTGACGCCGCTGATGAATTCTTTTTCGACCCCCGTGCCGTCGAGGTCGGCGCGGCTGATCGAGTCACCGGTGTAGTTGGCCCAGTAGATGTGAGTGGCGGCGACCGCCACACCGAGCGGGTTGGATGCTCCGGAGGCCAGGACCTGCGGGGGTTCGCTGCCGTCGGCGGGAACGCTTTCCAGCGTGCTGCCACCGAAATGCGCCCAGTAGACCTGCGTGCCGGCGTCGGCCCGCGCGACCGGCCAGAGACAGGCAAGGACGGCTGCGGCGAGCCCCAGGGCCAAGCGGTGGTTCGTCTTGATCGCCGGCAGCATCGACTGGATGCCTTTCGCTCGCGGTCAGGGATGCTCGTCACCTCGACTGGAGTCGGAGCATCGGGTGGCGGCTTGCGCCTGTGCCTCGCCTGCCTCTTGCAATGCGTCCGTGAGGGTGGGGCGAATGGCGATTGCCTCCGGGAGGCCGACGATCGTGACCAGGCGCTTCAGTTGGGAAGTGTCTGGAATTACCAGGATCAGCCTGGCGCGACGGTGGTCGAGACGATCGCTGAGGCGCAGCAGCATGTCGATGCCCGCGCTGTCGATGTAGCGGGTGGCGCTGAGGTCGACGACGAGGTTCAGGGCATCGGGGCCGAGCGCGCTGGCCAGCTGCTGTTGAGTGGCGGAGACGTTCGCGGCGTCGATGTCCTCGTCGACGCGCGCGACCGGTACTCCGTCGACCTGTTCGATGTCCAGCGGGCTCATGCTTGGCGGGAGAGCCTCTTGGTCATCGTCACGACGGTTCCCTCGTCGCTGCTGTCGATCCGCACGTCGTCGAGCAGGGCGCGCATGATTTCGAGCCCCCTGCCGCCACCGGGTGGGCGGGCGGTGCGCCATTGGCCGCCATCGCGCACGGTGACCGTGACCTGTTGGCCGTCGTGCTCGCAGTGGACGCTGAAGGTCGCCTCGCGGCCGCCGTAGGCATGCTCGATCGCGTTGGCTGCGGCCTCGGAGGCCGAGAGGGTGATGTCGAAGAGCTCGTCTTCATTGGCGCCGGCGGCTTGGAGCCAGCGGCCGAGCTTCTCGCGCAGCCCGCTGAGAACGTGGGGACGCGCCGGCAGGGTCATCTCGAGGGGTCCCTCGAGCGGCAGCGCCTCGATGGCGAGGAGCGCCACGTCGTCCTCGAGCGGCGTCTCGTCGAGGAGCGCGCGGTACACGTCGTCGGCGAAGGAGGAGTCCGGGTGCTGCGCGGCATCCTGGGCCGCGGCGGCGAGCCGCTCGAGGCCCACGTCGATCGACTCGCCGCGACGCTCGATCAGCCCGTCGGTATAGAGCAGCAGTCGGGTGCCCGTCGGAAACGGGTGGCGGAAGGCCTGGCATTCGTATCGGCTGCGCACCCCGACCGGCAAGCCGTGCTTTTGCTCGAGCAGCCGAGGTCGGCCATCCGGCTCGATCAGCAGGGGCGGGAGATGTCCGGCTATGACGGCCTCCAGCTCTTCGACCCCCGGGTCGAGCTCGAGGATCGAGAGGGTGGCCGCTCGGTTGCGGCCCATCGAGATCAGCAGCTCGTTCAGCATCGAGACCACGTCAGTGAGCTTGTGCCCTTGGATCATGTATGCCCGGAGCGCCGCGCGGATCTCGGCCATCACCGAGGCAGCCAACACTCCGCGACCCACCACGTCGCCGATCACGAACGCGAGGCGTCCGCTTTCGAGCTGGAAGACGTCGTACCAGTCCCCACCGATCTTGACGCCCGAGCCGGCCGGCAGGTACTTGGCGCTGAAGCGCATGCCGGGTACCTGCGGTAGCGCGTCGGGCAGAAGGGTGCGCTGCATGATGGCGGTGGCGGCGCGCTGCTCCGAGACGCGGGCGTTGTCGATCCCGAGCGCGGCGCGGTCGGCGGCGAGCTGCAACAGCGTCACGTCGTCTTCGTCGAAGTCGCGAGGGACGAGCGTGCCGATGTGCATGACACCGATGACGCGGTCCTCGACGTGGACGGGCACGCCAAGCATCGAGCGGATGCCCTTTTGCCTGAGGATCGGGTTTACGACCTCGGCGTGGTCGAGGTCGATGATGATCGGCCGCGCCTGGGCGGCAACCCGGCCCGCGAAGCCGCGCGAGAGCGGCACCTGAATGCCTTGGCGCACCTCCTCCTCCAGCCCCCGCGCGGCGCGGGCGACGAGGACACCGCGATCCTCGTCAAGCAGCAGCACCGCGGCGGTGTCGACTTCGAGTGAGTCCCGGATTCGCTCCAGCAGCTCGGAGAGCATGTCCTCCAGGGACATGTACTCGAGCGCGGAGTCGGTGATGCTGAGCAGGTGGTTGCGTCGATCCACGGAGACAGGAGACTCGTCTCCCCGATGCGCCTGCGGTGGCTGCGCCTCCATAGCACTTATGTACCCGCCAAACGAAGACCAACCATCTCTTCGTCGACCTTGGGCTCGAGCTGCATCATCGAGCTGGCGGAACAGATCGGCTGACGGGGCTTATCGCCAACGCGCCACCGCTCCCTTCTTTACGCGTCAGGAGGGGGCTCGCCTGCGACGGCAGATCTCAACACCGCGCCTCATGAGTGCGGTGAGGACGATCAAGCCCGCGGAGATAAGGGCGTAGAACCCCGCTGAAAACCAGAGTGGGAGTGGCTCATAGAAGGATTGGTCCGGATAGCCGAAGGGGAGTGAAAAGGGAAGTGCCAGGAGGGTCAGCAGCGCGAAGGAGGGCCGCCCCGTCCCCCACCCGAGCAGCATCGAGGCGACCACCCAGACCGTGACCAGCGGCGACGTGTCTTCGACACTGGCGTCGAGCGAAACGACGGCGACGCCCATACAGGCGAGGTAGATCACGACAAGGGTTATCCGTGTCATCCGCACATCAGTACCCGAAGCACTGCTTTTGTTGCATCCCGCGACCACCAGGCAGCCCGATGCTGGAACTTTTCTGAGTAAAGACCCGGTCTTCTGGCCATGGACGCAATCACCGCGGGACCGCATGGGGGCTGGGCGCTCAACACCTATCAGGCGATGGCGCCCGTCTATGACGACTTCACCGCCCACTACGACTACGAGGGGTGGCTGGCTGACCTGCTGAAGGTCCTCGAGGCCAACGGGCTGACGGGCAAGCGCCTGCTCGACGTGGCCTGCGGGACGGGCAAGAGCTTCCTGCCGATGCTGCCGCGTGGCTGGCAGGTGACCGGTTGCGACCTGTCGCCGGCGATGCTGGCCCTGGCCGAGGGGAAGGCGGGCGACTCGGTCGAGCTCTCGGTCGCCGACATGCGCGAGCTGCCGAAGCTCGGCGAGTTCGACCTCGTCTGGGCGCTCGACGACGCGATCAACTACCTCTTGAGCACGGAGGAATTGGAGAAGGCGTTCCGGGGGATGCGGGAAAACCTCACCGCCGCCGGACTGCTCCTCTTCGACGTCAACGAGCTGCTCGTCTACCGGACCTTCTACGCCGAGACCTCGGTGCTCGAGCAGGGTGGCAAGCGATTCACGTGGCGGGGCCTGTCATCAGCCGACGTCGCGGCAGGGTCGATATGCGAATCGCGTCTCGAGGTGGAGGGGGAGGAAGGTGCCGCCGCGGGCGAGACGGCCATCCACCGCCAGCGCCACTTCACCGAAGCCGAGATCCTGGCCGCGCTGGAGGAGGCCGGCCTGGAGTGCCTTGACGTTTACGGCCACGGCCTGGACGGGATTCCCGTGCAGCCTCTCGACACCGAGCAGCACACCAAGGCGCTCTACATCGCCCGCCGGGCTGGCGCGTAGCGCCGACGCCGAGTCGCGCCGCCGGTTCGAGGCCCTTGCGCAAGAATGCGCCCGGTGGTGGCCGAGCGGGAATACGACGTCGCGCTCTTCGGGGCGACCGGGTTCACCGGCGGGCTGACCGCGCGGTACCTCGCGACGAACGCCCCCGACGGGCTTCGCTGGGCTCTCGTCGGCCGCAACCGGGCCAAGCTGGAGTCTGTCCGCGCGGAGCTCGAGGGGATTCTCCGGCCCGGTGTCCCGGCGCCCGACCTGCTCGAGGCCGACGCGGCCGACTCGGCCGCGCTGGCGAAGGTCGCCGAGGCGGCCAAGGTCGTCGCCACCACGGTCGGCCCATATGCCTTTTACGGTGAGCCGCTGGTCGCGGCCTGCGCCGCGGCCGGCACCGATTACGTCGACCTCACCGGCGAGCCGGAGTTCGTCGACCGGATGTGGCTCGGCTACCACGAGCGGGCGCAGCGGAGCGGGGCGCGGATCGTCCACTGCTGCGGTTTCGACTCGATCCCACACGACCTCGGCGCCTACTTCACCGTCAAGCAGCTGCCGGAGGGCGTGCCGCTGGCCGTCAACGGCTACGTCCGGATCGAGGGCCAGTTCTCCGGTGGCACCTTCCACTCGGCGATCAACGCGTTTGGCCGGGTGCGCCAGACCGTGGGGGCTGCCCGGCGCCGCCGCGGGGGCGAGCAGCGGCCACCGGGGCGTCGGATTCACTCGGCGCCCGCCCAGCTGCGGCGCGACGCCGAGCTGGGCGGCTGGGCGGTGACGTTCCCGACCATCGACGGGCCGATCGTCCGTCGCTCCGCGGCCGCGCTGGAGCGCTACGGGCCGGATTTCAGCTACGGCCACAACCTCGTCGTCAAGCACCTGCCGGTGATCTTCGTCGGTGCCGCCGGCATCCCGGCGGCGTTCCTGCTGGCGCTCCTGCCGCCCACCCGCAAGCTCATGCTCAAGGCGAAATCGCCCGGAGAGGGGCCGAGCGAGGCGGTGCGCGCAAAGAGCTGGTTCAAGGTGACCTTCGTCGGCGAGGGTGGGGGAGAGCGGGTCGTCACCGAGGTCGCCGGCGGCGACCCCGGATACGACGAGACCGCCAAGATGCTCGCCGAGTCGGCTCTCTGCCTCGCCTTCGACGAGCTGCCCGAGACGGCGGGCCAGGTCACCACCGCCCAGGCGATGGGCGACGCCCTGCTGGCAAGGCTGCAACGGGCCGGAATGACCTTCCGCACGCTCTCGTCCGGCCCGGCCTGAACCGCACGGCACGTCGCTAAACTGGCCAGCGAAGTTCCCGGGGCTGTAGCTCAGCTGGAAGAGCGTCGCGCTGGCAGCGCGAAGGTCAGGGGTTCGAGCCCCCTCAGCTCCACTTCTCAGATTGGTGGCCTTGCCTGCCGATGAGCTACCGATGAACGCGGGCAACGACCACGTCTTCTCGCACGGGATGCGGGACACGCTGGCGGCGCTGGAGGTCTGGAACGAACGGCCGTGGGCAGTCCTTCGGGGCTGGGTCGCGCTCAGCCTGGCGATCTCGCTGGCCCTACTGGGCACCGTCTGGGTCGTCGCCGGCCTGCTCACGCCGGACATCACGCCACTTCACTTCCCGGGCCTGACCGAACCGTCGGAGCCCGGCGACCTGCTGCCGATCCTCTGGCGCAACTCCCTGGTCCTGGCCCTGCACGCGACGGCCTGCGTCGCCGGGTTCATCGCCGGCGCGTCGATGCCGATCGCCGCCGCCCAGCGGACCGGCTTCTCGCAATGGATCCACGTCAAGACCGCCAAGTTCGCGATCCTCTTCGTCGCCGCGGTCACCCTCTTCTCGCTCAGCACCCAGGCGCTCTACCTCGGCTTCCAGGGGTCGACGATCGCCTTTCAGCTGCAAATCTCCCACGCCGCCCTCATCCTCAGCGTCCTTCCCCATGCGATTCCCGAGCTGACCGCTCTCTTCCTGCCGCTCGCCGCCTGGCTGATCGCCAGCCGCCGCGGCGAGTGGAACCAGCTCCTCGCCGCCACCTTCATCACCGTCCTGCTCGCGGTTCCCGTCCTCGTCGTCGCGGCGACGGTCGAGGTCTACATCTGGCCCCAGGCCCTCGAGGCCCTCTCTCCGGTTTTCTGAGCGCTGTGCGCTCGTAGGATGCGCGCGTGACCGCCGGCTATTCCGGAAAGCCTTTGGCCGCAAAGCTCGGCGTCAAGCCCGGCACGACCCTGGTCCTGGTCGACGCCCCCGACGGGATCGAGGAGACGCTCGGCTCGCTGCCCGACGGCGTGGCGGTGCGGCGCGGCAACCGCGGCGCTCGCGAGATGACGATCTGGTTCGTCACCAGGCGCTCGGCATTCGAGCGTCGCTTCGCGGCTGTCGCCAAAGCCGTTGGCGAGGGAACGCTCTGGTTGGCGTGGCCCAAGCGCGCCTCCGGGGTCGAGACCGACGTCACCGAGGACGTCGTTCGCGAGGTCGCCCTCCCCGCAGGCCTGGTCGACACCAAGGTCTGCGCGATCGACGACACCTGGTCGGGCCTGCGCCTGACCAGGCGCCGAACGTAAGATCGCCCAGCTATGGGCTACGACCCGAAAGAGATCGAGGCGAAGTGGCAGCGGGTCTGGGCTGAGGAGAAGACCTGGGAGGTCGCCAACCCCGGCCAGCCCGGTTACGACGACTCCAAGCCGAAGTCCTACGTGCTGGAGATGCTGCCCTACCCCTCGGGGCAGCCCCACGTCGGCCATCTCAAGTGCTACGCGGTCGGCGATGCGATTGCCCACTTCCGCCGCCGCCACGGCTTCGAGGTGGTCCACCCGATGGGCTACGACTCCTTCGGCTTGCCGGCTGAGAACAACGCGATCAAGACCGGCGAGCCGCCGCGCGTCGCGACCGAGCGCTCGATCGAGTCCTTCCAGCGCCAGTTTCGCGAGTGGGGCATCTCGATCGACTGGTCGCGCGAACTGGCGACCCACACGCCCGAGTACTACCGCTGGACGCAGTGGATCTTCCTGCAGCTCTTCGAGAAGGGACTCGCCTACCGCGCCGAGGCGCCGGTGCAGTGGTGCCCGAAGGACGCCACCGTGCTCGCCAACGAGCAGGTCGTCGACGGCCGCTGCGAGCGCTGCGGCACCGAGGTCGTGCAGCGCAAGCTCGAGCAGTGGTTCTTCAAGACCACCGAGTACGCCGAGCGCCTGCTCGCCGACTTCGAGCTGCTCGAGTCCTGGCCCGAGCACGTGATCACGATGCAGCGCAACTGGATCGGCCGCTCCGAGGGCGCCGAGGTCGTCTTCCGCTGCCAGGAGCTGGGCCTCGACTTCCCCGTCTTCACCACCCGGCCCGACACCCTCTTCGGCGCCACCTTCTTCGTCCTCGCCCCCGAGCACCCCGAGCTGGAGCGGCTTGTCGCCGGCACCCCCGCCGAGAATGCCGTGCGCGAGTACGTCGACCGCGCCGCCCGCGAGTCGGCCGAGGAGCGGGGTGCCGAGGATCGCGAGAAGACCGGCGTGCCGCTCGGGCGCACCGTGGTCAACCCGGTCAACGGCGAGGAGATCCCGATGTTCGTCGCCGACTACGTGCTGATGGAGTACGGCACCGGCGCGATCATGGCCGTTCCCGCCCACGACGAGCGCGACTACGAGTTCGCCGGGGCCTTCGAGCTGCCGATCCGCCGCGTGATCGAGGGGACCGACCCCGAGACCGCCCGCGACGACGCCGGCCTGCCCTACCCCGGCGACGGGCCGATGACCGGCTCGGGGCGCTTCGACGGCAAGGGCAACCGCGAGGCCTACGAGGAGATCGTCGCCTGGCTCGCCGAGGAGGGCCGTGGCGAGAAGTCCGTCAACTACCGCTTGCGCGACTGGCTGGTCTCCCGCCAGCGCTACTGGGGCGCGCCGATCCCGGTCGTCTACTGCGAGGGCTGCGGCATCGTGCCCGTGCCCGAGGACCGGCTGCCGGTCGAGCTGCCCGAGATCGAGGACTACGCGCCGCAGGGCAAGAGCCCCCTGGCGGCCGCCGGGGACTGGGTCGCCACCGAGTGCCCGCGCTGCGCCAAGCCGGCCCGCCGCGAGACCGACACGATGGACACCTTCGTCGACTCCTCCTGGTACTTCATCCGCTACCTCGACCCGCGCAACGGGGCGGCCGCCTGGGACCGCGCCGCCGCCGATCACTGGCTGCCGGTCGACCAGTACATCGGCGGGGTCGAGCACGCGATCCTGCACCTGATGTACGCGCGCTTCTTCACCAAGGCGCTCGCGGACTGCGGCCAGCTCGACGTGCAGGAGCCCTTCGCCAATCTCTTCGCCCAGGGGATGATCACCCGCGACGGCGCCAAGATGTCGAAGTCGCGCGGCAACACGGTCAGCCCGGCCGAGTACGTCGAGCGCTACGGCGCCGACACCGCCCGCACCTACATCTGCTTCATGGGCCCGCCCGAGCGCGACGCCGACTGGGTCGACGAGGGGGTGGAGGGCGTCAACCGCTTCCTCTCGCGCCTCTGGCGACTCTGCGAGGAGGTCGAGCCGAAGGAGGTCGGGGAGCTCGACGCCACCGCGGCCGAGGGCGATGCGCGCACCCTCCTCGCCAAGGCGCACTGGTCGATCGACAAGGTCACGAGGGACTTCGAGCGGGGCTTCCAGTTCAACACCGCGATCGCCGCGACGATGGAGCTCGTCAACGACGCCTACCGGCTGAAGGACGACCTCTACGACAGCCCCGGGGGGACCGCGGCCGTGC
The DNA here is from genome assembly GCA_036376915.1 of Solirubrobacterales bacterium. Lineage (GTDB taxonomy): Bacteria > Actinomycetota > Thermoleophilia > Solirubrobacterales > 70-9 > VRUE01. Next base: position 18,425 of record DASUZK010000043.1, read on the forward strand.
GCTTCGCCACCGCCACCGCGGCATCGCTGGTCTTTCCCTTCGCTCCGCACCTGGGCGCCGAGATCTGGGAGCGGCTTGTGGGGGGGCGGGTGTGGGATCAGCCCTGGCCCGACGCCGACCCGGAGCTGCTGGTCAGCGAGACCGTGACCCTCGTGGTCCAGGTCAACGGCAAGCTGCGCGATCGGATCGAGGCGGCCGCGGACGCCCCGGAAGAGGAGTTGCTGCAGCTGGCCCGCGAGAGCGAGAAGGTCAGCCGCTTCCTCGACGGCAAGGAGGTCGTCAAGGAGATCGTCGTTCCGGGCAAACTGGTCAACCTGGTGGTCCGCTAAACCAGCGTTTACGGGTTTGGGGCGGACTTTCTGGTACAAAGCGCGCGTGCAAGTGAGGAGGCTCTCAGAGGCGCCGGTGGAGGAGTGGCACCGCCTGCGCACACACGTGTTGATGGACGCGGGCGAACTCGGCTCGCGCAACCTCTCGGTCACCTGGCTGGAGCTTCCCGCCGGTGCCGAGCAGTCGCTGCGCTCTCACGAAGAGGCCGAGCAGGTATACGTCGTGGTGAGGGGAGCGGGCTCGATGTCGGTGGCCGGCGACACGCAGCGGGTTGCCGAGGGTGATCTGATCCTGGTCCCGCCCGCGACCGACCACTCGATCGCCAACGACGGCGAGGGCGAACTCGCCTGCATCTCGGTGCAGTCGCCGCCCGTTGCCGCCTCTGAGCTGTACAGCGATCAGCTCGCAGAGGTGGCGGGTTATGACGACGAAGATCTGTAGCTAAACCGTGTGACTGCGCGCGCCACGCGCGCGCCGGCATCGGGGACGGTTCGGGTATGCCCGAGCTGAGCAGGTCGCAGATCGCCGTCTATGGCGCCGTCGCCGTGCTGCTTCTCCTGCTCGGGGCGCGGGCGATCCGGGCCGAGGGGAGCGGCTCCACCTACGAGTCGGCCCCGAGCTTCGAGTCCGGCGAATCGTCTGAGACGAGCGGCGGCTTCAGCCTCGATTCGTCCGGCGGCGACGTCGTGGTGCACGTCATCGGCGCGGTCACCCGGCCTGGGGTCTATCGGCTGCCGACGGGTGCGCGGGTCACCGACGCGGTCTCGCGGGCGGGCGGTCCCAGCGGCGGTGCCCTGCTGGAAGCGATAAACCTGGCGGCCAGGCTCGCCGACGGCCAGCAGGTCGTCGTGCCGAAAGCGGGGCCCGGGGGTGCGCCGCTCGCAACGGCCGGGAGCGAAGACGGCCCGATCAGCCTCGGCACGGCCACGGCCGAGCAGCTGGAAGCGATCGATGGGATCGGCCCCGTGACCGCTCAGAAGATTCTCGAATACCGCGACGGGCAGGGTGGCCTCGCCTCGGTCGACCAGCTCGACCAGGTGAGCGGGATCGGGCCGGCGACGATGGAGTCGCTGCGAGCACGGCTCCAGCCTTAGGTGCGCGATGCGTGGCGGTCGGTCGGCGGGCTTGGTCGTCTTCGCGGTCGTCATGGTGGTTGCGCTCGCGCTTGCCCATAGGGACGAGATCCACGAGCGCGCCGTCGGCGCGCTCGGCGATGGAATGCCCGCCCGCGAGGCCGAGCTGGCGCGCGGCTTCGTCCTCGGCGACGACGACCGGATCGACGAAGCGACCGTCGAGGACTTCCGTCGCTCGGGCCTCTCGCATCTGCTTGCGGTCAGCGGCCAGAACGTGGCGCTGCTCGCCTTGCTGGCGATGCCGCTGCTCGCCGCGCTCGGGATGCCGCTGCGCACCCGTCTCGTCTGGGTCCTCGGGGCGATCGTCGTCTACGTGCCGCTGGCCGGCGCCGGGCCCTCGATCCTGCGCGCGGGCGTGATGGGCGGCCTCAGCGTCCTGGCGACGTTGGCGGGCAGGCGCTCCTCGCGGCTCTACGCGCTTGCCGTGGCCGCTGTCGTCGCCCTGGCGATCGACCCGCGCGTCGCCGGCGACGTCGGCTGGCAGCTCAGCTTCGCCGCGGTGCTCGGCATCCTCGCCCTGGCCACGCCGCTGCGGCGCGCGATCGTCTCCCGGATCGGCGGGCGGGGATGGCACGGAGCGCTCGCCGAGGGCGCCGCGCTGACCGTCGCCGCAATCGTGGCGACGGCACCCTTGATCGCCTTCCATTTCGAAGCCGTCTCGACCACGACGCTCGTGGCCAACCTGCTGGCCTTGCCAGCGGTGGCGCCGGCGATGTGGCTGGGGATGCTAGCGGCGGCGGCCGGCCAGGTTCCCGGCTTCCCGGTCGCGCTCCTCAACGCGGTCAACGCTCCGTTGCTCGCCTACATCGCCCAGGTGGCGGAGTGGTGCGGCAACCCGAGCTGGGCCTACCCGCACGTGCGGTTGGGACCCGGTGGCCTCGTTGCCTCCTACCTCGTCCTAGCCACAGTCGCCATCGGCACCCCGGCCATCTTGCGCCGCCACCGCCTCGCGATTCTCAGGCGCCATCCTCTTCCCGCCGACGGGCCGATACGTCAAGCCATGCTTGACATATCGGCCCGTCGGCGGCGGATTTGGCGAGTTGCGGCCGCTGCGGCTGTCGCGATCGCGATGCTCACCATGGTTCGGGCCGGTGGGGGGGCGGGTGCGAGTGGCCCGGCGAGTGGGCTGCGCGTGACCTTCCTCGACGTCGGCCAGGGCGACGCGATCCTGCTGCAGCCGGCCCGGGGCCCGGTCGTGCTCGTCGATGGCGGACCGCCGGGAGACGGGCTTGCGGGACAGTTGCGAGGGGCTGGCGTCGATCGTCTCGGGGTCGCGGTCCTCACCCACGAACAGTCCGATCACGCGGGCGGGATAGAGGAGCTTCTCGGCAGTGTTCCCGTGGCCGAGCTTGCCTACGCGCGGATCGCCGGCGATCTGCGCGCAGAGGCCGAGGCGGCCGGTGCAGACGCCGTGCGGATCGCGGAGGGCGACGTGCTCCGCGCGGGCCGGCTGGAGCTCTCGGTCCTCTGGCCACCACGGGCGCTTCTCGCCACGCCGCTCTCCGGCGACGATCCGAACGCGCAGGCGCTCGTCCTCCTCGTCCGCTGGCACGACTTCTCGCTGTTGCTCGCCGCCGATGCCGAGGCCGAGGCGGTGCCGATCGACCCCGGCCCGGTCGACGTGCTCAAGGTCGCCCACCACGGCAGCGAGGACGCCGGCCTCGACTCCCTGCTCGACCGCACCGACCCGCGCCTCGCCGTGATCTCCGTGGGAGAGGGCAACCCGTTCGGCCACCCGACCCCGGCGACGCTGCTGGCACTCGCCGCGCACCGAGTCCCCACCCTGCGCACCGACTTCGACGGCACGATCGCACTCGAAGTCAGTCGCAGCGCCGTCGAGGTCGATACGGACGGCTAACCACCCTTCCGGTGCGCCTTTCCCCCGTTATAGGGGGATAAAGCGCACCGGAACGACTGAGACCGCCGATTTGGTCATCTAAACGGATCGTCGAGGCAAAACTGGGGGTTTTCACCGGTTGGCCTTGGGCCGCGACTGGGGCGGCCGATGAGCGTGGTGATGGGCTCCAGGCTTCGACAGGCGCTGTCAGGCACGACCCTCGGCTCCAGCCTGGCCGGAGACGGACTCCTGGTCCGGCTACGCAGCACCACGATCGGGCTTCTGGGGCTAGTCGCCGTCGTCGGCCTCGGCCTCGTGGCCTTCATCTCCCAGATCGGCTGGCCGGCCGTCTTCAGCGGCCCCCTTCCCGCTGCGTCGGCGGGCGGTGTCGTCCACAACGACACGATCGCCCTGGTCCAGGCCGAGATGCATCCCACTCCCGCGGCTGGCGGCATCGGAGGGCGCCCCCGAGCGACGGCGGAGCGACGCGACGAGACTGCTTCGAACGTCGATCCGGGCGTTGCCAGCGCGGACCAGCTCACCGGACCGGCGCCCGAGCACCCGGCCTCGCCGGCCCCGGGGCCATCGAGCCCACCCGCTCAGGCGCCGCCGGCTCCAATCCCCCCGCCCGCCGCTCAGCAGCCTCCCGCCTCGACGCCAGCTTCCGGCGAGGAGGCGGACGAGGTGGCGACCCAGGGGCCGACGGTCGCCAGCGCCGAGGGCAAGCCCCGTGGCCGTGGCAAGGCAAAGGGGCATGAACGCTCCGATTTGCCGGGTAACTCCACCGGCCGCCATGACGGCCGGCGCGGGGGCTTGGATGAGCAGGAGGATGAAGATTCCCCGCCCTCGCCTTCAGAAGACGGCGACGACGAGAAGTCAGACGACCACGGCTCCGACGACAGGGGCCGGGGAAAGTCGAACGGCCGCCACTAGACTCGGCCATGTGGCCGAGGGCTTGTCCGCGCTGTACCTGATCGCCGGCACCGACGGGGCGAAGATCGACGCCACCCGCGCCCGCCTGCGAGCCCGCGCCGAAGGTGACGGGGGCGCCGGTGCGCTCGAGGTCTTCGAGCAGAGCGAGGGCAAGGGAGCCCCCGACCACGAGGCGCTGCTGGCGGCGATCCCGGCGATGTCGCTGACGGAGACGCGGCGCTACCTGCTCGTGGACGGCGTCGAGCGCTGGCGCGACAAACAGCTGGAGGCCGTCGCCACCGCGATCGGCGCGCTGCCACCCGAGCTGACCGTCGTTCTGATCGCCCGGGCCAAGGCCCCGGCGAAGCTGGCGAAGGCGGTGAAGGCGGCGAAGGGGGAGATCCACGAGTTCGAGGCGCCGAAGGCGCGTGACATGCCGCGTCTCCTGGTCGGCGAAGCCAAGAACCTCGGGTTCGCGCTGGAGCCCGCCGCGGCCCGCATGCTCGTCGACCGCATGGGTGCCAACCCGGTGCGACTGCGCAACGAGCTCGGCCGTCTGGCGCTCTGGGCGGGAGAGGGCGGGCAGGTGACCGCGACCGACCTCGACGCGATGGTCTCCGACACCTCCGAGGCCGCGGTTTGGGCGCTCTCCGACGCTCTGCTGGAGCGCGACCCGGCAAAGGCGAGCCGGCTGGCCGAGCAGCTGATCTCGCAGGGGGAGAACGTGACCGGCTTGATCTACGGCCTCGCCTCCCGCTTGCGCAAAGCTTGCGCGGCGGCCGCCCAGATCGAGGAGGGTGTGCCGGTGAAGCAGGTGGAGGCGGGCCTCGGGATGCACCCTTATGCCGCCAAGCAACTTGTCGCCCGCGTCGGCAAGACCAGCGTCGAGGACCTGCAGGTCGCGACAACGACCCTCGCCGACCTAGAGGTCTGGTGCCGAGGGGGGGCGGACTACGGCGACGATCTGGCCTTCACGCTTGCCGTGAGAGAGATCGCGGGGGCGCGGCTCTAGCTGCTAGCGCCGACGGAAGCGATTCGAGCCGCTCTCGCCTTCTTGCGCGCGCCTGTGTTCTTGTGCAGGGCGCCCTTCTGGACTGCCTTGTCGATCTTGGAGACCAGAGCCTTGTGCTCGGCCTCGACCTTGCTCGAGTCGCCGGCCTCGGCCGCGCTTTCGAGCCGGCGGAAGTAGGTCTTCACCGTGCTCGTGAGCAGGCGGTTCTCCGTGCGCTCGCGCTCGCTGCGTAGGATCCGCTTCTTCTGTGAGGCTATGTTCGCCATGTTTCCGGCGGCCGACTATAGCGAGTGAGATAGGTATTGGAGACCCCCGAGACGCCGGACGGGCGCGACATCGAGGCGAACGCCGCGCTGCGCGCCGCCGAGGCCTTCGATCCCGGCGAGGAACCTTCGCCTGAGCCGTCGCCCGGCCGGATCGCCCGCTCGACCGCGTTCTTCTCGATCGCGACCGCCGCATCGCGGGTCGCCGGCCTCGGGCGGGAGATCGTCGCCGCCTCCTACTACGGGGTCAACGGCCCGATGTCGGCCTTCACGGTCGCCTTCCAGGTCCCCAACCTGGTCCGTGCCCTCTTCGCCGACGCCGCGCTGCAGCCGGCCTTCGTGCCGGTCTTCACCGAGCAGCTGGAGAGGAAGAACTACCGCGAGGCGTTCAGGCTCGCATCGACCCTGCTGCTGCTAGTCACCCTCGTCCTCGGCGCGATCACCGCCCTCTTCGTCCTCGCCGCGCCGGTCGTCATGCCGATCGTCGCGCCGGGCTTCGAAGGGGAGATCCTCGACCTCACGATCACCCTCTCCCAGGTCCTCTTCCCGATCCTGATCCTGCTCGGGGTCAGCGGGGTCGTCGTCGGCATGCTCAACAGCTACGACCGCTTTGGCGCCTTCGCGATCTCACCCCTGTTCTGGAACCTGACGATCATCCTGCTCGTCGTCGTGCTGGCGCCGATGTTCGAGGGGAACGACCGCATCTACGCTTACGCGATCGGCATCCTTGCCGGGACCGTCGTGCAGCTGGCGATTCCCGCCTTCGACCTGCGCAACACGCCGTTCAGGTTCGAGTGGAGCTTCGAGTGGCGCAACCCGGACGTGCGGCGGGTCCTGCTGCTGATGCTGCCGGTGACGATCAGCCTCGGCCTGATCAACTTCAACCTGATCGTCAACAGCTTCTTCGGCACCCTCGTCAGCGAACAGGCGCCAGCGGCGATCGACAAGGCCTTCCGCATCTACCAGCTGCCGCAGGGGATCTTCTCGGTGGCGATCGCCACGGTGCTGTTCCCGACCCTGGCGCGCTTCGCCGCGCGGGGAGAGCGCGACAACCTGCGAGCGACGATGGCCAACGGAATGCGCCAGATCCTCTTCGTCCTCGTGCCGGCCGCCGCCGCCGTCCTCGTCCTCTCCGAGCCGATGGTCCGGCTCGTCTTCCAGCGCGGGGAGTTCACGCCGGAGCAGACGACGCTGGTGGCGACCGCGCTCTTCTGGTTTGCCTTCTCGCTGCCGGCCAACGGCCTCTTCCTCCTCCTCACCCGCACCTTCTTCAGCCTGCAGCGCCCCTGGGTGCCGACCGGGATCGCGGCGGCGAACCTTGCCGTCACGGCTCTTGCCGCGCTCGGCCTCTACCACCTCGGAGTCGGCGGGATCGTCGCGGCGACCGCAATCGCCACGGTTGCCAGCGTCGTGGCCCAGTGCGTGATCTTGCGCCGCCTGCTCGGCGGCCTCGAGCTGGGCCGCCTGCTCGACACCGGCCTCCGCATCACCCTCGCCGCCGTCGCGCTCGCTGCGGTGAGCTTCGGAGTCTGGGACGTCCTCGACGACGCGCTCGGGCGCGGTCTCCTCGGCCAGATCGTCTCGCTCGGTGCGGCCCTCGGCCTAGGCGGTCTCGTCTACCTCGGGGCGGCGAAGCTACTTCGCATCGCCGAGTTGGAGCAGATCATGCGCCTCGTAAGACGGGGTTAGATGCTCGGCTTCGGCGAGTACCTGCTCGGGGTCGTCGTGGTCGGAACTCTCGCCGGCTTCGCCTGGCTTGGAGCCGCCTTCCTGTCTCGTCGCCTGGTTCCTGATCTCAACGGCACACCAGCCCACCTCGCAACCGCGGTCATCGCGCTGGTCATTCTGCTCTTCACGGCTGAGCTGCTGGGCAGCTTCGGGCTGTTCGAGCCCCTGCCTTATGTGCTGGCGGTGGTGGGGATCGGGGTAGGGACGTGGGCGCTTGGCCGCGGGTCCTGTCGCGGGGGAAGGGGCGCTGCGGGCGGACGCACGGCGTCCGTCCTCGACCCCCCCAACCCCCACGCCACCCGCGGAAGGAGCGTCGATGTTCTGACTCTGGTCGCACTTGCAATCGCTGCAGCCGCGACCATCCTTTTTGCCCTAGAGCTGAAGCCGAAGCTGTCGACAGGGATGACCGGCTTCGACTCGACCTGGTACCACGGGCCGTTCGCGACGGGGTTCTTTCAGAGCGGGAATACCTGGGATTTGCATTTCATCGCGCCGCAGTTCCTGGCCTGGTTCTATCCCGCGAACTCAGAGGTCTTCCACGGGGTCGGGATGCTGGCGTTCGACCGAGACATCTTGTCCCCGCTGCTCAACCTTGGCTGGCTCATCGGCTGTCTGGTTGCAAGCTGGTGTATTGGAAAGCCGTACAAGGTCGCCTTGTTCTCGCTTGCCCTGGGCGCCATCGCGCTGAGCTTGCCCGCCCTCTCCGATCAAGCCGGCGAGGCGCGAAACGACATCGTCGGCATCTTCTTCCTACTTGCTGCTGTTGCGGTTGCCGTGAACGCTTGGGCTGCCCGGAGCGAGGTTGAGCGGCTGTCGCTGGGGGCAATAGCTGTCGTTGGCCTCGCGGCTGGCCTGGCGGCAGGAACGAAGCTCAACTTCCTGCTGCCGGCGGCACTGGTTGTCGGTTTGGCGGTCATCGCGCCGAGGGGAGAGAGGTGGCGCTCGCTGGGGGTCACCGGATTGTCCGCTCTAGCCGGCGGCGGCTACTGGTATCTGCGCAATCTCGTCCACACCGGCAATCCGTTGCCATGGATCGACGACCTCGGCCCAATCTCGCTGCCGGCGCCGGACCAGACGCTCGGTGGACGAGAAGGTCACAGCGTCTTCGGCTACCTGGCCGACGGCTCGGTCTGGTCGGACTGGTTCTTGCCCGGCCTCCACGAGGGCCTCACTGTTCTCTGGCCGCTGCTCCTAGGCGCAGCCCTCGCCGGCCTATTCCTCTGTCTCGGCCGCCGTTCAGACCCCGCGCTCCGCGTGGCGGGCGCTGTGGGCCTGGCTGCCGCCCTCGCCTGGCTCCTCTCCCCGACCTCCGCTTCCGGCCCCGAGGGCATCCCCAGGGGCTTCGAGTCCGGCCTCCGCTACCTAGCCCCAGCCCTGGTTCTAGGCCTCGCCCTCCTCCCAACCTCCCCGCAGCTCCGCCCCCGCCTCACCTCCTTTTCGCTGACTTCGTCGTTTCCGGTGCATACGGACTGGAAAAGACGAAGTCAGCGGACGGGGAGGGGGTTGGCCTTGCTCGTGGTGGGGGGCGCGGTGTTGCTGGTTGGGGTGGGCTATTTGGTGCAGAGGCACTATCTGGAGAGCCGTTACACCGATCCCGGCTTCACCACCCCGGGACTGAACGCCGCCTTCAAATGGGCCCAGGGAATCGAGGAGGCACGCATCGCCACCACCAGCACCCGCCAGTACCCCCTCTTCGGCCGCGACCTCAGCAACGAGGTCGACTACATAGGCGAAGAGCAGCCCCACGGCGGCTTCACGGCCCCCATCACCTGCTCCCGCTGGCGCGAGCTCCTCAACGCCGGCAACTACGACTACGTCGTCGCCTCCCGAGACCGCATCGAACCAGGAAAGCCCCCATATCCAGCCACCGCCCGCTGGACCCAAGCTCCAAGCGCAGCAGTGGTCCTGCGCAAGCCCCCGACGATCATCTACAAGCTCAGCAGCCAGCTCGATCCCTCGGCGTGCCGGTGACTTCGCTTCTCCCGCGGGTGGCACTGTAGGGGGGACCGCCCCTGAGGACGCTTTAGCGACCGGAAGGGGCGGTGGGTCCCCTGCAGCGACAGGACCCGCGGGTCAACACGCATGGTCATACTCCGCTGCCCGATGGAGCACATCCGGAACTTTTCAATAATTGCCCACATAGACCACGGCAAGTCGACCCTGGCCGACCGCATCCTCGAGATCACCGGCGCCGTCGACCCGAAGAAAATGCAGGCCCAGATGCTCGACTCGATGGACCTCGAGCGCGAGCGCGGGATCACGATCAAGGCGCAGGCGGTGCGGGTCGAGTACA
>DASUZK010000044.1:0-17249 GCA_036376915.1 Solirubrobacterales bacterium
GAGGCTCCCGCCGAGCGTTTTGGGTAGAGGCACCGCCATCCCCCACCCACACCCCCGCTAAAACGGACTGGGAACCCTCACAACCACGTTGTCGACCGTCGCCTGCGCGCCCTTGGCGACCTTGGCGGAACCGACCGAGAACCCCGAGGCACGGCCGGTCAGCTCTCCCGCCCCTTCGTCGGTGACGTCGGCAACCAGTTCGCCGCCGACGTAGGCGAGGATGTGGCAGCTTCCCTTTTCTTCTCCCTCGGTGACGTTGAAGGCGCGGAGCCGCAGGTCGTTGTCGCGATCGACCCCTTCGATTCCGGGCACGTCCTTGGCGATCTGCAGGTACTCGATGCTGCCGTCGGGGAGGATCTTGCGCAGCTGGGCCTTGCGCTGAAAGGGGTAGACCGCCAGCTGGTAGCGAGCGCCGCCGCCCGCCCGCAGGTCGAGGCCCAGGTAGGCGGCCTTCTGCACGGGCTTCGGGGTCTTGCCGAGCAGCCGCTCGGTCGCGGCGATCTCCAGGTCGCGCCCGACCACCGGCGTGCGGTAGGAGCACTCCTTGGTCTGCTTGCCGACGACGATGCCGAAGGCCCGGTCGGAAGCGCCGCGACCACAGCGGTCCCCGGAGAGCTTGGCGATCTGCGAGAGCTGTCCCTTGTTCCCCATGCCGTTGCGGTAGACGCCGACCAGGGCCGCCCCGGCCGTCGGGACGAGGGCCAGCAACACAGCCAGCAGAGCGACGAGCGCACCTGTGCGTAGTGGCTTCACGATCTCGCAGCCTAAACACAGGCGAGGGGGAAAGATGCGGCCCGAAGGCCGGTGAACGGCGTATTTCGGAGCGACCCAAATAAGATTGGAGGCGTGAGCGAGCACCGCCTCCCCGAGCGCGACCGCCCCTGGGTGATGCGCACCTATGCCGGGCACTCCGACGCCCGGCGCTCCAACGAGCTCTACCGACGCAACCTGGCCAAGGGCCAGACCGGCCTCTCGGTGGCCTTCGACCTGCCCACCCAGACCGGCTACGACCCCGACCACGTCCTCGCCCGCGGCGAGGTCGGCAAGGTCGGCGTCTCGATCGCCCACAAGGGCGACATGCACCAGCTCTTCGACGGCATCCCGCTCGACGAGATGAACACGTCGATGACGATCAACGCGACCGCCGCCTGGCTGCTGGGGCTCTATGTGACGGTCGCCGAGGAGAACGGCGTCGATCGCTCCAAGCTGAAGGGGACAACCCAGAACGACATCATCAAGGAGTACCTCTCGCGCGGCACCTACGCCTTCCCGCCCGAGCCCTCGATGCGGTTGATCGCCGACATGGTCGCCTTCTCGGTCAACGAGGTGCCGAGCTGGAACCCGACCAACATCTGCAGCTACCACCTGCAGGAGGCGGGGGCGACGCCGGTCCAGGAGATCGCCTACGCCCTCTCCACCGGGATCGCCGTGCTCGACGAGGTGAAGGCACGCGGGCAGGTCGCCGAGGCCGACTTCCCCAAGGTCTTCGGCCGCATCTCCTTCTTCGTCAACGCGGGCATCAGGCTGATCGAGGAGATAGCCAAGCTGCGCGCGATGGGCCGGCTCTGGAACGAGATCGGCCGCGAGCGCTACGGGGTCACCGACGAGAAGATGCTGCGCTTCCGCTACGGCGTCCAGGTGAACAGCCTCGGCCTGACCGAGGCCCAGCCGGAGAACAACATCCAGCGGATCGTGCTGGAGGCGCTTGCGGTGACGCTGAGTCGCGACGCCCGCGCCCGCGCGCTGCAGCTGCCCGCCTGGAACGAGGCGATGGGCCTCCCCCGCCCCTGGGACCAGCAGTGGAGCCTGCGCATCCAGCAGGTGCTCGCCAACGAGACCGACCTGCTCGAGTACCCCGACGTGTTCGAGGGCTCGGTGGTGATGGACGGGCTGGTCGAGGAGCTGACCGAGGGTGCGCGCGCGGAGATGGCCGTCGTCGAGGAGCACGGCGGCGCCGTCGCCGCGGTCCCCTACATGAAGGCCCGCCTGGTCGAGTCGCACCGCGAGCGCGTCGCCCGGATCGAGGCCGGCGAGCAGAAGGTCGTTGGCCAGAACAGCTTCACCGAGAGCGAGGACTCGCCGCTGACGGCGGGTGCCGACGGCGGCATCCTGACGCCGGACCCCGAGGTCGAGCGCGAGCGGGTCGAGGCGCTGGAGGCATGGAAGCGCGAGCGCGACGAGGGAACCGTGCGGGCCGCCCTGGAAGAGCTCGGCCGGGTCGCCGCCGACGACGGCCAGAACATCATGCCGGCGACGATCGCCGCCGCCAAGGCGGGTGCGACCACCGGCGAGTGGGCCGAGGTGCTGCGCGAGGCGTTCGGCGCCTACCGGGGCCCGACCGGCGTCAGCGGCGCCGCGCCGGCCGCCGATCGCGAGCAGCTGGAGCAGATCCGCCGCCGCGTCGACGAGGTCTCCCAGCAGATCGGGCACCGGATCAAGATCCTGGTCGGCAAGCCCGGCCTCGACGGTCACTCCAACGGGTCCGAGCAGATCGCCCTGCGCGCCCGCGATGCCGGCATGGAGGTGATCTACCAGGGCATCCGCCTGACACCTGAGGAGATCGCCGAGTCCGCCCTGCAGGAGGACGTCGACGTGATCGGCCTCTCGATCCTCTCCGGGTCTCATCTCGAGCTCATACCCGAGGTGGTGCGACGGCTGCGCGAGGAGCAGGTCGACGCCCCCGTGGTCGCCGGCGGCATCATCCCCCCCGCCGACGCCGAGCGCCTGCGCGAGGCCGGGGTCGACGGCGTCTACACCCCGAAGGACTTCGACATCAACAAGATCATGGGCGAGATCGTCGACCTGGTCGCCCGTCGCGCCGGCGCTCGCACCGCTGCTTGAGCCGCGACCGCACCGGCGTGGGAATCGCCGACCGACAGCCTCCGCAAGAGTGTGACCTCGTCGTCGTCGGCGGCGGCATCCTCGGCCTGGCCGTGGCCCGGGAGCTGCTGGCCAGACGACCGGGCGCACGGCTCTGCGTGCTCGAGGGCGAGGATCGGATCGGCCGTCACCAGACCGGGCGCTCGAGCGGCGTCGTGCACGCTGGGATCTACTACGAGCCCGGCTCGCTGAAGGCGCGGCTCTGCGTCGAGGGAGCCCGAGAGCTCTATGCATACTGCGAGGAGCGCGGGGTCCCGTTCGAGCGCTCGGGCAAGCTCGTCGTAGCCGTCGACGAGAGCGAGCTCGAGCGCCTCGACGAGCTGGAGCGGCGCGGGCGAGCAAACGGCGTTCCCGGCCTGCGCCGGCTCGCCAAGGAGGAGATCGCCGCGGTCGAGCCGGCCGCACGCGGCGTCGCCGCGCTGCACTCCCCGCAAACCGGCGTGGTCGACTTCGTCGCCGTGGCCGAGTCCTACGCCGCCGACGTTCGCGCCGACGGAGGCACGACTCACTTCGGCGCGCGGGTGGTCGGCGTCGCGCAACGGCCGGGGGGCATCGCGATCCGGCACACGCACGGCACCACGGCGACCTCGGCCGCGGTCTTCTGCGCCGGGCTCTGGTCGGACCGCCTCGCGGTCGCCTGCGGTGCCCCGCGCGATCCGCGCATCGTCCCCTTCCGCGGTGCCTATCTGCGGCTGCGCCCCGCCGAGGCGGAGCTGATCCGCGCCAACGTCTACCCGGTCCCCGACCCGGAGCTGCCCTTCCTCGGCGCTCACCTGACGCGCAGCCTCGACGGCAGCGTGCTGATCGGGCCGAGCGCGCTGCTCGCTCCCGCCCGCGATGCCTACCGGCTAACCACCCTGCGGCCGCGTGACCTCGGTCAAACCCTCGCCTGGCCCGGCACCTGGCGCATGGCCGCCCGCCACCGCCGCGCCGCTCTGCGCGAGCTGCGTCACGCGACCAGCCGACGGGCCTTCGTCGCCGAGGCCGCGCGCTTGGTGCCAGCGCTGCGCGGCGTCCGCGCGGAGGCCGGTCCGGCCGGCATCCGCGCCCAGGCCCTCGGCCGCGACGGCGCCCTCGTCGACGACTTCGTCGTGCATCGCACAGCCCACGCGATCCACGTGCGCAACGCGCCCTCTCCCGCGGCGACCTCCTCGCTGGCGCTAGCGCGGCTGATCGTCGATCGGCTAGAGGCTTGATGCGGGTTCCGCGGGCGTGGATAACCCGCATCAAGCCTCAAGACGCGCGACAATAGGGGGATGAGCGAGCTGCACGGGGAGAGCTCGGCCTGGCTGCGCTGCTATCGCTGCTGGTCGAGCAACCTCGAGATCCAGATCCACTACGACGCGATCCGCCGCGTCGAGCCCGGCACCGGCATCCTCGCCGAGGGCGTCGACGAGGTGCAGGAGGCCCTCGTGCAGTGCGTCGACTGCATGCACGACCAGCCCCACCTCGCCTTCCAGGACGACCACGTGGTGCCGGTGGAGGACCGCTGGGAGCGGATGGTCGCGGGCACCCCCTGGGTCGCCTCCTGCACGGTCCGCGTCGACCAGGACCGGGTGGAGACCTGCTCCGGCCCCGAAGCGATCGAGTTCCTCACCTACGGCGCCTTCGGCAACGCCGGCGTGCGCGAGTTCTTCACCCACGTCCGCTTCCACAAGCACGACGAGGAGCAGATCGTCGTCCACATGCTGGTCGAGCTCTACGCCCGCTCCGCCGAAGAGGCCACCGACGTGCTCGAGGAGGCCGCTCAAGGCCCCCTGGAGATCACCTCGCTCGCCGAGGAGTCAAGGCCACCGGCTCACGCCTCCGACGAGGCACACTAAGATACTTCTGTTTACAGCAGGATTTTTCGGCTATGCTCGGCCGATGAAATCCCTTCTGCTACTCACGCTTACCCTGGTCGCCTCCCTCCTGCTTTCGGCGGGTTCAGCCGAGGCATCCGTCGTCACCCGACTTGCCGGAGTTGAGTCGCCCACCAGCTCTCCCTACGACTTCGACCAGGTGAAAGTGAACGAAGAATGCGCCGGCAGCTCTGCCGAACGCGATACGAGCAAATCCTTCGCTGGACAGGCTTCGCTCAAAGTGCATGTCGAAGCCACGAAATGCTCCCCCTTCGCACGCGGGATCTTCAACAGCAACGCCCCCAACCACATCATGGAAGGCGACGACCTCTGGTTCGGGGCGGCGATCTTCTTGCCGAGTGGATTCTTCAGCGCCCACACCGATTACACGGACCTGATCCGGATCGATTCCTACGTCACCGACGGCGGTGAACTCAACGAATCGGCCAAACAGCAGAGCATCAATCTCGCCAGCTTCAAAAACGACGACATCTACGTCCAAGCCGAATCCAGCGAAAAAACCAACACGCTTGTCGGGCCCCTCTCCCCTAGCGTGTTGTCCGAGAATGCCTGGCACTGGGTCGAGATCCACGCCGTTCTCGACAAAGACTCCGGTGAAGCGTTGACCGAGCTGAAAATCGACGGCGAAAGCATGGGCTCGTCGACTACCGCGAACTTCTTCGCCGGACGAGCCGACTTCAATCGGCTGCGCTACGGCCTGGTCTCGGCCGGGGGCAGCGGCTCGGGCAACCTGACGATGTACGTCGATCGCGCCTCGATCGGGAAAACCGAGCGTGGCCCGCTCACCTCGACCACCCCCGGCTTGGTCAGCTACTGGCGCCTGGGCGAGCCCAGCGGCACTACCGCGGCCGATGCGCAGGGGGTTGCTTCCGGCACGTACGCGAACAGTCCCGAACTGGGCGTTGCCAGCCTGCTGAAAGGTGAAACCGATACCGCCGTCAACTTCGACGGCAAAGACGACCACGTGAGCATCTCCCCGGTCGCCGCCCTGAACATGACCTCCGAGGTCACGCTGGAGGCTTGGATCAAAGCCGATGCTCTGCAGGGGGCGGTCCTCAGGCGCAACAACTCCTACGAGCTTCGAGCCCAGTCCGACGGCAGCGTCCTCTTCCGGGTCTGGGTCGGCGAAGAAGTCCGCTCCCTCACGTCCGCCGAAGGCAAAGTGAAAACAGGCACGACCTACCACGTTGCCGGCACATACGACGGATCCACGATGCGCATCTATGTCAACGGCCAGGAAATTGCCTCGAAAGCGCAGGCAGGGTCGATGACTCATAACTCCAACACGCTCTACATCGGTCGCAACGACTTCTCCAATACCTATTTCGACGGCGTCATCGACGACGTCGCAATCTACGATCAAGCGCTGTCAGAAGCCGCCCTCGACCAGCATTACGAATCCGGCGCCCCCTGATCTTCAGCCTCGCCAGGGAGATCAGCGTCTCATCACGCCTCCGACGAGGCGCACTGGGGTCGCCGTTCCAGCCTCGGCGACCCTGCCGAGTCAGTGAGTCACGGAGTCGCGCACGCCGTTCCGCGCGTGCCCGTTTTGCGTCTCCCGAGCCGGCGTCTGCGCCGAGCTCGCGTTGCTGACCGAGTCGGGAGATGTGCTTCCCTGCCTCTTCGCAACTGGGGCCGCCGTGGTAATCCGGTCGGCGACCGCGCCGTAGTAGCCCTGGTAGGAACGGTCGCTGAGCAGCTCGTCCGCGTGGTTCATCACCGCTCCGACGATGTTCACTTCGGCGTTGTGCAGCTGAGTCACGGCGGCGGCGAGCACCTTGCGGTCGACAGAGGCCATGTCGACGGTCATCAGGGTCCCGTCGACCTTCGCCGCGATGATCGATGCATCGGCGCCGATCGTGACCGGCGAGGTATCGACCAGGACGTAGTCGGCGAGGCTCGCCAGTTCCCCCAGCAGCTTCGCGAAGTCGTGATCGCCTCCGGTCACGAGGGACCCCGGCATCATCGTCAGGGGGCCCGCCGGCAACAGCCTCACCCCCTCCATCGACGTGTCCCGCAGGAGGCTCTCCGCCCTTGCGTCGGCTGACAACGCGGTCGTCACACCGGTGTCGCCCTTCACGTCGAGCGAGGTGTCCAGAGTCGGTCGGCGGAGATCGCAGTCGACGAGGATCACGGTTGCGCCGCTGAGACCGAAGGCGTGGGCGAGGCGAAGGGCTACGGTGCTCTTGCCTTCTTCGGGCAGGGCGCTCGTGACCGCAAACGTCCGCGACTCAGCGGTCGCGCTTGCCAGCTGCAGGTTGGCCCGCAGGAGCTGGAAGGCCTCGACGGCCAGGTGGTGCTTCCAGCCCTTGTCGGTGATCCCCGGGATACGCCCGACGACCGGGGCGTCGACAATCTCGACGACCTCGTCCTCGTCCTCCACGCGCCGGTCGAGCCTGCGCAGCAGCAGGGCCACGACGACTCCCAGGATCAGCCCGAGCACGCCCCCGATGATCGCGTTGCGAAGCGGCGTCGGAGAGCTGGGGCTCTCCGGGGGGATCGCCAGTTCGGCCACCTCGGCGTCGCCCGCCTCCAGTCGCTTCTGGATCTTCAGCTGCTCCGCCCGCGTCTCGAGTTCGACGCCGAGCGCCGCCGACTGCGGCGCTTCGGCCAGCTGGGCCTCGATCGCGTCGATCACGTCTTGGATCTGGTCCTGCGCTTTTTCGCGCCTCAACGCGACGATCTCGACCGCGAATGCATTGGCGATGCGCGCCGCTTCGCGCGGGGTCGCGGCCTCCGCGGTGATCTTCGCGAGGTCCGCCTGGCCCTGGGGCTCGATGCTGACGCTTTCGCGCAGTTCCTTTGTGCTCTGCGAGCTGTCAATTCTCTCCTGCACCCGGCGCGGGACGACATCGAGCGAAGCGAGCGCCAGGTTGGTCGCCGCAAGTCGCTCGGGTTCAGCGGAGACGTCGGGCAACGGCGCGTCGGGGTCGATCTGCGGCGGGGCCTCCGGTGGGCCGAAGAGGACGTTGGAGCTGGCGTCGTAGCGATCGGGCATCACGCTCGAGACGCCGAAGGCGAGCAGGGCGGCGGCAATCGCGATGCCGGCGATCAGCTTGGCATGCCGCCGGACGACGGCGACGAAGGTGGAGAAGTCGAGTGGTTGCTGTGCGTTCATTGGTTTCGACAGGATAGGCACTGGTATCGGCTGCCAAGCGCGTGCACCTTTAGCTCGGACGCGAATCCGCCTATCGTGCCCACTCCATACCCGCAATGGAGCGCGGGAAAGCAGGCTGCGACACGAGGCGCCAAACGGATCTCCTCACGCCCCGTGACGGCGATGGCACCGGCCCCCGCGGCGGCGGCATAGGCCCCGACCGCGGCGACCAACCCGGCGCGGGCGACCGTGGAGAACGGGCTGAGCGCGGCCAGGCCCGCCAGGCCGAGCACGAAGGCGGCGGGGGCCATGTGTCGAGGCCGCAAGAAGTCGGGGTGGGCGGCGACCACGCGAGCCCGGGCGCGGCCGTAGTTGCGGTACTGGCGGAAGGCGGCGCCGAGCGTCGCCCGGGGCACGTACTCGAAGTTGATCGAGGAATCGAGCATCACGCTCTTCCCGGCCAGCTTCAGGCGCCAGTTGAGCTCCTCGTCCTCGCCGTGGTTCATCGCCGGGTCGAAGCCGCCGACCTCTTCCAGGGCCGGGCGCCGGTATATCCCCCAGGGGACCGTGTCGACGATTTCCCGCTGACCGGGAGCCGCGTAAACGCTGCCGCCGACCCCGAGGCGGGAGCCCCGGGCCAGGGTGAAGGCTCGCTCGAAGGGGCTGGTCCCGGAGTAGCTCGGCTGCCCGCCGACGCCGACGACCCGCTCGTCGCTCTCCTCGAGCGCGGCGACGGCACGCGAGACGTAGTCCCGTGCCGGGCATCCGTGGGCATCGACGCGGGCGAAGACATCCGCAGTCGAGACACGCAAGCCGACGTTGAGGGCCTCGGGAGTCGTCAAGCGCCCCTCCCCCGAGACGACGACGATCCGCTCGTCCCCAGCCGCATGCCGCTGGGCGATCTCCACCGTGTCGTCGCTCGACCCGGCGTCGACGAGCAGCAGGCGCAGCCGGTCCGCCGGATAGTCCTGGGCAAGCACCCCGGCGATGCAGTCAGCGATGTGGTCCTGCTCGTTGTAAGCGGGAACGACCACGTCCACGCTGGGCAGCCCGCGACCACGCGGGCTGCCGTTGCCGCTGGACGTCTCTGCCCTGCCGTCGACGGTCGGGGTCATCGCTGCGCTGTCAATTCCCGCTTCGGCCGCTCCCGCTTCGCCTGCGGCGCCTCGCCCCCGGCCGACCCCTCCTTCGGGCCCAGGCCATAGGCGGCGACGAGCCAGCCCAAGCCGAGCATGGCCCAGAAGGTCTTGTTGTCGTTGAAGTCGCCCGAGAACTGCGTGGCGAAGAAGTTGACCAAGAACACCCCCGAGAGCAGATATATGAGCGTACGGTCGTCACCCTCGGCTGCCCAGGCGCGTTTATAGAGAAGCGCCAGCATCGTCAGGATCGACGCCACCAACAGCAGGGTCGGCGCCAACCCCAGCTCTGCCGCCATCTCGAGGAAGACGTTGTGCGGATAGCGCTCTTCGCGGTTGGTCACCACATAGCTGTAGATGAAGAAGCCACCGGCCCCGATCCCCCGCACCGGGTTTTCCTTGGCGAGTTCGAAGCCCTTCTCGTAGAGGCGAGAGCGGAGATCCTCGTTGAAGGCCCCAGCCGGGTTCGAGACCAAGCCACCGATGCGTTCGGATGAGGTTTCCGGCAAGGAGATGAAGGGCAACACGGCAACGCCGATCCCGATCGCCAGCAGCACGGGCAGGACCCTGCGCGGCTCACGCAGGACGATCGCCACGATGGTGCAGAGGACAGCGAAGACGAAGCCCGCCAGCGGACCGCGCGAGCCGATGCTCGCCGCGATCACGACCACGGCGACGCCGACCACGGCAATCGGCAGGCGATGGCGGCGCCAGAGCTTGAGGGCCGCGCCAAACAGAAGCACGAAAGCGCCGGTGAGCAGGAAGCGCGCGGTGAAGATCGTGTCGGCGGCTTCGTTGAAGACGAGGCGTCCGCCTTCAGCGCTGCTCGTGGAGCCGAGGCTGAGGACGATCAGCGCGCCGACCACGCCGACCCCGGCGAGCAGGACCAGCAGCTGCCGCAGCGCGTCACGACCATCGACGAGGAGGAAGGGGGCGAAGGTCGCCAGCGCCGTGAGGCTTGCGAATTTCAGCGTCTTCTCGGTGCCGTAGGTGAGCTCGGGGGTCCAGATCAGGCTGACCGCCAACAGGGTCGCGATCAGCACGTAGGGCAGGCCGAGCATCAACGGAGGGAGGCGGAACCGCCCTTCCAGCAGACGCAGCAGGCAGACGCCAGCCAGCAGGGCGCCCAGCAGCAGCGTGACGTCGACCGGCGAGCTCTCGATCGCCCCCCGGCCCTTGAACAGGCCGATGTAGAGGAAGGCGACGTAGAGGACCAGCGGGTAGCGGACGAGCAGATAGGCCACCCCACCCGCGACCGGGAGGGCCAGCGCCAGTGGGCCCAGCACGACGGTCGCGGCTGCAGCTGCAGCCGCGACCGTGGCGCCAAGGGCGACAGTCGCCGTGCCCGCGGAGATCCGGGGCAACGAATGCAGCGTTGGGTGCGTCTACGCCTCGCCGTTGGTGCGCGACGCGCGGCGCACGACGATGCCGGTGCCCACCAGCCCGATGCCCGCAGCCGCCATCAGGGCGAGCTCGAGCCCGGTGAAGGGGAGCGTGCCGGAATCGGAGACGGATCCGGTAACGGCAGCCGACGGTTCGTTGCCGTCACCGCTGAACTGCTGAGTACCGGCGGCGCCGCCGTATGCGTCTTCCGTTGCGCTCGCCCCGAAGGCTGGCGCGCTCAAGGCAAGCGACATCAGCGCCACTGCGACAAAAAGGGTGATCTTCCGCATCAACTTTTCTCCTTGCTACGAGCTTTACCCAACGGGGCGCTTGCCAAACGTTGGCTCAGGTACGTCAGCGTTCTGGTCTTGTAAAGCGCTGTGCCTCGAACTGCTGAACATGCATGTTAAAGGCTGCTGCGTTTATCGGTCTACCATGGCGAATCCTAAAGAGAGCCTCGGCTACGAACGGGTCGTGGCGGTCGAGAGCCCGGGCTTGGGCGATCTCTTGCAAAGCGGCTCCCTGGCGCCCGGCCTGGGCGTACAGGAGGGCGAGCTCGAAGTGGGCGTACCAATGATCTTCGACCTCCAGTGCCCGGCGGAATTCCTCGGCGGCAGCGGCGGGACGGCGCGCGGCGACGAGGATCGTGCCGGCTCGCAGCCGAGGTTCCGGAGAGAGCGGGTTGAGCGCCGCGGCCCGATCCAGCTCCTCGCGGGCCGCGGTGACGTTCCCGAGCCCGATCTCCGCCCCCCTCTCGAGGTGGCGCTGGGACAGGTAGGGAAAGGTCAGCGACGCGAACGCGGCGACGAAGAGCGTGCCGAGGACCGCGGCGAGCGCATACCTGGCCCCCCGCCCCACCTTCGGCAGCGCCCCGCTGCCGCCCCCGGCGACGATCCCGATCAGCGGCAGGGCCAGGGCCGGCGCCGCCAGTGCGGGAAATTCCTCCAGCCAGTCGAATGAGGCGTGGACGAAGAAGTAGGCCGAGATCGCGGCACAGGCGGCGATCAGCCCCCGGCCCAGCTCGTCGAGGCGGCGCCAGGCACCGGCCAGGCCGGTCGCGATCGCGGCCAGGTAGGCGAGCAGCAGCGCGAAGGCGACCAGGCCGCCCTCGGCCAGCGCCCGGAGCCAGATGTCGTGCGTGTACTTCGAGGGCTTGTCGAAGCGGCGTTCGGCCGAGTAGATCGCCTCATAGCTGCCGGCGCCCGCCCCGGCGACCGGCGTGCGGCGGAACTGGTCGACGGCGACCCGCCAGTAGTCGTAGCGCTGGTCGCTTTCGGAGGAGATCAGGCGTGCCCCGTCGGTACGCGGCACGTCCTCGGAGGACTTGAAGGTCTGCCAGCGATCGTCGACATCGTCGGCGATGCTGCCGGCGTTGGCCGCCGCCAGCACCAGGCCGACGAAGAGCACCGCGGCGATCGCCCCGCCGACGCCGATCCGCACGCGGCGGATCGACCTCTCCCCCGGGCTCACCGCTCCCTCCACCGCCGCCCAGAGCATCCCGAGCGCGGCAGCCCCGAAGGCGGCGAAGAACATGACCCTCACCGCGTCGTCCAGTGCAGCGCCGAGGTCCAGGCCCACCGGCACCCGCCCCGCTTCGGTCGCTTCGGCGAGGTCGATGCCGACGGTGTAGACGTCGTAGATCGTCCCGATCGAGAGCGCCACGGCAGCGGCGACCACCATCAAAGGCGGGATCAGGCGGAGGCGGCTGGGAAAGACGCAGGCGAAGACCAGGATCCCGGCGACGAAGCCGATCACCGCCGCGCGGCTCTGGGGCAGCAATGCGAACTCGATCAGGAAGACGGCCGCGGCCAGGAAGCAGACCCGCTCGGCGACTCCCGCGCCCCGGCGGGCGCAGAGCCAGAGAGCCGGGAAGAAAGCCATCACCGGCAGCGCCGAGACCCCGTTCGAGTAGCCGATCGGGTCGAGGTACCGGCCCTCGATGAAGTAGTCGGCGAGCGATCCCGTCGTCGCGCTGAGCAGGCTGATCGCGCAGACGGCGACGACGCCCGCCACCCACAGCCCCAGCGCTATTCGGGCCGAGGACGGCGTCCAGGGCAGCAGCGAGACAGTCCAGAGCAGCGCCAGGTAGAGGAGCAGCTTGTCGCTGGACTCCCACCCTGCGCCAGGCGAAGTGGACCAGGCGAGAGAGACGAAGCTCCAGGCGACGAGAGCGGCGAAGGCGGCAAGCGCGGCCTGCGCGGGGCGCGAGACGGGCACGATTCGGCCGGTGCCCAGAGCGGTGACGGCGAGCAGTCCGAGCGCGGCCAGAGCGCTCGGGTACCAGGCGTTCGGGAAGTAGGCGCCGTCGAAATGGGCCCACGCCACCCAGGCTGCGATCACGATCGCCGCCGGCAGAAAGGGGATGGCCCGCCTCAGGCTGTCGGACTCGGTCAAGGACCTTCGTGGGTGAATCGCCACACCTTGCCGCCCGCCTCGTCTATCGGTCCGAGATCCACGAGGTAGAGAGTTTGGTCTCCGGCGGGGACGTCACGGTCGACCGGCCCCTCGGTGACCATCACGGGGCTGGTGAAGCCGCCGGCGAACGTGCTCACGTCGAGTTTTTCGTCAGCCGCGCCGGTGAGCACGCGAACGATGTCGCCGCTGGGGTAGTCGCCATAGTAGAAGGCGGCCTGACCAGCCGCCGGCTTCCAGGGCGAGGGGAAGGACGAGCCGGTGTAGAAGGCGCCGCCGATGATGGCGTGGTCGACGCCGCTGCTGTCGTACTCGTACAGCGGCGTCAGCGGCGAGGCGAAACCGCACTCGCTCGGGTAGAGGTCCTTATAAGGGCTCTCGGGCGTCCCCTCGTAGCAGGGCCAGCCGTAGTTGGGCACCACCCCGGCGCTGGCGGTGCCCGTGATCACGTTGAGCTCCTCCCAGGCGCCCCAGCCGACGTCGGTCAGGTACCAGCTGCCCGGCGAGCTGGGCCGCTCGGCGATGCGGAACGGGTTGCGGAAGCCCATCGCCCAGGTGCGCGCGCGGGGGCTGGACTTGTCGACCTGGCTGGCGTATTCGGGATTGCCCGGAACGCCTTCGCCGGTCGCCGGGTCGACGCGCAGGATCTTGCCCGCGAGCGAGTCGGGGTCGACCGAGCGCAGGGCGAGCGGGTCCGTGCCGCCGGTGCCTGGCCCCTCCGGGCTGGCACCGTCGGGGGTTGAGATCCAGAGCATGCCGTCGGAGCCGATCTGCAGGCTCCCGGCCGAGTGGGTGTAGGCATCCGAGGGGAGGCAGTCGGAGCCCGGGCCAGGCGGGCAGGTGTCTCCGGTCCCGGGCGCCGCGGCGTCGGCGCCGACGAGGGTCTTGCGTTCGGGATCGCCGAGATGCGCGGTGCCGTCGGCGTCGAGCTTGAAGCGCTCGACCCGGGAGACGGTGCGGTCGCCGAAGGTATCGGCTTTCTGCACCGTGTAATAGACGTAGAAGAAGCCGTTCGTTTCGAAATCGGGGTCGAGGACGAAGCCGAGCAGGCCCTGGTCATTGGGACCGCTGTTGACGAGGTCTTCGATGTCGAGCACCTCTTCGAAGGAGCCGGCGTTGCCGGCGCCCTCGGCAGCCGCGCTGTCGAGCCTGACCAGCTTGCCGTCGCGCAGGGTCACGTACATGTCTCCGTTGGCGGCGACGTCGACCGCGGTCGGGCCGTCGAGCCCCGAGGCGACTTCGGCCGCGTCGAAGCCCGCGGGCAGCTGCACGTTGCTCCCGACGCCGCCGAAGGACTCCTGCGGCACGTCGCGATAGTCGGTCTGGTAGACGGCGTTGACCTCGTCGAAGCGAACGTCGTGGGGCGCCAGCTCCGCCCGGCTCGTCTCGTTGACCAGGGAGAGCCATGCTTCCGGCATGCTGCCCGGCAGCGCGCGATCCGTGCCGGGACCGGGGTCCAGGTCCAGCACCTGGTCAACGTCGGGTTCGGCCGTGTTTGGCTTGTAGCGAACCTCGTAGCGACCCGGGGCGCTCATTTCGATGGTCATGTAGACGTTCTGCAGGCCCACTGTGGTCAGGTCGCCCGAAGCGGCGATCACGTGATCCGCCCCCGCCGAGGCACTGTCCCTGGCGACGACGATCGCGTCGCCGTCGGCGTCGCTGCGCAGCTCGACCGAGATCCAGGGGGCCTCCGAACCGCGCAGGTCCGCGACCGTCCCCGCTTCTTCGTCGCGGATCCCGGCGGGATGGTCGACGGAGAGGTTGAGCTGGGCGGCGACGTGCGTGTCGAGCGTCGAGGGGTTGATCGGGACAAGGGCCCTCGTTTCCACGATGGTCGCTTCACCTTCGCGCCAGGTGAGCGCGATCGGGGTCTGGTAGACGGCAACCTCGCCCACGTACTCGCCCGCGCCGGCCAACCCATCGCTGTCGATCGTGCTTCGCAGAGAGCCGGACTGGGCGCTGCTGCTGCCGCACTGGGTGCAATTCTGCTCGATCTGGGCCCAGCCCTCGACGTTGGGGACCTTGCCGGCCCCGCGAACCGCGAGGGTGTTCGACCCGGGCACGTGCCCCGCGTCGGTGACCACGTCGGTGCGGTACAGGTAGTCGGTTCCCTTGGCGACCCGCTGGTTGTCCTGGATGACCCCGGCTAGCGGCGAGCTGCTGGTGCCGACCACCTGGTAGGTGCTGTCGGGTTCGTCGCGCTTCTTGCGCAGGAGGCAGATCGTCTTGAAGTCCGTCGCCGCGGAGGCGCCGTGCCCGACTTTGGGACGGCCCTCGTTGATCACGTTGGCGAGGCCCTCGAGGCTCGACGTCAGGCCGGTGCCGCCTAGAGCCGGGCCGCGGGAGTTGCAGTCGAAGGTCGGTTTTTCGCCCGGAGGAGGCGGTGGGGGCGGCGCCCCGCCGCCGCTCGGCGGGTTGAGCGGGTCGGCGTCCTGGCCGTCGGGGACCCCGTCGCCGTCCGTATCCGTCTTTCGCGGGTCAGTCCCCTCCCGAAGCTCCTTCTCGTTCGCCCAGCCGTCGCCGTCGTCATCGAAGAAGACCGAGAACCGCGTCGGCTTGCTGCGCCCGTGGCGGTTGATCACCTGCAGCGGGCCGCTGACCGCGCCGGCGCCGCCGCCCTTGAACCTGGCGAAGGGCGCGCGCAGGACGATCTTCTGCGATCCGCGAGCCACCGTCTCCTGGACCCGGACGTCATCCGAGCCACCCGGGCCTCCTCGGAACACGATCGCGTTGTGCCTTGCCCCGGCCACGAACCCGCGACCCTTGACGACCAGCCTCGCATTGCGCTCTAGCTCATGCGGCGAGGCGCTGCCGATTACCGGCCGCCCGCCGTCAGCCGCCCGCGCGGGAGCGGCAGCGCCCCCGATCAGAGCCAGCGACAGCAAGGTCGCAGCGACTACTGTGCGGCGAAACAAAAGTCTCAAGCTGGCCGACAAGGCACAAAAGCCTACGACACCGAGCCTTTCCGCATTCAGACAGTCAAACGCTTTTTTCACAAACGCTTCGACGAACTGGCGTAGCGTCCCTATCATGTCGCCCTTGGGGGTTTGCATATTTTCCCCAATCTCCGTCGTTTTTCTGAATTCAAGTCCTTGGGGTCCTTTGCCGAAAGTCTTCCTATCCGGCCATGACTCCCGATAACAAACACGAACTGCACATGATCCACTCGGCCCCCGGAGTCGAAAGTCAACCTATGGCAGGGGCCCCCACGCAAGCCGCTCGTCTGCCGGACTTCTCGGCCGATGCCGGATCCGCGACCTCGGCGGCGTCGGACCTCCCAGAGAGGCTCAATGCATTTGCGATTCGCGCCGTAGACATCTTGATCTCGGCGACCCTGCTGGTCCTGCTTCTGCCGGTGATCCTGGTCGCGGTGATCGTGATCAGGATCGACTCCCCCGGCGCCGCGTTCTTCCGCGTCGACCGAATCGGCTTCCACGGGCGCCCGCTGCGAATGCTGAAGTTCCGCAAGATGCGCGACGACGCCGCCGGGCCCAACCTGACGACCGACGACGACCACCGCTTCACCCGGGTCGGCGTCCTGCTCGCCAAGCTGAAGATAGACGAGCTGCCGCAGCTCTGGCACGTGCTGCGAGGGGAGATGAGCCTCGTCGGCCCCCGCCCCGAGGACCCGGAATTCGTCGTCATGCACGAGCAGATCTACAGGATCATCCTCGGCGTCAGGCCTGGCATGACCGGTCTCTCGCAGATCGCCTTCGCCGAGGAGAGCAGGATCCTCGATGACGATGACCCTCACAGTCACTACGTGGGCAAGATCCTGCCCCAGAAGGTCTTGCTCGACGAGATGTACGCGGAGGAGCGCAGCCTCAAGCTCAATCTAAGGATCTTGTTCTGGACGACGGCGGCCGTGATCATGCGACGCCAGGTCGCCGTACACCGGGATTCGGGCAAGATGAACCTCCGCAGAAGGGACGCGAAATGAGCAAGAAGGCAGTCATCCTCGCCGGCGGCAAGGGGTCTCGGCTCGCGCCTTACACGACTGTGCTGCCGAAGCCCCTCCTGCCGGTCGGCGACTGCGCGATACTCGACGTGGTCGTGCGCCAGCTGCGCAATGACGGCTTCGACGACCTGACCTTCGCGGTCGGCTACCTCGCCCACTTGATCCGCGCCGTCTTCAGCGACGGCTCCGGCCACGACGTCTCGATCGCCTACCACGAAGAGAAGGCCCCCCTGGGCACAGCCGGCGCTCTGGCCACGGTCGAGGACCTCGACGAGACCTTCCTGGCAATGAACGGCGATGTGCTCACGGCGCTCGACTATGGCGAGCTCTACCGCACCCATCAAGCCTCTGGCAACCTGTTGACGATCGCCACCCACCGACGCGTGGTCAGCACCGACTACGGGGTGATCCACGTCAACGGCAGCACCGGGGAGACCAGCCAGGTGACCGGGTACGAAGAGAAGCCGGAGATCCCTTACGTGGTCAGCATGGGCGTCTACGTCGCCGAGCCGGAGGTTCTT
>DASUZK010000045.1:0-3215 GCA_036376915.1 Solirubrobacterales bacterium
AGACGATGCCGTGGCCGAGCTGGCCCGCAGCCTGCGCTCGCACGCCCTCACCACGGGCACCTGGGACCGCCACAAGGGCCATGCTCTCGGCTACGACGTGATCGGCACCGGCTTCAACTACAGGATGGACGAGCCCCGGGCCGCCCTGCTCGCTTCTCGACTCGGCCGGCTCGAGGACGAGATCGCCGCGCGACGGGCCCACACCCACGCCTATCGCGCCCAGCTTGCCGAGGTCGACGGCGTCGAGTGCCTCTACGAGGATTCGGACGTCGAGCTCAGCTCCTGCTACGTGATGCCCCTCGTCCTCGCCGACCCCGACATCCAGGCGCCCTTGCGCGAAGCGCTGAAGGAGCACTGGAACGTCCAGACCAGCGTCCTCTACCCGGCGATACACGAGTTCACCGCGTATCGCGACGCTCGACGGGGGCCGCTGCCCCGGGCCGAGGAATTCGCCCGCACCCAGGTTTCCGTGCCCCTCTTCCCGGGATTGTCTGAGGCTGACCGGGACCGGGTCGTCCGGGGCCTGGGCGAGAGCCTCGCCGAGCTTGCTGGAGCGCGCGGAGGATGAGCAGGCCGGTTGCCTGCGTGCAGGGCCTCGGCTTCGTCGGAACGGCGATGGCGCTGGCGATTGCCAGCGCTCGGGATGCCGGTGGACAGCCGGCCTTCGACGTCGTCGGCGTTGAGCTGGATTCGGCCGACGGTCGTGCCAAGGCCGAGTGGATCAATCGCGGGGAGCTGCCGATCAGCTCCGCCGACCCCGAGATGGACGTCGCCCTGCGGCGTGCCCTCGAGGCCGGGAACCTGCGGGCGACGACCGACCCCGCCGCCTACGAGCAGGCGGCGGTGACCGTCGTCGACGTCCAGTTCGACGTCGATTTCGGCGCCGACCGCGAGCCGAGCATCGACTTTGGCACCCTGGAAGCGGCGCTGCGCTCGCTGGCGACGCGGATGCCCGCCGGCTCGCTGATCGTCGTCGAGACGACGGTGCCGCCTGGCACCTGCGAGAAGGTGATCGGGCCGCTGATCGACCGGGCTCTCGAGGAGCGCGGCCTGCCCGCCGACGCGATCATGCTCGCCCACTCCTACGAGCGGGTGATGCCGGGCCCCGACTACCTCGACTCGATCGTCAACTTCTGGCGCGTATACGCCGGCCGCACTCCCGCCGCCGCCGACGCCTGCGAGCGCTTCCTCGGCCAGGTGGTCAATACCGCCGACTACCCGATGTCGAGGCTCGCATCGACCACGGCCTCGGAGATCGGCAAGGTGTTGGAGAACAGCTACCGCGCGACGAACATCGCCTTCATCGAGGAGTGGGGGCGCTTCGCGGAAGCGGTCGGGGTCGACCTGTTCGAGGTGATCGACGCGATCCGCGTGCGGCCGACCCACTCCAACATGCGCCAGCCGGGCTTCGGCGTCGGCGGGTACTGCCTGCCGAAGGACCCCCTCTTCCCGAGGCTGGGGGCCCACGAGCTCTTCGGGCTCGAGGAGCTGGAGTTCTCCTTCTCCGAAAGCGCGGTGCGGGTCAACCGGGCGATGCCGCTGGTCACCGTGGAAAAGCTGCGCGAGCTTCTCGACGGGTTGGAGGGAAGGCGGATCATGCTGCTCGGCGTCTCCTATCGCGAGGGAGTGGGGGACACCCGCTTCTCGCCGGCGGGCACGTTCGTCGACGCCATAGCCGAGCAGGGCGGCGAGGTGGTGCCGTACGATCCGATCGCCTTGGATGGTCCTGCCGGAGCTGCCCCCGAGTTACCCGACCCAGCCGGGTTCGACGCGGTCGTCTTCGCCGTCGGGCACGCCGAGCTGGCCGGCATGGACGTTCCCGCTTGGCTCGGCGAGAGCCGGCCCCTGATCCTCGACGCGAACAGAGTCCTGGCCGCCGGCGCCCTGCATGATCTTGCCGGGCTCGGTTGCCGGGTCTGGGCGATCGGCCGCGGCGCGGTGGAGGCCTGACGTTGGCCAGGGCGCTGGTCACCGGCGGCTGCGGCTTCATCGGCAGCCACCTGGGCGCACGGCTGGAGAGCGCCGGCTACGAGGTCGACCTGGTCGACAACCTCGCCCGCGGCGTCGTCGACGACGATCTGCGGGCGCTGCTCGAGCGGCCGTCGGTGCGCCTGGTCGAGTGCGACCTGTTGGACCCCGAAGCGCTCGAGGGGCTCGACGGCGAGTATGAGCTGATCTTCCACCTGGCGGCGATCGTGGGTGTCGCCAACGTGCTCGAGCGCCCCTACGAGGTGCTCGACCTCAACGTGGCGATGACGACGCGGGCGCTGGAGCTCGCCGCCCGCCAGGAGCGCCTGAAGCGGTTCGTCTTCGCTTCCACGAGCGAGGTCTACGCCGGCACCCTGGAGCAGTTCGAGCTGGAGATCCCGACCCCCGAGAGCTCGCCGATCGCCCTCCCCGACCTGGGCCGGCCGCGCACGTCGTACATGCTGTCGAAGCTCTACGGCGAGGCTCTCTGCATCCACTCCGGCGTGCCGGTCACCGTGATCCGCCCGCACAACGTCTACGGGCCCCGCATGGGGATGTCGCACGTCATCCCCGAGCTGCTCGAGAGGGCCCGCAAGGCGGCCGACGGGGATCGCCTCGAGGTCTACTCCGTCGACCACCGGCGGACCTTCTGCTACGTCGAGGACGCCGTCGAGATGATCTTCCTCGCCGCCCGCTCGGAGGCGGCCGTGGGGCAGGTGCTGAACGTCGGCAAGGAGGGCCCTGAGATCGCGATCGGCGAGCTCGCCGAGATGGTGATCGAGACCGTGGGCCGCGATCTCGCGATCGACCCGAGACCGGCCACCCAGGGGTCGCCCACGCGGAGGGCGCCGGAGATGTCGAAGATGACGGCGCTTACCAGCTATGCTGCACAGGTGGACGTCGCCGAGGGTTTGCGGCGGACCTATCGGTGGTACGAGGAGAACGTGTTCGAAGGGACTGGGCTAAGCGCACGCTAGGGAGGCGGGCGAGATATCTATCCAGGCAGGGAAAGCGTCTTTCAGGCTTCATCGCGAACCGATTGAGGTGGCTCGTGCGATGACGAATCGGGGCCCCCTTCATCTCTTGCGGCTGGCGCTCGGCGCCATCGCCCTCCTCTCCCTGACCCTCCTCTACGCCCCCACGGCATCCGCCCAACGCGGCGTCCCCGTAGGCCTCTACAACGTCAACAACCAGGTGATGAACAGCTCCGGGTACGTCTACGCGATCCGCTTCGTGATCGACGAGAA
>DASUZK010000046.1:0-28782 GCA_036376915.1 Solirubrobacterales bacterium
GGGGGAGGGGGGGCCGAGAACGGAGGCGCAGCCCCCGCCCGCAGGCCCCCCCTCCCCCACGACAGGACCCGCGGCGGGGAGTCTGGTCCCTATTCATCCGGCGACCGAAGACCTGAAGGCAGCGCGCATCCGCCAGTGGATGGAGCAGGCGATCGGGCTGGTGGGCAACGTGCCCGAGGCCCTGCCGGCAGAGGTGCGAGTGCGCCACGGACTCGCTGGCATTGCCGATGCGGTCGAGGTCATGCACTTCCCGGAGACGGCCGAGGAAGTCGAGGCTGCCCGCGAGCGTCTTCGGTTTGAAGAGCTGTTCCTCTACCAGGCGATCCTGGCGACCCGGAAGCGTTCGCATCGCACTGCTCGGCCCGCGCCGAGACTGGGCAAGCCCGGGGAGCGGGTGGGGCGCTGGATCGACTCGCTGCCATTCGAGCCGACTCGGGATCAGCTGAAGGCCTTCGACGAGATCGACGGCGACTTGGACTCCGGCGAGCCGATGCAGCGGCTCCTGATGGGGGAGGTGGGCAGCGGCAAGACGGTCGTCGCCGTGTACTCGATGCTGCGGGCGCTGGAAGCTGGGTTCCAGGCGGTGTTGATGGCGCCAACCGAGACGCTGGCCGAGCAGCATGCGGTGACGCTGGGGAAGCTGCTGGCAGAAGAGGCGACGCCGTTTGCGTTGCTGACGGGCTCGACCCCGGCGGCGAGGCGCAAGGAAGCCTTGGAGCGGCTGGCGACCGGTGAGCTGGGCCTGATCGTCGGCACTCACGCGCTGATCGAGCCCGCCGTGCAGTTCGCCCGCCTTGGTCTCGTCGTCGTCGACGAGCAGCACCGATTCGGGGTCGAGCAGCGCAAGGCGCTCGACTCCAAGGGGGTTGAGGGGATGGCGCCGCACGTGCTGCACATGACGGCGACGCCGATCCCGCGGACGCTGTCGCTGACCGCCTACGGCGACCTGGACACGACCGCGCTGCACGAGCTGCCGTCCGGCCGCAAGCCGGTCGCGACCCGGATCGTCGAGGAAGGCGATCGCGCCGGCGCCTACGAGTTCATCCGTGGGCAGTTGCGCGAGGGCCGCCAGGCCTACGTCGTCTGCCCGCTGGTCGAGGAGTCCGAGAAATTGGAGGGGCGGGCGGCAGAGGTCGAGGCGGAGCGACTCGCGGCCGGCGAGCTGCGCGACTTCAGAGTCGGCGTAATCCACGGCCAGATGCGCTCGGCCGACAAGGCCGCGGCGATGGAGGCGTTCGCCGCCGGCGAGGCCGACGTTCTCGTCGCCACCACGGTGATCGAGGTCGGGATCGACGTCGCCAACGCGACCGTGATCGTGATCGAGGGCGCTGAGCGGTTCGGCGTCTCTCAGCTGCATCAGCTGCGCGGCCGCGTCGGCCGCGGCGAGCACGAGTCGATCTGCCTGCTCTTCCCCGAAGAGGCGGGGGAGACGGCACGCCGGCGCTTGAAAGCAGTGGAGCGCGAGCGCGACGGCTTCAAGCTCGCCGAGGTCGACCTCCAGCTGCGCGGCGAGGGGGAGGTGCTCGGCACCCGCCAGAGCGGCCTGCCGCGCTTCGCCGTCGCCGAGCTGCCCGAGGACGGCGACGTCCTCGTCGCCGCCCGCGAGGAGGTGCTCGCCCTGCTCCGGCGCCACGGCTCGCTCGACGCCCCAGGGCTCGGCCCCTTGCTCGAGGCCGCCCGCCGCCGCTTCGGCACCGGCGCCGCCGACCCGATACCACTCTGACATGAGGGTGATCGCCGGAGAGCTGGGAGGGCAGAGGCTGGTCGCGCCGCGCGGTTGGAAGGTCCGCCCGACCTCCGACCGGGCGCGGGAGGCGATCTTCTCCGTTCTCGGCGAGATGGTCGAGGGCGCGAACGTCCTCGACCTCTACTGCGGCACGGGCGCCCTGGCGATCGAGGCGCTCTCGCGCGGTGCCGCGGCCGCCACCCTGGTCGACCGCGACACCCGCGCAGCGCTCGGCAACGTCGAGCGGCTCGGTCTCGGAGGCCGGGTGGACTTGGTGCGCGCCGACGTGTCCCGTTGGCTGGCGAGCCGGCCGGAAGACGGAGAAACGTCACGCTTCGACCTCGTCTTCGTCGACGCCCCCTATAGACTCGCCGACCGCGTGGGGCAGGAACTGGATAGCCATCTGTCGCGCCTCCTCCGGTCAGGCGGGCGGGCGATAGTCGAGAGCGGCGCGCGGCGCCCCCTTCGGATCGACTCGCTGCCGCGCTTGCGCCAGCGTCGCTACGGCGCCGCCGACGTCTCGATCTACGGAGAGGACGGCTGATGGCGGAGCGCGACGGAACGGTGGTCTGCCCGGGCAGCTACGACCCGGTCACCAACGGGCACATCGACATCATCACCCGCAGCGCCGCCGTCTTCGAGCGCGTCGTGGTCGGCATCGTCAACAACCCGATGCGCAAGGACAAGACGCTCTTCACCGCGGAGGAGCGCAAGGGGCTGATCGAAGAGGCAACGGCGAGCCTGCCCAACGTCGAGGCGAGGATCTTCTCCAACCTGCTGGTCGAGTTCGCGCGCGAACAGGGGGCGAAGGCGATCGTCAAGGGCCTGCGGGCGATCTCCGACTTCGAGTACGAGTTCGAGATGGCTCAGCTCAACCGCAAGCTCGACCCGGGGATCGAGAGCATCTACATGATCGCCTCGCCGCAGTACAGCTTCCTTTCCTCCACCGGCGTCAAGGAAATGGCGACCTTCGGCGGCGACGTCTCCGACCTCGTCCCGGGCCCTGTCGCGGGTGCGATGGCACAGCGCTTCGGCGAGCGGTAGGCTTCTCCGTCGTTGGGGGGTGTTGGGCGAGAGCTTGCAAAAAGCCGAGGAAATAACCGCTTCTTCACCGAAGACGCCGCTTACACGTAGGCTTACGACCTGCTGATGGACGTTCTCGTTCTCATAGACAAGCTCGACGACGTGGTGCACAACGCCCGGCCCGTCCCCCTGACGGACCAGGTTCGCGTCGATCGCGAGGAGATCTACGACCTGCTCGACCAGATGCGGGCGACGATCCCCGAGGAGATCAAGCAGGCGCGCTGGATCGTCAAGGAGCGCCAGGAGATGCTGGCCGAGGCCAAGCGCGAGGCCGAGAGGATCGTGCGCGAGGCTCGCGAGCAGCAGGCCCGCCTGATCTCCGACGAGGAGGTCACCAAGCAGGCCGAGCGGGCCGCCGACGAGATCGTCGAGGACGCCCGCACCCGCGAGCGCGAGATCCGGCTCGGGGCCGAGGACTACGCCGACGAGATCCTCAACACGCTCGAGGTCAACCTGCAGAAGTTCCTCGCCGCCGTGCAGCGCGGGCGGGACCGCTTGGCGGGCCGGGATGAGGAGCCGGTAGCCGAGCTCGACGAGCAGGCTTAGTGTTGAGGGAGGGTGTTGCCCTTCCTCAAAACGCGCGGCAGGAGCCGCGCTTGAGTGTTTTGAGGAAGGGCAACACCCTCCCTTGCATCACTCGTTGAGCTTGAGCTGACTGAGCTTGGCCCAGCGAGGGTCGGGGGATTGCGCATGCTTGTGGTCTTCTGGGTCGGCGTCGTTCAACGACTCGCCGCAGACGGGGCAGAGGCCGGCGCAGTCTTGGCGGCAGAGGAATCGAGTGGGGATGGCGAGGACAGCGGCGTCGTGGGCCCAGCGGCCCAGGTCGAGCTCGTCGTCGGAGACGTAGGGGCTGCGCAGCTCCTCGTCGTCGGTGTCCTCGTGGGCGACCTCGCGGACGTCGGCCCCGGTCTCCATCGCCGCGCCCTCCAGGCAGCGCATGCAGGGGCCCTCGATCCGCAGCGGGAAGCGGAGGCGGAAGGCGTAGCCGCCGCTGGGCCGCGAGACGTCGAGGCGGACCGGAACCGACTCAGGTACGACCGCATAGGTCTGCCCCGCGAGCTCCAGCGGCTCCAGCCTCACCGGCAGCTCGAGGCGGCGCCCCTCGCCGTGGGAGAGGGACAACCGGGCGAGGTCGATGATCGTCGTCGCTTGAGCCATGGCTCCGCTTCCGTTGGGGCTTAGAGTCTGCCTGGTGACTTCGTCGTTTCCGGTGCATATACACGGCTAACGACAAAGTCAGCGTTCTGACGAGATTACGGAATGGGTCAATTCGACTGGACACCAGAGGTCTATCTCGAGCGAATCCGCTCGCAGGTGCCGCGCTACGACGAGCTGCAGGAGCAGGCGATCGCGGCGATCCCTTTCCCGCCCGAGCGCGTGCTCGAGCTGGGGATGGGCACAGGGGAGACGACCCGCCGCCTGATCGAGGCCCACCCAGATGTCTGGGTCGTCGGCCTCGACTCCAGCCCCGACATGGTCTTCCGCGCCCGCGAGACCTATGACGACGTCCAGCTCGCCCGCATGGAGGATCCCCTGCCCGACGGCCCCTGGGACCTGGTCATCTCCGTCCTCTCCACCGGCGATCTGACCGACGACCAGCTCGAAGCCCTCTGCCGCCGAGTAAAAGAGCACTCCCGCTCCCTGGTCATAGGCGACGCCTTCGAGTCTCAAAAGCTCCAAGACCTAATTGGTTGGTCCGGTGGGGAGGTCACTTGGCAGGGGGATGACTTCGCTGTGGTCCGAGCCGTCTACGAGTAGGCGCTACTCGCGCGGGTGGCGCGGTGGCGGGGGTCCCCCGCAGCGGAAGACGCCGCAAGGCGTCTGAGCATGTGGGGAGGGCCGCCGCGACAGGACCCGCGCGCCATGTACCATGCCTCGGCTCATGGCCGTCCCGAAGAAGAGAACCTCCAGCGCCCGCCGCGACAAGCGCCGGGCCAACCACAAGGCAGGCAAGGCTCCGCTCAGTCGTTGTCCCCGCTGCCACAGCCCGCGGCTGCCGCATCGCGTCTGTCCCACCTGTGGGACCTACGCCGGGCGCGAGGTGATCGTGCACAAAGTCGCCGAGCCTTCGGCGACGCCCACCGACTCGGAGTAGCGCGCTTGGGCCCCGGCGCGACCGTGGCCCTCGACGGCTTCGGGGCCGAGCAGGGCTTCGACGTGCTCGCCGAAGGCGCGCGCCTTGCGGCCGCCGACGGGATCCGTTTGCGCGTCTTCGGCCCGCCCGAGGAGCTCGGGCTCGACGGCGTCGAGGGGATCGAGGTCGTTCCGGTCTCGGAGTGGATCGGCAACGAGGAGGACCCGGTCGCCGCGGTTCGCGCCAAGAAGGAGGCCTCGGTCGTGCGCGCCGTCGCCGACATCGCAGAGGGCCGGGCCGAGGCGATGGCCAGTTCGGGCTCGACCGGGGCGACGATGGCCGCCGCCACCTTCGGCCTGCGGCGGCTGAAGGGCGTGCAGCGGCCGGCGCTCGCCGTGCAACTCCCCGTCCCCGGCAAGCCGGTGCTATTCCTCGACGTCGGAGCCAACGTCGAGGTGCGCGCCCAGCACCTGGTCCAGTTCGCCTTTCTCGGCGCCGCTTTCAGCGAGGCCGTGCTCGGGGTCGAGCGCCCGCGCGTCGGCCTGCTCTCGGTCGGCGAGGAGGCGGGCAAGGGCCGCGAGGAGGTCGCCGAGGCAAACCGGATCCTCTCCGGGATCGAGGGGATCGAGTTCGCCGGCAACGTCGAGGGGCGCGACCTCCCGACCGGGGGGGCCGACGTCGTCGTCACCGACGGCTTCACCGGCAACGTCTCGCTGAAGTTGATGGAGGGGACGGCGAAGACCGTCACGGCCGCGATCCGCGACGCGGCCCGCTCCAACCCTCTCGCCGCGCTGGGCGGTTTGCTGATGCGCCCGGCGCTGGGAGGTCTGCGCCGCGAGCTGCACCCGGACACCACCGGCGGCGCGATCCTGCTCGGGCTGAGGGGGGTCGCCGTGGTCGGCCACGGCAGCTCCGGGGCCGAGGGGATCGCCAACGCCGTTCGGCTCGCCGCCCGCTGCGCCGAGGTCGATGCGGTCGGTCGCACGGCGGCACTGCTGCGCGAGGGCGGCGCCGGCCGGGCCGCTCTTGCCGGCGAGCGTGACGCCGGGGCCGACGCGTGATAGGAACCAGCTGTGACCCGCGAGGAAGTCCTCACCCTGGTGCGCGAGCACCTCGCCGAGGAGCTCGAAGTCGACGCCGCCGGGATCGCCGAGGGGACCCGCTTCAAGGAGGACCTCGACGCCGACTCGCTCGACCTCTACGAGCTGGTCATGGAGCTGGAGGACACCTACGGGATCTCCGTCTCCGAGGAGCAGGCGGCCAGGATCGCCACGGTCGGCGACGCGGTCGAGTTCGTGCTCGAGCACGCGCCATGAGCGCGGAGCGCGAAACCGGTTCATGAGCACGCTGGCGGAGTTGATCCAGGGCCTCCCCGAGGACCTGCGCCGCCAGGCGCTGACCCACTCTTCCTGGACCGACGAGCGGACCGAGTCCTACGAGCGCCTCGCCTACCTCGGCGACAGCGTGCTCGCCCTCGCCGTCGCTCGCGACCTCGTCGCCCGTTTTCCCAGCGAAGACGCGGGTGAACTGACCAAGATCCACAACCAGGCGGTGAGCGGCGTCTCCTGCGCCGAGGTCGGCCGCGAGCTGGGCGTGCCCGAGTTGCTGCGCGAGGCGGAGCCGGAGGAGCTACAGGTCGGGATCCCGGCCGAGGTGCTGCTCAGCGGAGAGCGGCCGCTACCGGAGGCGACTGAGGCCCTGATCGGTGCCTGCTTCTTAGCCTTCGGCTTCGAGCGGATCGCCGATGCGGTCGCCGCCGCCTTCGAGCCGCGGGTCGAGCATGCGGCGGAGAACAGGATCGACTTCAAGTCCGCCCTGCAGGAGCTGCTCGCCCGCCGCCATGCGAACGTAAGCTACGAGGTGACCGGTGAATCCGGGCCACCGCACCGTCGCAAGTTCGAAGTCGCGGCGATCGTCGACTCCGAGCAGGTCGGCGAGGGGATGGGCCGGAGCAAGAAGATTGCCGAGCAAGCCGCGGCCGAGCAGGCGCTGAAGCGCCTAGGGGGCTAGCGGTGCGCATCGCGTCCGACCGAGAAGAGAGCCTTAGGGCTCCGGGGACCAGGGACCAGAGCAGATGTATCTGAGATCGATAGAGATGAAGGGGTTCAAGTCGTTCCCCGAGCGGGCGAGGCTCGAGTTCTCCCCTGGCGTCAGCGTGATCGTCGGCCCCAACGGCTCGGGCAAGTCGAACATCACCGACGCCGTGCTCTGGGCGCTCGGTGAGCAGAGCCCCGGCGCGATCCGCGGAGCTTCGATGCAGGACGTGATCTCCGCCGGTGGCAAGGGGGTCGGACAGCGCCGTATGGCCGAGGTCGAGGTCACGATCGACAACTCCGAGGGCCGCGCCGCCACCGAGCTCTCCGAGATCGCGGTCAAGCGCACGCTGGACCGCTCCGGCGACGGCGGCTACCGCCTCAACGGCGCCCGCTGCCGCCTGGTCGACGTCACCGAGGTGCTCTCCGACGCCAACCTCGGCCGCGAGATGCACTCCGTGATCAGCCAGGGCCGGGTCGAGTCGATCGTCCACTCCAAGCCGCGCGAGCGGCGCCTGCTGGTCGAGGAGGCGGCCGGTCTCGGCAAGCACCGCAAACGCCGTCGCCGGGCCGAGCTGAAGCTGCGCGCGGCGCGCGACAACCTCGATCGGGCACTCGACCTCGAGCGCGAGGCGCGGGCGCGCCTGCGGCCGCTGAAGCGTCAGGCGCAAGCGGCCGAGCTGGGGGCGCGGATCGAGCGCGAGGAGCTCGGGCTGCGCGGCCAGCTCGTCGCCGAGGAGCTTCGCTTCGGCGCGGACCGCGCCGCGGCGGCCGAAAAGGCGGCGCAGGAGGCGCGCGCGCAACGGGCGACGTTGGAGAAGCAGCTTGCCGAGGTCAGCGGGAAGCGGCGCGCCGCCGAGGAGCGCTTCGCCGCTCGCGACCGCGACCGCACCCAGGCCTGGGGCGTGCTTACCAAGCTGCGCGGCGAGCAGCAGCGAGTCGCCGTGCGCGCCGCGAGCCTTGCGGGCCGCGAGAGCGAGCTCGCCGCGGGCCTGGAGGCCCTGCGCGCCGAGCTCGGGCCGCTGACGCTCGACGTCGGCGACGGCGCCGCGCCGGGCGAGCGGGCGCGCAAGCTCGAGGAGGAGCTGGGCGAGATCGAGGCCGGTCTCTCGACCGCCGGCGACGGGCTCGAGCGGGCGCGTGCGGTGGACGCCGGCGAGAGCGCCCGCGAGGCTGCCCTCGGCGCGGTGCGCAGCGGCGCCGAGCGCGCCACACGCCACGCGCGGCGGGCGGAAGGCCTGCTCGGCGAGCGCCACCGCGAGCAGCTGCGCAGGCGGCTCGCGGTCGGCGAGGAGCTGCTCGACGACGTTCGCGCCGCGGCAGCCGCGGCGACCGCCGCGGAGGCTGCGATCCGCGCCCGGGTCGAGCGGATCGAGCAGCGCGTCGTCGGTGGCGAGGACGATGGCGACGAGATCGCCGAGGAGATGCGCGCCTGCTCGCAGCGGGAGTACGAGCTGCAGGCCGAGATGAGCGCAGCCTCCGATCGCCTCACCGAGGTCGAGGTCGAGGCCGCGCACCTCGGCGACCGGCGCGCCGAGGCGGCGAAGGAGCTGGCCTCGATCGCCGAGCGCCTGGGCGAGGAGGTCGAGGCCGCGGAGCAGGCCCTGAGCGACGAGGAGCGGGCCGACATCGATCGCCGGCTCGAACGGTTGGAGCGCCGCCGCGCCCAGATCGGCCCGGTCAACCCGCTGGCCGAGCGCGAGTACGAGGAGGCGCGCGAGCACGTCGAGTCGCTGCAGGCCCAGCGCGAGGACACCGAGCGCGGGATGCGGGAGCTGGAGGCGCTGATCCGCGACATCGACCGCGAGATCGAGC
Organism: Solirubrobacterales bacterium; assembly: GCA_036376915.1. Lineage (GTDB taxonomy): Bacteria > Actinomycetota > Thermoleophilia > Solirubrobacterales > 70-9 > VRUE01. The sequence continues at coordinate 8,732 of DASUZK010000046.1, forward strand.
GCGCCTTCGAGCAGACCTTCGAGGCGACCGCGAAGAACTTCGAGGAGATGGTCGAGCACCTCTTCCCCGGCGGCCGCGGCGCCCTGCGCCGCGTCAGCCTGGGCCCGGCTCGCGACGCCGCGGCCGAGGACGAGGCACCCGACGTCGAGGCCGGGGAGGACGAGGAGGCCGAGGAAGAACGCGACGAGCTCGGCGTCGAGATCGAGGTCACCCCCGCCGGCAAGTCGACCCGCAAGCTCTCGCTGCTCTCGGGCGGCGAGAAGTCGCTGGTCGCGATCGCCTTCGTCTTCGCCGTCTTCCTCGCCCGGCCCTGCCCCTTCTACATCCTCGACGAGGTCGAGGCTGCCCTCGACGACGCCAACATCGACCGCTTCCTGCAGCTGATCCGCCGCTTCTCCGACCGCGCCCAGTTCGTCATCGTCACCCACCAGAAACGCACGATGGACGCCGCCGACGTCCTCTACGGGGTCAGCATGGGCGGCGACGGGGTCACCAAGGTCGTCTCGCGGCGGTTGCCGCGCGAAGTCGCGGAGGACGAGGATGGGGAGGAGGAAGAGTCGCGTTCCGAGGCGCCCGCTCCGCCGCCCTTCGCCGGTCTCGCCGAGGAGCGGGAGGAAGACCAGGGCGATTCGCCGCCGGCCCCCGGCCTGATCGGCGAGCAGGCAGCGGTCGCGCCTTCCCCGGCGCTTAAAGAAACCGCCTAGTTTCCAGCCCAGACCCTGCGCTACGCTCTTTTTGAGGGGTACGAAAGGAGCGGTGGTGGCACAAAGCCACATGGACAGGCTGACGTCGTTCGACACGTCGTTCCTGACCAACGAGAAGTCCAACGGGCACATGGCGATCGGCGCCGTGCTCGTCTGCGACGGCGAGCCGCCCAGCCACGAGGACTTCCTCACCAGCATCCGCAGCCGCCTGCACCTGCTGCCCCGGCTGCGCCAGCGCCTCGCCTTCCCGCCCTTCAGCCTGGGCCGTCCCTTCTGGGTCGACCACCCCGGCTTCGACATCCACGACCACGTGCGCCGAGTCGCCGTCGCCGCCCCCGGCAGCGACGAGCAGTTCCGCGAAGTGGTGGCCTCATCCTTCGCCCCGCCGCTGGACCGCTCGCGCCCGCTCTGGGAGCTGTGGCTGGTCGAGGGCCTCGAGGGCGGCCGCTTCGGGATCGTCTACAAGACCCACCACGCGCTCGCCGACGGGATCTCGGCCGTCGACATCGGCACCCTGCTCTTCGACGTCGAACCGAAGGCCGAGCCGGACCGCAGCGAGGAGCCCTGGAACCCCAGCGTGCCCCCGACCCGGGCGGGCCTGCTCGGGCAGGCGTTCCTCGGCTTCGGCGCGACGTTCTCGCGCACCGCCCGCTGGTTGCTGGCGGCCCTGCGCGCGCCGCGTCGCGCCGCGAGGCGCGCTGCCGACGGCTTCGCCGGCCTCTGGGAGGTGACCTGGAACCTGGCGAAGCCGGCGCCGAAGGTGCCGCTCAACATCGAGATCGGCGCCGAGCGCTGCTTCTACGGGACCCGCTGCGATCTCGGCGAGTTCAAGCGGATCAAGAACGCACTCGGCGGGACCGTCAACGACGTCTCCCTGGCGGTCGCCGCGGGCGCCCTGCGCAGCTGGATGCTCGACCGCGAGCTCGAGACGGAGGGTGTCGAGCTGCAGGCCCTGGTCCCGGTCTCGGTCCGGACCGAGAACGAGCACGGGGAGCTCGGCAACCGTCTGACGGCGATGCGCGGCCCGCTGCCCGTCGGCGTCGAGGACGCGGCCGAGCGCCTGCGGATCGTCTCCAAGGCGATGGACGACCTCAAGGCCTCCAAGCAGCCGCTCGGCGCGGAGGCGATCTGGGGCCTCAACGACTGGTTCCGCGACTTCGCGCCGCCGCTGCTGCTGGCGCCGACCGCGGCGATCAACTTCTCGACCCGGCTCTTCAACCTGCTCGTCACCAACTTCCCCGGCCCGCAGATCCCGCTGTACGTGCTGGGCCGCGAGTTGGTCGAGGTCTACCCGGTCGGCTTCCTCGCCCGCCGCCACGCGCTGGCGATCGCGATCATCAGCTACAACGGCTCGGTCGGCTTCGGGCTGCTCGGCGACCGCGACTCCCTCGGCGACCTCGAGCGGCTCGGCTCATACGTCGACGGTGCCGTCGAGGAGCTCCGGGTGGCTGCCGGGATAGCCTCCCCCAGCAAGTCAGATGGCGACGACCTGGAAGGAGATACTCGACCTAGGTTCGCGCGAGAGCGCGAACGTCTCGGCGGCTGAGGACGCCGAGCAGCGCCGCGGCGTCTTCCGCCGCCTGCGCGAGAGCCTCTCCAAGAGTCGCAAAGCGCTTGCCGAGGAGGTCTCGGCAAGCTTCTTCGACCGCATCGACGAGGAGACTTGGGAGCGGCTGGAGGAGGCCCTGATCCTGGCCGACGCCGGGGCACCGACGACGGCCAAGGTGGTCGAGCGGCTCGAGCACGAGGTCGAGGGCGGCAGCGTCGCCGCCGACGGCGAGGCCGTGCGCGCCCGCCTGATCGAGATCCTCGCCGAGGTCGCCGCGACGGGCCGGGCCCCGATCGATCTCACCGCCGAGCCCGCGGTGCTGCTGATGGTCGGCGTCAACGGCACCGGCAAGACGACGACGATCGGCAAGATCGCCTGGCACCTTTCCAAGGAGTTCGGTCTCTCCGTCGTCCTCGGCGCCGCCGACACCTACCGTGCGGCTGCCGCCGAGCAGCTCGCCGAGTGGGCCGACCGTGCCGGCGCCGAGCTGGTCCGCGGGGAAGAGGGAGCCGACCCCGGCTCGGTCGCCTTCGACGCGGTCGAGGCCGCCCGGGCCCGCGGCGCCGACGTCGTCATCGTCGACACCGCCGGCCGCCTGCATACCCAAACCAACCTGATGGACGAGCTGACCAAGGTCCGCCGCGTGATCGCCAAGCAGCTCCCCGGCGCCCCCCACGAGACCCTCCTCTCGATCGACGCCACCACCGGCCAGAACGGCCTGCGCCAAGCCAAGATCTTCGCCGAGGCCGCCGAGGTCGACGGCGTCGTCCTAACCAAGCTCGACGGCACCGCCAAGGGCGGCATAGTCCTAGCCATAGCCGACGAGCTCGGCATCCCGGTGAAGTTGATCGGGGTGGGGGAGACGCTCGAGGACCTGCGGCCCTTCGATCCGACGGATTTCGCCAACGCGCTGCTAGCCGAGCCCGAATGAGAGTGCACTGGTCCTCGTCTGAGCAACAGAGGAAATCAGTTCGGATGGCAGACGGTACCTGCTTGCTACGACGAGAAGAACAGCGGATTGGGAGCGGTCATTTTGTACTTAATCAAGCCGCCTGCGCCAGCCACTCCTTCCCATGTGGCATTCGTACTGCATTGGGTTTCAGAGCCAGTCAGCTTAGTCAACGCTACAGCGCCGCTTGACAATTTAGCCGGAGATCCGCCGGTTGCGGTGAAGGTGGCTGGTCCTTCTTTTAGTCCGTAGATACATTTCAATGCACCAGGGCATCCTGTGATTTGGAATGAGGCGGAGTTGAGTTTCACTGTTCCATTTCCGCTCCCTGTCGTGCCAAAACCCAGCGGGGGAGAGTTAATCGTGGAGATATTGCACAGTCCTCCTCCGCATTCTTTGAAAGTGAGGGACAAGAGGCCCCCCTGAAGGACACCTCTTTCTGGGTATGTTTCTCCCGTTGCCGACGATACTTTGCACGCAGGTTCCTTTTTGGTGCCTTCATATTCAAAGACGAACTTAACTTCTGCTTCAAGTTCAGCAGAGAGCGCAGTAACGCTGGGATAGGATTCCGCGCCAGAGCAAGTCGCTTCGTTTTTTTTGCAAAGCACCGTGGTGGGGCGAATTCGATCAGCCACAAACAGCGGCGCCGGTTCAGTCAATTCGAAGGTGGTTGTGAGCGTGCCTTCACCAAGGCACGTTTCCCCAGAGGCCGTAAGGGACTCTTCGATCACTTTCACCAGGGAGGGATTGCCGCCTTCGATATCTAGAAAAGCAGCTTCGGGCGAGTAAGTGCAGTTGAGGGTTTCGGAGAGGCAGTCGAAATGAAGTTCCGCATAGAGATCAGCGCTTCCATCGCCACTTGACGTATAAGCGATTTGTTCTCCCGTCAAAGCCCATTCTGTTTCACAGAAGTATTTTTTACCACCAGTGGTAAGATAACAAAGGGTGAAGAAGTAATCTTCAAGGTTCAATACAAGGACTTCTTCGTTTCCTTCGGTCAAAGGCTCGAGTCCTCCTCTCACTTTTCCAGTGCATGCGATAGAGCCATTTTCTAGGGAGAGGGCAAAACCACTCAGGTTGGGGGTAATTTTAGTTTCGGGGGCGGTGTACGCTTCTGCGTATGGGCATTCTTCTACTTCCGATTTGCATAGGGCCGAGGAAGCCGTTGCAGTAGCGGCATCGAACCCCATCACGCTTATGAGTCCTATGGCTGCGGCAAGAATCAGAAATTTGGCGGAACGCATTTCTTCCTTCCCCTTCCAGAGGCAAGTGATCGCGTGACAGAGTTTGGTGAGCGCGGACGCAGTGGGCTCTTTGTGAGGGGAGAGTCTCCCAAGGTCAATCGTTGAAAGTCAAGTTTTCCCGAGCAAAGCCCAGGATGAAAAGGAATCACATTTCGCGCATTCAGAAAGCCGTCCGAATGTTCGCGGCCAAGCTTGGGAGCCGGCTTTTGCGAGATCATGGCTGCGTTCTGCGGATGCCAGCGCCAGTCCCCTAAGCTCAGGCCCAGTGTTCGACCAGCTCTCAGACCGGCTTCAGGCGACGCTCTCGGACGTTCGCTCGCGGGGGAAGCTGAGCGAGTCCGACGTCGATGCGGCGATGCGGGAGATCCGGCTGGCGCTGCTCGAGGCGGACGTCAACTTCAAGGTCGTCAAGTCCTTCACGGCGACGCTGAAGGAGCGCTGCTTGGGCGCCGACGTGCTGGAGAGCCTCGATCCCGGCCAGCAGGTGGTGAAGATCGTCAACGAGGAGCTGAGCGGGCTGATGGGCGGGACCAGCCGCGAGCTGGCCTTCTCCTCCAGCGGGCCGACGGTGATCCTGATGGCTGGGCTGCAGGGCTCGGGCAAGACGACCGCCTGCGCCAAGCTCGCCCGCTTCCTGCGCGAGAACGGCAAGAAGGACATCGCCCTTGCCGCCTGCGACGTCTACCGCCCGGCGGCCGTCGATCAGCTGATTACCGTCGGCGGGCGGGTCGGCGCCCACGTCTACGAGAAAGGCACCGACGCCGACCCGGTCGAGATCGCCGGTTGGGCGCTCGACCAGGCCAAGGCGGAGCGGCGCGACGTGCTGATCGTCGACACCGCTGGCCGCCTCCACATCGACGGCGACCTGATGGAGGAGCTGGCGAAGATCCGCAAGCGGGTCAAGCCGCACGACGTGCTCCTGGTCGTCGACGCGATGACCGGCCAGGACGCGGTCGGCGTCGCCGAGTCCTTCGCCGAGGCGGCCGAGTTCGACGGCGTCGTGATGACCAAGCTCGACGGCGATGCCCGCGGCGGCGCCGCGCTCTCGGTCAACGCGGTCACCGGCAAGCCGATCCTCTTCGCCTCCACCGGCGAGAAGCTCGAGGCCTTCGACCGCTTCCACCCCGACCGCATGGCCTCGCGCATCCTCGGCATGGGCGACGTCCTCAGCTTCATCGAGAAGGCCGAGCAGCAGATCGACGAGAAGCAGGCCCTCGACCTGGAAGCGAAGCTGAAGAGCAATCAGTTCACGCTCGAGGACATGCTGCAGCAGATGCGCCAGGTGCGGAAAATGGGCCCGCTCAGCGGCCTGATCGGGATGCTCCCCGGCATGGGCGCGATGAAGCAGCTGAAGAACGCCAAGGTCGACGAGCGCGAGCTCGACCGGGTCGAGGCGATCATCCTCTCGATGACGCCGGAAGAGCGGGCAAACCCGGCGCTGATCAAGGGCTCGCGCCGCAAACGCATCGCCAACGGCTCGGGGACCAAGGTCCAGAACGTCAACCAGCTGGTCAAGCAGTTCGATCAGATGCGCAAGATGATGCGCCACATGGCCTCCGGCAAGATGCCCGACGCACAGCAGCTGGCCGCGATGTCTGGCGAAAAGCGCCCCCGGCAGAGGTTCAGATAGCTGTCCCCGGACGCGGGAGCAGAGGGGCCGGCGCCAGGTTCTGTAATCTGCCGCAGTCCATATGGCAGTCCGAATCAGACTAAGACGCGTCGGGTCGAAGAAGAACCCGATCTGGCGGATCGTCGTCGCCGACAAACGCTCCCCGCGCGACGGTCGCACGATCGAGACGATCGGCCAGTACAACCCGCAGACGGAGCCCTCGACGATCGAGCTCGACGAGGAGCGCGCCAAGCACTGGCTCGAGCACGGCGCCCAGCCGTCGGAGACGGTCGCCACGCTGTTGCGCACCAAGGGCATCGCCGCCTCGGGCAGCTAGCCGTGACCGAGCTCCTGGAGTTCCTCGTCAAGTCGCTTGTCGAGGATCCATCGGCTGTAGTGGTCGAGGAGCTGGAAGAGGACGGCGACCTGGTCTACGAGATCTCGGTGGCCGAGGACGACCTCGGGCGCGTGATCGGCAAGGGCGGCCGCGTCGCCAACGCGATCCGGACGATCGCCAAGGCCGCCGCGGTCCGGCTCGACCGGCGTGTCATAGTCGACATCCTCGATTGAAGCTCGACGTATTCACGCTCTTCCCCGAGGCTTTCGACTGGTTCCAGTCGCAGCGGTCGGTGCAGAACGCGGTTGCCGAAGGGAATGAGCTTCGGCTGTTCAACTACCGGGATACGACGCCGCTCGGGGCCGGGCAGGTCGACGACGCGCCTTATGGCGGGGGGGCGGGGATGGTGCTGCGGGTCGACGTCGTCGACGCGGCGCTGCAGGCGGCCTACCCGACCGGCGAGCGGCCGCGGGTTGTGTTGCTCTCGCCGACCGGGCGGCTGCTCGACGACGAGCTGGCCGACGAGCTGACCCAGGAGCCCCACGTGGCGCTGTTGTGCGGGCGCTACGAGGGATTCGACGAGCGGGTGCACGAGCACTTCGCCGACGACGAGGTCTCGATCGGCCGCTACGTGCTGGCGGGCGGGGAGCTGCCGGCGATGGTGCTTGCCGACGTGGTGATGCGCAAGCTGCCCGGTGCCCTCGGGCACGAGCGAAGCGCGGTGGAGGAGTCCTTCAGCCAGGTGCTGGAGGGCGCACCCGAGTACCCGCATTACACCCGCCCGCCGGTCTACCGGGGCTGGGACGTGCCCGACGTGCTGCTCTCCGGTGACCACGAGAGGGTGCGGCTCTGGCGGGCCGAGCAGAGCAGGGCGCGGGCGGAGCAGCTCGAAAAAGGCCCCTAAGGCCCCGAGTAGCTACCATTCCGCCACCGCGCGGCGCCCGGCCCGGGCCCGGCGGTCTTTTTTCGCGAGCGAAGCGCGAAGGAACCGATATGAGCAGCGTCATCCAAGACATCGAGCGCAGTCAGCTGAGGAAGGGACTCCCGTCCTTCGACCCCGGCGATCGCGCGCGCGTCCACTTTCAGGTTGTCGAGGGCAACCGTCGCCGCACCCAGGTCTTCGAGGGAATCGTCCTGCGGCGACAGGGCTCGGGGGTGCGCGAGACCTTCACCGTGCGCAAGCAGTCATTCGGCGTCGGCGTCGAGCGGACCTTTCCGCTGCACTCGCCGAAGATCGAGAAACTGGAGATCGCCGCCCGCGGCGACGTGCGCCGGGCCAAGCTCTACTACCTGCGCGGCCGCATCGGCAAGGCCGCCCGGGTTGCCGAGCGGCGCTGGGGGATCGACGACGAGCTGATCTCTACGCCGACCGCGGCGGCGGAGCCCGAGGCGGTCGACGCCGAGGGGGTCAGCCAGGCTGCTGAAGACGCCGAGGCTCAGGCGGAGGAAACGCCGCAAGGTGAGGCGGATGAGGCCGCGGGTCCTGTCGCAGAGGACGGCGAGTCGTCCTCGCAAGCTGCGGGCGACTCCCCATCCTCTACGCCACCCGCGGACGAGGCGCCTGAGGCTGAGGAGCCTGCACCCGAGGCGGAGTCCACTGAGCCCGAGGCGGAGACCGCTGAAGAGGCCCCCGAAGCCGAGGCTGAGGCGCCGGCTGCGGAGGGCTCCGAGGAGGAGAAGGCTGAGGAGCCGGCGGCTGAGGCTGAGCCCGAGGCCGCAAGTGAGACTGAGCAGGGCACGGACGCTGCGGCGGCCGAGGCGGGGGAGACCGAGGACGACGCCGCGGCGGATGATGCCGAGAAAGAGACGCCGGACGAGGATTCCGACGGCTCCGGCGGAGACTCGGCCTGACCCCCAGGATCCCCAAGCCGAAGACCCGAGGCGGCGGGCTGATCGAGCTGGTCGTGATCGTCGCCCTGGCCCTGGCCCTGGCCCTGGCCATCCAGGCCTGGCTGATCAAGCCCTACCAGATCCCCTCGCAGTCGATGGAACCGACGCTCGACGTCGGCCAGCGGGTTCTCGTCAACCGGTTCCTCTACCACTTCACCGATCCCGGGATCGGCGACATCGTCGTCTTTCATCCTCCGGTGGGGGCCGACAACGGCGTCCAGTGCGGGGTTCCGCACGTGCCGCGGGAAGCCTGCCCGCGCCCCACGCCGGCGCGGTCGGACCAGAACTTCATCAAGCGGATCGTCGCCGGTCCCGGCGACACGCTCTTCGTCCGCAACGGATACCCGGTCGTCAACGGCAAGGAAAAGAGCGAAGAGTCCTATACCAGGCCGTGTGGCACGGCTTCAGTCTGCAATTTGCCGAAAGCGATCACGATCCCACCCGATCATTACTTCATGATGGGCGACAACCGTGGCGAAAGCGACGACAGCCGCTACTGGGGCCCCGTACCCCGCGACTGGATCATCGGCAAGGCCTTTGCCACCTACTGGCCCCCCGACCGCGTCGGCATCTTCTAAGCCGCCCGGCGGCAGGGCCCACCAGCGCCGGCTGGCGCGGACGCGAAAGCTCTTCGCCTTCGACCGCGGCCTCGGCAGCCCCCTGGTCGCCGGTGCCGACGAGGCAGGACGCGGGTGCCTCGCCGGGCCTCTGGTCGCCGCTGCGGTGCTGATCGACTACGAGGCGCTCTCCCACGCCGACCGCCGCGCCCTCGCCGGCCTGCACGACTCCAAGCAGATGAAGGCCGAGAAGCGCGCCGAGCTGTTCCCCTGCGTGCTGCGCGCCGCCGAGCGGGTCAGCGTCGTGGTCCGCTGCGCGCGCGGCATCGACGACCGGGGCCTGCACGTGACCAACATCGAAGCGCTCTCGGTGGCGCTGGAACGGCTGCGCCCGGCTGAGGAGGCGACCTGCCTGGTCGACGGCTTCTCCCTGCGCGACTGCGCCGTGCCCCACCGCGCAGTGATCGAAGGCGACGGCACCAGTGCCGCGATCGCCGCCGCCTCGGTTATCGCCAAGGTGACCCGCGACCGCTACATGCACGGCGCCGCCGCCGATCACCCCGGCTGGGGCTTCGAGGAGCACGTCGGCTACTCGACCCCCGAGCACCGCGAGGCGATCGAGCGGATCGGCATCTCGCCGCTGCACCGGCGTTCGTTTCAGTCTGTCGCGTACGCGCAGCTCGAGCTTGCCGGTTAGAACGCGCCGCGGATGTGCTCGACGTTGATGGCGCGACCGCTCCGGTCGAAGGTGACGCCGACGGCGTCGAAGCGGATCTCGGTGTAGCGGGGGGCGTCGCGGCGTTCGCCCATCCAAGCGGTCGCCAGGCGGCGCACCTTCAGCTGCTTGCGCCGGTCGACGCCGAGGACGGGGCGCTCGGGGCCGAAGGACGAGCCGGCGCGGCCGGCCTTGACCTCGACGAAGACGAGCGTGCGGCCGTCGAGGGCGACGATGTCGAGCTCGCCGAAGCGGGTGCGGGCGTTGCGCTCGACGATCTCCCAGCTCGAGGCGGCCAGACGGGCCGCGACCAGGCCCTCGGCGGCACGGCCGATTCGCTGCCTCTGCACGGTCATCGAGGCCGACCATAGGTGCAGCCGGGCGGCTCGGCGGCTGCTGCGCGCCTTCCGGCCGAGAGGATTGACACAACCGCGCGACTGTGGTGCCCACGCGTCGGATTTGGCTCCATAGCGTGGTTTCCATGCTGGCCACGGCTCAGACCTTCACGCTCGACGGCATCGCCGCCCGCCCGGTCCGGGTCGAGGTGGACGTGCACCGCGGCCTGCCGGCCTTCTCCGTCGTTGGCCTTCCCGATGCGGCGGTGCGCGAGGCGCGTGAGCGGGTGCGGGCGGCGATGGTCAACTGCGGCTTCGACTTCCCGCTGCGGCGGATCGTCGCCAACCTCGCCCCGGCCAGCCTGCGCAAGGCGGGGCCCGGGATGGACCTGGCGATCGCGGCGGCGCTGCTCGTCGCCTCGGGCCAGCTCGACTTGGGGCGGCTGCCGAAGCTGGCGCTGGTCGGCGAGCTGGCGCTCGACGGCGCCGTCCGCGGCGTGCCCGGGGTGCTGGCGATCGCGGAGGCGGCGCGTGAGCGCGGCACGGAGACGATCGTGGTCCCGGCCGAGAACGGGCCGGAGGCGGCACTGGCGGGGGACGTCGGCGTGATCTGCCTGGAGAATCTCGCCCAGCTCTCGGCGCTGGCGGCTGGGGAGTGGATGCCGGACCGGCCTGAGCCGATGCCGCTGCGGCTCAGCTCCGGCGCCGGCGTTCCCGACCTTGCCGACCTGCGCGGCCAGCGCCACCTCCGCCACGCGCTCGAGGTTGCCGCGGCGGGCGGCCACAGCCTGTTGATGGTCGGTCCCCCCGGGGCTGGCAAGTCCCTTGCCGCCAGCCGGCTTCCCTCCATCCTGCCGCCGCTCGCGCCGGAGGAGGCGCTGGAGGTGGCGCGCATCGCCAGTGCCTGCGGACGCCTGCGCGCCAGCGAGGCCGGAGGGAGGCCGTTCCGCGCGCCCCACCACACCGTCAGCCCGGCGGGCCTGGTCGGCGGCGGCAACCCGCCCTCGCCGGGTGAGGCGACGCTCGCCCACCGCGGCGTCCTCTTCCTCGACGAGCTCTGCGAGTTCCGCCGCGACACCCTGGAGGCGCTGCGCGCGCCGCTGGAGACCGGCTGGGTCTCGATCGCCCGGGCCGGCTCCTGGCGCTACCTGCCCTGCCGTTTCATGCTGGTCGCGGCTGCCAATCCGTGCCCGTGCGGTCGCGGGGAGGCCGACCCCGAGTGCAGCTGCGCGCCGCTGGCGGTGCGCCGCTACCAGGCGCGGCTCAGCGGAGCGCTCGCCGATCGCATCGACCTACTCGCCGCGATCCGCCAGCCCAGCGCCGAGGAGTTCGCCGGGCCGCAGGGCGAGGCCTCCGCCGACGTCCGCGAGCGCGTCGCCATGGCGCGAGAGCGCCAGGAAAGCCGCCTCGGGCCGGGGCGCGGCAATGCCGAGATGACTCCCGCCGAGGTGCGCGAGTGCGCTCTCGACGAGCCCGCGGCGGCGCTGCTGGCCGACGCCTACTCGCGCCGCCGGCTCAGCGGCCGCGCGCACGACCGGGTCCTGCGGCTGGCCCGCACCGTCGCCGACCTCGCCGGTGCCGAGGCGATCGGGCGTGAGCAGATGGCACAGGCGCTGCAGCTGCGCCGGAGGGACGCATGACGAGCGAGCCGCGCGCCTGTCCCGAGTGCCTGCGCCGTTCGCGGCTGCTCGCCCACCTGGCTCCATACATCGAGAAGATCGTCAACGGGACGGTGGGCTCGCGCTCGCCCGAACTGCTGCGCCTCTCCAACGAGGACCTCGTCGCGGTGGCCGCGCCGAAGGTGGCTGCGCAGGTCCTGACCGAGGTCGGTGCGGTGCCCGAGAGCCGCCTCCTCGCCGATCTCACCGCGGCGCAGTGCTGGGCGTGCTGCCGACACGACGGACGCTTCCCGGCCGGCCTGCGCGACGCTCCCGACGCACCCTGGGCGCTGATCGGCCGCGGCGACCCGGCGCTCCTGGAGCAGGTGGAGCCCGAGGGAACCGTGACCGTGGTGGGGGCGAGGCGGGCCACGACCTACGGCCGCGAAATCGCCCGCGAGCTGGGACGGGAGCTGACCGCGGCAGGGCTGCTCGTCGTCAGCGGCCTTGCCTTCGGCATCGACGCCTGCGCGCACCGTGGCGCGCTCGAGGCCGGCACCACGGTCGCCGTGCTCGGCTGCGGGGCCGACGTTGCCTATCCCGCCTCTCACCGCTCGCTCTGGCGGCAAATCGGCGAGAGCGGCCTGGTTCTCTCCGAGCTGCCACCGGGGACCGGCGCCTGGCGCTGGTGCTTCCCGGCCCGCAACCGGATCATGGCCGCGCTGGCCGGGATGACGATCGTGGTCGAGGCCGCGCAGCGCTCGGGGTCGCTGATCACGGCGGACCTCGCCGCCGACCTCGGCCGCGACCTCGGCGCGGTGCCGGGGCCGGTCAACTCACGCGCCTCGGCCGGCACCAACGACCTGCTCGCCGGCGGTGCCTGTCTCGTCCGCGACGCCCAGGACGTGCTCGACGCGATGCTGGGCCCTGGAGTCCGCAGGGCTGAGCGAACAGGATCGGCACTGAGCCCCGAGCAGCTGCGTGTGCTCGGGGCGATCGATGCGGGGGAGGAGACCTCTGACGCGGTCGCCGCCCACCTCGACCTCTCCGGCGCCGAGGTCGCAGCCGCCCTGGCAACCCTCGAGGCGCTTGGCTACGTCACCTGCTCCCTGCTCGGGTCCTACTCGCGAACGCTGCTGGCGGTCCCCGGTGTCTAGGCTCCGATCCATGAGTGAGGAGCGCATCCCAGTCGTGCTCTCGATCGCCGGCTCGGACTCCGGCGGCGGCGCCGGGATCCAGGCGGACCTGAAGGCGTTCGCGCGCTGCGGCGTCCACGGGACCACGGCAATCACCGCGATCACGGCGCAGAACACCCGTGCCGTCGAGATGGTCGAGGCCGTCTCGCCCGAGCTGGTCTTCGGCCAGATCCTGGCAATCGCCGAAGACATCCATGCCGACGCGGTGAAGATCGGCATGCTCGGCTCGCCAGCGGTGATTGACGCGGTCGCGGTTGGGCTCACTTATATAGGGGTGGCGTTGGCGCCCATCGTGATCGATCCGGTGATGGTCGCCGAGAGTGGCGCGGTGCTGCTCGACGACGAGACCAGGGAGGCGCTGGTCGAGATACTGCTTCCGAGGAGCACCGTCACGACTCCGAATATCCCCGAGGCGAGGGTCTTGACCGGGGCCGGTGAGGAGGCGAGCCAGGAGGAGCTGGCCCGAGGGGTATTCGAGCTGGGGCCGAAGGCCGTCGTGGTCACGGGGGGTCACAGCGAGGAGCTGGTCGACCTCTTCTTCGACGGTGAGCAGGTCGTCGAGATCTCCGGCCCGCGTCATCCCGACGGCGCCGCGCATGGCTCTGGCTGCACTCACTCCTCGGCGCTCGCTGCCTTTCTCGCTCACGGCGACGCGCCGCTCGAGGCCGCGCGCAAAGCTCGCCAGATCGCCTCCTCCGCGGTCGCCAACGGCCTGCGCGAGATCGGGTCCGGTCCCGGCCCGGTCGATGCACTTGGGATCAGCGAGAGATTGTCGGGACGTCGTCCTGAAAGCCCTTCGAGTGTGGGTGAGTAGATTTCCCCCATGAGCTCAAACGGCGCCACCACGACCAGGCTCCCGCGCCCGCGCTCCAGCGCAGTCTTCGACGGGCCCGACCGCGCCCACGCGCGCGCCTACATGAAGGGCATCGGCTTCGACGACGATGCGCTCAGCCGGCCGACGATCGGGATCGCCAACACCTGGACCGAGGCGATGCCCTGCAACTTCCACCTGCGCGGCCTCGCCGAGCACGTCAAGCAGGGCGTGCGCGCCGCCGGCGGCACGCCGATGGAGTTCAACACGGTCGCCGTCTCCGACGGGGTGACGATGGGCACCCAGGGGATGAAGGCCTCCCTGATCAGCCGCGAGGTGATCGCCGACTCGATCGAGCTGATGGCGCGCGGCTACCAGTTCGACGCGATCGTCGCCCTCTGCGCCTGTGACAAGACGATTCCGGGCTGCGCGATGGCGCTGGCCCGCCTCGACGTTCCGTCCGTCGTCCTCTACGGCGGCTCGATCGCCCCCGGCCACTGGCACGGGCGCGACGTCACCATCCTCGACATCTTCGAGGCGATCGGCGCCCACAACGCGGGTGACATGAGCGACGAGGAACTGCACGAGCTCGAGGGGGTCGCCAGCCCCGGCGCCGGCGCCTGCGGCGGCCAGTTCACCGCCAACACGATGGCCTGCGCCTTCGAGGCCCTCGGGATCAGCGCCGGCGGCTCGGCGATGGTGCCCGCCGAGGACGACGACAAGGGGACGGTCGCCGAGCGGATCGGCGAGCTGGTGCTGAACGTCCTCGTCGAGGACCTGCGGCCGAGCAAGGTGATCACCCGCGACTCGCTCGAGAACGCGATCGCCTGCGTCTGTGCCTCCGGCGGCTCGACCAACGCCGTCCTGCACCTGATCGCGCTCGCCCGCGAGCTCGAGATCGAGCTGACGATGGACGATTTCGAGCGCGTCTCCCGCGCGACGCCGCTCTTCGCCGACCTCAAGCCCGGCGGACGCTTCGTCGCCACCGACCTCTACGCCGCCGGCGGCGTGCCGGTGATCCTCAAGCGGCTGGCCGAAGCGGGCAGCCTGCACGAGGACGCGATCACGGTCACCGGGAAGACGATCGGCGAGGTGGCGACCGAGGCGACCGAGGCCCCCGGCCAGGAGGTCGTGCGCCCGCTCGGCGACCCGGTGAAGAGCGAAGGCGGCCTGGCGATCCTGGGCGGCAACCTCGCGCCCGAAGGGGCGGTGGTGAAGCTCGCCGGCACCGAGCGGACCCAGCAGACGGGGCCCGCCCGGGTCTTCGAGTCCGAAGAGGAATGCTTCCGCGCGGTCAAGGGCCAGAAGATCGAGCCGGGCGACGTCGTCGTCATCCGCAACGAGGGCCCGGTCGGCGGGCCCGGCATGCGCGAGATGCTGCAGGTCACCGCGGCGATCGTCGGCGAGGGGCTGGGGGAGAGCGTGGCGATGGTCACCGACGGGCGCTTCTCCGGTGCCACCCGCGGCCTGATGATCGGCCACGTCGCCCCCGAGGCGGCGAAGGGCGGCCCGATCGCGGCGATCCGCGAGGGCGACAAGATCACCGTCGACATCGGCGCCCGCCGCCTCGACGTGGACCTCTCAGACGAGGAGATCGCCGAGCGGGTGGCCGGATACAGCTCCCCGCCTTCCCCCTTCGGCCCCGGAGTGATGGCCAAGTACGCCGCTACCGTCTCCTCTGCTTCGCAGGGGGCCGTGACCGCCTAGTCGCTCAGGAACTCCTCGAGCAGGCGATTGAAGCGCGCCGGCCGCTCCATCTGCGGCACGTGCCCGGTCTTCTCGAAGATCGCCAGCCGTGAGTGGGGGATGCGGCGGTTGTAGCTGTGCGCGGCCACCGACGGGATCACCCAGTCGTCGGTGCCCCAGACGATCATCACCGGGATCTCGATCTCTTCCAGGCGGTCGCGGGCGTCATATTCGATCACGGCGTCAAGGGCGTCGGCGAAGCCCGGCGCCGGCAGCCCCGAGGCCATCTGCTCCCAGAGCAGCTCCTTGCGCAGCCGCCCCGGGTAGCGCATGAAGAACCGGAACATCGCGTAGCGGGCGCGCCGGCGGGCGACGACCTGCCTGGCCACCTTGCCGAACCCCGGACCGAAAGTTCCCCAGGCCTGCGAGGTCGCCTTGCCCCGCTCGTGCGGAAGCCAGGTGTTGAGCAGGCCCGCGGCCGAGACGAGGACGAGCCGGTCGAAGCGCTCCGGCGCGGAGAGCACCGCCTCGCCGGCGACCAGGCCGCCCATCGAATTGCCGACCAGCGTCGCGCCCCGCTCGATCCCGAGCTTCTCGCAGAAGTCGTGCAGCAGTTGTCCGTACGCGTACATGTCGATCGGCCAGGAGGGCATCGGGCTGGCGCCGAAGCCGGGAAGGTCGAGCGCGATCGCGCGCCGCTCGCGGCCGAAGTGGGGCAGGTTCTCCAGCCAGTTCTGCCAGGAGCCGGAGATGCCGTGGACGAAGACGACCGGATCGCCCTCGCCGATCTCGGCGTAGTTGACCGTGGCGCCGGGCAGGGCGACCTGGCGCACGTGGGGGCGCCAGTCGATCCTCAGCCATTCGGGATCGGGGTTGCCGTAGTCGTCGGCTGACTTCTCAGGCATAGCCCATACGTTCGAGTATGGGTATCTCGCGGATCTGCGGTGGCTGCAGGTGGTCCCAGAGGATGCCGCGCGGCCGCTCGTACTGGCGCTCGACCTCGATCACGGCGCGCGGCGTGGCGATCACGTCGACCGGCAGGTCGTGCGACGTCATCATCAGGTGGCGGTGCAGGACCTGGGTCGGGTGGACGGTCGTCGCCACCGTGGTGTGGCCGTCGATCTTGCCGGCGTCGATCAGCACGCCGTACTCGAGGTCGGAGTAGCCCCCGCCCTTTCCGACCCGGGCACCGCTGAGGTTCACGGCGACCGAGCCGCAGAGCACGAAGTCGATCTCGGGCAGCTCGTCGAGGGCCGTCACGCCCCCATGCTTGAGCGCCCCCTTGATCGTCGCCGCCTCTTTCACGGCGCGCTTGGTGAGCTTCTTCGGGTCGAGGACCCGGAAGGGATGGGGATCGCGCAGGCGCGGCACGGCCATGATCACGACCTTGCCTTCTTCCAGGGCCATGCGCCTGGCGTAGGTCTGGGGGGAGTCGGGGTTTGCCTTGATCACCAGGGCGCGCTTCCAGAGCCTGTAGCTGGCCAGCTTCTCGGCCGCCAGCTTCGCCCCGGCGAAATTGGGGATGCGACCCTCGGCGCCCGGGAAGCGGGACACGCCCTCACGGTCCATCGCCTTCCAGACCTCCTTGCGGACGTCGTCCTTGGAGCCCTTGCGGGCGTTGGCCTTGGCACTCATCGGTCAGCGGAACGATATCCGCCATGACGACCGGATCGTGTGCCTAAACTTCCCTTAGTGGGTCGCAAAGGCAAAATTGCGATCGTCGCAATCCTGGCTCTCCTCGTCCTCGGCGTCTCCGTCGGCTATGCCTACGACACCACGCAGCAGGACGAGATCGCCGATGGGGTGACGATCGCCGGGGTCGACGTCGGCGGCATGAACGCCGAGGAAGCGAAGCGGGCGGTGCGCCTCCAGCTGCTGCGGCCCCTGCGCCACTCGATCCGCGTCGGCTACGGCGGCGAGAGCTGGGAGCTCCCCGGCGAGAAGCTCGAGGTTCGTGCCGATCTCGACGTCGCGGTGGAAGAAGCGCTCGAGGACAGTCAGGAGGGCGGGTTTCCCGGTCGACTGGTGCGCTACGTGACCGGCGAAGACGTCGAAGAGCGGATCGGCGCCGACGTCACCTACTCCCAGCCTGCGATCAACCGCTTCGTGCGCCGCGTCGCCGCCGCCGTCGACCGCGAAGCCAGGGACGCGACGGTGGAACCCAGCGCCGAATCGCTGGTCGTGGTCAAGGCCCAGAACGGGCGCAAGCTTCGCGACAACCTGCTCACGCGCCAGCTCAAGGCCGCCGTCCTCAACGCGGACGCCGACCACACGATCGCCGCTCGCACCCACTACACGAAACCCGAGGTGACTACCCAGGAAGTCGCCAGCTCCTACCCGTCGTACCTGACGCTCGACCGCGGCACCTACACGCTCCGCCTCTGGGAAGACCTGAAGCTGGCCAAGACCTACACGGTGGCGGTCGGCCAGGAAGGGCTCGAAACGCCGGAAGGCCTCTACGCGATCCAGGAAAAGGAAGAAAACCCGACCTGGCACGTGCCCGAATCGGACTGGGCCGGGAGCCTCGCCGGCCAGGACATCCCGCCGGGCCCCTCCAACCCGATCAAGGCGCGCTGGATGGGGATCTTCGAAGGCGCCGGCATCCACGGCACCGAAGACACCTACTCGCTGGGCTCTGCCGCCTCGCACGGCTGCGTGCGAATGGCGATTCCCGACGTGGAAGAACTGTACGACCGAGTAGACGTAGGCACCCCCATCTACATCGGCTGAGCGGGGCCCGGCGCATATCGGCGTCCTCGGTCGCTCACGTGCTGAAGCACGCTTCGCTCCCTGCGTCCTTGATCTGCTTGGTCCTCGCCCCGCTCAGAGGACGTGATGAGGCGAGGACGAATCCTCATCATGTGGCCTGGGCTGATGCATTGACCGCTTATGACCGTGATCTGAGGGGGCGTGGCATGGCTGAGCGCACACGTCGCGCCTATGCGGTCGACCTCGGGCAGTTCGTGGAGTGGGCGGGGGAGCGGGCGCCGGGGGAGATCCGCCACCGCGACGTGCGCCGCTACGCGGCGGGGCTCTCCTCGGCGGGGATGGCGCCGGCGACGGTCGCCCGCAAGCTGGCGGCGATCCGCGGGCTCTTCGACTTCCTCGTCCGCACCGAGCGGGTCGGCCAGAACCCGGCCGACCTCGTCTCCAGCCCGAAGCGGGAGGAGAAGCTGCCGCAGGTGCTCTCGGTCACGCAGATGCGCGACCTGCTGGAGAGGATCCCCGCCCGCACGCCGCTGGAGCTGCGCGACCGCGCGATGCTCGAGCTGGCCTACTCCTGCGGCCTGCGCTGCGAGGAGATCGTCAACCTCGACCTCGGTGCCCTCGACTTCGAGACCGAGCAGCTGCGCGTGCTCGGCAAGGGGTCCAAGGAGCGCCTCCTGCCGGTCGGCGAGCCCGCCCAGCAAGCCCTGCGGCGCTACACCGAACGCGGCCGCCACGCCCTCGCCTCCGACCCGCGTGAGCCCGCGCTCTTCCTCTCCAAGAGCGGCCGACGCCTCTCCAACTCCGACGTCACCCGCCGCCTGGGGCTCTGGGTTCGCGAGGCCGCGCTGGCAGCAGGGGTCTCGCCCCACTCGCTGAGACACAGCTTCGCGACGCACCTGCTGGAGGGCGGCGCCGACCTGCGGACGATCCAGGAGCTGCTCGGCCACGCCTCGATCTCGACCACACAGGTCTACACTCGCGTCGATGCCGCCCGCCTGCGCGACGCGTACGCCGCGACCCATCCGCGGGCATGATCGGCAATAACCCGTCAGCGACTCTAGAATCACGGCCGGAGCCATGGAAACAGGGGTAAAAGAGGTTGAGCTTCGCGACCTGTGGCGCCGCTACAAGGGCGAAGGGGACGCCAGCGCCCGCGAGCGCCTGGTCGTCGCCTACTCGCCGATGGTCAAGTTCGTCGCCGGGCGCCTCGGGGCCGGGCTGCCCTCACACGTCGATGATGCCGACCTGATCTCCTACGGCCTGATGGGCCTGATCGGCGCGATCGAGCGCTTCGAGCCCGAGCGCGGGATCAAGTTCGAGACCTTCGCGATGACCCGGATCCGCGGCGCGATCATCGACGAGCTGCGCTCGCTCGACTGGGTGCCGCGCTCGGTGCGCTCGCGGGCCCGCGAGATCGAGGCGGCGCAGGCCGCGCTCGAGCACGAGCTGCAGCGCGCCCCGACGGAGACCGAGCTGGCCGAGAAGCTCAAGATCAGCGAGGACGAACTGCAGGCCTCGCTGCTGGAGATCGCCAACTCCTCGGTCTACGCGCTCGACGAGCTCTGGACCGTTTCGGATTCCTCCGGCGACCAAGTCTCGCTGCTCGACACGATCTCCGACCCTCGTGCCGAGGATCCGCAGGAGTCGCTTGCCAGCAGCGAGGTCAAGGACCGCCTGACCGAGGCGATCGCCTCGCTGCCCGAGCGCGAGCAGCTCGTTATCGCGCTCTACTACTACGAGAACCTCACCCTGCGCGAGATCGGCGAGGTCCTCGGCGTCACTGAGTCGCGCGTCTCCCAGCTGCACACCAAGGCAGTGATGCGCCTCAAGTCCGGGCTTCAGGCCGTCTAGCGCCGGTCCCGCTGAGGGTTGGGTAGGGGGAGCCTGGCCGTCCTCCAGTCGAATTGAGCACCGCGCGTAAGCGCGGTGCAACCAGGAGCGCGGCCTACGGCCGCGCAGACATCGGATTGCATTTCCGCCGCTTCGCGACATTCGCCTGGAGGACGGCCAGGCTCCCTTCCAACACGTCACCGAATCACGCCCAGATTGCGAACCCGGTCTCAGGATTCCCAAGCTTTTAAAAAGAGCTTGGGGCGCCCGAAACGGCACACAGGCATCTGAAGCTTTTGGGAAGCCGGGTGAGGCCCTCGGGGGGAGGAGCT
>DASUZK010000047.1:0-21039 GCA_036376915.1 Solirubrobacterales bacterium
GTCGACACAGCCCGGTCCGCCTATGAGGCCTTCGGTCGCGGAGACCTGGAAGCGCTGAAGGAGATGATGGCCGAGGACGGCACCTGGCTCACCTCCGACGAGCTTCCGCTCGGAGGAGAAACCCGCGGCCGCGACGAGATCATCGGGAACTTCGCACAGATCCCGAGCTACTGGTCATCGTTCACGGTAGAACCGGAGGAATTCATCGACGCTGGTGAATGGGTGATCGTGAGGGGAACGCAGCGGGCCGGTCACAACGGCCACAGCTTCGAGGCCCCGTTCGCACACCTGCTCAGGTTCGCCGACGGCAAGATCGTCCGCGGCGAGTTCTACGCCGACAGCGCCAAGGCAGCAAAGGCTCTCGCCTAGGAAACCGCCGGGGCGACGCCGCTCGGCGCCGCCCCGGCGACCGCGAGCCGTTCCTCGACCACGGCGCGCTGCTCCGTGAGCGAGCGGCCGCAGGAGCCGGGCTCGCTGCCCTCGACCACGCGGGTCGAGCCGTCGTGGAGGCGGATGCGCAGGCGGCTGGGGAAGGTCATCCGCAGCGCCGAGGTGTCGAGCCCATCGATGCCGGGGTCGCCGCCATCGCCGCTGAGCCGCCCGCGAAGCGAGCGGCCGAGATGACGGCGCAGGCCGCGGTCGACGATGAGAGCCCTGACGATCGCCGGAGCCGGGTTGGCCCCGTCCATGTTCGCGTAGGCGAGGCGGCGGCGGATCCGCAGCAGGTCGCCGAGGCCCAAGTGGGGTGAGGCACCCGCCTCGAGGCTGCCGAGCAGGGTCGCCGCGGTGGCGCGGGGGTCGTGGCGGAGCTCGATCCGGGCGGCGAGCGCGCGGATCGAGGCTTCGTGCTCGACCAGCCAGGCGGGAGCCAGCTCCGCCGGGGTCAACCGGCCGGCGATGAGAGCGATCGCCGCCGTCAGCGTGGCGGAGAAGTTGACCCTGATCGGGGTCAGGTCGGGCCCCCGGCCGAGCTCCTCCATCTCACAGGTGAGCCAACCGGCCTCGATCTCGATCGCGGCGACGTCCTCGGCGGCGACACCCGAGGCGAGCGCGGCCTCGGCGACCGACTGCAGGTAGGCGCAGCCCGGCACCCGCTTGTAGGCAAGGGTGTCGGTCAGCCAGACGCGGCCAAGCGCGCCGAGCATCGCCGGCCGCGGCGCGAAGGAGAGGCCGGCGAGGACACCGCGTGGGTGCTCGATCACGTCGAGCGCGCCGGTGACGCCGTCGGCGGCGAGCAGCGCGGCCCGTGCGCCCACCCCTGCCGGCTCGGCAGCGGTGAGGAGCTTGCTCTCGGGACCCATGAACCCGGGCCACATCCCGTAGGGCGGCTGGTAGAGAGCGATCGCCAGGGCATGGGCGGTGCGCGTCGTGTCGAGCCCGAGCCCGACCGAGGCGGCGACCGCCGAGGAGGCGCAGTGGATCGAGGCCCAGAACTGGCCGTTATGAGGGCCGAGGAAGAGCGAGGCACCGAGACGGCCGGCGACCTCGTTGGCCGCGACCTGGGCCACGAGCCTGCGCTCGGAATCGTCGACGAAAGCGGCCGCCGCCGGCACCGCCGAGTGCCCGGTGTGGCCCATGAAGAGGTAATCGTCCCAGTCGTGGGCGATCGATGCCGCGGCCGAGCGGTAGATCTCCCCGACCGGCCCGTCCGCAGCGACGGCGGCAAACGGCGCGGCGGCCCCCTCTCCGGCTGCCCGTCCGGCGGCGACGCACAGCGCCTGCAGCTCCGCCCGCTCGCGCACGCTCGCCGGCAGGCTCTCGGCTCGCAGCCCGACCACCCACTCGGCAATCTCCTCGCAGATAGTCATGCGAGGATGCTCTCAGGCTGAATGCCTAGGCGCCAGCCCGCATTCCGTCGAGATCGCGCCGCAACTCCCTCAACTCGTCGCGCAGCCGGGCGGCCTCCTCGAAGCGCAGGTCATCGGCGGCGGCCAGCATCTCCTCCTCCAGCGAGACGATCATGCGCTCCAGCTCTGCCGGATCGTCGAACTCGGCGGCGCGCTTGCCGCGGCGCTTGCGCGGCGCCCGGTCCTCCATCGCCAGGAACTCGCTCATCTCCGAGATCCCCTTGCGCACGGTCTCCGGCGTGATCCCGTGCTCGGCGTTGTAGGCGACCTGGATCGCCCGGCGGCGGTCGGTCTCGCGCATCGCCGCCCGCATCGCGTCGGTCTCCTTGTCCGCGTACATCAGCACCCGCCCGTTGACGTTGCGCGCCGCCCGGCCGATCGTCTGCACAAGGCTGGTCTCGCCGCGCAGGAAGCCCTCCTTGTCGGCGTCGAGGATCGCCACCAGCGAGACCTCGGGCAGGTCGAGGCCCTCCCGCAGCAGGTTGACCCCGACCAGCACGTCGTACTCGCCGAGGCGCAGGTCGCGGATGATCTGGATCCGTTCGAGGGTGTCGATCTCCGAGTGCAGGTAGCGAACCCGAACGCCGTACTCGAGCAGGTAGTTGGTCAGGTCCTCGGCCATCTTCTTGGTCAGCGTCGTGACCAGGACGCGATCGCCGTTCTCGGCGACGGCCTTGATCTCGTTCATCAGGTCGTCGATCTGGTTCTTCGTCGCGCGCAGCTCGATCTCGGGGTCGACGATCCCGGTCGGGCGAACGATCTGCTCGACGATCCGGGTCGACTCGGCCCGCTCGAACGGCCCCGGCGTCGCCGAGACCATCACCAGCTGCGGCACCCGCTCGAGGAACTCGTCGAACTTGAGCGGCCGATTGTCGATCGCCGAGGGCAGTCGAAAGCCGTAGTCGATCAGCGTCTGCTTGCGCGAGCGGTCGCCCTCGTACATCCCCCCGATCTGGGGGATCGTCTGGTGGGACTCGTCGACGAAGACGACGAAGTCGTCGGGGAAGTAATCGATCAGCGTGTGCGGCGGGCTGCCGGGGGGCCGGCCATCGAGGATGCGCGAGTAGTTCTCGATCCCCGAGGTGAAGCCGATCTCCTTCAGCATCTCGATGTCGTAGGCGGTGCGCTGGCGCAGGCGGTGCGCCTCCAGCTGCTTGCCCTCGGCCTCCAGCTCCTCGGTGCGGGCGGCCAGTTCGGCGCGGATTTCCTCCACCGCGCGCTCCAGTGTCTCGTCCTTTGTCACGTAGTGCGATGCCGGCCAGACCGAGACGTGGTCGATCGTGTCGAGGACCTCGCCGGTCAGCGGGTCGAAATGCTGGACCCCCTCGATCTCGTCGCCGAAGAGGGCGATGCGGTAGGCCGACTCGGCGTAGGAGGGCATGATCTCCAGCACCTCGCCGCGCACCCGGAAGGCGCCGCGGCCGAGCACCGAGTCGTTGCGCTGGTATTGCATCTTGACCAGCTTGCGCAGCACCTCGTCGCGGTCGATCTCCTCGCCAACCTTGAAGAGCTGCATTTTTTCGTTGTAGACCTGCGGCGAGCCGATCCCGTAGATGCAGGAGACCGAGGCGACGATGATCGTGTCGCGGCGGGCGAAGAGCGCCGCGGTGGCCGCGTGCCGCAGGCGGTCGATCTCGTCGTTGATCGAGGAGTCCTTCTCGATGTAGAGGTCCTGCGCCGGGACGTAGGCCTCCGGCTGGTAGTAGTCGTAGTAGGAGACGAAGTACTCGACCGCGTTGTCGGGGAAGAACTCGCGGAACTCGTTGCAGAGCTGCGCCGCCAGCGTCTTGTTGTGGGCGATCACCAACGAGGGCCGCTGCACCGCGGCGATCGTGGCCGCCATCGTGAAGGTCTTGCCGGTCCCAGTCGCGCCGAGCAGGGTCTGAAAGCGGTCTCCCTCGGCCAAGCCCTCGGCCAGACCCGCGATCGCCTTCGGCTGGTCGGCGGTCGGCGTGTAAGCAGGATTGAGCTCGAAGTCCGGCACGCGACGACGATAGCGGGCGCCTTGCTCGGCTATATGCCGAGCAAGGCGCCGATTCGGCCGAGCTGGAAGACTGCCGAGCGATGAGCCGCTCGCAAAAGGCCCTCGCCGGCTTCTTCGCTTTCGCGGGGACGATGCATTTCGTCGTCCCGCGCTTCTACGAAGCGATCATGCCGCCGTCCCTGCCCCGGCACCGCGAGGCGGTGGTGGTCAGTGGGATCGCCGAGATCGCCGGCGGGGCGGCCGTGCTGGCCCCCTCGACCAGGCGCTTCGCGCGCTGGTGGCTGCTGAGCCTGCTGATCGCGGTCTTCCCCGCCAACATGCACATGGCGGTCAACCCGGAGCAGGTCAACGGGCTCGACCTCGACCGGCTGCCACGCTGGGCGCTCTGGGCGCGGCTTCCCCTGCAGCCGCTGGCGATGCTCTGGGTCTGGCGCGCGACCCGCGACTGATTCGTATATAAACGTGCGGTTTCGTCTGTAGACGTTTTGGCTGTAGCGCTTCTGTCTTCGCAGACAGAGAATTGCCGCATGAAACCACGCGAACGTTTTGCAATCAACCTGCGCAAAGCGCGCAAGAAGAAGGGCGTGTCGCAGGAGGAGCTCGGATTCCTCTGCGACCTGCACCGCACGGAGATCTCGCTGCTCGAGCGCGGCGGGCGCGAGCCACGGCTGGGCACGATCGTCAAGCTCGCCAGCTCGCTTGAGACAACTCCAGAAGCGCTCTGCGAGGGCATCGCCTGGCTGCCGAAGAAGGGGAAGTTCCAGTTCAAGAAGTAGTGGGGTGGGCGGCGCCGGAGAGGTTCCCCGGGCCGGCTTCCCCGGGAGCTCCCGGGGAACCCTCCCCGGCGCCGCTGCTGCTTGCACGCTCGAGGGTGTGCTCAGGGGAGGAACTGTTCAAGCAGGCCCTGCGCCGGTCCCAAAAAGCTTTCCAGGCTGTTGAGCAGCGTGCGGGCGTTGTTGAGCAGTTCGATCGCCTGGTTCAGCGGGATGCTTTTCAGCGATTCCCGCAGCGGCCCGGCCAGGAGCGGGCTCAGGGCCCCGGCGTCTTCGGCGTCGTTGACGGCGCGCAGTAGGCCCGCCCGGATCGCTTTGGCGAGCTGGGCGTCGTCGATCCCGTAGCGCTCGGCGAAGCGCTCCCGCGACTCCGGCGTGGCCAGCGCTCGCGCAAGGGTCTCACGGCTCACCCCCAGCTCGCAGGCGGCGCCGTCCAGCGCCGAGAGCGAGAACTGCTCGGCGATCTCGTCGAGTCCTTCCGGGTCGCGCCAGGGACGCGTCTCGCAGGGATCCGCTGTCTTCGCCGGGGCGTAGGAGGAGCCGCCCGAGGCCAGGTAGATCCCAGGAAGCGCGACGGAGGCGACGATCGCGGAGGCGACGAGCACCTGTGCTCTCCGCACCGGGTTCACAGATCGATCCTCCTCGCAAGGACGATCGGGATCAGCGAGAGCAGGCCGAGCAGGGCCGCGAGGCCGAAGGACGGGCTGAAGGCGTGGGTGGCGCCGCGGTTCAGCTGCTCCTGCAGTTCGTCACGAAGCTCGACGACAGCGGCGCGGTCCTCGGGGTCCTCGGGCAGCGGATCGAAGGCGGGGCCGATCGTCGGGACCCTCCCCTGCTCTCCTTCGAGCTGGCTCTCGATCCGCTGCGCGAGCTCGAGCTTGAGCAGCGGCGGCGCGGGCGAGTCGAGGACCACCGCGGTGCCGGCGTCGATCGCGTCGTGGCGCTGCTCGGCGATGTCGGCGGTGAAGACCGGGGTCAGAGCCAGCAGCCCGACGACGACGCCGGCATGGCGGGCGGAGATCGTCCAGCCACCGTGGATCGCCTGCGGTGCTCTCCCGTGCAGCGCCGTCTCGGTCAGAGCCGAGAGCACCAGAGCGAGGCCGACGCCGACCATGATCTGAGGCGGCACGGTCAGCGCCACCTCGGCCTTGGGCAGCAGCGCCAGCGCTCCGAGCCCGCCGGAGACGAGGATCGCTCCGGCCGCCGCGCGCGCCTTTGCGCTCGGGGCCCAGCGCCCGAGGCGGCTGCCGGCGATCGCCGCCACGGGCATGACGCTGACCACGATCGCGGCGCCGATCGGGGTCAGGCGCCAACCCTCGATCAACAGCAGGACGAGCAGGAAGAGGGCGGCGGCGATCGCCGCCGAGACCATCGCCAGCGCCAGGTTGGCGAGCAGGTGGGGGCGGCCGGTCGGGGAAAGCTCGTCCGTGAGCACACCCGTCGCCGCCTCGTGCCTGGCGACGGCGAGGATCGGCACCGCCGCGGCCAGCGCCACCGGGACCTGGATCAGGAAGATCGACTGCCAGGAGACGAGCTCGGTGAGAAGGCCGCCGACAGCCGGGCCTAGCGCCGCACCGGTGGCGCCGGCGGTTGCCCAGACAGCCGTCGCCCGGCGCTCGGAGCCGACCGTGGCCGGGAGCAGCTCCAAGACGGCCGTCACCGCCAGAGCGCCGCCCAGGGCCTGCACACAGCGGGCGGCGATCAGGGTGCTGAGCTCGGCGGAGACCCCGCAGGCGATGCTGGCGCCGGCGAAGACGGCGAGGCCGACGGCCGCCGCACGCCCCGGGCCGGCGCGGCGAGCGAGGTGGGCGGCGGGAACCGCCGCCAGCGCCATCACCAGGTTGAAGGAGACGAGGACCCAGGTGACGCCGGCGACGCTCGTGTCGAGCTCGCGGTAGATCTCGGGCAGCGCCAGGACGACGATCGAGGAGTCGGCTAGGACCAGGCCAACGGCAACGGCCAGCGCGGCAAGCCGCGGCCTCGGCGCGTCGCTCATCGGTACCCCAGCTCCTTCGCATACTCCTCGCGGTAGTCGCGCTGCTTGTCGAGCACCTCTTCGACATATGCGCGCGTTTCCGGAAAAGGGATCTCCTCGACGCGGAGGGCGCTGCCACCCCACTCGTCGGCGTTGCCGGGGCCGGCGTTGTAGGCGGCCAGCGCAGCCGCGACGTCGCCCTCGTAACGACCGATCAGTTCGCGCAGCAGGAAGGTCCCGTAGCGGATGTTGATTTCGGGGTCGGAGAGATCGCGAAGATTGAAGGTGGTACCGCCGCTGAGCCGCTCGATTTCGTTGGCCGCGGCGGGCGTGATCTGCATCAGCCCCCGCGCGCCCGCACTCGAGGTGCTGTCGCTGAACTTCGACTCCGAGTAGATCACCGCGGCAATCAGCGCCGCGTCGACGCCCTTTTCGCGCGATTGCTGCCGGATCACGTCCTCGTGGCGCAGGGGTAGCGTCAGCTCCTGAATCGCCTTGTCTATCGTCCCCCTCGCCAGCAGCACGCCGGCGACGATAGCGGCGACCGTCGCGACGACGGCAATCGCCAGGCGGCGCCTTCTCCGTTCCCTAACCGAGCGACCTCGCGCCGGGCTCATCCATCCAGCTTCGCGATGAGAGTGGACAGGCGCCGCTCGAGGTCCGCGATGCTGCCGTCGTTCTCGATCACATGGTCGGCACGGACGGCCTTCTCCTCCTGGGTGAGCTGACGCGCCTCACGCTCGCCGACGAGCGCGTGGCCGCGCGCCTGGGCGCGCGCGCGCCGCACCTCGTCGGAGGTGACGACCGCCACGGTGGTGTCGAAGACGGGCGCCATCTCACCCTCGAACAGCAGCGGCACCTCGACGACGGCGACTGCGACGTCGTCACCCAGCGAGCCGAGCCAGCTTCCGATCCGTTCTCCGACCAAGGGGTGAATTTGCGCCTCCAGCCATTTCAGCTGCTCCGGGTCCGCAAACACGATCTCGCCGATCCTGGTGCGGTCGACCCGACCGCCGGGCGCGATCTCCTCGCCCCACCGCTCCGTCAGTCGCTCAAGCAACAGCTCGGAGTCGAGCAGCTCGTGCACGACCGCGTCGCTGGAGATGGTCGCCGCCCCCAACCGCTCGAACGCGGCAAGCGCCTCGGACTTCCCGGCCGCAATCCCCCCGGTCAACCCGATGGTCAGCGGCACGACGAGCTAAGACTCGGAGGAGTCCTCAGCAGGCGCCTCGGCCTCATCGGTCTCGTCGGACTCCCCGGCGGCCTCATCCAAGTCGTCGGGCGAATCCGGCCTCTCGACCACCGATTCCCCCTCCTGCTCCTCCTCTTCGGCCTCCTCGGGCGTCTCGGCCACCGGAGCCTCAGCAGCAGGCTCCTCAGCCTCGGCCACAGGCTGCTCGGCAGCAGGCGCCTCCTCCGCAGCGGGCTCCTCTACAGCCGGAGCCTCAACCTCTGCGGCCGGGGCCTCCTCAGCCTCAACCGCCTCATCCGCGGGTGGCGTGGAGGCGGGCTCCTCGCCCGCAGCCTGCGAGGACGAGGAGTCCTCCTCCGCGACAGGACCCGCGGCCGATTCACCTGAAGACTCGTCCGTAGCCGCTGCGGCATCGATCTGCTCGCCGAGGTCCCCCATCGCCATCTTGCCTTCGGCGACCTGCTTGATGCTGAGCGAGAGCCGCCGCCGCTCCTCGTCGATCTCGAGGATCTTGACGTTGAGCTTGGTGCCCGGCTCGACCACCTCGCTGGGGCTCTCGACATGGTGATCGGCGAGCTCGGAGATGTGGACGAGGCCCTCGACCCCGGGCAGGATCTCGACGAAGGCGCCGAAGGCGACCACCTTGGTCACCGCCCCCTCCAGCACGTCGCCGGGACGGTGAGCGCTGATCACCCGCTGCCAGGGGTCCTCCTGGGTCTGCTTCAGGCCCAGGGAGATGCGCTGGCGGTCGCGGTCGATGTCGAGGACTTTGATCCGCACGGTGTCGCCGATCGCCACCACCTCGGAGGGGTGGTTGACGTGGCTCCAGGAAAGCTCGGAGATGTGGATCAGGCCATCGATCCCGTCGAGGTCGACGAAGGCGCCGAAGTCGACGATGTTGGAGATCTTGCCCTCCACCACCTGGCCCGCCTCGAGGCGCCCGAGGATCTGCTCGCGCACCTCCTTGCGCTCTTCCTCCAGCACCGCGCGGCGGGAGAGCACGACGTTGTTGCGGCTGCGGTTGAGCTCGATCACTTTGCACTCGAGAGTCTGGCCGGTGAACTCCTCGAGGTTGTGGACGCGGCGGATGTCGACCAGCGAAGCGGGCAGGAAGCCGCGCACCCCGAGGTCGAGGATGAGACCGCCCTTGACGACCTCGATCACGTTTCCTTCGACCGGTTCGCCGGACTCGGCCGCGGCTTCGATCCGGCGCCACGCCTTCTCGAAGCGGGCCCGCTTCTTGGAGAGGACCAAGCGTCCTTCGTTGTCCTCCTTGGTGAGGACGAGGGCGTCGACCTCCTCGCCCAACTCGACCTCGTCGGCCGGGTTGACCGACTTGCGGATCGAGAGCTCGTGCGAGGGGATGACCCCCTCCGACTTGTAGCCGATATCGACCAGGACCTCGTCTTTGTCGATCCGGACGACGTGTCCCTTGACGACGTCGCCCTCCTCGAAAGACACCATCGTCGCCGCGTAGTTGGGCACGACCTTGCCGTCGATTTCCATCAACAGCCCCCCGGAGCCCTCGACGGGCGTACCGGTGGACTCTGGGGTGATGGTCGTATCGGTCACGGACACAGCGGCGCATGATTGCAGGTGGATACGCTCTGCGTCGTGCCGATTCGTGCGACGAAACGCGGCGAGGAGCGGACGCCCCTCGATGGCAGCCATGACGTGCTGATCTGCGGGGCTAGCTTCGCCGGGCTCGCGGTCGCCCGGGAGCTGGCCGGCTCGGGCGCCGACGTCTTGCTGATCGACCGCTACGAGATCGGCGAGCGGCAGACCTCCGCCTGCGGCATCCCGACCGAGTGGATGCGGGCCATGGGCCTGATGGACGCCGAGCGCCAGCGCTTCGACTCGCTGCTGATGCACACGCCTCACGGCGACTCTCGCTTCCGCCTGCCGTTCACCTTCTCGACCTTCGACTACCGCGAGCTCTGCGCAATCCTCTGGCGCGACTGCGACGCCAGGTTCGAGACCGCGAAGGTGAACCGGCGCCTGCGGCCGGCGAGCGGCGAGGAGACGATCGCGGTCGAGACCGACCGCGGGACGATCTCGGCCCCGCTCGTCGTCGACGCGCTGGGCTGGCGTCGCATGCTCGCCAACGGCGACGGCTACCAACCGCCCGACGCTCCGCTCTCCCGCGGTCTCGAGGTCCATCCCGACGGCACGGGCAAGGACCTCGAGGTCTGGATCGACCGCCGCTACGTGCCGGCTGGCTACGGTTGGTCCTTTCCCGCCGGCGAGGAGCTGCGAATCGGCGTCGGCTCCTTCGACCCCCGCTTCCACGTCCGCGCTACCACCGAGCTGCTCGCCGAGGACCTCGGCAGCGAGAAGGTCCGCTACCAGGGCAACTGGATCCCGCACAAGCTGCGCCGGGGCACCGAGGGCGGCGTCTTCTTCGCCGGCGACTCGGCCGGCCACTGCCTGCCGCTCAGCGCCGAGGGCATCCGCACCGCGCTCTACTTCGGGATCGCGCTGGGCCGTGAGCTGCGCGGTGTCGTCGAGGGACGCCAGAGCCGTGAGAGCGCAGCCGCCCGCTACGCGGAGTTCAACGACTCCCACGAGTGGAAGTTCCGCTGGATGCTGCGCGTGCAGCGCCTCGTCCCCAAGATCCCGCCACGCCTGCTGGGGCCGCTGGTTCGCGTGCTCGGCGCCAAGCGCTTCGTCGACTGGTCCTTCGGCCACTACCTGCGGATCGCGCCGCCGGAGTTCGCGCTCGCCTCAGCGAACCACCAGGACGGTGCCGGCGAGAAGCAGGCCGACGCCGACGATGCGCTCGGGGCTGAGCGGGACCTGGTCGAGGCCGAATAGCCCCAGCCGGTCGATCGCCACCGAGGCGACCAGCTGCCCGGTGATCGTCGCCGCGGCGACGCCCCCGGCCCCGATCGCCGTCACCGCGATCAGCGCATTGGCCACGTAGACAGCGCCGAGCAGGCCACCCAGCAGGTAGTACCAGCTGACGTCGAAGGTCGAGCCGAGCCCGCCCGCCTTGCCGCTGAGGACGACGATCGCGGTCAGGGCGACGGTGCCGACGAGGAAGGAGACCAAGGCCGCGGGCAGGCTCCCCGTCGCCTTCCCCAGCCCGGCGTTGATCGGCGCCTGCAGGGCGATCAGCCCACCGGCGAGCGCAGTCAGGATGACGGCCAAGCCTCGGTCCATAGCCGGACCGTCATATCACCCTTCCCCGATGCTGACTTCGCCTCTTCGCTTCTGACGGACCTGGATCAGCACCCCTACTCGCTTACTTCCGTAGCGGTGGGAGCCTGGAGCGAGGGCAAAATGGCTTCTTTGCCCAGTCCGATCCTCGCCGCCCAGAGGTGCCCAACTCCCCGCCTCCGGGGAACGACCAGCCAGCTCACGCACCGATTCGTTATGCGAATCGGTGCGTGAGTGGATTCGTACCTAGCTCCTAACCGAGGACATACCCGTCAAATAACCCTTCCACTAACCCGTCCAGGAGTCCTTCGTCGGGGCAGAAGAATTTACCGCCTAATTCGTTGGTGGCGGTTTCATTGGCTGTGCCATGCCCAGAGCCGACTGAGAATTCGAGGCCTTCGAGATCATATACGCAGTCGAGGCCGATATTGGAGCACACAAGCCGTACGCGACCGTTCGTGGCTGTCAGCACCCCTTCGTCTAAACCGGTCTTTAAGAGGTTGGATAAAGGCTGTTCCTGAACGGTCAGCGCGCAGTTGTTGTGCGCGGAGCCGGTGCCACAGCCCGTGAACGTCTGGGACGTAGTGTGAATCTGTTGCGGATTACCTAAACCTAATAGCGTGGATTGAGATAAATAGCCTAAGCATAAGATGTCGATTATCGCTAACAGTTCCCCTACTGTACCGGTTGCAAGGACCATGTGAGATATGGTGCCTGCGTTTCCAGCCCCGCAGGTTAAGCCCGTATGGGCGGCGCAGATCTGCGTGCTGGTTGCCGACGCCGACGTCGCGCCGATGGATGCCATTACCGCCATTGCCGCGAGCGCGGGGAGGGTGAAGATCTTGATGAGTCTCATTGTGTGCTCCTTCCGGCGAGCGATTCGCCGGGCTCGTTCGAAGTTTTATAAACACTGCGGATGAGGTCCGGAAATTTTGCAAGCAGCGTCACATCCTGCGCTTGACACCGCGATAGCGGTAAGCAAAACAAGGGCGACGGCGAAGGCAGCTGCCCGACGCAGAACTTTCCTGGTCATGGGACTTCCTCCTTAACTGTAAGGTTTAACTGGAATCGAAAGATGGTGGGAAACACGACCGCGATCACCTCCGTGGCCGTTCTCCACTAACTAGAGCTAAGGAAAGCTTGACGGTTAATCTTGATTAAGCAAGTTTTTTGGACTAACGATTGAGGTAAGTCGGCTGCTTGAACTCACACTGCGGGGCAAACACCAATACTCCAGGGCTGACGAACAACCCCTCGCCTACTTGGCGTCGAGCCAGTCCTCGCCGACGCCGATGTCGACCTCCAAGGGCGGGTCGAGCGGGTAGGCGGCGCACATCTCGCGCCGCACCAGCTCGACCGCGTCGTCCATCTCCCCAGGCGGGCCCTCAAAGAGGAGCTCGTCGTGGATCTGAAGGACGAGGCGCGTCGACGCGCCCGACGCCCGCAGCGCCTCGCGGCAGCGCACCATCGCCACCTTGATGATGTCTGCGGCGGTGCCCTGGATCACCGTATTGACGGCGAGGCGCTCGCCGAGGCGGCGGGTGTTGGGGTTGCCGGAGCGCAGCTCGGGGATCGAGCGGCGGCGCCCCATCAGGGTGGTCACGTAGCCCTCCTCCTGCGCTCGCTCGACCACCTGCTCGCGGAAGGCGCGCACGGCGGGGAAGCGCTCCAAGTAGCGGGAGACGAACTCCTCGCCCTCTTTACGCGGGATGTTGAGGCGGTCGGCGAGGCCGAACCCGGTGAGGCCGTAGACGATCCCGAAGTTGACCATCTTCGCCTTTGAGCGCTGGCCGACATCGACCTCGTCGCGAGAGATGTCGAAGACCTCCGCCGCGGTCGCCGCGTGAACGTCGTCGCCGGCGCGAAAGATCTCCTTCAGCACCTCCTCGTCGGCGACGTGGGCAAGGACGCGCAGCTCGACCTGGCTGTAGTCGGCCGAGAGCAGGCGCGCGCCGGGCTCGGCGACGAAGCAGGCGCGAACGGGGCGCCCGATCTCGGTCCGGATCGGGATGTTCTGCAGGTTGGGATTAGTGCTGGAGAGGCGTCCGGTCGTGGTCGCGGCCTGGTTGAAGGTGGTGTGGACGCGACCGGTCTCGGGATCGATCAGATCGGGCAGCGAGTCGAGGTAGGTGTTCTTCAGCTTGGTCAGCTCGCGCCAGTGCTCGATCTTCTCGACGATCGGGTGCTCCTCGCGGATCTGGGCGAGGACGCGGGCGTCGGTCGAGTAGCCGGTCTTGCCGCGCCGCTTGCGGGTCAGTCCCAGCTCCTCGAAGAGGATCCGGCCGACCTGCTGTGGGGAGCCGATCGTGAACTCCTCGCCGGCCAGCTCGAAGATCTCCCCCTCCAGGATGTCGATGCGCTCGCCGAAGCCGGCCCCGACCTCGGCCAGCCGCTCGGCGTCCAGCTTCAATCCCTCGCGCTCCATCGCCGCGAGGACGTGGATCAGCGGCAGCTCGACCTCGCGCAGCAGCTCGCCCAGGCCGAGCTCCTCGATGCGGGGGCGCTGGGTGTCGGCCAGAGCCGCGGCCAGGCGCGCCTCCTCGGCCGGGTCGAGCCCCGCCTCGCCGTCGCCATCGCCGTCGAGCGAGAGCTGGCCGTCGGGGGCCTGATCTTCCGGGGCCGCACTCGTCGCGATCCCGATGCCCGCGTCCGCGGCCAGCTCGGTTAGCTCGTAGGTGCGTCGCTGCGGCTCCAGCAGGTAGGCGGCGAGCATCGTGTCGTGGTCGAGCTCCAGCTCGACCCCCTCGCGTGCGGCGGCGGCGAGCAGGCCGTGCCGGCCGCCGCCGAGCGACTTGGCGTCGTGGGCGACGAGAGGGCGGGTGGAGGTCGCCGCCGCGAGCTCGTCCTGGGTCGAGCTGCCGGTGAGGATGCGCGCGCCGTCGACGGCCGCCCAGCGCTCGCCGTCGATCGCCAGGGCCAGCGGGCCCTCTCCCTCGCTCAGGTCCCCGGCCTTCCCCTCGACCGCCTCGACCTCGAGCTCGGTCTCGACCCTGCGCCCCGGCACGGCGTCGCCCTCCGGCAGCGCTTCTTCCAGCCTCTCCATCACCGCCCGCAGCTCGAACTCGCGCATGAACTCGCGCAGGACGCCACGGTCGGGCTCGGCACCCATGACCTCGGCCAGGTCCACCCCGGTCTCGATCTCGTACTGCAGCGTCGCCAGCTGCTTCGACATGCGGGCGTCGTCGGCGTGCTCGACCAGGTTCTGCTTGCGTTTGGCGCCGGAGATCTCGTCGACGGCGGCAAGCACACCCTCGAGGTCGCCGAATCTCTGCAGCAGCTGGGTCGCCGTCTTCTCGCCGATCCCCGGAACGCCGGGGATGTTGTCCGAGGTGTCGCCGCGCAGCCCCATCAGGTCGGTGATCCGCTCCGGCGGAACCCCGTAGCGCTCGACGACAGCCTCGGCGTCATAGACCTTGGTCTCGGTGATCCCGCGCGAGGTGCTCATCACCCGCACTCCCTCTCCGACCAACTGGTAGGCGTCGCGGTCGCCGGTGACGACCATCACCGGGATCCCCTCTTCGCGGGCTTGGCGGACCAGCGAGGCGATCACATCGTCGGCCTCGTAGCCCTCGACCTTGACGTTGGTATATCCGAAGGCCTCGACCAGCGGCATCAGATGGGGCCACTGCTCGCGAAGCAGGTCAGGGCGCGGCTTGCGCTGGGCCTTGTAGAGGTCGTAGGTGACCTCACGCCCGGACATCCCGGCGTCCCAGGCGACGACGACCCCGGCCGGCGCGTGCTCGTCGATGATCTTGACCAGCATCGAGGCCAGCCCGTAGATCGCATTCGTCGGCCGCCCGTCGCTGGTCCCGATCGACTCGGGCAGCGCGAAGAACGCCCGGTAGGCGAGCGAGTTGCCGTCGATCAGGAAGAGCTCATGGTCGGGCGCCATCGGTTGCTCACTCTATGTGGCCGGCTGGTGAGCGATCCTCGCTCGCAGGACTTCCGCGACCTTCTCGGGCTCATCCTCGAGCTGCTCTTCGTCGAGGTGGAGCACCTCGAAGCCCCGCCGCCGCAACTCGAGATCGCGAGCCCGGTCATCCCGGAACGCTTGGCGCCCCCGGTGATACCGGTAGCCATCCGTCTCGACGACGAGATGAGAGCCGCGCCAGA
Source organism: Solirubrobacterales bacterium (assembly GCA_036376915.1). Classification (GTDB taxonomy): domain Bacteria; phylum Actinomycetota; class Thermoleophilia; order Solirubrobacterales; family 70-9; genus VRUE01. Next base: position 15,044 of record DASUZK010000047.1, read on the forward strand.
GGAAGTCGACGAGGTGATGGCCGACGCGGACGTTGACCTCGGGCGCAGGCAATCGGTACTTGCGACATATGCGCAGGAAGTCCCGCTCGAGATCGCTGCGGGTCCGATCGCGGCCGGTTTCTGGGCCGATCGGTAGGCCCAGCACGTTCGCTTGTCTGATCGCCCTTCGCAACTCCTTTGGAGAAACATTGCCTCGCAAGTCGGCGATCGTCTGGGCAGGCTTCGTCACGGGGATTCCGTGCCGACGTGTTATGGCGCGGATCTCGAGCGCAACTCTGCGATGCAGATGGAGTCCCGCTCGTCGAGCCCTACCCGAGCTGCCGGGAATCGAGATGTCGATCGGTCCCCCCGCCGGCTTCAGCAATTCCCAAAGCTCGGCGGCGCTCCGGTGGCTGACGGCCGCCCCCTTCCCGGTGAGAGCGGCCGCCATCCACTGGCCATGAAGGGAAAGCCCAGGATGACCAACGGCGTATACGCCGCGGTGAATCCGATGTAGGCGTCCAGAACGCACCCTCCCCAGCACGGCGTCGTCGCTCAAGCCAGCAGCGTGGAGCTGCGCAATCGAGACGACGCCGTGTTGTCGTTCCGCACTCTTCGCGATGAGTCGGTCGGCATTGGCGACTTTCTCGGCCATATGCCGAGTAAGTCGCCAGGGCCACTCGGTTCTCCCCCCTCTAGCGTTCCGGAATCAAGCCGACGCCGGGGACAAAACGGCCCACACGCGAGGCGTATTCCGCGTAGGCCTTGCCGTGGGCCTGAAGCAGATACGGCTCCTCGACCAGTCGCACCTGGAGCTCGAGGGCGATCACGAGACAGACGATCGTGGCGATAGCGACGACGTTCGGGACCATCAGGACGAGGCCGAAGACGGTAGGGATCATCGCGCTGTAGATCGGATTGCGGACCAGCTGGAATGGGCCGTCGGTGACGAGCTCGGTGCGCTCCTCGGGATCGACCCCGATCCGCCAGGCATCGCCCATCGCCAGCTGCGCGCCGAAGGTGAGCACGACGCCGCCCAGGGCGAGGGCGAGACCGAGCACGTGCCCGGCAGCTCCATCGAGGGCCGGGACGGGCTCGAGCACGCCGAGCAGGGTGAGGATCGGCGCCAGGGCGCCCATCGCCAGAGACCCGGCGAAGAGGACGCCGGCGAACTGGCCGAGCGGCCCAGCGCTGCGGTCGATGCCGATGACCCCGGTCGAGCCCGTGCGCCGCACCTGCAGGGCAATCCGCACCCCGAACGTCAGGGCCAGGGAGAGTCCGTACAGAGCCAGAGCCGCAGCGGCCATGCCTACGCTCAGTCGGAGGCCCTCGGGGCCAATACGTCGAAGACCCGGCTTTCCCGGCTGCCCGCGTCAGCGGCGAACTCGAGCTCGACCCGCAGTCTCAGCCACCTGGCGGCGATGCGCTTACGGGCGTCAGCGGAGAGCTTGCACCGAATCACAGCGGGGCCGGCCCCCTCCGAGCGAACCCTTGTCTTGCAAGCTGCCAAGGATCCGGTGCGAGTACGGATCGTCACCCGCTTGCCCAGCGTCCCGGCCGCGGGCAAGCTCAAGCGGGTGACCAGGACGCCCCCGACCACGACGGCGCGGCCCACTCTCAGGGCCCGCGGCGACTGTGGAAGCGAATCGGCGGCGGAAGCCGCGGGGGCGGGCCTCGGCGATGGCGTCGAAGTGGGCTCGGAGTCGAGCCAGTCCTCGAGCTCGGCGGGGCGCTCGGCGATGAAGGCCCGCGCATCGGCCACCCCCAGGCCGATTTCGCGGGGACTGTGCTCCTCCCGCGCCCCGCCGAGCTCCTCCCACGGCTCGAGCAGCACGGCCGTCGCCTCCGCCAGCGAGTCGAGGTCGAGCGCGTCGATCTCACTCCCCACGAGCGCGAGCGATTCGCGGTGCAGGTCCCGGCAGGCCGGCTCGGCCAGACATTCGTCGAAGAGGAGCCCGGCCTCGGCGCCGAAATCCAGATGCTTCGACCAGGTCTGGTCAGTTCCCCAGGGAAGCATCTGGAACCGCCCGGCGGCGTTGCTGAAGAGATAGAAGTTGTTCGGAAGCTCGTTTCCCGGGAGCAAGCTCGGCCCCGCCCCGGCGTAGCCGTCCCAGTGGCCGATGTACTTCTCGACCGCCCACATCCGGGTCATCTCGTCGAGGTCCATCAGGCCGTCGACACGTTCCGAGAACGCGCTGCCGCCGCCGGCCACCGCGGCGATCAGGGCTTCGAGGTCGGTGCGCACGTCCTCGTCGCCCTCGTCGACGGAGAAGGCGGACGCGCCGCCCGGGGTGACGTCGGTGGCGTACTCACCCTCGTAGAGGTGCTGGGGGTCGTCGAACTCGCCGAACCAGCGTTCCAGGCCGACGTCGTCGAGGGTCTCGACGTTCAGGTAGAGGCCGAAGTCCTCGCCGTTGACGCGGACGTCGGCGTAGCCGGTACGGGAAGCCGGCACCCCGGCCGCGCGGAACGCCGTGTAGGCCAGCGTCTCGTGAAGCTTCGAGGGATCCTGAACCATGTTGTTGAGGGTCATCTTCTTCAGCCCTAGAACGCGCTGTTTCGCGTACTCGTTGAACTTGAGCTTGAAGGCGGCCTTCTCGGTCAGCGGCCGGAAGGAGCCGGTCCCGCCCTTGAGACGGACGCCGATGTCGTTGGCAAGCTCGATCGTCCCTTCTTCGCTTCCGGGCGTGCCGTCGGTGAAGGTGAGCGTGAACGTGCCTTTGACGTACTCGTCCGGATCTTCTTCCAGTTCGTCGATCGCTTCGGGCGAGAGGCCGATGTCGATCACGGACACAGTGCCCGGGTCGTAGATCGGCGCGGCTTCGCCGGGAGCCGGTTCGGCCCTGGCGGCCTCCGCCGCGCAGGAGAAGGCCAGGCAGAACGCGGCCCAGATCAGAAATCTGCCGCCGCGCCCGGTATCGAAGCCGCGAGCCTCCACGCGGCCGGCAACGCTAGCGGAGCATGCGAATCGGAGGGGGCCGCGCATGGCCGTGGGTAGTCGGCCCGCCGAATCTGATTCGATAGCCGCCATGGCCGTCAGCGCCCAATACAGCGTCACGATCCGGGTCGAGCTCGACGCGCGGCAGGAGCCGCTCGGGAAGCTGACGGCTGAGATCGCCGAAGCAGGAGGGCAGCTGCAGGGCGTCGACCTCGTGCCGGGAGCCGGCGGCGAGGGCAAGCGGGTGCGCGAGTTCACGATCGACGCCCAGGACCGCGAGCACTGGGAGCGGATCCTGCGCGGGATCGGCTCGACCCGCGGCGCCAAGGTGCTCGACTACGTCGACCGCACGATGCAGATGCACCGCGGCGGCAAGATCTCGGTCGAGAACAAGTACCCGCTGAAGACGCGCGACGACCTCTCGATGGCCTACACGCCAGGCGTCGCCCGGGTCTGCCAGGACATCCACGACGATCGCTCCAAGGCCTTCGAGTTCACGATCAAGAAGAACACCGTCGCGGTCGTCTCCGACGGCAGCGCCGTGCTCGGCCTCGGCAACATCGGCCCGGAGGCGGCGATGCCGGTGATGGAGGGCAAGGCGATGCTGTTCAAGGAGTTCGCCCAGGTCGACGCCTTCCCGATCTGCCTCGACACCCAGGACGCCGAGGAGATCATCAAGGCGGTGGAGCTGATCGCCCCCACCTTCGGCGGCATCAACCTGGAGGACATCTCGGCGCCTCGCTGCTTCGAGATCGAGGACCGGCTGAAGGAGTCGCTCGACATCCCCGTCTTCCACGACGACCAGCACGGCACCGCGATCGTGACGATGGCCGCCCTCTTCAACGCGCTGAAGATCGTCGGCAAGCCGATCGAGGACCTGCGCGTGCTGATGGTGGGGCTCGGCGCCGCCGGGGTGGCCGTGACCAAGATGATGCTCGCCTCGGGCGTTACCCACATCGTCGGCTGCGACCGCCAGGGCGCCCTCTCGACCACCCGCGCCGACTACGAGTCGGGCGAGATGAGCGGGATCAAGCGCTGGTACGCGGAGAACTCGAATCCCGACAAGCTGAGCGGCGGGCCAAACGAGGTGATCGAGGGCGCGGATCTCTTCATCGGCCTCTCCGGCCCCGGGCTGGTCGAGGCCGAGTCGTTGGGCAAGATGAACGACGACGCGATCGTCTTCGCGATGGCCAACCCGAATCCCGAGGTGATGCCTGAGGACGCCGCCCCCTACGTGCGGATCATGGCCACCGGCCGCTCGGACTACCCGAACCAGATCAACAACGTGCTCGCCTTTCCGGGCATCTTCCGCGGCGCCCTCGACGCCGGCTCGCCCAGCATCACCGAGGAGATGAAGCTGGCCGCCGCCCGCGGCATCGCCGAAGTCGTCACCGACGACGACCTCGCGGAGGACTACATCATCCCCAGCGTCTTCAACCGCGACGTGGCGCCGAAGGTCGCCGCCGCCGTGGTCGAGGAGGCGAAGCGAGAGGGCATCGCCCGCTTCAGCGAGGAGACCGGGACCTTCTCCACGGTGGAGGCCACCTAGGCCGTGCGCGTGCTCGTCACCGGAGCCAGCGGTTTTATCGGGTCGGCGCTCTGCGACTCGCTGCTGGTCCGGGGCGACACCGTCGTCGGCCTCACGCGCGACCCGAAGCGGGCGCGCCGGACCAATCCCAGCGTCAACTGGCACGCCTGGGAGCCGACCCTCGAACGGCCGCCGGCCGAGGCCTTCGACGGCGTCGACGCAGTGGTCAACCTACTCGGCGAGAAGATCAACCAGCGCTGGACCGACGAGGCGAAGCGCCGGATCATGGAGAGCCGCCGCACCGGCACCCACAACCTGATCGGCACGATCGCCGGGCTCGAGCGCAAGCCGCGGGTCCTGGTCAACCAGTCGGCTATTGGCTTCTACGGCGACCGCGGCGAGGCGATCGTCGACGAGTCGAGCGATCCCGGCGAGGGGTACGACGCGGAGGTCGTGCGCGAGTGGGAGAGGGCCGCCCGTGAGGTCGAGCCGACCGGCGTGCGCCTCGTCGTCGTCCGCACCGGTCACGTGCTCGATCCGAGCGACGGATTCCTCGCCGCCCTGCTGACGCCGTTCAAGCTCGGCGTCGGCGGCCCGCTCGCCGGCGGTCGCCAGTACGTCTCCTGGATCCACGTCGTCGACGAGGTCGGGATCCTGCTCTGGGCGGTCGACAACGAGAGGGTCAGTGGCGTGATCAACGCGACGGCGCCCAATCCCGTCACCAACAAGGTGTTCTCGAAGGCGCTGGGGCGTTCCCTCAACAGACCAGCTGTTATGCCCGTCCCTGGGGTCACGCTCGACCTGATGTACGGGAAAGAGTTCGGGCAGGTGCTCCGCGGTGGCCAGCGGGTCTTGCCCCGGCGGGCGTTAGATCTCGGGTACGGGTTCAAGCATCCGGATTTGGACGAGGCGCTCAAAGACTTGCTCTGAATGCTTGGGGCTTGAGGGACGGGCGGTCCCCGTTCCTGACAATCGCCGGGCTAATTAGCCCGGCGATTTGAGTATCCGCCAGGCCCGGGGACCGCCCGTCCCTCCTTCGACAGTTTTGGAGCACCGTTACTCGAGCTCGTCCGAGAGCGAGGCGCGAAGCGAACCGGAGCTTCCAGCTCGCTCGATGGCTCGAAGCAGCTGAGTCATCGCGGCTTTGCCCGAGCTGGAGGCAATCCAGGGAATCTCGGCGGTTTCCAGGATCGGGTGGGTGAAGCGGGCGGCCCGAGGATCAGAAGCTTCCAGGTAGGCCACCGCCGTCGAGTCCTCGGTAGCTCTCCGCACGTTGGCTCCAAGGAGCGCGAGGTTGAGCTTTTTGCCCTCGGTTGCGCTGGGCAAGCAGACAGCTTTCACGTTGAGGCTGTCGACGCGGCCGCTGTGACTCAAAAGCTCTCGTTCAGCTCCAGCGCAGAGCGGAGCATCGACGTAAGCGCTCACGGTGGCATCCTCGGCCACGCCTTCTCCTTCGCCGCAGCCCACCGCAGCTACGAGCAAACCGAGCCCGATCGGGGCCAGGACCTTTCGCAAGACATAAGAGGGTCGGGTGCCCCCTCCCAAAACACT
>DASUZK010000048.1:0-2973 GCA_036376915.1 Solirubrobacterales bacterium
CCGCCGAGCGTTTTGGGAGGGGGCACCCGACCCTCCATACGCCTAGCCAAAGAAAACCTCAGCCTCCGAGTAAAGAGACTTGGGCACAGTCTTCAGCTCCGCGGTCGCCTCATCGAGGCTGACCAGCTGAATATCGGTGCCTCGCAGAGCGGTCATCTTGCCCCACTGCCCGGAATCGACCGCGTCGATCGCGTGCAGCCCGAAACGCGTCGCCAGCACCCGGTCGAACGCAGTCGGCGTCCCACCGCGCTGCACATGCCCGAGCACTGTCGCCCGCGCCTCCTTGCCCGTGCGACGCTCGATCTCGCCCTCGAGCCAGTGGGCGATGCCGCCGAGGCGGACGTGGCCGAAAGCGTCGAGCTCGTCCTCCTGCACCTCCGGCATCCCGCCGACCGGCGTCGCGCCCTCGGCGACGACGACGATCGGGGCGTAGTTGCTCTCGAAGCGGCGGCCGACGAACTCGCAGACGCGCTCGACGTCGAAGGGAAGCTCTGGGATGAGGATGACGTTGGCGCCGCCGGCGAGGCCCGAGTGGAAGGCGATCCAGCCGGCATGGCGGCCCATCACCTCGACGATCAGGACGCGGTGATGGCTGTCGGCCGTCGTGTGCAGCCGGTCGATCGCCTCCATCGCGATGTTGACCGCGGTGTCGAAGCCGAAGGTGTAGTCGGTGGCGCCGAGGTCGTTGTCGATCGTCTTCGGCACGCCGACGACCGGGATGCCGTGCTCGCGGTGCAGGCGGGCGGCCGCCCCGAGCGTGTCCTCGCCGCCGATCGCGATCAGGCCGTCGACACCCTCAGCCTCCAGGTTCGCGGCGATCCGCTCGGCGCCCCCGTCCTCCTTGAAGGGATTAGTCCGTGAAGCGCCGATGATGGTGCCGCCGCGGGGCAGGATGCCGCGCACCTCGGGCACGCCGAGGGGACGGCTCTCGCCCGCCAGCACACCGTGCCAGCCGTCGCGGTAGCCGACGAACTCGTGCCCGCAGCGTTCGACGCCCTTGCGCACGATCGCGCGGATCACCGCGTTGAGGCCCGGACAATCCCCGCCGCCGGTGAGCACGCCGATCCGCATCGGCTCACTTTAGAACCTGTCTCGAAATCCGCGGCGACTGGCGAGCGGGTTCTCAGGCACTGGCAGCCGCGGGTGCGAAGAGGTAAGTTCGGGTGACCCAAGGAGGAGAGAGATGAGCGATACCCCTGACTTTGCGGCGGTAACCAACATTCAGCAGCAGACCTGGTCGAAGGGCGACTTCGCGATGGTCGCCAACATCGTCTACAACGTCAGCGAGACCCTCGCGGAAACGCTCGACATCGTCCCCGACGAGCGGGTGCTGGACGTCGCCTGCGGCAGCGGCAACGGCGCGATCGCCGCGGCGCGGCGGACTTGGGGCGGGACCGTCGGCTCCGACTACGTCCCCGCTCTGCTCGAGCGCGCTCGCGAGCGCGCCGAGGCGGAGCGGTTGGATATCGAGTTCGTCGAGGCGGACGCTCAGGATCTGCCGTTCGAGGACTCGAGCTTCGATGTCGCGATGTCGATCTTCGGCGCGATGTTCGCACCCGACCAGGAGAAGGCCGCGGCGGAGCTGCTGCGCGTGGTCAAGCCGGGTGGGCGGATCGGGATGGCCAATTGGACCCCGGACGGCTCCGTGGGAAAGATGTTCAAGACCATCTCCAAGCACGCGCCGCCTCCGCCCGGGCTCGAGTCGCCGCTGCTCTGGGGCACCGAGGAGCGTCTGCGCGAGCTGTTCGGAGACGGCATCTCGGACCTGCAAGCCGAACGCCGCATCTCGCGCCAGCCGTTCCGCTCCGCCGACCACTACATCGAGTTCTTCCGCACCTACTTCGGCCCTACCCAGATGGCCTACGAGCGTGTCGGAGCCGAGGGCGAGCAGGCGCTGACCGATGACCTGCACGCCTTCCTGGAAGCGGAGAACACCGCCGGCGAGCGGGCGATGGTGCTGGAGGCCGAGTACCTGCAGGTCATCGCGACGCGGGCCTGAGCCGCGCGCGGCTACGAGGTCGGCTTGAAAACGCGGAGAACGGCGCCAACAAGCAGCACCGTGAAGAAGACCATCCCGGCGATCGGCCCCCCCTGCCCGAAAGCGTAGGAGAGCGTCATCGCGGCCAGGGCCAGAAAGAGCGTCACGACCATTCCCATGGGGCGGGAATCCTAGCTGCCGAGGGCGACGCGCGCCTCGTGCAGGAAGGAGCCGACGGCCTCGGCCGCGGCCTCGGCGCCTCCGGTCTCTCCCGCGGCGCGGACAAGGCGGCTGCCGACGATCACGCCGTCGGCGACGCGGCCGACCTGGGCCGCCTGCTCAGGAGTGCCGATGCCGAAGCCGACCGCGACCGGCACCTCCGCCTCGCCCTTGGTCGCAGCTACGAGATCGGCGAGCTCAGGCGGCAGCTCGTCCCGCTCCCCCGTCGTCCCCACTGTCGAGACGACGTAGACGAAGCCCCGTGCGGCCGCGCAGATGAGAGCGCGGCGATCCGTCGGCGTCGTCGGGGCGACGAGCGGCACAAGCGCCAGCCCCGCGTCGTCGAACGCCGTCCGCACCGGCTCCCCTTCCTCCAGCGGCAAGTCCGGCACGATCGCCCCACAGGCTCCCGCCGCAAGAGCACGGTGGGCGAACTCCGCCGCCCCCCCGTGCGCGAGCACCATGTTGGCGTAGACCATGAAGACGACCGGCACCCGATCCCCGACCTCCTCGCAGATCTCCAGCGCCGTCTCGAGAGTGGTCCCGGCTGCAAGAGCAGTCGTGGCTGCCGCATGAATGGTCGGGCCGTCCGCAAGCGGATCTGAAAAGGGCACTCCAAGCTCAATCAAGTCCGCCGACTCGGCGTAAGCCTCCGCCACAGCCGACGACGTCTCGCGATCCGGGAAGCCGGCCATCATGTACGGCATCAGCGCCGCCCGGCCTTCGTCCTTAGCGGCCTGGAAAGCCCCTGCGATCCGCTCCGTCCCGGGAGAAGC
>DASUZK010000049.1:0-49273 GCA_036376915.1 Solirubrobacterales bacterium
CAAAACGCTCGGCGGGAGCCTCGCTTGAGCGTTTTGAGGACCCCCCTCCCGGCCCTCTTTCAACAGCTAAAGACAATTCGGAGGTCGCCGGGCCACTCGCCGGGGGCAGCTCATCCATTCCTGCGTGTGCTTTGAGCTTCCAGCGGGCGAGGTACCCGACTAAGCAGGAGCTTGCAAAGGGACGGGGGTGCCCCCTCCCCGCTCGTTTAGCTAGTCCTCGACGACCGTGACGGTGTAGAGCAGGCGGGCGGTTGAGTAGCGGCAGCCGTATTCGGCGCGGCGGCCTACCTTCATCTGCGGTTCTCCTTGGCGCACGTCGGTGGCGTCGACGCATTTGCCGGCTTCGCGGCTGGCTCGCCAGGCGCTGGTGCTCGGGAGGCCCTGGGCGAAGGCCGGTGCCCAGGTCGGCACGGTGAGCCCGACGATGTCGCCCTTCTGCACCCGCAGGTTGGCGCCGAACTTGACCGTCTGGCCGAGGTAGGGGCTGAGCACCTGAACCGAGCCCTGGGCGCGCAGGTTGTATCGAGGTGGGTTGGTTTCCGGGATGCGGCGCAGAATCGCCAGCCGGGCCTGGGGCGGAGTGCCGAAGAAGTTGTTGAAGAAGGAGCGCTGGCTGCCGGTCGGCTCGGCCAGGGTCAGGGTCCAGGACTTCACCTTGCCGTCCTTGCGGACGCGGAAGGGAAGCGAGCCCTGGGCCGTGCTGACCTGGAATCCGGTGACGCTGCCGATCGCCTGGCAGGGCGAGTCGGGGCATGAGGGGTCCGGCAGCGTGCCGGTATCGCCCAGGACGACGGTCGTCTTCGACGTGGTCGCCGCCCCGGCGCTGGTGCCGAGCGTGACGAGGAGTGCCAGCAGGGCCGCAAGCGAGAGGGCAATCGCCGCCCGACCGCGAGCCACCCCGGCCGACCTGGCGTTGACAGCTGCGTGCGAAGACCTCGACATGCCCGTGCTCCTCTCGTTGGAAACCTGCCCGTTCCGGCCAGATTAGCCGCCGGAGAGGGAAATCCTGCTAAGCGGGCGTTGTCTCGACCTACCGGTTGCGCGCGTGGCGAAGGGCGATCGCGTAGCGCACGCGATCGACGCCTTCGAAGCCGAGGGCACGGCGGGCGCCGTTGGTCAGGTCGAAGGCGTTGCCCTCTGTATATGGGCCGCGGTCGATCACCCTCGTGACCAGGTAATGGCCGTGGTAGGCGAACTTGAGCGTGGTGCCGCAGGGAAGCGTCTTGTGGGCGACGCCCACCGTGCCCGGCCAGAGGGTCTGGCCGCAAGCGGTGTGGTTGCCGTAGAGGCCGGGCCCGTACCAGGTGGCGCCGGCGGAGCGCATCGGAGCGCTGAAGACGATGCCCTGTCCACCGGGCACGGTGCCGTCGGAGGCGGCGACGCCCGCTCCTCCGGTCCCCGCCTGGGCAGGGACCGCACCGAGGAGCATCGCCATGATCGCGGCGCCGAGCGCCGTCCGGCGCAGCCGCCGCCCGGAGCCCCCGCTGCGCGCGTGGCCGTATCGCGAATGATCTTTCCGCCCGTGGCGGTTTCTCCCTGCCTTCATTGCTCTTTGCGACGCTTACGGGGTTAGCTGACGGGCTCGCGCTGAAAGAGCTGCGCTACGCGGCAGATGCCGGCGATTCGCCCCAACAAGTGGGTCCCCCGCTCCCCGCGGTATGTAGGCGGAGATTCAGTGGAAGTTGGCGGCAGGTTAGCAAACGCTAAGACATGAAACCGTGTCGAGATTGGGAAAGGCCCCCTTGCGGGGGCCTTTCCGTCAGCGGGCCTGTAAGCCGGATCCTGTCGTGAGCGACCATCTGTCTCCCGGGGCCGAAGCCCCGGGGGGCCGCCGAAGCGGCCCTGCGGCCTACCTGGACCTCGCCGGGCAGGGTCGACGGTCCTGCTTGGCCTTGCACCTGGCGGGGTTTGCCTGGCCGCCGCGTCACCGCGACGCCGGTGCGCTCTTACCGCACCATTTCACCTTTGCCTGTACGCGACTCACGTGTGGCCGCGCCATCGGCCGTGTATTTCTGTGGCACTGTCCCGCGGGTTTCCCCGGGTGGGCGTTACCCACCGCCTCGCCCTGTGGTGTCCGGACTTTCCTCGAGGGGTTTTCTCTCCCCCCGCAGTCGCTCGGCCCGCCCATTGATGGTAGCGCCGCACGAGCGCGCTCGCGGCGATTGCATTGCATATCCTGCGCGCCGATGCCGACGGCAGTCATCACCGGGGCGGGCAGCGGGCTTGGACGCGCCATCGCCCTCGACCTCGCCAGCCGCGGCTATCTGACCTGGGCCACTGACATCGATGCCGCTGCCGCTGCCGAGACGGCGGCCATGATCGGCGCCAGCGCCAACTCATCCGAGCTCGACGTCACCGACGAGGAAGCCTGCCGCGCGGTCGCCTCCAGCGTCGCCGGTACTGGCTCGCTCGACCTCTGGGTCAACAACGCCGGCGTCCTCGACACCGGCCCGTCGTGGCAGCAGGACGCGGCGGTCCGCAGGAAGATGATCGAGGTCAACGCGATCGGCACGATGAACGGCACCGTCGCGGCCCTCGAGAAGATGCTGCCCGCCGATCGCGGACACGTGATCAACGTGATCTCGCTGGCAGGCCTGACTACCGCTCCCGGGGTGACGAACTACGCAGCCAGCAAGCACGCCGCCATCGCCTTCACGATCGGCACTCAACTCGATCTGCGCAACTCAGGCTCCTCGGGCATCCATCTCTCGGCTGTTTGCCCAGACGGCATCTGGACCCCCATGCTCGAAGACAAGCTCGACGACCCATCGGCCGTCGGACCCTTCTCCGGGCAGCTGCTGACCGCGGAGCGAGTGGCGGCAGAGGTCGGCAAGCTGACCGAACGCCCACGGCCCCTGCTAGTGCTGCCGCGGTGGCGCGGACCGATAGTGCGGCTGCTCGACCTCTTCCCCCGCCTCGCCCTGCGCCTGGTGCCGCTGCTGATTCGTGACGGGCGCCGCAGGCAGCGGCGCTACAAGAAGAGGATCGAAGCCGGCACCTGGCCCTGACGGGCGCTCAGATCTTGCGGAAGACGCCGACGACCTTGCCCAAGACGGTCGCCTCGGTGGTCCGGATCGGCTCCATCGTCTCGTTCTCGGGCTGGAGGCGGATGTGGTCGGCTTCGCGGAAGAAGCGCTTGACCGTGGCCTCTTCGCCGATCAGAGCGACGACGATCTCGCCATTGACGGCATCGCTGGCCGGGCGCACGACGACGTAGTCGCCCTCGAAGATGCCCGCTTCCACCATGCTTTCGCCGCGCACATTGAGGATGTAGTCGCCGTCCTCGCCGCCGATCACGTCAGGGACCTCGATGTACTCCTCGATGTTCTCCTCGGCGAGGATCGGCTCGCCGGCTGCGACCTGGCCGAGCAGAGGCAGCCCGCTCTCCGGCCGAATCGTCCGCTTCGCCTTGTCGAAGAGCAGCTCGATCGCCCGGGGCTTGGAGGGGTCGCGTTTCAGCAGCCCGATCTTCTCCAGGTTGGCCAGGTGCGCGTGAACGGTCGAGGACGAGTGCAGCCCAACGGCTTTCCCGATCTCCCGCACGGTCGGCGGGTACCCGGTCTTGGCCGCGTACTTGCGGATGAAGTCGAAGATCTCCTTCTGCCTCTTGGTCAGATCCAGCTCCACGCCCCACCTCTCCCCAGGTCCGCACATCCATTCTTGTCATCCCCGAACATCTGTTCGCAAGAGTAGCGCGCCCCACGGATACTCGCAACCGCAAGCGCCCAGCGGGCACAAACATCTAGAATCGACGCCCCTCGAGCGGCTGTGGCGGAACTGGTAGACGCGCAAGGTTGAGGGCCTTGTGCCCCTTACGGGGCGTGATGGTTCGACTCCATTCAGCCGCACTCACGGAAACCCCGCTACGGCGGGGTTTCGTGCGGTGGGGGTCGCGCTGAAAGGTCGAATCGAGCGCTCCGGGCCGCCGACTCCTCGTCCCCTCCTCGTCCCATTTCCTTTCTGCACTAGCCGGTCGATCTGGCCGTCCCTGGTGTGTGAACTACCTCTCCCTCACGGACCTGTTCCTGGTCGGGCTGGCTCCCGATATCTGCGGCGCGGTTCTGCCAAAGGTCTGTTGCTGGCGCCACGTGACATTGCTCGCCTGCGGACAGCAGCGCTTCCAAGCCGGAATCGAGATTCGCCCGGGCCGCGGCCTCGTGGCAGGATCTGGAGATGGCTGGCGTTCCACAGTTCAGTAGGCGGGCTCGAGTGCGGTGATCATCGGGAAGTGGCGCACGTTCGTCGTCAGCAGGTCGGCCTCGAGCAGGAGCGCGGTGGCGGCGATCAGGTAGTCGGCGTCGTCGATGCCGCTGTGGAACCGGCGGTGGCGCTGAGCAAGGGATCCGGCGGCCCGGGCCACCTCCTCCCCTACCGGCACCCAAGAAATCGCCGAGAAGAACTGCTCCAGTGCGTCGGCCTCTTTCTCGCGCACGCCAGCCAGCAGCTCGAAGCGCACGACCTCACTGGCAAAGATGGATTCTTCGGCCTCCAGCAGATCGGTTAGAAGATCGACGGCGGGTGGCGAACCGCGTAGGTGATCGATTGCGACGCTGGTGTCGAGCAGCTTCACTTGACGCCGAGCCGGGCCAAGCGATCGTTGAGGTCGCCGCCGCGGATCGCGTCGACGTACTCGGTGCCGCTGGCGCGTCGGCCCCGCCAAGAGCCGGCACTGGCCTGAAGAGCGCGAAGCTTCTCGTCCCTCCCCTGCTCGCCGAAGGCTGTGCGGACCGCGCGGCGGATCAGCTCCGAACGGGACGCGCCGGTATCGCGGGAGGCGCGCTCGAGGAGCTCCAACTCGCTCTCGCCTAGATAGACCTGTGTTCTGCCCATAGCATCACTATACACCCTGTGGTGTCGCTAGGATCTGCTGGATCGGGCCTCATGGAAGGTGCTGAACGCGGTTCTTCAGCGCGTCGGTGGCTGGATGTTCAGTCAAGACGTTCTCCAGAGCTCTCACCCAGAGCGGGATCGATGCCTTGTTGCGGGGCATGGTGGAGTCGCTGGTGAAGATCAGGCCGTAGTGCTCCTCGCCGGCGGTCAGCATCTGGTTGTGGATCAACTGGAAGTCGAGCACGTCGTTGGTAACGAGAGTTCGTTGCTCGGTGGCGATGCGGCGGACGATCTCGCGATCGGCGACTGCCTCCAGGTCCGGCCTGTCGCCCTTGATCGCCTGGACGTCGAAGTCCCCCCTGCTCCGTAGCTCGCGAGCGATCTTCGGCGAGATCATCTCGTCGAGCAGGAGCTTCACGCAAGGGCCTCGTGACCCCGGCGCCAGCGCTCGCGCTCGCGCTCGCTGGCGGCCCGGGAGCGCTCGACCAGCTCATCCACCTCGTCGGTGTACTCGCCGTAATAGCGCGTCGCCGCCTCCAGCTGCTCGACCGGGATCTCGAGGTAGGAGGCGGCCTCCTCGACCGAGCCGTCGTTCTGGCGGATCGTCTCGATCGCCTCGGCGACGTCTAGGCGAGAGCCGAGCAGGGCCGGCCGGCGGCCGGCGGCACCCTCTCGGAAATAGATAAGGGGATGCTCGTCCTGGCGGATGCCCTCCTCGATGTAGCGCTCGGCTAGCGCCGTCTGGCCGGAGCCCGCATCGGCGGCATGGTCCTTGAGGCGCCGAACCGTGATCGGGTCGAAGCGGAAGCTGACGCTCTGCTTGCCCTGCTTGCTCTGCTTGCTGGCCATCGTGCACTCTCCGTATCGTCGCGTATTGCGAAGTATAGCGAGAGGTGCGTCTTCCTACTCCGCGTGTCGCGACCAGAAGTCCAGCCAGGTGCGTTCGGCGAGGATTCCGGCTTCCAGGGAGAGGCGGACTCCCGGGGGGAGGTCGGCGCCGGCTTGTTTCATGATGTCCTCGTACTCGGCCAGCTTGTTGCGGTGGGCTTCCACCTGCTCGGCCGCCATCTCGACCGGGTTGGCGCCGAAGAAGATCTTGAGCAGGGCCAGGTCGCGCATCTCGGTCAACTCCGCGGTCGGCTCGGCGAGCCACTCGCGCAGGGCCCTCTTCCCCTCCGCAGCCAAGCGGTAGTGGCGCCGGCGGCGGCCGCTGGTCTCGCGGCGTTCGGCCAGGTACCCGGCGGTCGCCAGGCGCTGGGGCTCGCTGTAGAGCTGGGCGTGCTGCAGTGACCAGAAGTTGCCGAGGCTGGCGCCGACCATGTTCTTCAGGTCATAAGGGGTCGCCTCCCCGGCCGCCTCGACCAGACCGAGGACGATGAAGGAAGTGGGGGTGAGACGGATCTCGCTTGACATAAATCAAGTATAGATGGTATTACTTAGACAGTCTATTCTGGACTATTGATTGGGAGGTCACGACGATGTACGAGACACAGGCCCCGCCCCGCCCCGCTTACGCGATGGGCTTCACGACGCTGGACTCCGAGCTGGAGGTCGACTCGCTCCCGATCCAGGGATCGATTCCCGAGTGGCTGAACGGCACCCTCGTGCGCAACGGCCCGGCCAAGTTCGAGGTGGGCGAGCGGCCGTTGCGGCACTGGTTCGACGGCCTCGCGATGCTGCACAAGTTCTCCTTCGGCGGCGGCAGGGTCTCCTACGCGAACCGCTTCCTGCACAGCAACGCCTACCGTGAGGCCGAGCACGGGCGAATCTCCTACAACGAGTTCGCAACCGACCCCTGCCGCTCGCTCTTCAAGCGCGCCGCGACGCTGTTCCGCCCCACCCTGACCGACAACTGCAACGTCAACCTGACCCGCCTCGGCGACGAGTACGTGGCGATGACGGAGATGCCCCTGCCCATCGCCTTCGACCCGGAGACCCTGGACGCGATCGGCGTCGCCTTCAAGGCCCCGGGCCAGCACGCCACGGCTCACCCCCACCACGACCCGCTGCGAGGCGAGCTGGTCGCCTACGTCACCCACTTCGGCCCCCGCAGCGAGTACCGGATCTTCGCCCAGCGCGACCGCACCCGCCAGCGTCGCATCGCCTCGGTGCGGGTGAAGGAACCCTCCTACATGCACAGCTTCGCCCTCACCGAGCGCTACGCGATCCTCGCCGCCTTCCCGCTCGTCGTCAACCCGCTGCGGCTCGCGGCCGGCGCGAGGCCCTTCATCGAGAACTACGAGTGGAAGCCGGAGCAGGGGACGCGCGTGCTCGTCTTCGACCGCGAGGAGGGGAAGCTTCACAGCGAGTACACCACGGAGCCGCGCTTTTCCTTCCATCACGTCAACGCCTTCGAGCGCGACTCGGAGCTGGTCATCGACATGGCCGCCTACGACGACGCGTCGATCGTCGATTCCCTTTATATGGACCGGGTCCGCTCCGCCCCCCCGACGTCCCAGGCCCGCCTCCTGCGCTACCGCGTTCCCCTCGGGGGGTCCGACGTCAGGGAGGAGATCCTCAGCGAGACCTTCCTGGAGCTGCCCCGGATCGACTACGGCCAGCGCAACGGACGCCCCTACCGCTACGTGTGGGGAGTCGGCGCCCACCCCGACGGCGACGCCCAGGACTTCGTCGACCAGCTGGTCAAGATCGACGCCGAGAGCGGGGAAACGCTGTCCTGGTTCGAGCCGGGCTGCTACCCCGGGGAGCCGGTCTTCGTCCCCTCCCCCGAGCCCGATCGGGCCGAGGACGACGGCGTCCTGCTCTCCGTCGTCCTCGACGGCCGCGACGCCCGCTCCTACCTGCTGGTCCTGCGCGCCGACAACCTCGAGGAGCTGGGCCGGGCAGGCCTCCCCCATCACATCCCCTTCGGGTTCCACGGGCAGTACTTCAGCTGAGGGTGAAAGTTGCACGCGTGTCACAACGTGTGACGAAATACGCCCATGAGCGAGATGTCACTCGGGGCGCGCATGCGGATGCGGGTGTTCGGTGTGAACGAGGACGAAGTGAGCATGGAGCGCCGCGGCTTCACCGCCGTCGACGAGCGGGCGCGGGAGCAGCTCGAGCGGGTCGGGCTCGTCTTTCTCGAGGGATACCACGCCGCGCTCTGCCTGACCGATCACGCAGCGCTCGCCCGGCGGCTCGACGCGACCGACGCCGAGTTCCGGGGCTTTGCCCATGAGGGCGCCGCGATGGGGCTCACCGTGCTCGACGGGGTGCTGCCCGGGTCGGGGCGCCTGCGCTCGTTCCTGAGCGGCCCTGGGTTCCCCTACGCCTGGATGGCGCCGATCGGCTTCGGCTGGGCCCGGGCCCAGATGCGCCGGCGCCCGCGCCGGCCACACCCCCTCGTCGACCCCCTGCTCGACTGGTTCGAGATGGACGGGGCGGGCTTCCACGACGGTTACTTCCATCCGAGTCGCTACATCGAGGACCGCCACAGGCCCCCTCGCCTGAAGGGGACCGCCGCTCGCGTATACGACCAGGGGATCGGGCGAAGCCTCTGGTTCGTGCGGGGAGCCGACGTCGAGCGAATCGGCGCGACGGTCGACCGCTTTCCCGCCAGCCGGAAGCCCGACGTCTGGAGCGGGGTGGCGAGCGCGGCCAGCTATGCGGGTGGCGTGAGCGAGGACGCCCTGCTCGCGCTGCGCGAAGAAGCCCACGCCTTCTTCCGGGACGTCGCCCAGGGGGCCGCGTTCGCGATCAAGGCGCGGGTGGCGGGCGGGAACATCACACCGCATACCGAGCTTGCCAGCTCCGTCTTCTGCCAGATGCCGGTCGCCGAGGTGGCCCGCTGCACCGACATGGCACGCGAGGGGGCCGTGGCGGGCTACGAGACGCCGTTCGACGCTTGGCGCGATCGGATCCGGGCGATGGTCTGCGGCGATGAGCGCTCGCGCGAGGAAGCCGACACCCCTGCCGGCGCGCAGGCGGCTTCGCTGCCCGGGAGGGCCTAGCCAATGGTGGCGACCAGCGAGCAGCGGTCGGCGGCGGAGCTTCGAACGGACCGGCCCCTCGACCGGCAACTCGTCCACAAGAGCGCCTTCGAGCAGGTCTTCGTCACCGACTGGACCCATGACGCGAGCGAGAACTGGTGCACGGTCGCCGGTCGCCTGCCCCTGGCGCACGCGCGCTTCAGCGACTCGGCGGCCCCCTACCACGACATCCTCCTGATCGCGGAGACGGTGCGGCAAGCCGGGCTCGTCGTGGCCGCGAAGATCCTCAACATCGAGAGCGACCGCCAGTTCCTGCTGCGCGAGATGAAGGTCGAACTCGATCCGATCGAGCATGCCCGCAGGGACCGCGACAACTGCGACGTGCTGATCGCCCACGACTCGACCAGCAAAGTCAAGATGCGCCCCGGTCGCACGATGGTCGGGGGGTTCCTGCGCGCGCAGGTGACGATCGGCGGCCGCCCGGCGGGGGTCTGCGAGGTGACGGGAGCCTGGGTGCCGGACGATTTCTACGAGAGCTTCCGCAGTGGCAACGCATCGGGGGAGACGAGCCCGCCCACGCCGCCGGCACGAGGGGACCTCGAGACCCGCACCGGCAAGCTCAATCCGGCGAACAGCGTGATCACGCCCATACGCCCCACCACCGAGGCTCGTGGGTATGAGGCCTCGCTGGCGATCGACGTCGAGGACCCAACCTTCTTCGACCATCCCCTCGACCACCTTCCCGGCCTCTGCCTGCTCGAGGGGATGCAGCAGGTCGCGCTGGCCGCGGCCTGCGAAGAGCTCGCGGCCGACCACACGACCGTGCTCGTCTCCGCGATGCAGATGAAGTTCTCCCGCATCGCGGAGCTCCAGCCCGACGTGACCTGCACCGTGACGCTCGACGAGGGCTGCAGCACCGGCCGAGTCGGCTGCATGCAGGGCAACAGGTCCTGCTGCGAGGGCACGATCCGAATCGCCCGCCTCGGTCGATGACCGCGCGGGGGCGACAGCCGCTGAGGATCGCCGTCGTCGGAGGGGGCATCGCCGGAATGGCCGCCGCGGAGGAGGTCGGCGCTCGCGGGCACCTGGCGGAGATATTCGAGGCGACGGCAAGCCTCGGGGGGAGGATCGCACCCGACGAACTGGCCTCCCGGGAGATCTTCCTCGGCGGCAAGAACATCGGCCGTCGCTACCAGCGGTTCCGCGAGCTCTTCGAGCGCCGCGGCCAGGGCGACTACGAGGTCTTCGGGCCGGAGTCGGGACAGGTCTGGCGCGGGAAGGTGCGAACGCTGTCCTTCAGCTCGCCCTCGATGAAACTGCGGCTGGGGGGCCGGATGGTGCTGCGCGGGCAGGTGGGCGGCGGCAGGCGCTTCCTGCGCCTCGCCAGGCAGGTGAGGCAGGATCCGGAAAGCGCCCACCTCGGCGATCGGTTCTTCGAGGACCTCGCACTCGAAACCGGCGATCCGACCGTCCCCGACTACGTCGGCACGGCGCTCTGCCAAGACGTCGTCCGTCACATGACCGTGAGGATGAACGCCGCCGAGCCCGAGGAGTGCCACCTCGGGAACATGGGGACGAACCTGGGCCTGGTCGTCGACCGGTTCGACCAGCTGACCGGAACGGCGCTGGGGGACTGGATCCGGGCCGTTCAAGCCGCCCACGCGACCCACACGAAGATGCGGATCGCGGGGCTCGCGAGGAAAGGTGGGCGCGTCGACGGCATCGTCGGCGCGGATGGAGTCGAGCGCTGTTTCGACGGCGTCGTGCTCGCCCTCCCTGCCCACGCGGCCGCCCTGGTCATAGGCGAGCAAGAGGCGGCTCTCTCGAGCCTCCTCTGCACGATCCGTTACTTCCCGGTCGGCGTGGTGGTCGCCGAGTACGACCGCCCGGCTTTCCCCGAGGCCTTCGCCGCGCTCACGGCGCCCGCGGGAATGGCCCTCAGCAACGCCGGCTCGTATGGCCTGCGGGACCGGCACGTCGTTCGCTACACGTTCAGCGGCCGGAGCGCGCGCGACCGAATCTCTCCGGACATCTTCGACCCCGAGGCGCTCCTGAGCGAGGCGGAGGGCTTTCTCGGTCGCCATGCGCCGGTTGCCCAGGCTCGTCGAGTGGGCTTCGCGGCGCGCGCATTTCGGCCGGGGCTTTGCGCCTACCGCCAGGATCACGCGGCGTTCCTGCGCGAGGCGAGGTCCCGGCTCTCGGCGCTCCCCGGGCTGGCGCTGGCGGGCGACTACATGCGGGGGGCGTCCCTGGAGGCGTGCGTGCGCTCGGGACAGGAGGCCGCCGAGCAGGTGCTGGCGGGGGCCCGCAGAGACGGTGGAGGTCAGGTTGAGCCTGCCGGCGACCATGCGAGCGTCGGTTGAGACAAGCGATGTCAACTAGAGAGGGAGCGACGATGGAGAGCAGCGCGGGAGCGGCAATCGCCGGCGAGGACGCCAACGGCTCCGCCGCGGACGGGCCTCGCCACTACGAGCCGGGCAACATCATCATCTTCGACCAGCCGTGGGAGAACCTGCGGCTCGGCGACACGTTCCAGACCCGCTCGCGAACGATCACCGAGACGGACGTGGTCCAGTTCGCGGCGATGACCGGCGACTGGCACCCGGCCCATTCCGATGAGACATGGGCGACGGAGAACATGTTCGGGCGCCGGGTCGCCCACGGGATGCTGATCGTCTCCTACTCGCTGGGACTGGTGCCGAACGATGCCATCCTCGCGTTGCGCAGGATCCGGAGCATCAACTTCAAGCAACCGGTCTTCTTCGGCGACACGATCTACGTGCTGGGAAAGGTCGCCGAGAAGCGTGAGATGGGCCCCGAGGTCGGAATGGTGCTCGGGCGCTGGCGAACGAAGAACCAGAACGACGAGACGATCTGCACCATGGAGCTCGAAGCCCTCTGGCGTCGCGAGGGCGCGTCCTCGGAGGCCATGAGCGCGATTCAGGGCCCGCAGCAGCGGTGAGGAACCTGCCCAAAGCGTGCCTGGTCGGCGCCGGCGCCTCGGGCATAACGACCGCACGGTCACTCGCCGCACGCGGGGTGCCGTTCGACTGGTTCGAGAAGGGAGACCAGGTCGGCGGGATTTGGGCGTTCGAAAACGAGAGCGGCCTCTCCCCCGCCTACCGCCAGCTGCACATCAACGTCTCGCGCGAGCGCATCGAGTTCTCCGACCACCCGATGCCCGACTCGATCGCCCAGTACCCGCACCACACCGAGCTGGCCCGGTACTTCGACGACTACGTCCAGCGCTTCGAGCTCCACCGGAACCTGCAACTCAGGACCGGAGTGCGTCGGGCCCGAATCCGCGACGGGATATGGGAGGTCGAACTGGACAGCGGCAGAACCTGCGGCTACGACGCCCTGATCGTCGCCAACGGCCATCACTCGGCTCCCCGCTGGCCCACGCCGCCACCGCCCGGCGAATTCTCCGGCGAGCAGATGCACTCGCACAACTACCGGGACAACGCCATGCTGCGCGACAGGGACGTCCTGGTCGTGGGCTTCGGCAACAGTGCCTGCGACATCGCGGTCGAGTCGAGCATGGCCGCACGCAACACGTGCCTCTCCGTACGGCGCGGAGCGCACGTCCTGCCAAAGACGATGTGGCGCTGGACGTACGATCAGGTGCCCGGCCTCGAGTACGCGCTCGGCAGGGGAATCGGCATCGGGGGCTTCGGGTTCCAGCTTCCTTGGCGGCTGCGGCAGTGGTGGCTCGGCTGGGGCCATCGCCTCAGCGTCGGCCAAATGGGCCTCTACGGCCTGCCGGCCCCCGAGCACGACTTCGGCGCCACGCACCCCACCATCTCTCCACGGCTCCTCGACTGCCTGGCGAACGGTGAGGTCGAGCCGAAGCCCGCGATAGAGCGACTGGACGGTGAGCTCGTGCATTTCACCGATGGAAGCGCGGCTCGAGCCGACCTGATCGTCTGGTGCACCGGATACGAGATCGGCTTTCCGTTCCTGGACCCCGCACTGGCGCCGGTCAGCAGGCAGAACGAGGTCGAGATGTACTGGAACGTATTCAGCCCAACCATCCCCGGCCTTGCGTTCGTGGGGCTTCTCCAGCCGGCGGCGGGCTCCACCATGCAGATCTCCGAGATCCAGGGGAGGTGGGTTGCGTCCTACCTCTCAGGCGAGTACGCCCTGCCGTCGAAGGCGGAGATGAAGCGCAGCATCGCGCGACAACGCCAGCGGGACTCACGCCGCCTGGTCGCTTCGACGCGCCACACGGTGCAGATCGAGCAGTTCGACCTCGCCTGGCGCCTCCGCCGCGAGCTCCGCAGGGGGTGGCGACGAGCCCGTCGCTGCGGCCCGGCGCTCTCCGCTCGCGCCGCACGGAGCGTCGCCCCCGGCAATGCCGCCCAGCCGGTTGTAACGAGCCCACGGGGGGCCTGACGGATGGAGTCCACGCGCTGGCTGGCGGTGGCGGCCCTGCTGGGGCTGCCCGGCGTGGCCTTCGGAGGCTGGGCCCTGCTGACGTACATCACCGGCGGGAAGGGACTCTCGCCGGCCCAGCAGCGCTTCTTCCGGGACGGTCACGCCCATGCCGGCGTGCTGCTCGTGCTCTCTCTCGCCTATGTCGGCTATCTCGACGACACCGGCTTCTCGGAAGGGCTCCAGTGGGCGGCTGGGCTGACGCTGCTGGTGGGCGTAACTGCCCAGTCGGGTGGCTTCTTCCTGCACATGGCCTCCATCGACACGTCCTCGCCATCGGCCGGGACGAAGCTGACTCGAGCCGGTGCGCTGCTGATCGGCGCTGCCCTCGTCGCGCTTGCGATCGGCCTCGTCATCGCGTAATTGCGCTCTCTCAGGCCCCTCTCTACAGTCCGCGCCGTGGCCACTGCACACAGTAAAGTCTGTGTGGTCGGGGCGGGAATATCGGGGCTGGCCGTGGCGCGATCGCTATCGCGTAAGGAGATCCCGTTCGAGTGCTTCGACCGTGCCGATCGCATCGGCGGCGCCTACGCCCTTCCCGGCCGCAGGCGGTCGGAGGTATCTCGCGAGCAGCTCCAGTTCGCCGACTGGCCGATGCCGGGATCCTCACCTCCCTTCCCCGGCGGGCCACGAGTGGCTTCCTACCTGCGCGACTACGCCGAGCGCTTTCGGCTCGACGCTCACATCCAGCTGAAGACGGGCGTCGCCGCGGCGTCGCGCGCGGCGGACGGCGGCTGGGAGATCGAGCTCGACGACGGCGAGCGGCGGCGATTCGACGCGCTGGTGGTCGCCGGGGGGCGCGATGAGACCGCGTCAACGCCGCGCACGCTTCCGCCGGGAGAGTTCTCAGGCACCCAGATACACGTCGGCGAGTGTCGCGACGAGTCCGTCATGCGCGCTCGCGACGTCGTCGTGGCGGGCGCCGGAGCTGCCGCGTGCGACGCCGCCGTGACCTCCAGCTATGCGGCTCGCTCGACGCACATCTCCCTGCCCCGCCCCAGCTACGTGCTGCCCCAGATCGTCCTGGGCAGGCCCTACGACCAGCTGCCGGGCCTGCCATGCCTGCTCGGAAAGGGCGGGCTGCCTCGCTGGCTGCGGAGGCGCGTGCTCGCGGCTGGGCACCGGGCGCTGCTTTCGCTTCCTCTCCACGGCCTGCCAACACCCGGTGACCCCCCGGGGGAGGCAGAGGTCACGGTGGCGCCCTCCCTGCTCGAGCGCCTGCTGCACGGGCGCATCCACGCCCGGCCGGCGATCGCCCGGCTCGAAGGGGACCACGTGCGGTTCGCCGACGGAAGCCGGGCGAAAGCGAATTTGATCGTCTGGTGCACCGAGAGCCGTGCCGAGCCTCCCTTCCTCCCAGTTGGCCTGGCACCTGTCCGAGACGACCGCCTGAAGCTGTTCTGGAACGTGTTCCCGCTGGGCGAGCCGGGCTTGGCCTTCGTCGGCCTGGTCAACCCGCTTGGCTCGCCGACCCGAATCGCCGAGTGTCAGAGCGAGTGGGTCGCCACACACTTGAGCGGGCGTTACACCCTGCCGAGCGAACGGGCCATCGGAAGGAGCATCGAGCGGCGCGGGGGCCAGGCCCACCACGCTCTGTCGTCGGGGCGCGTGCCAACCGTCGAGCAGCACCACTACGTGCGCCACGTGAACAGGGAGCGGCGTAGGGGCCGCTGGCGTGGACGCCTGTGGCGGCGATGAGATCGGCGTCCCCGACTCCACCCCCCGGAGCCATGTCTTGAAGGGGCTGGCCTCCCTGGCCGTTGCCAGGCCGCGACACGTGCTCGCGGTGTGGCTCTCCCTGGTCGGGGTGCTCGCCCTCCTCGGCATGGGAATCGAGTCGAAGCTCCACCGCAGCAACCTGATCATCCCCGGGACGACGGCCCAGAAGGCAATCGAAAGCATCGAACCGAAGTTCGGGCAGAACTTCGACCAGGTCGTCGTGCTGGAGGGCCCACGCCAGGAGATCGACCGGCAGGGCCCCCGGGTCACGGCCGCCCTCGAACAGATCGAGGGCATCAGCCTGCTTGCCCCGTGGCTGGGCGCCGGCGAAGGGCTGTGGCCGCAGCGGGACACGGCCCTGATCGTCATCCGCGCGCTGGGCGACTTCGACCACGTCTCGAAAGACGTGGCGCCCGAAATCAGGCGGCGGGCGAAGGGCTCGGTTAGCCCTCCCGTCCGGGCCTACGCCAGCGGCTACCCGGACATCGCCGCAGGGATCCACGGCGGGACGGTGGAGGCGATCCAGCACGCCGAGCTCCTCGCCGTGCCGCTGCTGATCGTCATCCTGCTCCTAGTGTTCAAGAGCCCGGTCGCCGCTGCGCTGCCGCTCTTCATCGGGTTGACCACGATCGGCGCGGCGAAAGGTGGCCTGACGCTGATCAACGAGGCCTTTGCCCTCGACGCCCTCTCGCTGAACATCGCTTCGATGATGGGGCTGGCGCTCGGGGTCGACTACGCGCTGCTGATGGTGTCCCGCTTCCGGGAAGAGCTCAACTCCGGGCTCTCGCCTGCAGAGGCGGCACTGAGAGCCGGTGAGCAAACCGGGCGAACGATCTTCTCGGCGGGCATCGCTCTCTCCGCGGCGATGTTCGCCACGCTCTTCGTCGTCCCCGGCTCGCTGCTGCTCGGCGTCACGATGGCGCTTATCTCCGTCGTCGTGCTGAGCGTCCTCGGCGCGCTGATCGCGCTGCCGGCGGTCCTTTCCCTGCTGGGGACCGGTGTCGATCGCTGGACGTTCGGCGACGTGAATCGCCGCAGCCGCTTCGGCGGCCTGGCGCTGCGTGCGCTGAGGCGCCCGGGGCTCGCCGTTGCGCTGTCGCTGCTCGCCGTCGGCATCTTCTCGGCGATCGCGCTCGGGGTCGAAACCGGCCCCCCCGACCCCCGTGGCCTTCCCCCCAACGAAGAGCGCAGCGACTACCTGGCGGTCAAGCAGGCCCTCGGTCCCGGCTGGATCGCGCCTTACGAAATCGCCATCACCTCCGACGACGGGCCGCTGACCGAGCCCGAGACGCTGGCGGCAACCGAGCGGTTCCAGCGCAGGCTCGCCGCGCGGCCCGACGTTGCCGCGGTGCTCGGGCCAGGTCAGCTCGTCCAGCGCACCAAACAGCTCCAGCAGGTGCCGGCAAGGCTCTCCAGCACCCGCGAGTTCCTCAAGGAAGGGCTTGCCAACCAAGGCGAGCTCGTCGAAGGCTTGGCCGGAATCGGCTCGGGCGTGAGCCAGATGCACAGCGGCCTCGCCAGCGCCGCCGACGCCGCCAGCCGCCTCGAAGCGGGCGGTGACTCCGCGGCGAGCGCAGCCGCCGAACTGGACTCCGGGCTCGAAAGCGCCGCCCGCGGCGCGGAGGCGCTGCAGAGCGGCATGGCCGAGTCGCGAGCGGCGGTCGACACCCTCTCTGCCGGATCCCGCCGCGCCCGCCAGGCGGCCGGGCAGATCGGCAGCGCCCTCGCCAGGGCCCGCTCGGGACTCCTCAGAGGCCAGCCCCAGATCAAGGCCCTGCAGGCCCGGCTCGGCAAGCAGGCCGAAGACCTCGCGCAGCTGGGCGGCGCGGCCGAGGCGACCCAGCGAGGCCTCGAACGGGGCCTGCAGGCACTCGATCAGATGGACCCGGAGACGAAGCTCGACCCCCGCTACAACGACGCCTACGACGCCTTCTCGGGAGCGCTCGGCGCGATCGTCAGCCCCAGCATGGAGGCGTCGCTGGCGCAAGCCGGCGAAAGCGCGCAGATCGCCTCCGAAGGCGTCGGGGCGCTCGTCTCCCAAACCCGTGACCTGACGGCTGGCCTCAACCGGCTGCATTCCGGCTCAGAGCGCCTGGGGCGAAGCCTGGGGCGCCTCGACGAGGGGGTGGGCCGGCTGCTGGAGGGATTCGGGCGCCTCGGCGACGGCGACGGAGCGCTCTCCGCCGGGCTGAGCCGCCTGCGGGCCGGCAGCGGCGAGCTCGCCTCCGGAGTGGAGCGCCTCGCCGGCGGTGCCGGCACCCTGCGCGGCGGCCTGACCGGCGGTGCCGGCGAAGTGGGCACGCTCGGCCGGGGGGTGAGCGACCTGCTGTCGGGGGTCCTCGTGTTCCGGGGCCGATCGCACCGGATCGCCGAGCAGACGAGGCAGACGAACCGCCTGACCCCGGCCTTTGAGTCGGGCTACTTCACCCTGGCCGCCGTGGATGGGGCCAATCCCCAGGCCCGGCGCAACGCCTCCTTCGCCCTCAGCGTGGACAGCGGCGGCTCCGGAGCGAGGATCACGGTGGTCGGGTACGGCGACGCCCAGAAGGCGGGGCACCCATTGCGAGACGTGCTCGAGGAAGACATCAAGACGCTCGCGAAGGACACGGGTGCCACGGTGCAGCTCAGCGGCACCGCGACCGCCCTGCAGGACTTCGACACCGCGACCTCCGACAGGTTGCCGCAGCTCGCACTGGTGTTGTCGCTCGTCACCTTCCTTGTGCTGGTCGGCGTCCTTCGCTCGCTCCTGCTCCCCTTCCTCGCGGTCCTCTTCAACCTGCTTACCGTCGGGGCGGCGTTCGGCGTGATGGTGCTCTTCTTCCAAGGCCCGAACCCGATACTCGGCGGTCCCGGGTTCATCGACGCGATCACCGCCTACGGGGTCTTCAGCATCATGTTCGGCCTCTCGATCGACTACGAGGTGTTCCTGCTGACGCGCATGCGGGAGCGCTACCTCAGCTCCGGGTCGAACGAGAAGGCGATCCAGTACGGCGTCGAGCGCACCGCCGGGGTCATCACGGGCGCGGCCTTGATCATGACGGCGGTCTTCGTCTCGTTCGCGACGACCGGCATCACCGCGGCCAGGCAGCTCGGCCTGGCGATGACGGTCGCGGTCCTCGTCGACGCCACGCTGATCCGCCTGGTGCTGCTTCCCGCCGCGATGAAGCTTTGCGGAAACGCCACTTGGTGGCTACCGAATCCGTCGCGGCGCCTACCCGGCCGAAAGCAGGCCGGATGAAACGTACCCCTCCTCGGCGAGCATGCGCCCGGGCTCGCGGTACGCCTCCCGATCGGCCGGAGCCCACGTCGCCAGCCCGTCCACGTACCGGTTGTACATGCAGAACGCGGCGGCGATCAGCACCGCGTCGTGGATCTCCTTGTCCGTCGCTCCCTCCTCGCGGGCGCGACCGACGTCCGCCTCGGTGACCTCGAGGCCGCCCACCTGGACCTTGGCGGCAACGGCGAGCAGCGCCTTGAGCTTGTCGGAGACGTCCGCCGACTCGGGGTCGCTACATACCTGGTCGACGAGGTCCTCCGCCCCGCCGAGGTGGTGTGCCGCGGCCGCCCCATGCGAGGCCTGGCAGAAATGGCAGCCATTCCGCCTCGAGACGAACGCGGCGATCATCTCGCGCTCTCCGCTTGGCAGTGAGCTGGGGGCGCGGAGGAGGACCTCGGCCAGCTCGCTCATCGGCTTCGCGGTCTCGGGACTGAACGCCATCGGGCCGAGGATGCCGGGCAGGCCGTCGGGAATGTCTATGTGTGGCACGTGAGCTCCCTTTTTTTGACTGGTTTGGGTCTGTTCCGGCAACCTGACCGAATGCCGGCTTCGCCGCAAGATTCACCTAACGCCATCCGCCTAGGCGCGGTGAGACATGGGCTCTGCCTGCTGGCGCTCGCCCTGGTGACCTCGCTAGCCCTGGTGTCGCAGGCGGCGGCCGACCCGGCACACGGACGGGCCTGGGAGCTGGTGAGCGCACAGGACTCTCTCGGCGTCCAGCTGTTCTCGCCGCGCGGCTGGAGCGTCGACGGCGAACGCGTCGCCTACGCGAGCCAGGGGCCGTTGCCCGGGGCCGTTGCGGGCGAGCTGGTCGCAACCTCAGTTGCCGTTCGGGGAGCCGATGGCTGGGAGAGCCATCCGGTCGGGCAACCGTTCACGGCACCCACAGCCCAGGCCGGCGGCGTCCTCTCGCTGGCTGCGAGCCGTGACCTCTCGACCTGGATCTGGGGGAGCACCAGCCAGCTGCTGCCCGGCGCGCCCTCGGCGCCGATGGCGGGGCTGTATCGACGCGCTCCGGACGGGGCGCTCACGCTGCTTGGCCCGATCGCGCCGGGGAGCCTCTTCGGCGCGCCCAGCTTCCTCCAAGCGCCGGTCTTGCCCGCGGCCTCCGACGACGTCGGGCACGCCGGGCTCAACTCGACCGAACCGCTCCTTCCCGCGGACTCGGGCAGGGTCGAAGGCCGCGGCGCCTACGAGGCCGACGAGTCCGGCCTGCAGTTCGTCGGGGTGGACGACGAAGGCAAACCACTGTCCACCTGCGGCTCGGTGCTGGGCAATGGGGTCTCGAGCGGGTTGGCCGCTCTACACCCGATGTCGCGCGACGGGTCGCGCATCTTCATCACCAGTCCCGACCCGAGTGCCTCCAAATGCCCAGACCCAACCCGGGTGTACCTCCGCGAGGGGGGCACGACGACCCTGATCTCGGCTTCGCAGTGCACGCGACCGGACTGCAACGCGCCCGCCGACGTGAACTTCATGGGAGCGCTGCCCGACGGGTCCAGCGCGTTCCTGACGACGACCCAGCAGCTCACCGACGACGACGTCGACAGCGGCACCGACCTCTACCGCGCGGACCTCTCGACCGGCGACCTGACGCGACTCTCGGCAGGGCCAGCCGGCGTTTCGGCCAACGTCATCGCTCCGATCAGGGCGGCACCCGACGGCGACCCCGTCTACTTCATCGCGCCCGGCGCGCTGGTGCCGGGCAAAGGGACCGCGGGGGGCCGGAACCTCTATCTGCACGATGGGGACCAGATCCACTTCGTCTCCACGCTGTCGAAAAGCGGGAGCCTGAACGGCGCGGCGGTGAGCGAGGACGGGAGCGTCCTGCTCTTCGCGACGACGGGGGCGCTCCTGCCCAGCGACGTCGACGTCCACAGCGACGTCTATCGCTACGACGCCGACGAGGACGTGCTGCAGCAGGTCTCGATCGGGGAGAACGGGGAGGGGAACGCCGCCCTCGCCGCCACTCTGCCCGGGCCGGGGGAATTCGGGCCCTTCCCCGGCCACGACCCCAACCCGCTGGCGGCGGACGGTACGCGAGCCTTCATCGAAACGACGGAGGCGCTGGTCGCCGAGGACACGAACGAAGAGCACGACGTCTACGAGTGGTGGGCGGGGTCGATCGGGCTGGTCAGCTCGGGAACCGGCAGCGAAAACGGGGTCGCGTTCGGCGGCGCCAGCGCCGACGGCGGCAATGCCTTCTTCACGACCCGCGAGCCCCTCCTGCCGCGTGACGACGACGGAGGCGAAGTCGACCTCTACGTCGCGCGGATCGGCGGCGGCTTCCCGGAAACGGAGCCGCCCCCGCCGTGCCAGGGAGAAGAGTGTCAGGGCCCGCTGCCCTCCCCTGGGTCGGAGCGGGCGGTGGCGGCGACCGCAACGCTCTCGCCGCTCGGGGGGAGCCCCTCGGCCGGCGGGGAGGAGCGACGCTTCTCCGTGTGGATCGATCCCAAAGCCCGGCGTGAGCTGGCGAAGACAGGACAGGGGCAGATCCATGTATGGGTGCCAGCGCCCGGTCGCATCTCCCTGCTGGGCATCGCCGCCGTGGGAGACCGCCAAGTCGTCGTCGCTCGCGAGAGCGTCGTTGCCTCGCGGAAGGGAGCGGTCGTGCTCAGGCTCCAATTGAGCCCGGCCGCGCGCCGTGCCCTGCGCGAGCGAGAAGAGGTCCTGCGCTTGCGGCTGATCGTCCGCCACTCGCAATCCCCCGACCCCCGCACGCTCCTCCTGAAGCTGAAGGGACCGCGATGAGCTGGCTACCGACCTTTGCGGTCGCGCTCGCGCTGATGCTGTTCCCGGCCACGGCGCTCGGCGAGTTCGAACCCGTTCCCGGATCCACCCAGGTCGAGCTCCTGGATTCCGCCGACCAGCCCGAGAACCGGGCCGGCGCCCACCCCGACCGGATGGTCGCGAGGTTCGCGTTCAGCACCACCCCCGGCGGCGAGGTCGAGGCCAATCCACGGGACATCGCGCTCGATCTCCCTCCCGGCCTGGTCGGGAACGCTCGCGCCACTCCCCAGTGCTCCCGGGCGATGTTCGCGATCGCGCTCTGCCCCCCTGAGACGCAGGTCGGCACCATCACGCAGACGTTCTCGCTCTTCGGCACGATGAGCATGCCGGTCTACAACGTCGCCCCCAGCGCGAATGAGCTCGCGGAGTTCGGCTACCAGGCGATCATCCTCCCCTTTCGCTTCATGGTCGGCCTCGAGGCCGACGGCGGGCACCACATTCGCCTCCTGGCCGCCAACCTGGTCCAGGAATTCCCGATCCTGGACAGCGAACTGGAACTGTGGGGGGTGCCGGCGGACCATCAGTCGGGGACCGCGATCCCCCGCAAGCCGCTCCTGACCAACCCGACGCACTGCGGCCCCGCGCCGGAGAACGCCGTGCTCGCGGTGCGAACGTGGCAGGAACCCGAGAGGTGGCTGACGGCAACCGCCCCGGTCGGTCCCTTCGTGGGCTGCGGGGACCTGCCCTTCGCCCCCACGCTGGCCGTGACCCCCAGCCATGACATGGCCGACACGCCGACCGGCATCGGCATCGATTTCGACCTGTCCCAGAACGAGGACCCGGACGGGCTCACGACCTCCCACGTCGAGTCGGCCTCGGTGACGCTGCCCCCGGGGTTCTCGCTCTCACCGGGAGTCGCGCACGGGCTGACGGCATGCACGGACATTCAGCTCGGGACGGGCAACGACCCGCCCGCCTGCCCGGAGTCGTCGAAGATAGGAACCGCCGAGCTCGCCACCCCACTCCTGCCGGCTCCGCTGCTCGGGACGATCTACTTCGCAGAGGCCGAGCCCGAAGATCCCTTCCGGGTGTTCCTGGCCGTGAACGGTCCGGGTTTCACGATCAAGCTGCCCGGCTTCCTTCGACCCGACCCCGATGGCAATCGGGTCACCGCGGTGCTCCCTGAGCTGCCCCAGCTGCCCTTCAGCCATCTGACGCTGCGATTCAAGGACGGGCCCAGGGCGCCCCTGGCGTCCCCACCGCGCTGTACGAAGGGTGCCGCGGAGGCGATCCTGACGCCCTCGAGCGGAGAGGAGAGCCCGACCGCGTTCGCAACCGTTACGACCGGGCGCGGTGCCGGGGGGGCGGCGTGCTCGTCCGGGGCGCGCTTCGCGCCGAGCTTCTCCGCCGGGGCGTCACCGGCGCAGGCGGGGCGGGACAGCTCCTTCTCGGCGACCGTCCGAAGAAACGACGGCGAGCAGTCCCTGGAGGGGTTTCGGATCACCCTGCCGGCGGGACTGACCGCGCGTATCGCG
Organism: Solirubrobacterales bacterium; assembly: GCA_036376915.1. Taxonomy (GTDB): domain Bacteria; phylum Actinomycetota; class Thermoleophilia; order Solirubrobacterales; family 70-9; genus VRUE01. The sequence continues at coordinate 22,458 of DASUZK010000049.1, forward strand.
GCGGCCGGGGTCTGCGTGGAGGCCGCCGTGACCGCCATCGCCTGCCCGGTCTCGAGCCGCGTCGGCTCGATCGTCGCGGAGGCAGGCGCCGGTCCGGCGCCTTTCGGGGTCGGCGGGGACATCTACCTGACCGGGCCCTACGGGGGCGGCCCCTTCGGGCTCGCTCTCGTCCTGAGGCCCGCGGCCGGCCCGTTCGAAGTCGCCCCCGGCGTCGTCCGCGCTTCCCTCTCGAACGACCCCTCAGACGGACACATGATCGTCTCCGTCGACGCGCTACCGCAGGCTCTCTCGGGAATCCCCCTGCGACTCCGCACGCTCGGCATCGACATCGACAGGCCGGGCTTCATGGTCAACCCGACGTCGTGCCAGCCGGCGAGTGTGCAGGCCACGCTCGTCTCGGCGGCCGGGGCTGAGGTTCGAACGAGCGTCCCGTTCCGGGTCGAGGGCTGCGAGAAGCTGGGTTTCGACCCCGGGCTCGCGGTCGCCGTCCAGGGCCGTGGAGCAAAGCACCCGGGCCTGGCGATACGGATCCGGCCCCGCGCCGGAGACGCGAACATGCGCTCGGTCACGGTGAAACTGCCTTCGCTGCTCGAGCGCACGGATGGGGGCGGCCCCATCCCCTGCTCCCGCCAAAGCTTCGCCCTCGGCGCTTGCCCCGAAGCCTCGCGGGTCGGGAGCGCTCGGGCTCTCACCCCGCTGCTCTCCACGCCGCTGCGGGGAACGGCATACGTGGTCCGGGGCAGCGACGTAGGGCCACCCCAGATTTGGACGTCGCTGGAGGGCCAGGGCATGCGCCTGACCGTGAGGAGCGTGCTCTCGGCCGCCTCGAACGGCCAGCTGCGCAACACGGTCGTCGGCCTGCCAGACCAGCCCTTGACCGCCCTCACGATGAACATACGCGGCGGCGGGAGCTCACTCCTGTCCGCGGCGACCCCGGCGTGCGACGCCCGCCGCGAGCAGCTGATCGCGGCGAGCGCCGCGCGTGCCCAGAATGGCATGCAGCACAAGCAGCTGCTGCGCGTGCAGGTTCGTCCCTCGTGCCCCCGTTAGCCACGTGGCGTGCCCGTCGCTGGACAGCTCGGAGGCGACCCTCGCCTCCGCCGCCGCGGTGGACGTGTGGCAGATGCGAGTCCCGCCCCCCGGGCTTGCAGCCCGGGCCCTCGCGAACGCACTCCCCGCCGCGGACCGAGAGCGCGCCGCTCGCTTCTCGAGAGACGACGCGCGAGCCCGCTACCTGGCCGGTCGCTACGCGCTGAGGGCCGCGTTGGGCGAGCTGCTCGGCGCCCCTCCGGCCGAGCTCCGCTTCGTGCGGCGCTGTCATCGCTGCGGAGAGGCCGGCCATGGCAAGCCGGCCCTGAGCTGGCCCCGCGACGAGCGCGTCGACTTCAACCTCGCCCACTCCGGGGCGCTGGTCGCGGTCGCCGCCCTCCGCGGGGGGCGCGTCGGCATCGACGTCGAGCGCCTGCGGCCGGGGCTGGACGTCCTCGGCGTCGCCCGCTTCGCCCTCTCGGCCGAGGAGGTCGCGGAGATAGAGGCGCTCTCGAGCCCGGACGAGCGCCGGCTGGCCTTCTTCCGCTGCTGGACCCGCAAGGAGGCTTATCTGAAGGCCCGCGCCGACGGTCTCCCCGGCAGCCTGCGCGCCTGGAGCGTGTCCTGCTCGCGAGCCGCGGTGGTCGTGCCCGACGTCCCGGAGGATCCGTCGGCGGGAAGAGAACGCTGGCGGATCGGCTCGCTGCCCCTCGGCGTCGGCTACGTGGGCGCGGTTGCTTACGAGGGCGGCAGGGGCTCAGGCAAGCGCCCGCTTCAGCTTCACACGATCGAGCGGCTCGAACACGTCGGTCGCGAGTAGGTGGCGGCAGCGGAAGCGCTGGATCTTGCCGCTCGGGGTCTTCGGCAGGGCACCCGGGGGGAGGAAGACGCATTCGTCGAGCAGGACGCCGGCCTTCTGCTTGGCCGTGCGAGAGGCCTCGGCCGCCAGCGCGCCCAGATCGGCGCCCTCGTCCCTCAGCTCGAGCAGCATCACCAGCCGGGCGCGGTTGCCGGCCCCGGCGTCGATCACCGTCGAGCAGCCGCTCCTCACCGCGTCGAGCAGGTCCACCGCCGACTCGATCTCTCGCGCGTACACGTTGCGGCCCCCCACCGAGAGCATGTCGTCGCGCCGCCCGACCACATACAGCTCGTCGCCGTGCATGAAGCCCAGATCGCCGGTGGCCAGCTCTCCGTCGGAGAAGCGCTCCGCGGTCAGCTCCCCCTCGCGGTGGTATCCGGTTGCCAGGGAAGGAGAGCGAACGTGGATCTGGGAGAGCCGGTCGGGCTCCTCCACGCGCACTCCGGCCTCGCCGCGGGGGCGGCCGGTGGAGACGATCTCGGTCGTCCCATCCCCATGCTCGTCCACATAGACGAGCTCCTCGTTGGCCAGGGCGGCGCTGTCCACGCGTCGGAAGCTCGGTCGTGCCGCGACGTCGATGCTGCTCACCACTAGCGTCGCCTCCGCCATGCCGTAGGCGGGCATCCACATCTCCGCGGAGAGGCCCTTCGGGGCGAACGCCTCGGTTGCCGCCTCGAGCACCGACCAGGCGATGCTCTCCCCGCCGATGACGCAGGACTTGAGGCGATGGAGCGACCCCGGCTGGGGGCTCCTGCGCTCGGCCCGGGTGGCGATGTTGAGTGCCGACGGCGGGCCCGCCGAGATCGTGGCGCCGAACTCGGCGATGTCTCCAAGCCAGGTCCGGGGGTCGACGACGAACCGCTCGGGAGACGACAGGGCAAGGGGGAGGTCGTAGGCCCACGGGAAGAGGAGGCACCCGAATGCGCCCATGTCATGGGACAGCGGCAACCAGGACGAGAAGGAGTCCCCCGGCGCCGCCTCGAGCATGTCGCCGATCATCTTCAGCTGTGTCCCCATCGCCCGCGGCGTCAGCACACACCCCTTGGGCCTGCTGGTGCTGCCCGAGGAGTACTGGATGAACGCGGGCTCGTCCTCACCCGGAGGAGTGGGTTCGAAAGAGCCGTCGACCGGCAGCGAGCTCCAACCGACCAGCTCCACCTCTCCGTCGATCGGCTCCCGCAGCGCCTCGATCAAGCGGTCCTCGATCAGGAGGACGTGCGACCCCAAGTGCCGGCAGATCGCGACCAGCTGGCTCGCGTAGTCCTCGATGCTCATCGCACGAGCCGGAACGGGCAGCGAAGCTACGGCGCCGCCGGCTAACCAGACGCCAAGCATCCCTCGCACGACCTCGAACGAGTTCGTCAGCACGCAGGCGACGGGTGTCCCGGCTCCGATCCCCGCGCGCCTCGAGCCCAGCCCCGCGCGGTGCGCATCGGCCACGACGCCGTTCCAGGGCACCTCCGCGAAGCTCCCTCGATCCCACCACCGAAAGGACTGGCGCTTCTCTGCGGTGAGGGCGTCGAAGAGCTGCATCGCGGCCGGGCGAACTACGCCCGCCTCCCTCCCGCTGTCGAATTCGCCGCACTCCACTCCGCGCGAGCGGCCAGCTCGCGCACCAAGAGGATCAGCCTGCGGCCGCCCCAGCCGAGGGGGACCCCTCCAGGCCTCTCGCACTCGAAACGGCTGCCGGGAATCGCGCGCACGTAGGAGCGAGCCAACTCGTAGGGGTGACGGGGGTCGAGCTCGTCACGCGTCCCCACGACCAGCACCGGGCCCTCGATGGCGGAGAGCGCCGCAAAGTCGTCGAACGGCTTGGCTCGCAGGTTGGCCTTGACCGCATCGCCCACGGCAGTCAGTTCGCGGTGCTCTTTGAGCCGGCGGCGCACCAGGGAGTGCGCCGCTCGAACTCCGGCGGACTCGCGCGAGCTCCCCGCCGGGATTCGCAGCGCCGCCATGAACCCGTCGACCCCGCGCTCCCGCACACCCGCCTCGAGCGCGTCGGCCTCCGCCACGTTCTCCCGGTTCGGGTGGTGCTCCGGGTCGAACGCCGGCGAGACGATCGCGAGGGCGGCCGAGCGGTGTGGCTGTTCCAGCGCAAGGCGCAGGGCCGTGTGGCCACCCATCGAGATGCCGGCCAGGACAGCCCGCTCGACCCTGAACGCATCCATCACCGCAGCCAGGTCCTCGGTCAGCACGTCGTATCCGTACTGCCGGGGATCGGCCGCGGGCTCGGAGTCGCCGTGGCCCCGGGCGTCGAAGGAGATCACCCGGAAGCCGGCGCGCTCGAGCACGGCCGTATTCGAAAACGCCTGATTGGCCGTCATCGTCAGCCCGTGGAGCAGGATCACCGGGCGGCCCTCGGAGGGACCCGATTCCCAGGCCGCCAGGGTGGGCCCGGACGGAGAGCGCACCGACAGCTCTCGGCGTCCCCCCGCCTCGCCACCCGCGCTCACGCCGCCGCCCCCAGCTTCGTCAGCCGCCCGACCGCCACCGGCGCGCCGGCCGCGAAGGCCGCGGCACCGACTTCGATCAGGCCAGCGGACGAGCGCTCCCCCACTCGCATCGAGACGGAGGGCGGTCCGCCGATCTCGGCCATCAGGCGGGAGAGGATCCGACCGGGCCCGGCCTCGAGCATCAGGTCTGCCTCGCTGGCGAAGGCGCGGCCTGCTTCGGAGAAGCGAACCGGGTCGACGATCTGCCGGGCAAGGAGCGACCTCAGGTCGGCATCGGGCTCCAGCTCAGCGCCGGTCACCGATGAGATGACCCGCCGGCGCGGTGGCTCGAAGCGCTCCGCCTCGAGGCTGCGCTCGAAGGCATCGACGGCCGGCCGCATCAGCGGCGAGTGGAACGCTCCGACCACGTCGAGGCGCGTCGCCCGGATCCCGCTCTCCCTCGCCTCGTCGACGAGCTCCTCGATCTCGCCGAGGCCACCTGAGACGACCCGCTGACGGGGCGAGTTGAAACAGGCGACCGTCACCTCCCTGCCTCGCGTCAGCTCGCCGAGCGTCAGGTCGTCGGCCTGAACCGTGGCCATCGCTCCTTTCGCGACGGCCGGCCCGGTCATCGCCGCCCCGCGGGCGTCCGCAAGTCGCAGCAGCGCGTCCGCATCCAGCGCTCCCGCCCAGTGCAAGGCGGTCAGCTCGCCCAGGCTATGCCCCAGCGCGACGGTTGCCTCGATCCCGAGCGCACGCAACGCCGCCAATGCCGCGAAGGATGACGCGATCACCGAGAGTTGCACCTTTTCGTCGGCCACCTCTGCCGGATCGGCCGGGAGCCCCGCCCGAGCAAGGGCCTCGGCCGCCTCCGGCACGCGCTCGCCCAGCCCACCCGCATCGGTACGCACCGGGGCGCCCTGCCCGGGGAACAGCAGGCCGATGCGCAGGCCTCTCCCGAATCCCACGAACGTCCGGCCGCAGACGTTGAGTCCGTGGCCCTCCAGTGCGCGGGCGGCGTCGGCGATGCCGTCGCTCACCTCCTCCGCCGTCGACGCGACGATCGCGCAGCGAACCTCGCAGTCCGCCGGAATCTCGTCCGCAAGGCGGGAGGCCAGCTGCTCGACGCTCTCGGGGCTGCCCCCCGCGGCAATGAGCGACTCGAGGCGACGGCGAACGGTCGGCGCGTCCGGGCCACCGACGGCGATCAGCGACGGATGCGCTGCCATACCGCCTCCAGCTCCACGGTCATCGCGACGGCTTCCTCCTGGTTGACTACCGTCCAACCGCCCGTGACGAGGCCGTAATCCTCAGTCCACGGCACCAACCGGAGGATCTCGCAGCGCACGCGAATCGTGTCTCCGGCCCCGATCGGCACGAGCAGTCGCAGATCGTGGACCCGCCGCAACGCGGCAACGCGGTCGTTCGGCACGAGCCCGATCGAGTAGGCGAGCGCGAGCAGGGCGGGAGCGCCGATCCGCCCGGCGGTCCTCCCCTCCGTGTAGAGGTCGGGGTTCCCGCTGACCGGGCTCATCTCCCCGGTCAGCGAGGCGAAGCGCACGATGTCCGACTCGGTCACCGTGCGACCCCCGCTCGTGTAGCTGTCGCCCACGGCGAGCTCGTCGAACGGCCGCAGCCAGACGATGGTCCCCTCCCGCGCCCGGGCCTCCGTGCCGGCCGTCGACGGAACCGGACTCACCCCCCTGCCGTGCGCTGACCGAGCACCTCTCGGGCCCGCTCGGCCATCGCCGGCATCATCTCGCCGGCCATCGCTTCGAGGCGGCCCAGCTCCATCATGCGCACGTAGAAGTAGACGTGGAGCATGCCGGCGACGTCGTCGCCGTCGTCGCGCAACGTGCACCGCACCTCGATGTTCACCTTGCGCCTGACTCGCAGCCGCTCCGCTGCCGCCGGAACGTCGCCGAGAGCCTCGGCCCGGGAGCGAATGTCCCCGCGGGGCCTGAACGCCGGCTTGAAGACCGCTTTCCTGGTCAGCACCAGCGGCATCAGCTTCGCCTCGGAATCCGGCCTGCTCAGCGCGAGGGCATCGCATATCGCTATGCCAGAGGCGACCTCGCCCACGGTGTACACAGCCGCAACCGAGTGCCGGCCGTCGGGCTCCACCAGGTGCGGTTGGGAAGGCAGTGTGACCACGGCGGGACCGTTCGGGCCCAGCCTGTCGAAGCGCATCCCGAGGTGAACGTGGAACGGGACCTCGGGAAAGCCGTAGAAGTCGTCCGGATAGCCCGCAGCGGCGACGCCGGGGACGGTGGAGGTCACGCCTCGATCACCACCACCGCGTTGTGACCCCCGAAGGCAAACGAGCTCGAGATGGCGACCGCTCGTCCATCGCGGCCCCCGTCGCCGTTCGCGGGCCGTTCGGGCAGGGGGATCGAATCGCCGGGAACGTAATTGAGGTCGAGATCCTCGTCGGGCACCTCCAACCCCACCGTGGGTGGCACGACGCCACCCCGCAGCGTGAGCAGGGTCGCGATCGCCTCGATCGCTCCGGCCCCGCCGATCGAGTGGCCGACGACCGACTTCGTGGAGCTGATCGGGACCTCGTGCGCGTGTCCGCCGAGGGCGACCTTGAGCGCATTGGTCTCGGCCAGGTCGTTGGCCTCGGTCGACGTCCCGTGGGCGTTTACGTAGTCGACCTCCTCCGGCGCGCGACCCGCATCGTCGAGCGCCGAGCGGATCGCATGCCCGCAGATCTCGCCATCCTCCGCGGGGGCGGTCAGGTGGTAGCCGTCGGTCGAGGCCCCATAGCCGGACAGGTAGCCGAGAATCTCGGCGCCGCGCCCCCGGGCCTTGTCCTCCTGCTCGAGGATCAGGATGCCTCCGCCCTCGGCCATGACGAAGCCGTCGCGCCGCTCGTCGAACGGCCGGCACTGCCCGGAGCGCGACAGCGCCCCGGCCATCTTGAAGGCGGCGAGGATGAACGGCGTCAGGCACGCCTCGGCGCCACCGACGATGACCGCATCCGCCTCGTCCTGGCGGAGCATGCGGAGCCCCTCGCCGATTGCCTGGGCACTGGACGAGCAAGCCGAGGCTATCGACCTGCTCTCCCCGCGAAAGCCATGAGCGATGGCGAGGACGGCCGGCAGCGCATTGGGCATCGAAACCGGGATGGTGAGCGGCCATACCGCATCGGAGCCGTCCTGCTCGAGGGTCTGGTACTGGTCGAAGAGGACCTGCGTCCCCCCCAGCGAGACGCCGAGCACGCAGGCCACCCGGTGCGGGTCGTAGGGCGGCTCGTCGCCCTCCCAGCCCGCCTGATCGGCGGCCTCACGAGCCGCAATCGTCCCGAACTGGACGAAACGCTCCGTGCGCCGCACCTGCTTGCGCGACATGAACTGCGCCGGGTCGAACCCGTCGCACCTCCCGACCCCGTCCTCGATTCCACAAACTCCATCTCGCCAGCGCTCGTAGAGGGTGTCCGCGCCGATTCCAAGCGGGGTCACCGCTCCGACGCCGGTGATCGCGGCCGAGCCTTCGCTCACTTTAGGTACCCCAGCAGCACCTGCTGGGCATCTCCGAGCGTTTTCACGTCCTCGAAGTCGTCCGGATTGACCTCGATCCCATACTCCTGATGCAGGATCTGCGCCAGCTCGAACATGTCGAGCGAGTCGATCTCCAGATCCTCGAGGGTCGCCTCGGGACTCATCATCTCCGGATCCGCGCCGAATTCGACCAGCGCTTCCAGTATTCGCGCGCCCATCTTCTCGGCGCTCGGCGGGGTCTTCAGCTCCATCATTCCTCCTCGTTTTCGCTGTCCACTGCCATGCCGACAGGGGCCGGACGGCCGCGTGGCGAGAAGATGGCCAGCCCGGCGGTCAGGCCTCCGTCGATGTTGACTGTCGCGCCGTTGACGTAAGCGGCATCCTCGGAACACAGATAGCGGACCAACCCGGCCACCTCCTCGGGCTGGGCCACCCGTCGGGGGGGCATCGCCGCCTTCCATTCCTCCTCTATCTCCCCGACGAAGCCCGTGTCCACGAGGCCCGGCGCGATCGCGTTGACCGTGACCCCCCGGCGAGCCACCTCTATCGCAACCGTTCGCGTCAAGGCGTCGAGGCCGGCCTTCGACGCCGAGTAGGCCGACTGGCCCGGCAGCGGCCGCCCCGTGGAGATCGATGAGATATTGACGATGCGCCCGTAACGCCGCCGGATCATCGGCCCCAGAGCACGGCGGATCGTGTGAAAAGGCCCGGTCAGGTTCACCTCGAGCACACGCGCCCAATCCTCCGGCGGGAGGAACCCGACGGGGAGATCTCGCCTGACCCCTGCGTTGTTCACCAGTACGAGCACCGGCCCGAGCTCATCCTCGACTCGCTCGAACATCGCGTCGACGGCGGCCTGGTCGGCGACATCGGCCCCGACCGCGAGTGCGGTACCACCCCCCTGCTCGATGCGGGCGACGACGGCGGCCGCCTCCTCCGCGGCGGTCCCGTAGTTCACACACACGCGCCAGCCGTCGGTCGCCAGGGCTTCGGCGATCGTCGCGCCCATCCCCCGCCCGGCACCGGTCACCAGTGCACATCCCTCGAAATGCCGAGCGTCGCCGTTTGACTTGTCTCTGCCCGCCATGAGTCTCGGTATACCTAATGCCGGTCCCGCCCACAAATTCTCAGTGACCGACCCGTGCGCCTTTGCCAGAGCACCGACAGCGCGTAGGTTTCCTCCCATGACCCCACCGGCAACCGGCACCGAGCCCTTTGTCGCATATACGCGCGTAAGCGTCACTGAGGTGAGCTCGAGACGGGTCGTCGTCGAGCAGCCAGCTGCCCCAGAGCTCGACAACCACGTTGGCGTGAGGCACGCGAGCGCACTGCACAGTGCCGGGTACGAGGCATCGAGAGCGCTGGTGGTTGCGGCTCTTGGCGAGCAATGCCGATCCGAGGACCTGCGTCTCGAGGAAAGCGAGATCAGCTACACGGCGGTCGGCCTGGGACCCCTCACCACCACTGCCGAGCCGACGGGAGAGGAGTGGGACAGGCTGCCAGTCGCGCCCGCCGAGGAGATGGACGGCATCGCCCTGACCTCAACCGCCACGACCACCAACCAGGAGGGCAAGGTCGTCGCCCGCCTCCATGCTCGCTGGGTGCTGGCACCCCTGAATCCCTAGCGGCTTTCGAGCCACTCGATCACGAGCCGAGCGACCTCCTCACCCCGGTCCTCGGGCAGGAAATGCCCGGCACCCGGCACGACGACCGGAGCCTCCCGGCGCAAGGCGCCGGCAACCCAACTGCCCAGCTCGAGGGGGAAGAGGATGTCCGACTCCCCCCAGAGGACCAGCGTCGGGCGTTGGTCCTTTCGCATCGCCTTCATGGTGCGCCAGCAGGCCTTGGCCGCGGGCAGGTCGGCCGAACGCGGGATGACCTGGAGCGGGAACGCTCGTACACCCGCCTTGGACGCCGGGTCGGGGAAGGGAGCCTCGTAGCCGGCGAGAGCATCGGACGCCGGAGGCTCGGCGCAGCCGGCCAGGACGAGGTCGCCGACCGAGACGTCGAGGGTGCCCTTCATGTAGTCGTGCGCCTGCCACCAGACGGGCGGCATCGTCTGGCGACCCGTGAAGAACGGCGTATCGATGAGCACGAAGGCGCTGAAGCGCCAGGCCGCCTCAATGCCCAAGCGCAGGCCGATCGGCCCACCCCAGTCATGTCCGACCAGCACCACGTCGCGCAGATCGAGGAGCTCGATCACGTGCCGGCATGCCGCCGTGTGACGGTCGTAGCTGTACCAATCGAGATCGGTCGGCTTGTCCGAGCGCCCGAAACCGGGGTAGTCGACCGCGACGCAGCGGTATCCCGCTTCGCGAGCCCGGGGGATCACCCGGCGAAAGAGGAACGACCAGGTCGGCTCGCCGTGAAGCATCAGCAGGGGGCGGCCGTCTCCCTCGTCCACGTAGGCGATCCTCAGCCCTTGCCATTCCGTGTACTGGGGGGCGAACCCGAATGCCGGCAGGTCGGCGAACCGCTCCTCGGGCGTTCGCACGGCCTCCACGGCAGTCAGGCCCGTCGCCTGCTCGCAACCGCTACCGGATCATCCATGAGTCGGCCGGCTGGGGCTGCGTCTCGGCCGGCGACGTCGTGCGCTGGGAATAGGGAACCCAGGTCACGAAGCCCCCACTCGCGCTGTCGGTCGGCCGCTCGCAGGGAGGCGCCGACAGCTCGATCCCCGCGGGCTCGAAAAGCCGTTCGGAAAACTCGTGTGCGAGCCAGGACATTTTGTCCACACCCCACATGATGCGTTCCCGCACGTCGTCCTTGCTCATCGACTGGGACGAGATCTCGAACAGGTCTTCTACTCCGCGGTCGCTGGCGACGGGGAAGCCCGCATCGCGAACGTCCAGCTTGCTGACTTCCCTGAACCCCTGCTGCATGTGCACGTTCAGTGGGTGGGTGTCCGCGATCTGGCGGCGTATCGACGCCAGGAAGTCGAGGTCCGTGATGCAGTCCTTCGTAAAGAGCAGAACCGGGAACATGAAGTAGAAGGCGTTGTCCCAGATCACCTTCGCGGCCGTCGCCTGAGCATCCCGAAAGACCTCGTACTGGCCCCTGAACGCCGGCTCCCAACCGAGGAACTGGCCGAGGTAGAAGGCGTTGTACGCCTTGAGCCGGCGCCTGAAATCCTGCTCTCCGTCGAGTGCCCCGGCGATCAACCGGGTGGTCAGGGTGTTCGCGATGGCGATGAAGTCGAGACCGGTCGAGTAGAGCGGGTCCAGAAACAACCCGGCCTCCCCCGTCAACGCCCAGCGCTGCGGGGACAGCCCGCGCCGGGTCCCGTACGCATACTTCTTCAGCTTGCGAAAATCGAGCAGGCCGGACTCCGATTCGGGCAGCTCGCTCGCCAGCTGGGGCTCGTTCTCTCGAAGCCACTCGTACATCGCGTCGTAGCGCCGGATTCGCTCGTAGGGCACGAAGCGAGGGTCGGCGACGATGCCGATGCTGGTTGCCTCGGAGGGAAGCGGGATGACCCAGAGCCAGTACCCCTCGCCGACCAGCTGCACGGTGCTCATCCAACGTTTCCCGCTGGGGACGCGCGCGCGCCAGGCTGGATCGTCGGACCACTCGTCGACGACGATCCGCTTCCCCACCCGAAACCAGGAGGCATTGACGTCATGGTCGATGTCAACGCCCAGCCCGAGTCGCCGCCGCAGCAGGCCCGCCCTACCGCTGGCATCGATGATCCAGCGTGGGCTGAAGTCGCGGGTCGCCCCGTTGCGCTTCACGGTGATCCGGTGGCGATCGGGCCCAAGCTCCAGATCGGCGACCGCGTGCCCGTCGATCACCTCGACTCCGAGGTTCGAAGCCGCCTCGGCGAGAGCGTTCTCGAGCTTGCCGCGGTCCAGCTGATAGGTGCGCAGCGGGGAGAACCTGCTGAGGCCGATCTCGGGGCGCCGCGAGATATCCGAGTTCACCCCCGCGGAGGAGAAGATCCTCAGGCTGAACTTGCGGAGCTGCTCCTCCTCCATGTGCCGCTTGAAGCCGATCGATTCCTTCAGGTAGTGCGAACCGATCTCGGCGGCGGACTCTCCCACCTTGAACGCAACCTCCGGCACCGGCAGCGACCGTTTCTCGACCACCGCGATGCTTGTCTTTGGCCGCATCTGCTTGAGCTGGAGCGCCGCGGAAAGCCCCGCCAAGCCCCCGCCGGCGACGAAGACGTCGCAATTGCCTGGCTTTTTCGTCACAGTGCTCATCGAGCGGACCGTACACACGCCAACACACACAATCAACGCCACGATCGGGGGCACGGAGTAACCCGAATGCCGGACCAGACACCCCATTCACTGCCGTTCGACGTGTCGCGGACGCTGAAGCGAAGCGAGCCTATGCGCCGCAAGCGCCGGGAGATGCGGGCGCGGATCAACGAATACCTGGAGGACCCCCTGATCTCGCGGCTGCAAGAGGAAGCCATGAGCGCGGGGTCATTCGTTCCCATCACCCTCGACCTGACGCACGTGTGCCAGCTGAGATGCGACGGTTGCTACTTCTTCGCCGAGCAGCTGGACAACTCGAAGGCACCCAAGGACGAGGCCGTCTTTCTCGAGTTCGTCCAGCGCGAGCGGGCACGGGGCACGAACTTCGTAACGGTGATCGGAGGCGAGCCGAGCCTGCAGCTGGAGCGCCTCCAGATCCTCCATGAAAACTTCCGCTGCACCACGGTGACGAACGGCCTGCGCAGGATCCCGCATGAGGGATTCGAGGGCATGGGAATCGCCGTGTCGGTCTGGGGCGACCACGAGATCGACCGGGAGCTGCGCGGCGCTGGCAAGATCGATGTCTTTGCCAGGGCGCTCAGGCACTACAAGGACGATCCGCGCGTCACCTTCTATTTCACCGTCAGCAACGCAAATGCCGACGGCGTCGAGAGCGCGGTCGACGAGATCGTCGAGAACGGAAACCTCGTCGCCTTCAGCTTCTACGAGGACCGGGCCAACCGGGGCGGGGAGTTCGACCAGGCAAAGGGATACGCCCGAGCGCTTCGAGAGATCTACCGGATGATCGACAAGCATCCCGCGCAGGTCGTGACCACCGCTTACATGGCGGAGGTCGCCGCCGGGCGCAAGATGCTCGATCTGACCTGGGGTTACGACACGTGCCCCGTGACCAGCTCCGGGTACAACCCGGAGCGCGACCAGTGGCACGGCTCCGAGGAGTGGCGCCGGCGAAGCAAGGAACGGCTCTCCAACGGCCAGCCGTACTACCCCGGCCATCGCGCCATCATGCCGGACCTCGAGTCCGTTCGGCGTTGCGCTGTCGGCGAGGAGAGCGACTGCTCCCAGTGCCACAACGCCTATGCCCGATACGTATGGGTCATGCTGAACCGCAACAAGCACACACAGACCCGCCAGGACTTCATCAACTGGGTGACGAGCGCGTGGACGTTCTGCCTCGGAACCGGCGCCATCGACCGAGATAGGGCGTCCGAGGTGCTCCCGGAGGTCCACGAGCTGACGCGCCCAGCCCGGGACGAGAGCCTCATGGATCAGCAGAAGATCCGAATAGAGCCGTCGTCGGGGTCCTTGTAAACGGAGAGAGACTCATCCTCTGTCACAGACTGCTTCTCTGTCACAGGTGGTCTCGCGGATGGCCTGCGCGCGGCAACAACGCCATAGCGCCACAGGCCCAGCAACAGCACAAGCATCCCCAGCAATAGCCATCGCGCCGATCGGTTCATTGCGCGTCTCAGGGGTCAGCCACCTCGAATTCGTGCTGGCACTCAGGGCACACAACTGTCCCGCTGGCGGCATCGTCGGTGCCTGACGATGCCGGGGAGCCGACAGGTTCGCCCTTGCTGTCATTTCGTCGAGCAGCACGAAGCTCGGTTCGCAGGTCCGACACCGACATCTTCTCCGATTCGGCGAGGTCAAGCCACTGTTCTTGATCGGTGGGCTGAAGAGCGCTGACCTCAGCATGGTGACTCCAGGTCAAACTATCCCGACGTCGGGATGCTTCGACCCGTCCCGCCACATACGCGATATTTCTCAGACTCTGTATGTCATAGCCAGTTATCTGGGATGCCTCCTTGTACTTCTCACCCCAGCGTGTCGTCCCGTAGCGAATCCAGTCTCCAAGCCACCACTGACTGCAGCGCGTCATCGCACCAAGGCGCCTCCCCGCGTGGATCCATTCGTGGACATCGATGTCCTCGGCGGGCATCCAGGCCACGGTCGACGTCACCCCAGCATGTCGCACACTCGCCGGGCGCTCACGGACTGGGGACCCTGCCTCATTGGCCACAACTGCTGCGATCATTTAGATATTTTACAGTATTCTAGTTGCCTCATAGTGTGGCTATGTGACTCATCCCCCAAGGTGCGATAGGACAGACTGCCGCATAAACACAAAGGTTCATGCGGATTGACCAGCGCTACTGCAATCGACCGTGAGTAACACCGGAAGGCCACGGCGTTTGCTCAGGGGAAGCCACCAGCTCCTCCAGGCTGAGCGCAACCTGCAGCTGGGTATTGCATATGTCGATCGATTGACCGAGCCTCTCTTCGACCCTTCGAAGGTGACGTTCAACGGTTTGGCGAGCTACGTCGAGCGTCGATGCCGCGCTGACGATGTTCCGATTTGCACCGAAATATGCTCGTAGGGTCCTTCGGAGAACGTCCCCGCTGTCGTTACGCCCCTCGTCCAGAGGGGCCAGATACGTTTCGATCAATGATGTAGCCAAGTACGGATCGCGAAGCACCGCGGAGTCCAAGATGACATCGCGGCACCTCGTGAGCGGTTGGGGCCGATGGAGCATCATCTGAAGAGCCGCCTGCGCTTCGCGAAAGGTCTGGTGCCATCCCTTCAGGCCCCTTCGCGGATCGCCGATTGCCACCGACGTCCCCCTCGGCGTACCTTCATCCAAGAGACGGTCCAATTCGATGACGTCGAAGCTTCGAGTGCTGGCGAGCCATGCCCAGACCGTGTCGCTATCACGCACCACGATCAACGACCGGCATCCGGCCCTGCCTGCCAGCGCACGGGCGGTCTTCTCACCTCCGTAACCGATGAGGATCATGCCCACATGCCACATATCGAAGTCGTAGTCGAGGTCGACAGGTGGCACGGTGATCTCGCCTTCGAGCAGCTGGACGATGCGATCCCCTTGCTTTTGGGTAGATGAACGCTCCGCCTGCTCATGCTCATCCCTGTATTCGGCGGCGACAGACTCCATCATCAGGTCAAAGTGTGGGCCCTGGTCGCTCAGTATTTGACAGAGCATCTGACTTGACATGCCATCGGCCTCAGAGATGGCGAACTCCTCCAACGTCTTGTTTCCGGCTGCGTAGCGCCGAAGGACGGTGTCCAGCCTGACTCCCTCCTGCGCCGCGCGGCGAGCCTGCCTCGCGGTCTCAGGTGGAACTGGCAAGGGTGACCCCCGGCCCGTTTCAATACCCTCCAACCCGTAGCTCAACGCCTCCGTAATGGTGCGTTGGAGACCGACGATATAGGTGGGATTCTCGTCTCTGACAGGGTCGGACAGACTCTGAATTCGGCTGAAGACCGCCTTTTCGATCTCGAGCCTGCGGGAACGCAACCGAGCAGCGAGATCAGCCCGAATCGCTTGCGGTGATTCTTCCGGACTGCTCTTGGACCGGGTCATGAGACGACAGCTCGCTGCATAGGGCACTGTGGGGGGAGAGACGGAGGATCGGAGTCAATCCGATGTCACATCATTGCTCAAGGAAATTTGAAGCATAACAAAGAGCGAAATCGCACGAGCGGACACACACAACTTCGACAAAAGCTCCCCATCCCCGAATACGCTGGAGCGATGGAGATCACGCTGCTACGCAACGCGACCCTCGTCATCGAGGGTGCCGGACAGAGATTGGCAGTTGATCCGTCACTTGCCTTGCCACGCCGCCGGCCTCCCCTCTCCCTGGTCAGGTCGCAGCCGGCGCTCAACCCGACCGTGGCGCTGCCCGGGGGATCCGACCGGAAGCTCGCCGGGCTGACCGGCGCCCTCATAACGCACTTCCGCTTCGGCCACTCCGACCACCTCGACAAGCCCGGCAGACGCCTGCTCGCCGAGTCGGGGGTCCCGACTGCCTGCCAGGCGCCCGATGCGCGAGCACTGCGCCGAGCCGGGATCGATGCGAGACCCGTCTCCCCAGGGCAGGCCGTCGACCTTTTCGGCGGCAAGCTGACCTCGGTGCCCGCCAGGCACGGTCACGGCTTGATCGGGCGGCTGATGGGACCCGGCATCGGGTACGTGCTCCGCCTCCCAGGCGAGCCGTCGCTCTACGTCTCCGGTGACACCGTCCTCACCGACGAGGTCCGCGCCGTGCTGCGGCGAGAGCAACCCGATGTCGCCGTCATGCACTCCGGCGGCGCTCAGCTGGATGTGGGCTCCCCGATCCTGATGACGCTGGAGGAACAGCTCGAGTTCGTTCGCCTCGCACCCGGCCGCGTGATCGCCGTCCACCTGGAAGCACTCGACCACTGCGGAATCGGGCGGACAGAGCTGAGCGATGCACTGGAAGCGGCCGGAGCCCTGAGCCGGGTCGAGATCCCGGGTGACGGCCAGACGATCTCGGTGGCCGCATGAGCCGAGCCGGCCATGCGGTCGTCCTCGGTGCCCTGGCCATCCTGGCGCTTCTCTCCTCGCAACCGAGCCTCGCACAGGGGAAGACCACGATCGGCTTCTGGGCCGGCGAGGCCGTTCCCGGCACGAATTGGGACGAGCCCGAGACCTACTGGAACCGGCGCGACACCAGCTTCTACACCCCCCAGCTGTGGAGCGTCCTGAGCGAGAACCGAATCCCCCTCTACTTCAACCTCCGTTACCGGCGTGACTTCGGCCCGGTTCCCCTGGGCATGCCCCACCGAAAGGACGGGCTGGCGATCGTCCGCAAGGCCAACCGGCTCGGCGTGCCGGTCTGGGCGTGGATCCTCGTCCCCTACACCTCTGGCTACTGGTCGTGGGACGGAGCAGCCGCCGAGCACTTCGACGCCGTCAGGGCACTTGCCCGCTGGGCTCGGGCGAGGCAGGTGCGGCTGCGAGGCGTCGTCCTCGACCCCGAGCCCCAGCTAAACACGCCCTTCGAGACCACGGTGGCGCTGATGGGGGGCGGCACGGGCGCCGAGCTTCCGTCGCTCCTCCAGCGCACCATCGACCCGGCCGGGCAGTGCGCGGCCTGGCAGGAATACACCCGCATCGCGCGCTGGACCAGGCGACACCGCATCCGCCTCGTGGCCGCGCCGGCGCCGCTGGCGCTCGACGACATCGCGGACGGCCACCTGGCGCTCCAGGACGCGGCCGGGTTCGTCGTGCCGAACGTGCGCTGGCACCGGCTCTTCTTTCAGGCCTACCGCAGCGTCTTCTCCTACTACCTGGGGCACGACCCCGGGCCGGGCATCGTGTCGTCCTACCTCCACTCTTCCCGGCACGAGTTCGGCGACGTGGGCCAGATCAGCCTCGGCAGCTCCGGCCGTGGCCCATACAAGCGGCTCTCGCGCCTCATCCACGACGTTCGCCTGGCCGCCACGCTCGGCGCTCGCGAGGTGCCGATCTACTCGCTCGAGAGGACGCTGAGGGCGTACGGGGGGGCACGCTCGGTGAGCCGGCTCGCCGAGGCCGCGGGTCGCCCCCTCACCGGGCTCAGGCGAGCCAGGGCGTCGGCGCCGACACCCCAAGCAATGGCGGTCCGGGCGGGATTCCGCCGCGTCGACGCGGCGGCCCTGGCCGCGACCTCGCTCGCCACCGACGCCAACGGCGCTCCGCTGCTCCCCAACTCCTGGCCTTACGGCTGCGGCAGTTGGGTGCCCTTCGAATAGGCGAGGCCTAGACCGGCTTCGCGACCTCGACCCGGCCGTCCTCGGCGGCCGACCGCAGGGCTGCATAGTCCGCTTCGTTCTGGTCGGCGTAGGCCTCGGCGAACGCCGCCATCGCCTTGTCGAAGGTGTCGCTCTTGCCCAGGTAGGCGGCGATCGCGATGCGGTCGCCGCTGCGGGCATGAGCGTGAGCGAGGGTCGTGCCGCAGATCTGGGCGTAGGCGGTGAGAGCGCCGAGATCCATGCGCTCGACCCGGACCGAGCCCTTCATGTCCCAGAGCTGGCGGACGTAGAAGTCGCGTTGTCGGCCGTCGATGCCGGTGGTCTTGACCCAGCCGAGCAGGATGTCGCTGGCGGCCTGGACCAGGCGCTGGCCCTGGACGACGCGCTCGCCCTGGTTCTCGAAGGCGCTGGGGGCGGCGTAGGGCTCGAGCACCGAGCGCTGGGCCTCCTTCATCTGGAGGAAGAGGGGGTCGCCGCCGTCGCGGCCCAGCATCAACGCGATCCAGGCGCGGGTGCCGACGCTGCCGACCCCGACGACCTTGAGCGCGGCGTCGACGAAGCGATAGCTGTCGAGCAGCACCCCGCGGTCCTCGGGGAGGGTGGCGCGGTAGTCGGCAAGGGTCTCGAGCACCCGCGCTTCGACGTCAGCTCCGGTCTCGGCCGCCAGATCGTCGATCGGCACGATGAGGGGCGGTTCGCTGACGATGCGCAACCTGCCGTCGACTTCGCGGGTGAGCTTGGAGAGGGCACGCATCCTGTCCTTCGCCTGGGTCTTGGCCAGGTTGCGTTTGAAGGCCGCGACCTCCTTCTCGCCAGCCGCGGCGCCCCAGCGCTCGGCGATCGTCGGCACGTCCATCTTCGTGTACCAGACCTCGAGGTTGCCGAGCTCGGCCAGCCGCCGCATCGTCTCCCTGTACTCGGCCATCCCCGCGGCGACGATCGCGGTCCGCTCGCGGCGCTTGAACCCGCTTTCGCGACCGGCGACCGCGAAGCTCGCGGCGAGGCGCATCGCGTCCCACTCCCACGGCCCCGGCAGGGTCTCGTCGAAGTCGTTGACGTCGAAGACGAGTTCGCGATCGGGCGAGGCGTAGGCGCCGAAATTGGACAGGTGCGCGTCCCCGCAGAGCTGAACGTCGAAGCCACTGCACGGAATGCTCGCCAGGTCCGCGGCCATCACCGCCGCGCCCCCGCGATAGAAGGCGAACGGCGAGGCGAGCATCCGCGCGTAGCGGAGCGGCACCAGCTGGCCGACCCGCGAGGTGGCCTGGCCCTCGAGCAGCTCGACCGGGTCGGGCCTGTCGGCGGACGGGGCCCACTCACCATGGCTCGAGCGAGGCGCGACGCCACGGGCGGCCTTGCCGATGGCGGAGCGCTCGGCGGGAGACCTCGGGCCTTGCAGCGGGCTGGACGTCATGCGGGCGTGGGCTCCAGGTCGAGCCGCGGCGGGTCCGGCCCTGCCTGCAGCTCGTCGAAGCGACGATCCGGCAGGCGGCGGGTGGTCCAGAAGGAGCAGACGGTGAGGAAGGCGGCGAAGAGGAAGGCGGACTTCAGCGCTTCGATCTGGGCGTCTTCGTAGCTTTCGACCAGCGCGTCGACGGTAGCGGCGTCGAGCCCGGCAGCGGTCGCGCCGGCCCGGACCTCTTCGGAGGAGACGAAGCTCCCCCCCGCGCTCAGCCGTACCTCGAGCTGGTCGCTGACCTCGCCTGAGATCCGCGCGTCCCCGGCGACGTTCGAGGTGAAGGCGGCGATCAGGCCGGTGATCACGATCGCGCCGAGCAGCGCCGTGCCCAGCGAGGAGCCGAGCTGCTGTGCGGTGCTCTGCAGGCCGCCGGCCTCGCTGCGGTCGTCGTCTGCGACCGCGGACTGGACGACGTTTCCGAGCTGGGAGACGATCAGGCCCATGCCGATGCCGAGCACGCCCATCGCGACCAGGAAGGACGAGTTGTCGAGCTCGGGCTCGATCGTCTCGAGCAGCATCAGGGTCGCGGCGAGGACGATGAGCAGACCGGCGCGGACCAGGGGTCTCGGCGCATACCGCTTCGCCAGCGCCGAGCCGACGATCGAGGCGAAGAAGAGCCCGGCGGAGGCGGGCAGCATCCGCACTCCCGTTTCGAGCGCGTCGAGGCCGTGGACGACCTGGAGGAAGAGGGGGATCGTGAAGAAGACGCCCATCAGGATCAGGTTCTGGGCAACGAACATCGAGACGCCGCCGCGCAGCTGCGACACCCGCAGCAGCGGCAGGTGGACCAGCGGATCCTCGCCGAGGCGTTCGCGACGGCGCTCCCAAGCCACGAAGGCAGCGAGCACGAGCGCCCCAGCGCCGATGACGAAGGGCGTCAGCGAGAAACCGAACGGCTCGACAGGCGAGCTGCGCGGCGCCAGCCAGCCCCAGTTGCTCGCCTGCAGCACGCCGAAGACGACGAGCGCGAGGCCAGCCGCGGAGAGCACGCCGCCGAACCAGTCGAGGCTCGGCGCCGAGCCCTCGCGCTCGGGCTCGCGGATCATCCGCGTCCCGATCAGGATGCCGATGGCGACGACCACCTCGCCGACGAAGACGACGCGCCAGCTGAGCTCGGTCGTGGCCCAGCCCCCGAGGATCGGGCCGACCGCGATCCCGGCGCCGGCGACTCCGCCGAGGACGCCGTAGGCGACAGCTCGGTCAGCCCCCCTGTAGTTGCCGGCGACCAGGGCGATCAGGGCGGGGATGACGAGGGCCGCGCCGATTCCCTCGAGGACCGACCAGCCGAGCATCAGCGAGGGCACGCTCCAGGAGGCGGCCGTCAGCCCCGAGCCGACGCCGTAGATGCAGAGCCCGATCGCGAAGGCGCGGCGGCGCCCCCAGATGTCGCCCAGCTTGCCGCCGGTCAGCATCAGGCCCGCCATCACCAGCGCGTAGAAGGCGATCACCGCCTGGATCGTGGTGACGGTGGTGTCGAAGTCCTCGACCAGCTGGGAGATCGCGACGTTCATCACCGCCTGGTCGAGCACCATCAGGAACTGGGCGGTCGCCAGGACGGCGAGGACTCCCCACTTGGCCATGGCAAGCAGCTTCGCATCTATCCGGGGTGATCGAAGCCCCGCGTCCGCCGGTCAGCCCGTACAGCGCCCGCAGCGTCCACGCAGGACGACGTCGTGATCGGTGACCTCGAAGTCGATCGCGCCGGAGAGCTTCTCGATCGCGCGCTCGAGCGAGGGATCCTCGAACGGGACCATGCGCCCGCACTGACGGCAGATCGCGTGATGGTGGTGCTCACCGTCGGGCTCGACGCGCTCGTATCCTGCCGTCCCCCGCGTCACCTCCATCCGCTGCACCAGGCCGAGCTGCTCGAGCTGCTCCAGCGCCCGGTAGACGCTGGCGCGGCCGACCGGGGGCCGGCGCCGGCGCAACTCGTCGTCGAGCTCGATCGCGGTGACGGCGCAGTCGTGGCGGGCGAGCGCCTCGACCACGGCGGTGCGAGCGCCGCCACGCCGGTACCCGGCTTGCCGGAGGGCGAGCAGCGCGTGCTCGGCCCAGGCGCTGTCGGTCTTGGCGGGCATCAGGCGATCGTAGCCTCCGCTCGGACGCGCGCCGGGCGCCGCGCGGCGAGCAGGCGCCCCAGCGGCAGGGAGAGCAGGTATGCCGCGACGATCGCCGCGGCCACCGAGGCCCCCCCGGCGGTGCCTGCATAGTAGGAGAGGTAGAGCCCGCCAACCCCTGCGAGGACGGCGAGGAGGGTGGCGAGCAGCATCGTCGGCAGCATCCGGTCGGCAAGCCGGCGCGCGGCGGTGGCCGGCCCGACGAAGACGGCGACGACGAGCAGGTTGCCGAGCCCCTGCACGGCGACCACGGTCGCGGCGGCCAGCAGGATCAGCAGGGCCGCGTCGGCGAGGGCCGGGGAGACGCCGAGCGCCCGTGCCGCGCCACGGTCGAAGCCCGCTACCAGGAGCCTGCCGTGCAGGAGCCTGAGGGAGAGGAGCACGAGCGCCGCCAGGGCCGCGGCCGCGGCAAGGTCGGCATCGGCGACCCCGAACGGGTCGCCGAAGAGCAGCGCCTCGACTCCGGGTGGGGACCGCGGCGAGAGCGCCAGCAGCACGCCGAGCCCGAGCATCGTCGTCACCACCACCGCGACGGCGGCTTCTCGGCTGACCCCCGCCACCCTGGCGCCGAGCGCGATCGCCAGCGCCGCGACGACGACCGCCGGGGTGGCACCGAGCAGCAGCGGGACGCCGGCGATGGCGGCGAGGACGAGCCCTGGGAAGAGCGAGTGGGCGAGCGACTCGGCGGCGTAGGAGAGGCCGTAGAAGACGACCCAGCAGCCGAGCGCGCCGCCGGCGACGCCGATCAGCACGACCTCCGCCAGGGCGCGCTGCATGAACGGTTCTTGCAAGGGCTCGAGCATCTCAGTGGTGATGATGGTGCGGCGGCAGGATCGCCCTCCCCCCGCCGCCGGGAAGCTCGACGATCGCCCCGCCGTAGGTCGCTTCCAGCACGCCGACGTCGGCGAGAACCTCGCCGGGGGGGCCGCAGGCGATCTGGCGCCCGGCGATGCAGAGGACGAGGTCGCAGGCGCGGGCCTGCTCGAGGTCGTGGGTTGCGATCACGACCCCCCTGCCCTCCCCCGCCAGCTCGCCGATCAGGGCTTCCAGCCGCTCCCCGCTGGGACGGTCGAGGCCCGAGAACGGCTCGTCGAGCAGCAGCACGCCTGCGTCCTGCACGAGGGCGCGGGCGATCAGCGCCCGCTGGCGCTGGCCGCCGGAGAGGCGGCCGAAGGTCTCCTCGGCAAGCGATGCCAGGTCGACCCGCTCCAGCGCCCGCCCGGCCGCCTCGCGCTCGCGCCGTCCGGGCCGGCGCCACCAGGGCAGGGTCGCGAGCGTCCCCATCGTCGCCACGTCGAGGGCGGAGACGGGATAGTCGAGGCGGGAGCGCTCGGTCTGCGGCACCGTGCCGCATGTCGCGGAGACGCGCAGCGTCCCGCCGAAGATCCGCAGTTCGCCCAGCACCGCGCGCAGCAGCGTCGTCTTGCCGCCGCCGTTGGAGCCGAGCAGGGCGAGCCTCTGGCCGGAGCACAGCGAGAAGGTGACGTCGGAGATCGCCGGCGTGCCGTCGTACCCGGCGGCCACGTCCGAGGCCTCGATCAGGGGTTCAGCGGACATCCACGCCTCCCTCCGGTGAATCCGCGCAGCATCGAGTCCGCGTTGGCCGCCTCCATCTGCAGGTAGGTGTCTCCGTCCGACCCCTCCGGGCCGAGCGTGTCTCCGTAGAGCGTGTACTCGGCCGTGGCACCTGCCTGGGCGGCGATCGCCTCGGCGACCTTCGGGCTGAGCGAGCTCTCGGGGAAGACCGCCTCGACGCCTTCGCGTTCGATCAGCCCGGCGAGGGCGCTGAGGTCCTTCGCCGAGGGCTGGGCCTGGGTCGCCTGCGAGGGGATGACCGCGCCCACCACGTCGACGCCGTAGCGGCGGGCAAAGTACCCGAAGGCGTCGTGATCGGTGACCAGCTTGCGGCGGGCGGCGGGGACCGATTCCATGCAGCGGGCGATGCCAGTGTCGAGCGCCCGCAGCCTGGCGAGGTAGGCCGCCGCGCGGCGCTCGAACACGCGCCTGTGGGCCGGATCGGCGGCCACCAGGCTGCGCTCGATCTCGCGCACGGCGGCCTCGGCGTTGCGCGGGTCGTGCCACCAGTGGGGGTCGTAGGCGGACGCCTCCTCCCCGCTCTGCTCGCCGGGCAGCCGCTCGGGGGCGGTCACGCCCAGGTCGACGACCCGAGCCTCGCTGCCGCTGTCGGAGACCACCTCGCCGATCCACTCATCGAGCTCGTCGCCGCTGGTGAAGACGAGCTCAGCCTCGGCGGTCGCCACCACGTCGCTGGGGCGCGGCTCGTACTCGTGGGGGTCGGTGTTCGGCTGGAGGATCTGGTCGACCGCGACCGCGGCGCCGCCGACCTCGCGGACGAAGTCGCCGACCTGGGTGGTCGTCGCGACCACGTCGAGCCGCTCGTCGTCGCCCCTCAAGGCACCGGAGCATCCGGCGAGGAACAGCGCGACGGCAACGAGGGCGGGTGCCACGGGACCCGGCCTGCGCGGTGCGCGCGGCAACGCCTTGACCAGGGCGGCGAGGACGAAGGCCCCGCCGGAGACGACGGCGATCGTCGCCCCCGGCGGGGCGTCGGTCTTGACCGAGAGCCAGAGCCCGACGGCCCCCTCGACGGCGACGAGCACGATGCTGGCGAGCTGCCAGGCCCGCATCCGCCGGGCGAAGAGGCGGGTGGTGAGGGCGGGCACGACGAAGAGCGCGGCCACCAGCAGCGCGCCGATCGTCGAGAGCGCGGCGACGATCGCGAAGGCGATCAGGCCGAGGAGCGCGATCTCGAGGCCGCGGGCGCCGGTTCCCAGGGCCGTGGCCGAGCCGGGGTCGAAGCCCGTCGCCAGCCAGCGATGGCCGAGCAGCAGCGAGGCGAGCGCGGTGGTGGCGGCCGCGGCGGCGGCGAGGGCGATGTCGCCGTCGTCGACCAGCAGCAGGCTGCCGAAGAGCAGCGTCTCGACGTTGGCGCCGGAGCCGAAGACGTCGCTGGCGAGGATCGTCCCCGCGGCCAGGCAGCCGACGAGGACGATCGCGACCGCCGCGTCGCGCCTCCCCTCCTCGCGACGGGACAGCAGCCCCGCGCCGGCGCTGAAGAGAGCCGCCGCGCCGAAGGCCCCCAGCGGCGCCGCGAATCCGAGCCCGTCGGCGAGCACGAGCCCCGGGAAGGCCGCGGTCCCGACCGCGTGGGAGAAGAAGGCGAGCCCGCGCAGGACGATCCAGGTCCCGAGCAGCCCGGCCGGCACGGCGAGGATCGCGACCTCGAGCAGGCCACGCTGGACGAAGGGCAGCTGGAAGGGCTCGAGCACGGCCCGTCGATTAAATCAAAATGAGATCCATTTTTATTTTCATCGAGGGCCCCCTTCCCTATACGGTGCGGGTGTGTGCGGGAGCCGGCGATGAGAGCGCTCGTCCAGCGGGTCAGCCAGGCCGCCGTCGACATCGAGGGAGAGCGGGTTGCGCAGATCGGCCCTGGCATGCTCGTCCTGCTTGGCGTGAGGCGCGGCGACACCGAGGCGGAGGCCGAGCGGCTGGCGGACAAGGTGCGGGCGCTGCGCATCTTCGACGACGCCGACGGGCGGATGAACGAGCCGCTCGGCGAGCGCGAGGTCCTCTGCGTCAGCCAGTTCACCCTCTACGGCGACGCCCGCAAGGGAAACCGCCCCAGCTACGTGGACGCGGCTCCCGGCCCGGAGGCCGAGCCACTCTACGACCGCTTCTGCGAGCGTCTCGGCACCGCCAAGGGCATCTTCGGCGCTTGCATGGGCGTGGCCCTGGTCAACGACGGCCCCGTGACCCTGCTGCTGGAGTCATGAGCCCCAACCAACCCCTTCCGGTGCGCTTTTTCCCCCTATGACGGGGATAAAGCGCACCGGAAGCGAGAGGACGGTGATCCGGGAAGCGACGGAGCGGGACGCGGAGGCGGTCGTCGCACTCTGGACAGAGGCCTACTTCACCGAAGGCGAGGGCGGGCGCGACGCGCCCTACGAGCGCTCGGACTTCGACGCCACCGCGGCGGCCGCGGCGCACCTCCTCGTCGCTGAGGTGGACGACGCCGTGGTTGGCGTCGTCGCCCTGCTCGCGCCGGAGGAGCCGAGTCGCGCGGTCGCCGGCGCAGGCGAGGCCGAACTGGCCCGGCTCGTCGTCGGCTCCGGCGCCCGCCGCCAAGGCATCGGCCGCGCCTTGGCCGAGCGCTGTGCGGAGCTGGCACGAGTAGAGGGCTGGGAGGCGATCGCGCTCTGGAGCCGTCCCTACCAGACCGCCGGCCACCGCCTCTACGAGTCGCTCGGCTACGGCCGCGAGCCCGACCGCGACAGCACCGACGAGACCGACTTCGACCGTCTCGTCTTCCGTCTCTCACTCGAGCGGCAGCCACCCCTTCAACGCTGACTTCGTCTTTTTGGGTCCTATATCCCCTAAAAAGACGAAGTCAGCGTTGGGAGAATGGCGCCGTGCAGAACCTCACCGCCCACCTCGAGGGATCGATCGTCACGCTTGAGCCGCTGCGCGCGGAGCACGCCGAGGAGCTCTGGAAGGCGGCGCAGCCAGCGGAGATCTGGGCCTGGCTGGCGAACCTGAACGAGCGCGAGCGCTTCGACCCCTGGATGCGCCTGACGCTGGAGGCGGCGGAGGCCGGCAACGAGGGCCCGTTCACCACGCGCGATGCCCGCACCGGCACGGCGATCGGCAGCAGCCGCTACCTCAACGTCCGCCCTGGCGACCGCGTCGTCGAGATCGGCTGGACCTGGCTGCACCCCAGCGCCTGGCGCAGCGGCGCCAACGTCGAGGCCAAGCTGCTGATGATGCGCCACGCCTTCGAGGCCCTCGGCTGCGTCCGGGTCGAGTTCAAGACCGACGCCCGCAACGAGCGCTCCCGCGCCGCCCTCGCCGCCCTGCCTGCCCAGTTCGAGGGCGTCCTGCGCAACCACATGATCGTGCCCGACGTCGGCCTGCGCGACTCGGCCTACTACAGCGTGATCGACTCCGAGTGGCCCGAGGTGCGCGCCAACCTGGAGCGCCGCCTCGAACGGCCCTAGCTGCCCAGCGCCCGGTCGATGAACGGGCCGAGCAGCTCGGCGACCGCGGCGGCGGTCGTCTCGGGGGATTCGCTCGGCGTGGTGATGTAGCTGATCGCGAGGCGGACCAGGGATTCGGAGAGGAGGCGGACGTCGGGCGAGGCGGCCTGGGGCCAGCCCTGTTCGATCGTCGCCGCGAGTCGGGCGGTCGCCCAGAGGACGACCGGCGTCCCCTGGGTGGTGACGAAGGTCAGCATGCCGCCGGTGCCGTCGTCGCTGAGCAGGATCCGGATCAGCGGGTCCTCGCCGGCGGTGCGGAGGAAGAGCTCGAGAGCGGCGCCGATCGCCGCCCGGGGGTCGTCGCGGTGCGCGAGGACAGCCGCGTCGACGGCGTCGAGGAAGCGCTCACCCTCGTGGATGACGAAGGCGAGGCCGAACTCGTCGCGACTGCCGAACTCCTTGTAGAGGGTCTGGCGGCTGACCCCGGCGGCGGCGGCGATGTCGGACATCGTGATCTCCGACCAGGCGCGCCGTTCGAGCTCGTCGCGGGCGGCGCCGAAGAGGGTTTCCCGCAGCAGCTCGCGCGCCGCCTGCGGATAGGGGGTGCGGGAGGGGCTCGCCATGCCCCCTATCGTCG
>DASUZK010000050.1:0-8331 GCA_036376915.1 Solirubrobacterales bacterium
ATCGAAGGGACTGAGATCGACTAGCGGCTTGGGTCCTGAAGGGGCGAGATGCCCTCTCCCAAAACGCGCGGCGGAGCCGCGCTTGAGTGTTTTGGGAGAGGGCATCTCGCCCCTTTGCGACAGTCGCTAGATTCCGGCCCATGAGCGAAGAGCTACGAGAGGTTTCGCGCGAAGAAGCGAAAAAGCTTGTTGAGGACGGGGCGCAGCTGGTGGACGTGCGGGCGGAGCATGAGTGGGAGATGGGGCGGATCGCCGGAGCGACCCACCTGCCGCTGGCGGAGTTGAGCGAGCGTGCGGGGGAGATCGACCGGGAGCGGCCCGTGGTCCTCTATTGCCGCGGTGGCAACCGGTCGACGATGGCGGCCGAGGCGCTGGTGGCCGAGGGGTACGACGCGGTGAAGCTGAGCGAGGGGATCGTCGGCTGGGCCGACGAGGGCCTGCCGCTCGAGCCCGAGGGCGGACAGGTGGCCGAGTCCGGCGAGGCCGCCTCGATACTGCACGCCGAGAAGCGCCTTCCGCCTGCGCCCAAGAAATAAATACCCTAATCCCTGTCAGGTTTTGCTATTTTCCCCAGGGTGGAGGTAGCAGTAGACCAGCAGAAGGAGCAGCGGGGCAAGGGCCGCACCGGCACCCTGGAGAACCCTGAGCGCTACGACAACGTCCCGGGGCACATCATCCCGATCATCGAGCGCGAGTTCGACGACTTCGACAACGAAGCCGAGGAGTTCCTCGCCGGCAAGATGGCCGAAGACGAGTTCATCGGCTTCCGCCTCAAACAGGGCGTCTACGGCCAGCGCCAGCCCGACGTGCAGATGGTCCGGGTGAAGCTCCCCTTCGGCGGCGTCACCCCCGAGCAGATGGAGGCCTTCGCCGACGTGGTCGAGAAGTGGGCCCCGCTCGAGAAGGGCCACATCACGACGCGGCAGAACATCCAGATCCACCACGTCCCCCTGCGCGACATGGAGTCGCTGATCCGCGAAATCTCGGCGGCCGGCCTCTCCTCCCGCGAGGGCTGCGGCAACACGGTGCGCAACGTCACCGGGGATCCCTGGGCCGGCGTCGCGCCCGACGAGGTCTTCGACCCG
This sequence comes from Solirubrobacterales bacterium, assembly GCA_036376915.1. Lineage (GTDB taxonomy): Bacteria > Actinomycetota > Thermoleophilia > Solirubrobacterales > 70-9 > VRUE01. Next base: position 1,086 of record DASUZK010000050.1, read on the forward strand.
ACGCCCTACGCCGGCGCCTACGCCCGCTACTTCGTCCGCCACCCGACGACGCAGCTGATGCCGCGCAAGATCAAGACCGCCTTCACCGGCTCCGACGAGGACCGCGCGATTACCGGCATCCACGACGTCGCCTTCATCTCGCGCGAACGCGACGGGGTCAAGGGCTTCGAGGTCCGGGTCGGCGGCGGCACCTCGATCATGGCCCGGGTCGCGCCGACGCTCTACGACTTCGTCGAGGCCGACAACGGCGACTACCTCAAGGTCTCCGAGGCCGTGCTGCGGATCTTCGACCGCCAGGAGTGGCTGCGCGCCAACCGCGCCCGTGCCCGGATCAAGGTCCTGATCGACAAGATCGGCATCGAGGCCTTCCGCGAGCAGGTCGACGAGGAGCTCGAAGGCGACTGGGTGGCCGAGCGCGAGTTCGACGCCGAGCTGGTCGAGCGGCTGCGCTTCGACGACGACGAGGAGGCGAACGCCCCCGCGGCGCCACCGGCCACGGCCTCGCCCAACGGCGACCGGACCGAGTTCGACCGCTTCGTCGAAGGCAACGTCCAGGCCCAGCGCCAGGAGGGCTTCTCCGCGGTCGAGGTGAAGATCTACCGCGGCGACCTGACCCCGGAGCAGTTCCGCGGCCTCGCCGCGATCATGCGCGAGCACACCGGCGGCTACGCCCGCAGCACCGTGCAGCAGAACCTGGTCCTGCGCTGGGTCCGCGACGAGTCGCTCTACGACGTCTGGCAGCGGCTGACCGAGCTCGGCCTCGGCGAGGCCGGCGCGCGCGAGATCACCGACGTGGTCAGCTGCCCGGGCACCGACAGCTGCAAGATGGGCATCACCAGCTCGATGGGCCTCAACCAGGCGATCAAGGAGCGGCTCGAGGGGATGGAGATCGCCGACGAGCTGACCCGCAAGATCCACATCAAGATGAGCGGCTGCCCCAACGGCTGCAGCCAGCACCACATCGCCAACATCGGCTTCTACGGCGCCTCGCTGAAGGTGGGGGACCGCCAGGTTCCGGCCTACATCCCGCACATCGGCGGCAACTACGAGGGCGGCGAGGTCGTCTTCGGCACGCGGCTCAAGTCCCGCATCCCCGCCAAGCGGGTTCCCGAGGCGGTCGAGCGCTGGGTGCGCCTCTACGAGGCCGAGCGCTCAGGCGAGGGCGAGGAGTTCAATCCCTTCGCCGAGCGGATCGGCGCCGCCCGCTTCGAAGAAGAGGTCAAGGACCTGACGCTGCCGGCTGAGTTCAGCCTCGAGACGATGCAGCAGTTCATCGACTGGAACCGCTCCAGCCCCTACAAGGTCGAGAGGGGCGAGGGCGAGTGCGCGATATGAACCCGGTTGCCGCTCCGCCCAGCATCTCCGACCCGGAGGCGATCGCCGCCAACCTCGAGGACCGTACGGCCGAGCAGGCGATCGAGTGGATGTTCGAGACCTTCGGCGAGAGCCACTACATCGCCTGCTCTTTCCAGAAAACCAGCTCGGTGACCGCTCACCTGGCGAGCCAGGTCAACCCGCAGGCGCGCTTCTTCTATCTCGACACCGACGTGCTCTTCCCCGAGACCTACGAGACGCGCGACCGACTCGCTGCCTCGCTGGGGGTCGAGTTCGACCGCTTTCACAACCTGACGCTGGAGCAGCAGGCGGCCAAGCACGGCGACGAGCTCTGGAACCGCGACCCCGATGCCTGCTGCGGCTTGCGCAAGGTCGAGCCGATGCGGCGGGCGCTCTCTTCCGTAGACTGCTGGCTCGCCGGCGTCCGCCGCGCGGACTCGGCCAGCCGCGCCAAGACCCCCAAGTTCGGCTGGGACAAGCGCTTCGAGCTCTGGAAGCTCAACCCGCTTGCTGACTGGTCCGAGCGCGACGTCTGGAACTACATCCATGAGCACGACCTCCCGTACAACCCGCTCCACGACCGCGGCTACCCCTCGATCGGCTGCACCCACTGCACCAAGCCGGTCGAAGCGGGCGGTTCTCCCCGCGACGGCCGCTGGGCGGGTCTCGAAAAGTCCGAGTGCGGGATCAATTAGCGGCGCCCTGCGCCTGAGATAGGCCGTTCGTAACCCTTCCCCCCAACCGATTGGTGAGATTCAACGCATGAGTGAGACGATGACTGAGCTTTCCCTGACACTTTCCGAGCGCCACACGGCCGACTTCGAGATGATCGGCAACGGCGGCTTCGCGCCGCTGACCGGCTTCCAGGGCTCCGCCGACTGGCAGCGCGTCTGCGACGAGATGCGGACCGCCGACGGCCAGTACTGGCCGATCCCGATCACGCTGGCGACCGACCTGCAGTGCGAGGTCGGCGACGTCGTCTCCCTCTCCAGCGACGAAGGCAAGCCGCTGGGCCGGATCAAGGTCGAGGAGATCTTCGAGCGCGACGTGCGTGAGGAGGCCGAGAAGGTCTACGGCACCGCCGACGAGGCCCACCCGGGCGTTGCCGCGATCTACGAGGAGGGCAACCGCTGCATCGCCGGCCCGATCGAGGTCGACGCCCTGCCGGATCACGAGGACGCCTTCATGCGCCGCTACAAGACGCCGGCCGAGCACAAGGCCGACTTCGAGGCGCGCGGCTGGAAGAAGATCGTCGCCTTCCAGACCCGCAACCCGATCCATCGCGCCCACGAGTACCTGACCAAGGCGGCGCTGGAGACCTGCGACGGGCTCTTCATCCACCCGCTGATCGGCAAGACCAAGGCCGGCGACATCCCCGCCGACGTGCGGATGCGCTGCTACGAGGTGCTGATGGAGAACTACTACCCGAACGACCGGGTGGTGCTTGGCGTGAAGCCGGCGAAGATGCACTACGCCGGCCCCCGCGAGGCGGTCCTGCACGCGATCGTCCGCCGCAACTACGGCGCCACGCACTTCATCGTCGGCCGCGATCACGCGGGTGCGGGCGACTACTACGGCACCTACGACGCGCAGAAGATCTTCGACACGATCGACGTCGACGAGCTCGGCATCGAGCCGCTGATGTTCGAGCACACTTTCTGGTGCAACGAGTGCGAGGGGCTTGCCTCCAACAAGACCTGCCCGCACGACCAAGAGGCGCACCTGTTCCTCTCGGGAACCAAGGTTCGCGAGATGCTCGGCAACGGCGAAAGGCCGCCGCACGAGTTCTCCCGCGACGAGGTCGCCGACATCCTTATCGACGCTTACAAGGAGGACTGAACGAGCATGGCAGGCGAGAAGGGCTTCACCCTCTGGTTCACCGGGCTTTCCGGTGCCGGCAAGACGACCATCTCCGGGCTGCTGGAGACCGAGTTGCGCGCGCGCGGCTCGAAGCTGGAGATCCTCGACGGCGACATCGTCCGCGAAAACCTCTCCAAAGGCCTCGGCTTCTCCAAGGAGGACCGCGACATCAACATCCGCCGGATCGCCTTCGTCGCCGACCTGCTCAGCCGCAACGGCGTGCCGGTGATCACCGCGGCGATCTCCCCCTACGCCGAGATCCGCGACGAGGCGCACGAGCTGATGGGCGATCGCTTCATCGAGGTCTACGTCAAGGCATCCGTCGACACCTGCGCCGAGCGCGACGTCAAGGGCCTCTACGCGAAAGCCTTCGCCGGCGAGATCAAGGAATTCACCGGGGTGTCGGATCCATACGAGATCCCCGAGAACCCGGCCTGGGTCTGTGACACCGAGAACGAGACGCCGGAGGAATCGGCGCAGAAGCTGCTCGAGTATCTCGAGTCGCGGGAGCTGATCCCGGCGGCCGCGGTCACGGCTTAGGGGGACGTAGCGGTACGGGAGGGGCGAAGGCCCCTCCCAAAACGCGCGGCAGGAGCCGCGCTGGAGTGTTTTGGGAGGGGCCTACGCCCCTCCCTTTTCGTTGCGCCTGTGGGTGCCGGGACCGCGGCCGCCGGTCTTGGCGCGTCAGCTTCCTCCTTCGGTGCGCCTTATCCCCGAGATTCGGGGATAAGGCGCACCGGAAGCGCCGGATCGCGTTGCGGTGAAGCCGAAAATGGTACGGTCGCTTTGACTAGTGCGAATACTCTCTCTTATCGTCTGCGCTCTGGTGCTCGGGTTGCTTGTCGGATGCGGCTCCTCCGATTCGAGTGGGCTGCCGTCGAGCGTCTTGCGTGACCGAATAGCCGTCCAGTTCACCCTCAACGAGGGCAGTGAATCCCTGCAGGGAAGGACGCTGGCCGCAACGTTTCCGAATGGTTCGCTTATCGCGTGCTGGAACGAGGGCTCCGGCAAGGCGTGTGGTGTGGCCATACCGGATTTTCCTTCGAGCGGGTCGTTCTCCCGCACTCTTGACTACTGGACTTTCTACCGAGCTGTCTTCGGTGTCGACGGCGAAGATCCGGATATCGAGGAAGTCGATCCCGAAGAAGCGCTGTCGCCGTCGCGGCGGAACGGCTGAGCACGCTCGGCCCCACCCTCCTTCACCAGTACCGTGCGGCCGTCGCTGAGGCGGTACAAGGTCCCCACGGGCTTGCCTTGGCCCACGACCCGCTTGCCGGATTTGAGCTGGACCTCCTCGACCTTCTGGCTCTTGCTCGCGACCACGGCGTCGGGCGGGCGGGTTGCCTCGGCCTTCGATTTCGAGGTCAGCTCGTCGGTCAGGTTCAGAGAGGAGAGGGCGGCGAGGAGGAAGGCGACCGAGAGGACTATGCCCAGGTCGAAGAGGTTGACCAGGCCGTCGAGCGGGTCGCCGGCGCGGTCGTCGCGGCTGCGGGCGCGCGCCGTGACCTTCACGGCGCGACCGCCCAGTGACTGTGCTGCGCGGCCGGGATCCCGTTGCCGGTCGGGGCGGTGAGGCAGGCGGCGACGTACTCGACGTCGGAGTAGTCCTGGGCGTAGATCCGATCGCGGACGAGGGAGATGGCGAAGGCCACGGCCCCGACCAGGAGGCCGGCGACGGTGACGCTGAAGGCGACCCGGAGGTTGTCGGTCAGGGTTGCGACGTCGCCGTCGGCGAGGCCCGCGAGGGCGGGGGAGAGCGGGATCAGGGTTCCCATCAGGCCCAGCGCCGGACCCATGCGGACGAGGATGCGGGTGCGCTCGAGCCGGCGCAGGGAGCGGTAGTCGTACTCGGCGAGTCGCTTGGCGATCCGCTGCTTCGACCCCGGACGTCCGACCTGGTCGACGACGTCGGCGAGCGCTTCCTCCATCGCACGATTGCGGGCGACGGAGAGCAGGGCCACCTGCGCCTCCGCGCGCATTCCCGCGGCGAGCCGGCCCTGGCACTCGGCGACCGCGTTGTCGAGCTGCCAGATGCTGCGCCCGCGGCGCCGGCGCAGCTCGGCCAGCAGGGCGCCGGCTTCGACGACGACGACCGCCAGCGCCACCAGGGCGAGAACCAGCACCGGAACACGCAGCGCTTCGGAGACGTCGAAGAGGATCTGCTCGACGGTCATCTCAGGACCCCCTGTGGCGACTTTCTCGGGATGTGGCCGAGAAAGTCGCCACGCAGCTCGGCGAGCGCTCCGATGGCGAGCAGCCCGGCGGTGACCAGGAGGCCGAGGGCAGCGCCGGGAAGTCCCGCGCTCTCACCGTCATCCTCGAGCTGACCCCGCCGGGCCGCGACCGACTTCCCCGCATCAATTGGGGCAACGGAACTCACAAGCTCGCCTTCAACGGGCTCCTCGGCCGGCGAGCCCTCATGCCTCTCAGACGACGCACCACTCGGACCCGGGGGCACGGCGCCGCGAGTGCCGGTCGCGGCGCCGTGGTCGGGTGCCGCCGCGTCGCGGTTGCGCCCGCCCCCCTTGCGGTCCGGTCCGGAGAGCGGTGCGCCGACCTGGATCGTCACCACGGCCGAGGCTCCGGCTCTGTCGCCCGGAGTCGTGACGCCGACGACCACGTCGTAGCTTCCCCGCTTGGCGAAGCTGTGTGTGGCGGTGGCGCCGGAAGCGGAGTGACCGTCGTCGAAGTACCAGGAGAAGCTGAGCTGCTCGCCGGACCCGGCGCGTTCGACGATCGCGTCGAAGTCGACGGGCTGCCCGGGCCGGGTGCGCAGGGTCGAGCTCTCGACCTCCACCAGCAGGGGGGAGTCCCTGCGCAGGACCAGCGCGATCCCCTGCGGAGCGACAAAGGAGTCGGTCGCGTTGAGGTCGCCGGGGCCGCTGCTCGGCCGCAGGAAGCCCGTGCCCGCCGCGGTCGCGTAGAGCGCCGCCGGCCCGTCGGCGAAGGCAGCGGGGTCGAGCGCCTGGTGGCGGCTGAGCAGCACCGATCCTCCGGCCGGGCGCTGGACTTCGAGGTAGGAGAAGCCGTAGGGGTCGGCTTCCGCCGCGGCGAGGATGGCGGCGAGTGAGAACCCGGTGACCACGACCGAGCCCTCGCCGCCGCTCGAACGCAGCACGTAGCCACGCTCGACGACGTCCTCGCCGCCCGCGAGAGCCGCCAGCGAGAGTGTCCGCTGCTCGCCGCCGGCTGTGGCCACGGTCACCTGGGCGTCGTCGGCTTGGGCCACATCTACGCCCGGCCCCGCGAGCAGAAAGACCGCGAGGGAGAAAACCGCTGCCGCGGCTCCGATCAGCCGGTCGTGTAGCGGACGGTGAAGCATCCGAGCTCCGTGCCGGGCGCGTAGAAGCCGGCGAAGACCGAGGTTGCGGTGCCGGAGGGGATCGCCCCGGGCACCCGTTCGTAGACGTGCGTGTTGCCGCTGACCGCGATGGCGGACGCGCGGCTGAGGTCGAGGTTGACCAGGACCTGGCGGGTGCCGCCTCCACCGTCCTCGGCCACGGCGAAGATTGCCCGCGAGGTGCCCCCGGCGAGCTCGATCTCCGGCGCGGAGACGGCCAGGTCGATCTCGTGACCGCTGTAGAGGAAGCGGACAGAGCCGCCGTAGTAGATCGCCGCCGTGTCGTCGGCGGGGTCCGTCGGGTTGGCACCGCCGTCGTGCCAGCCGTCGAGGAAGGGGAAGTGGAAGTCATAGGTCAGCGGAGTCGACGAGCCGGCGAGCAGCACCGGCGGGTCCGCCGTGGCGCCGCCGGAGACGCTCGTGCCCTCGCCGGTGGCGATGTAGCGGATGAAGGACTCGCGCACGTGCCAGTCGATCGTCGCGCTGGCGATGTCGGCTGCGCCGGCAGGCGGTGACGCGACCGGCAGCGGGTCCTCGGGAGCCGAGCCGGCGCCGCTTGGCGGCGGGCAGCCGGTCGATCCTCGAGCCCCGTTCCCACCCTGGTCGAGCGCGCCACCGGAGGCGGTCAGCCCTGTGGCGTGCGAAGAGAGCCCCCCGAAAACCCCGCCGACGGGCCTGAAACGTTCACTATGTGAACGTTTCAGGCCCGTC
>DASUZK010000051.1:0-3315 GCA_036376915.1 Solirubrobacterales bacterium
GCTCGTCCAGCAGATGGCCTCCAACGGCTCCGAGCCGGTCGGCTCGCTCGGCTACGACGGTCCGCTGGCGGCGCTCTCGCCGGAGCGCCAGAACCTCGCCGACTACTTCAAGGAGACGGTCGCCGTCGTCACCAACCCGGCAATCGACCGCGAACGCGAGATGGAGCACTTTTCGACCCGCACGGTCTTCGGCCGCCGCCCCTCGATCGGCGCCGCCGCCGTCGACACGGGCACGGTCGAGACCGCGTTCCCGGTGATCCTCGGCGGCCACCACGACCTGGCGCCGCTCTCCGACAAGACATACCGGGCGATCGCGCGCAAGCACCGGACCTACCTGCTCGAGGACCTCTGGGAGGAGTTCCGCGGTCGCGCCGACGCGCTCGACATCTCCCTGCTCGAGTCCGAGACCACGCAGGGCGCGATCGAGCGGATCAAGCAGGAAGCGGTGAAGAAGGTTCGCGACGGAGCCGAGCTGCTCGTGCTCACCGATCGCACCGTCTACGACGCCGACCGGCGCTACCTCGACCCCCACCTTGCGACCTCGGCCGTCGACCAGGCGCTGAAGGGGTTCAGGGTCGAGGCCGGCGAAGAGAACCTGCGCCGGCGCTGCGGCGTCGTCCTGCGCTCGGCGGCGATCCGCAACGTCCACGACACGATGCTCGCCCTCGGCCTAGGCGCCAACGGCGTCTGCCCGTACACGATGGTCGAGGTCGTCTGCGTAGAGGACTACGAGTCCGACGTCTCCAACCTCTGCGAAGCGCTCGCCAAGGGGATGGAGAAAGTGATCTCGACGATCGGGATCCACGAGGTGCGCGGCTACGCGCGCCAGTTCTCCTCGATCGGGGTCAAGCCGGAGCTGGCCGAGATCTTCATGACCGAGGCCTTCGCCGCTTCGGAGTCCGGCGGCATCGGCTTCACCGGCCTCGACGAGGACACCAACGAGCGCGCCCGCATCCTCGCTGGCGACGAGGATGCCAAACCGGCCAAGACGTTCCGCTTCTACCCCAAGGTCTACAAGGCCGCGATCGCCACCGCGAACGGCTCCGGCTCCTACGAGGACTACTCGGAGAAGGTGCGCGAGCTGGAGCGGCAGAGCCCGATCTCGATGCGCCACGTCATGGGCCTGAAGGGAGACCGCGACCCGGTCGACCCTGCCGGCGTCGACGCCGGCGTCGGCCGCCACGACTACCCGGTCGTGATCTCCTCGATGAGCTTCGGCTCGCAGTCCGAGCCGGCGTTCCGCGCCTACGCCGAGGCGGCGAAGGCGATCAACGTCCTCTGCGTCAACGGCGAGGGCGGCGAGATCCGCGACATGTACGGCCACTACCGCAAATGGCGCGGCCAGCAGGTCGCTTCGGGCCGCTTCGGCGTCTCGGCGGAGATGCTCAACTCCTCCTACCTCGCCGAGATCAAGATCGGCCAGGGAGCCAAGCCCGGCGAGGGCGGCCACCTGCCCGGCAAGAAGGTCTCCGAGAAGGTCGCCGCCGCCCGTAACGCGGCGCCCGGCACCGACCTGATCTCGCCCTCAAACAACCACGACCTCTACTCGATCGAGGACCTCGCCGAGCTGATCGACGAGCTGAAGACCGTCAATCCCGATGTGCGGGTCTCGGTCAAGGTCCCGGTGGTGCCGAACATCGGCACGATCGGCCTCGGCATCGCCAAGGCCGGCGCCGACATCATCACCCTCTCGGGCTTCGAGGGCGGCACCGGCGCCGCTCGCCAGCACGCGCTGCGCCACGTCGGCCTGCCCTCCGACATCGGCACCCGCGCCGTGCACAGGGCGCTGATGGAGGCCGGCATCCGCAACCGGGTAGAGATCTGGGCCGATGGCGGCTACCGCCACGGCCACGACATCGTCAAGCTGCACTGCCTCGGTGCCAACCGGGTCGGCTTCGGCACGCTGGCGATGGTCAGCCTCGGCTGCACGATCTGCCGCGGCTGCCAGCTCGACACCTGTCACGTCGGCATCGCGACGCAGATCGAGACGGTCGAGCAGGCACAGGAGCATGGCCTGAAGAAGTTCACGCCCCAGGAGATCGACACGGCCGCGGAGAGCTGCGCCCGCTTCTTCTCGGCGATGGGCGAGGAGGTCAAGCAGGTCGTCGCCTCGCTCGGCTACGAGCGTGCCCAGGACCTGGTCGGCCGCTACGACCTGCTCGAGCAGGTCTCCCACCACGAGACCCTCGATCTGGCCTCGCTGATCACGCCGCTGGAGGAGTTCCTCGACCTCGAGCCGCTCGACCTGCCGGTGGCGGAGGAAATGGCGGAGGAGCGTGCCGAGGCGGGGCTGGTGGTGGCCCGGCCGATCCGGATGGAGGCAAAGCAGGCCTCAACCCAGATCGGCTCCCTCGCCGGAGACGTCTGCTCGGGTCGCACGATCCACAACCGCTTCCCCCGCGCCACCGACGCCAACGACCGCGTCCTCGGCACCGAGCTGTCGGGTGCGATCGCGCGCTCGCGCATCTTCGAAGACGGGCCGGAGTCGAACGACGACGTGCTGGCCAGTCTCGAGTTCGACGGCGGCTCGGTCGCCGGCCAGGGCTTCGGCGCCTTCAACTCCTACGGCGTATCGATCCGGGTCGAGGGAGGCGCCCAGGACGGCGTCGGCAAGACCATGCTCGGCGGCACCGTCGCCGTGCTGAAGGGCAAGGGCGCAAAGGGCAAGCGGCTGAACGGCTCGGTCGGCAAGTCCTTCGCCTACGGCGCCCAGCGCGGCCGCCTCTTCGTCCAGGGGTCTGCCGACTCGCGCTTCTGCATCCGCCTCTCCGGCGCCGACGTCGTCCTCGCCGGGGAGCCCGAGGAGGACATCGACGACGGCCGCGGCTGCATCGTCGACCGCGCCAACGCCAAGGGGTTCGCCTTCGAGTACATGACCTCGGGCCGGGCGATCGTCCTCGGCGACCTCGGCCCCTGGGCCTGCGCCGGCATGACCGGCGGCCGCGTCTACGTCCGCCACAACGCCTTCGGCATCGACCGCGAGGCGATCGTAAGGCGGTTGGGCGAGGGCGCCAAAGTCGAGCTGAAAGAGCTCGATGCCGAGGGCCGGCTCGACGTCGACGACCTGCTCGCCAGCTATGCCGGCGAACTGCGGGCTACTGATCAGGACGAGGAAGCGGACCGTGTCATGGACCTGGCAGCGAACGCTGCAGACAACTTCATGATGGTTGTCCCACATAAGGTCCAGGCAGACCCAAGCATCTCGACCGAGTAGGCGTCGGCGAGGGAGGGGCGGTGCCCCCTCCGTCGGAACACGCTGCCGGCACTTGTGAAGCTATCGGCGCATGTTCAGCTCACAAGTTCCGACGGAGGGGG
>DASUZK010000052.1:0-5201 GCA_036376915.1 Solirubrobacterales bacterium
TCTTCGGCGCTTGCATGGGCGTGGCCCTGGTCAACGACGGCCCCGTGACCCTGCTGCTGGAGTCGTGATCCGGGAGGCGGCGGAGCGGGACGCGGATGCCGTCGTCGCGCTCTGGACCGAGGCGTACTTCACCGAAGGCGAGGGCGGCCGGGACGCTCCCTATGCCCGTTCCGACTTCGATGCGACGGCCGCGGCCGCGGCGCACCTTCTCGTCGCCGAGCACGACGGCGAGGTCGTAGGCGTCGTCGCGCTGCTCGCGCCCGAGGAGCCGTCGCGCTCCGTCGCCGTCGCCGGCGAGGCCGAACTCGCCCGACTTGTCGTCGGCTCGGGCGCCCGCCGGCGCGGCATCGGCCGCGCCCTGGCCGAGCGCTGCTCGGCGCTGGCGCGGGCGGAGGGCTGGCCGGCGATCGCGCTCTGGAGCCGCCCCTACCAGCCCGCCGGCCACCGACTCTACGAATCGCTCGGCTACAAGCGGATGCATGAGCGCGACAGCGTCGACGAGACCGGCCACGCGCGGCTCGTCTTCCGCCTCGCCCTCTGACCCGGCGGCCTTGTCAGAATCACCGGCCGTGGAGACCCTCACCACACGCCTAAAGGGATCGATCGTCACGCTCGAGCCGCTGCGGGAGGAGCATGCCGAGGAACTCTGGGAGGCGGCGCAGCCGGTCGAGATCTGGGCCTGGCTGGCGAACCTGAACGAGCGCGACCGTTTCGACCCATGGATGCGATTGACGCTGGAGGCCGCGGAGGCCGGCACCGAGGGCCCGTTCACGACCCGCGAGGCCCGAACCGGGAGGGCGATCGGCAGCAGCCGCTACCTCAACGTCCGCCCCGCCGACCGGGTCGTCGAGATCGGCTGGACCTGGCTGCACCCGAGCGCCTGGCGCAGCGGCGCCAACGTCGAGGCCAAGCTGCTGATGATGGGCCACGCCTTCGAGACCCTCGGCTGCGTCCGGGTGGAGTTCAAGACCGACGCCCGCAACGAGCGCTCCCGCGCCGCCCTCGCCGCCCTTCCCGCCCAGTTCGAGGGAATCCTGCGCAACCACATGATCGTCCCCGACGTCGGCCAGCGCGATTCCGCCTACTACAGCGTGATCGACTCCGAGTGGCCCGAGGTCCGCACCAACCTGGAGCGCCGCCTTGAGGACAGGCCGGCGACCTAGCCGCCCAGCGCCCGGTCGATGAACGGGCCGAGCAGGTCGCCGGCCTGGGTGGCGGTCTTCTCGGGCGAGTCGCCGGGCGCGGTGATGTAGCTGATCGCGAGGCGGACCAGCGACTCGGCGAGCAGCTTCACGTCGGCGTCGGGAGCCTGGGGCCAGCCCTCTTCGATCGTCTCGGTGAGGCGCGCGGTGGCCCAGTGGACCACCGGCATGCCCTGGGTGGTGACGAAGGGGAGCATGCCGCCGGTCCCGTCGTCGCTGAGCAGGATGCGGACGAGCGGGTCCTCGCCGGCGGTGCGCAGGAAGGTCTGCAGCGCGGCGCCGACGGCGGCGCGGGGGTCGTCGAGATGCTCGCGAACGGCGGCGTCTACGCCGTCGAGGAAGCGTTCACCCTCGTGGATGACGAATGCCTGGCCGAACTCGTCGCGGCTGCCGAACTCCTTGTAGAGGGTCTGGCGGCTGACGCCGGCGGCGCCGGCGATGTCTGACATCGTGATCTCCGACCAGGCACGGCTCTGCAGCTCGTCGCGCGCCGCCCCGAACAGGGTCTCGCGCAGCAGTTTCTTGGCCGCCTGCGGATAGGGCGTGCGTGCGGTCGCCACGGCGGGAATCGTGCCAGCCGCCGCGGTCACTCGCCAGCAGCCTCCCCGTCGGGCTCGAAGTCGACCTTGTCGCGTACACCGCAGTCGGGGCAGGCCCAGTCGTCGGGGACATCGCTCCAGGGCGTCCCGGGCGGGAAACCCTCGCGCGGGTGGCCCTGCTCCTCGTCGTAGACGTAGCCGCAGCTCGGGCAGTGCCAACTGCTCACGCGGACGCCTCCGCCCCGTTTCCGTAGCGGGCGAGAATGCGGCGGCGCGCCTGCGGCTGGATGTTGGCGCGGCTGACGTCGCCGCCGTAATGCTCGAGCAGGCGATGGTCCATCACCCGCCTCCACAGCGGCGGGAACCAGGCGAGCACGATCATCCCCGCGTAGCCTGTGGGAAGCTGCGGCGCCTCGTCGACGTGGCGCAGCGCCTGGTAGCGCCGGGTCGGGTTGGCGTGGTGGTCGCTGTGGCGCTGCAGGTGGTAGAGCAGAACGTTGGAGGCGACGTTGTTGCTGTTCCAGCTGTGCTCGGGAAGGCAGCGCTCGTAGCGCCCGTCCTCGCGCTTCTGGCGCAGCAGGCCGTAGTGCTCGAGGTAGTTGACGACCTCCAGCAGGATGAAGCCGAGGGCCTGGATCAGCAGGTAGGGCAGGACGACGAGCCCGAAGACGGCCACCAGCACAGCGAAGAGGGCGACCGTCATCGCCCAAGCTCCGAGGACGTCGTTGCGCAGCGTCCAGTGCGACTTGCCGAGACGATCGAGGCGCGCACACTCGATCTTCCAGGCGGAGCGAACGCTGCCGGCGACGGTGCGCGGCAGGAAAGCCCAGAAGCTCTCCCCCAGGCGCGAGCTGGCGGGGTCCTCGGGGGTGGCGACGCGGACGTGATGGCCACGGTTGTGCTCGATGAAGAAGTGGCCGTAGCCGGTCTGGGCCAGCGCCACCCGGCTCAGCCAGCGCTCGGTGCCGTCGCGCTTGTGGCCGAGCTCGTGGGCGGTGTTGATCGCGATCCCGCCGACGACGCCCATCGTCAACGCCAGGCCGATGCTCTCCAGGGTCGAGAGGTCACCGCTGGACCAGAGCCAGCAGGCGAAGACGAGGCCCGCGTACTGGACCGGGATGAAGAGGTAGGTGCACCAGCGGTAGTAGCGGTCCTGCTCGAGCCACTTGAGCACGCTGTCGGGCGGGTTGGTCGCGTCCATGCCGATGACGATGTCGAGGATCGGGAAGGCGACGAAGACGAGCAGCGGCCCGAAGAACCAGAAGAAGTCGAACCCGGTCAGCTCGACGCTGGCCCAGGCGATGAAGGGAGCGAAGGGGATGACCAGGCCGAGCAGCCAGGCGTAGCGCTTGCCGTCGCGCCAGCCGGCGGGATTCAGCTCGATCGCGGGCCCGTGGTCGTGGTGGTGATGACTGTGGGTCGCTGCCTCCATCGCTCCTCCTTGTCAAATGCCCAGGTTGCGTCCTGTTGGCTGACAGAATAGCGGGCTTTGTAAACCAGCGCAACACCAACCCCAGGCGTGTCCGAGAGGTGCAACGCGTAGCGGCTCTGACAGAACCGTAAAACGTTGCACCTGCCTCGGGGCGGGCATCTCGCTACCATCCCGCCCGTGTATACGCTGCTGAGCCTCCTCCAGGTCGTCATCTCCGTGGTGCTGATCTTCCTGATCCTGCTCCACTCCGGGAAAGACACTGGCCTTTCCGGCGCCTTCGGCATCGGCGGCGGGGGCAGCTCCTTCGGCGGCGGCTCGATGGTCGAGCGCAACCTCGACCGGGCGACGATCTTCTTCGCCATCCTCTTCGTCGTCAACACCCTGGTGCTGCTGAAGATCTAGACGGGCTCGGCCGGCTGCTTCGCCGGCCGCTCGCGGGCACCGTTGCCGCTCGCCCCGTTGCCGCGGTCGAGGATCTCGATCGCCTCGCGGCGCAGCTCGGCGTCGAGCAGGGCGAAGTCCTCGTCGGAGAGCTTGCCGGCGACATGGTCGAGCTCGGCGTCGCGGATCTCGCGGTACTTGGCTTCCTTCAGCGCCTCCAGCTCGGTGTCGGCGACCAGCCGGCGGCGGGGGCGGCGAGCGGGCCAGATCGCGATCAGGGCGCCGGAGAGGGCGATCAGGCCGCCGATCCACATCCACGTCACCAGCGGATCGACGATCACGCGGAAGGTCGCGACGGAGCTCTCGGAGAGGTAGCTGCGGGCGATTCGCTCGGCGGTCGCCGTCTGCAACCGCTCGATCTGGGCGAGCGCGACCGGGCGCAGCTGCGGGTTGGCGACCGCGGCGCGCATCAGCCGGGCGACGGCGCGGCACTGGGGCGGCGTGCCCGGCTCGCCGCCGACGCAGGCGCGGAAGCCCCGGTCGGCCGCCCGCACGCGGCGCTGGACCGCGGCGATGTCCGGCGCCATCGACGTCCAGAAGTCGCTGCCGAGGCCGGCCTTCAGCCCGACCTCGCTGGTCGCCTCGCCCTCGAAGAAGCTGGAGATCGTGCCGCTCTGCTGGCCGGTCGGCCGGTAGTAGCGCCGGGCCGGGCGCAGGACGAAGGAGCGGTCGCCCTCCTGCACCGCGACGACGCCGCCGAAGCTGAACTTCTGCGCGTCGACGGCGACCGTCGGGCGCTCATATGTGACCGTGCGGCCGTCGACCTCGGCACTCTCCCCCGGCGCCAACCGCAGGTCGCGGTTGGTCTGGAAGCTGGAGGAGGCGGCGCTCCCGATCAGCAGCACGGCGATGCCGACGTGGACGTTGTAGCCGCCGTAGCGCCGGCGGTTGGTGGAGACGATCCCGACCAGGGCCGCCGGCAGCGAGCCGCCGCGCAGCGAGCGCCGCGCCGTCGCTCCGCGCCAGAACTCCTGCCCTAGGCCGACCAGGGCGAAGGTCGCGAATACGAAGAGGGCGAGGGCCCACGGCTCCGAGGCGGCGCCGGCGAAGGCGACGAGCCCGACCCCGACCACAGCCGCGACCAGCGAGGGGACGAGGAAGACCCGCTTCGCCGTCGCCCAGCTGACCCGGCGCCAGGCGAGCAGCGGGCCGATCCCGGTGAAGAGGACGAGCAGGATCGCCAGCGGGGTCGTGTAGCGGTCGAACCAGGGCGCCGCCAGCGAGGACTTCTCGCCGGTGAACAGCTCCGAGATCAGTGGGAAGAATGTGCCCCAGAAGATCGTCGCGCAGAGGGCGACGAGGAGCAGGTTGTTGACGACGAAGACGGCCTCGCGCGAGGCCAGCGAATCGATCCGCTTCGGCGAGCGCAGGTCGTCGAGGCGGGAGACGATCAGCGCCGCGGAGCCGATCAGCACCACGGCGATCAGGCCGAGGATGTAGGGGCCAACGGTGCTGTCGCCGAAGGCGTGGATCGACTGCAGCACGCCGGAGCGGACGAGGAAGGTGCCGAGCAGCGCCAGCGAGAAGGTGGCGACGATCAGGCAGGCGTTCCAGACCTTCAGCATCCCCCGCTTCTCCTGGACCATG
>DASUZK010000053.1:0-10142 GCA_036376915.1 Solirubrobacterales bacterium
GGTGGTCGAGTACGACGGCGCCCGCAAGTGCTGCGGCTTCCCGGTGATCACGATGAACCGCGACACCTCGCTGCGCCAGGCCGGCACCCACGTCGGCGACGCGATCGACGCCGGCGCCGACTGCCTCGTCACCCCCTGCCCACTCTGTCACCTCAACCTCGACATGCAGCAGCCCGAGGCGGCCAAGGTCGTCAACCGCGACCTCGGCCTCGCCGTCCTGCACCTGCCGCAGCTGGTGGCGCTGGCGCTGGGCGCGGAGCCCAAGGAACTGGGGATGAGCAGGCACATCGCCTCGACCCGCTGGGTCGAGGACAAGCTCTCCGCTGTGCCCGCTTAAATCCGCTTCCAAGCGGGGACAGGGCGAGCGCTCAAAGCTGGGCGGCGAGGAAAACGCCGCCGAAGGTGGCGAGGATGCCGCCGAGAGTGAGGATCATCGTTCGCTGCAGGGCATCGAACTTCGCGTCGAGGGCGGCGAATTTCGCGTCGATGCGGGCTTCCTGCCGTTCGAAGCGCTCGTCCATGTGATGGCGCAACGAGTCGACCTGGTCTCGCACGGAATCCACCTGTCTCGAAAGGTGATCGAGGCGATCGTCGTTCCACTTGGTCCTGGCCTGCTCCATCTCCAGCCAAGGCTAGCGGACAAAATGTTACGCGTGGGTAACGGAAGTGTGCCGGACGAATAGCCCATCTGCGCCCGCCCAAGGTCAGGGGCCGGGGCTGGAGGCGGCGATCGCAATCGTGACGATGTTGAGCACGACCATGGCGGCCGTGAGGCCGTACATGATCAGGCGGAAGGTGAAATCCCTGCGCTCCCAGTCCTTGCGTTCGAGCTGGTCGACACGGGCCTCGAGGCGATCGATCCGGGCTTGCTCCCAAGTCTCCATGCACTGCATACGCTAGCAGACAATACGATTCGGCGATCTGGGTGCGCGAGATCGCTCAGCTCGACCTGGGCAGGCCGACGCGGCGGGCCAGCCACTGGGCGCCGACGGTGTCGGTGAGGCCGTGGGCGACGATCGAGGCGATGATCGCGATCGAGGCGACGTCGAAGATCAGGGTGGCCTCGCCGACGTCGGACTTGAGGACGAAGAGGGCGAAGAGCATCGAGGCGACGCCCTTGGGGCCGAACCAGGCGATGAAGTGCTTCTGCGGCCTGGGTATGCCGGTTTTGACGAAGGAGACCATCACCGCCAGTGGCCGTGCGACGAGCAGGGCGAAGAGGACGAAGAGCACCAGCGGCGGGATGCTGTGATGGAAGCCGGTGGCGACGATCAGGGCGCCGAAGACGAAGAAGGTCAGCACCTGCAGGATCGCGCTGGTGTTCTCGGCGAACTCGACGAAGCCGTCGGGCACGTCGCGCTCGGTCGCGGCCATCGCGATCCCGCAGACGAAGGCGGCGATCAGGCCGTTGCCGAAGGTGACGTCGGCGAGGCCGAAGGCGAACAGGGCGAAGCCGACCGCGTAGATCCCCTCGTAGCGCTGGGTCAGGCCGCCGCCCGGGAGGCGGGGGTGCAGCCGCCCACCGAGGACGCCGAGGCCGAGGCCGATCGCCGCCCCCACTCCCGCCTCGCCGGCCAGCTTGGCGGCTTCCGCCCCGGCATCGCCACCCGGCGCGGCGAGGACCAGGAAGAAGAGGACGAAGGGAAGCGCAAGCCCGTCGTTGAGGCCGGACTCGAGGTTGAGCGTGTGGCGGACCGAAGCGGGCACGATCCGCGAGGTCACCACGGCGGAGGTGACGACCGGGTCGGTCGGCGATAGCACCGCCGCCAGCAGCAGCGCCTCGGCCCAGCTCAGCTCGGGGAAGAGCGCCTTCGCCGCCAGGCCCAGCAGCGCCATCGTGATTGGCATCGCGATCACGAGCGCCCGCGCCACCGGGCTCCAGTGCTTCCGCAGCAGCTCGCGCTCGACGAACATCCCGTCGGAGAAGAGGGTGAGGATCAGGGCCAGCTCGACCAGCTCGACGATCGAGTCCGATTTCGCATCGACGTCGATCACGCCGACAGCAGCCAGGAAGATTCCCAGGGCCACCGAGAGGACCGAGGCCGAGAGCACCGTGCCCTTCATGACGCCTGAGAGCGCTGCCACCAGGGCCAGCAGCCCCCCGAAGATCAACAGCGCGTCGCCGAAGCCGATGTCCACAGGGACGAACCTAGAGGAGGCGACCCCCCTCGCGACCTATCGTTAGAAGACTGCCGCGACAACCACCGCGGCGAAAGCGGCGAGGAAGCCCGCCAAGGTGACGATCATTGAGTGCTGAAGGGCGTCGAAGCGCTTCTCGAAGCGCGCTTCCAGGTGATTGAAGCGTGCGTCTACGTGACCTTCGAACTTGTCGAAGCGCTTGTCGACCTGTTCGAACCGCTCGTCGACCTGCTCGGCGAAATGATCGAGACGGTCGTCGTTCCAGTTCACGGTGCCCTGCTCCATCGTCGATGACGCTAACAGACAAAATGTTACACGTGGCGCACGAAAGTGAACCGGACGAATGGTCGACCAAGTCGGCGATCAGCCGAGAAGATTGCGCTCTATCAGCAGCTCGGCAACCTGGACCGCGTTCGTCGCGGCGCCCTTGCGCAGGTTGTCGCCGGCGACCCAGAGGTTGAGGGTGCGCTCTTGGTCGGGGTCGCGGCGGATGCGGCCGACGAGGACGTCGTCGCGGCCGGCAGCGTCGATCGCCATCGGGTAGGCGCCGGCGGTCGGGTCGTCGACGACGACCACCCCGGGCGACTCGGCGAGCAGGACACGGCATTCGTCGGGGGAGAGATCCTCGCGGGTGCGCACGTTGACCGACTCCGAGTGGCCGCTGACGACGGGCACGCGGGCGCAGGTCGCCGAGATCGCCAGCTCCTCGCCGACGCCGAGGATCTTGCGGGTCTCGGCCATCACCTTGCGCTCCTCGGTGGTGTAGTCGTCGCCGTCCTTGAAGACCTCGACCTGGGGCAGGACGTTGAAGGCGATCCGGTGGGGATAGATCTCCGGCGCGGGAACCTCCTCCCCGGCCAGCACCGCCCGCGACTGGGCAAGCAGCTCCTCGATCGCCCGCTGGCCGGTCCCGGACACGGCCTGGTAGCTGGAGACGACGATGCGCTCGAGGCCGACGGCGCGGTGGATCGGCGCCAGCGCCATCATCGCCACCATCGTCGTGCAGTTGGGGTTGGCGACGATGCCCCTGTGCGAGTCGGCCGCCTCGGGGTTGACACCGGCAACGACCAGCGGCACCTCCTCGTGCATGCGCCAGTAGCTGGTGTTGTCGACGACCACGGCGCCAGCCTCGACCAGCTGCGGCGCCCACTCGGCGCTGACCGTGCCACCAGCCGAGGAGAGGACGACGTCGAGGCCCTGGATCGTCTCCCGGCTCAGCGGCCGGCACTCCAGCACCGACCCGTTCCACTCGATCTCGCGCCCAGCCGACCGCTCGGACGCGAACGGCACCACCTCAGCAGCAGGAAAATCGCGTTCGGCGAGCACATCGAGGATGGTCGACCCGACCGCCCCGGTAGCACCGAGGACCCCGACTCTGTAGGCGTTGCCAGTCATCTACTGAGTATGACCGGGCTCAGCCGCTGACCGTGGGGCGGTGTTCGGCGCCTTCGGGTTCTTCGGGGCGCACGGCATCGGCGCCGAGATCGAAGGCCTGGTGCAGGACCCGTACGGCATCGGGAACGCGGTTCGCCGAGATGACGCAGGAGATCTTGATTGGGGAGGTGGAGATCATCTCGATGTTTATCCCCTCGCCGCCGAGGACCTCGAAGACCTTGGCGGCGACGCCGGGGTGGGACCGCATGCCGGCGCCGATGATCGAGACCTTGCCGATGTGGTCGTCGGTGCGCACCCCCTGGCTGACGTCGCCCAGCGCCGAGAGCGCGTCGGTGGCGGCGGTCAGCTCGGAGCGGTCGATCGTGAAGGAGAGATCGGCCAGCTCGTCGTCGCCGACGGGCTCGTTCTGGATGATCACGTCGACGTTGATGCCGGCATTGGCCAGCGCGTTGAAGATCTCGCCCGCGACGCCGGGCTCGTCGCGGATGCCGACCAGCGTCACGCGCGCCTCGTCGTCGGTGTGAGTCACGGCTGTTACGGAAGGCTGCTCCACGTTCTCCTGCTTTGCCCTGGCCTTTACTTCAGCTTCGGTGACGACGAGGGTACCTTCCCCGTCCTCGAAGCTGCTGCGGCAGTGGATGCGGACGCCGTGATTGCGCGCGTACTCGACCGAGCGCAGCTGCAGCACGCGGGCGCCGGAGGCGGCCATCTCCAGCGTCTCCTCGTAAGAGGTGAACTTCAGCTTGCGCGCGTCGGGCACGATCCGCGGGTCGGCGCTGAAGACGCCGGCGACGTCGGTGTAGATCTCGCAGACGTCCGCGTCCAGCGCGGCCGCCAGCGCCACCGCCGTGGTGTCGGAGCCGCCGCGACCCAGGGTCGTCACGTCGTGGCTCTCGGTCGAGACCCCCTGGAAGCCGGCGACGAGGGCGATCCTGTCCTCACCCAGGGCCTCGCGGATGCGATCGGCCTTGACGTCGATGATCCGCGCCTTGGTGTGGGAGGAGTCGGTGACGATGCCCGCCTGGGAGCCGGTCAGCGAGATCGCCTTGTGGCCCATGTCGTGGATCGCCATCGCGCAGAGCGCGCAGGAGATCCGCTCGCCGGTCGAGAGCAGCATGTCCATCTCGCGGGGCTCGGGCCTCTCCGATATCTCCAGCGCCGAAGCGACCAGCTCGTCGGTCGTCTTGCCCCGCGCCGAGAGAACCGCGACCACGCGGGCACCGGCCTCACGCGCGGCGACGATCCGCCGCGCGGCGCGCTTGATCTCCTCGGCACCGGCGACCGAGGTGCCGCCGAACTTCATCACCACTGTCTTCGGTTTTCCCTCAACCATGAACGGCTGAGGATAGTCGCCCTGGAAGTGCGTCCGGGCGGCTACTCGCCGCTGCCGAGGTTGCCGAGCATCGCGTGCTCGGCCATGCGGATCAGGCCGAGGGCCATGTGGGGGCGCATGTCGCTGGTCCGCACACGCACGTGCGAGCCGTGGGGGCCGACGACCTCGACGATCGTGCAGACGTCGCCGATCTGACAGTCCTCGCCGTAGTCGGCTTCGAGCGCCTCCATCTGCGCAGTGACGACCTGGCCCATCTTGCTCTGGTCGAGAGGCATCTCCACTGCAGACTACATGCGATTCAGGTCAACGCCTAAGGCGGACTGACCAAGCAGATCAAGGACGCAGACCGTCTTAGGCGAAGGCCTGCGCGGCGCGGCGGCGCAGGTCCGCGTTGAGCATGCCGGTCACCTCGCTGGGGCTGCTGCCCGCCGAGGGGACCGCGTCGCCAATCAGGCCGGTGGCGCGGAAGCCGAAGAGCGGTGCGTCGAAGCCGGCCTCGCGGATCTTGCGGACCAGCTTGACCGCGCTGGCGGTGTCGGCGCCGGGGCCGCAGAGGACGATCGCGGTCGGGTCGAGGGCACCGAGGGCACGCTCGAGACGCTCGTCGCCGAGCTCGTTGGAGAGCATCAGCACGCGGAAGCCCGCCCGCCGCAGAGTCAGGTCGAGCGCCTGGGCGTGGACCGCCTCGGCGTCGGAGCCGCGGCTGGAGTCGAGCAGGAGGATCCCGGCCGGACGGGAGGCGGCGGAGGCGAGGCGGCGAGCGCCGTGCAGCCACCCGGTCGCCCAGCGCGAGGCGAACTCCAGCTCGGCCTCCCCCTCTGGATCGGCGGCGAGGCGGTCGATCGCCGGCAGCAGCAGCTCCTCTACGGTGCGCTCCAGCGGGCGCAACGCGAGGCTCTCCTCAACCGCGCGGTCGGCGGCGCCCTCGTCGAAGCTCTGCAACGCGGTGAGCAGGCCCTCGTCGCTGGCGGGCGCAGCCTGGCGCTGGCGCGCCAGCTCGATCGCCGAGGAGATGTTGCCGGTCTGGGCGAGGGCGTCGCGCAGCGTCTGCAGCTCGACCAGCTCGTAGTTGCGGTGGTTGCCCACCGTGCGCTTCGGCGTCGGGTAGCCATAGCGGCGCTCCCAGCTGCGCAGGGTGTTGGGGCTGACCCCGAGCACTTCCGCGGCTGCGTTGGTTCTTATTCCCGGCATCTCGTATCGATTCCTTGGCCTGCCCAGCGGTGTTCGCCGGGTGCCGGCATTCTCCCACCCGAAAACCAGGTTTACGCGGGTTATGGACAGATTTACGGAATCTGTCAGCGATCTTGCAAGGTGCCGACCCCGACTGGCTGCCCCAGAGAGCGGGCGCGCCACATCGCCTCGTCGGCCTTGCGCAGCAGCTCCTCGGCGTCGGTGCCGTGCTCCGGGCAGGCGACGACGCCCACCGAGATGCCGATCCGCAGGCCCCCCGCCGCCTCCAGCTCGTCGAGCATCCGCAGCAGCCGCTCGGCCATCTGCACGCCCTCTACCGTGGTCTGGTTCGGCGCCAGGACGCAGAGCGCGTCCTCCTCGAGGCGGAACGCCTCGTCAACGAGGCGGACGCTGTCTCGCAGGGCGGCCCCGACCACGGCGAGCATCGTCTCCTGGCCGCCATCGGGCTCGCCATTGCGAGTGCCGGGGCCGTCGACGTCGAAGACGGCCAGCCCGAAGGGATGCCCGTAGCGCTTGTTGGTCTCGATCAGCTGCTCGAGGCGGCGGCGCATGTGCCCGGGCTGAAAGAGGCTGGCGTGCTCGTCGAGCGCCGCCCCCGGCGCGGGTGCCTGCTGGGCCGACACCGCCGCGACCGCGGTGGCCGCGACCGAGCCGAACTCCTCTGCCAGCCTCTGCGCCGCGTCGGCGAACGGCGCCGCGTCGCCGTCGCGCATCTCCTCGCGCAGCCTGGCCAGCAGCGCGGCCTGCAGCCCGGAAACCTCGCGAACGACCTGGCCCGCCGGGGACTCGCTTCCCACACCATTGGTCGTCCGCACCGCCACCTTGAACACCTTGGCGCACACAACGGACGCCAGGGCCGCAAAAGGTCGCTATTTGCGGGCCGACATGCGTCTAGTCAAATCGTCCGCTAATCGAGTGTGCGGCGGCCGGCGAAGGCCTTGCCCAGGGTGACCTCGTCGGCGTGCTCGAGGTCGGCTCCGACCGGGAGGCCGCTGGCAAGACGGGTGACGGCGACCTGGCCGCGCAGGCGCTCAGCGATGTGCAGCGCGGTCGCCTCGCCGGTGGTCGTCGGGTTGGTCGCGAGGACGACCTCGCGCACCTCGCCGCCCTCGACCCGGCGCAACAGCTCGGCGACCTTGAGATCCTCGGCGTCGATGCCGTCGATCGGCGAGAGGGCGCCGCCGAGCACGTGGTAGAGGCCCCGGTACTCGTGAGTGCGCTCGATCGGGATCACGTCGGCGGGCTCCTCGACCACGCAGATCGTCGTGCGGTCGCGGCCGGAGTCAGAGCAGATGCGGCAACGCGGGCCCTCGGAGAGGTTGAAGCACTCCTCGCAGAGGCCGACCCTCTCCTTCACCTCGGTTATCGCCGCCGACAGCGCCGCCGCCTCTTCGTCGGGAGCGCGGAGGATGTGGAAGGCGAGGCGCTGCGCGGTGCGCCGGCCGATCCCCGGCAGCCGCGAGAGCTCCGCGACGAGCCGGGCGAGCGGCGCCGGACCCTCCGTGCTCACATCCCGGGGAGACCGCCGAGGCCTCCCGTGATCCCGCCCATCTTCGACTCCGCCAGCTGCTGCGCGGCGCGCAGACCCTCGTTGACCGCGGCCTGCACCATCTCGGCGAGCATCTCCGCGTCCTCGGGGTCGATCGCCTCGGGGTCGATGACGATCTCCCGCAGGGTCAGGTCGCCGCCCATCTTGACCTTGACCATGCCGCCGCCGGCGCTGGCCTCGACCACCTCGTCCTTGAGCTTCTCCTGCGCCTGCAGCATCTCGTTCTGCATCTGCTGCGCCTGCTTCATCAGGGCGTTCACGTCGAAGCCCCCCGGCATTCCGCCTCCTCTCGCCACCTAACCGACCTCCTCCGCGTCGAACTCGCTCTTCAGCTTCTCCACCAGCGCATCGTGATCGATCTCGCCGGCGGAAGGTGCCTCCTCCGACGCGGCCACGCCGTCCAGCAACACATAAGTGGGTCGCAATCTCTCCCCGAGCACGTCCTCGATCGCATCCGTCATCAGCTCCCGCTTCTCCGGCGTCTCGGCCTTGCGCTTGTTGAAGGTGAGCTCTGCTGGGAACCCGACCTTCAACCCCTCCTCGTCCAGGCTCACCGGCCGAGCCCCATCGAAGGTCGCCGCCAGAGCGGGGCTCGTCTCCCGCAGCTTGTCGAGGACAGCGGGCCAGGTGCGCTGGATCTCCTCCAGGCTGAGGGCGTTCTGGCCCGCGGGTCCCGTCACGACCTCGGGGGGGCCTGCGGGCGGGGGCTCCGCCTCCGTTCTCGGCCCCCCCGAGTCCGCGCCACCCGCGGGAGGATCGTCCCTGGCTGACGGCTCAGCCTCGGCCTCGGCCTGCTCGGAGCTTTGAGCTTGGCCCTCTGGCTCGGGTCGGTCCGGACTTTCCAACGGCACTCCGGGCTCAAGCTCGTCAACCGAAGCGGATCCTCCCGCGGGTGGCGCTGTAGGGGGAACCGCCCCCGAGGACGCTTTAGCGACCGGAGGGGGTGGTGGGTCCCCTGCAGCGACAGGACCCGCGGGCGAGCCCGCCCCTCGGCGCTCCAGCTTTTCAACCCTGCGCAGCAGTCCCTCAGTCGAAGGGTCTAGGTCTGGCCGTGCTGCTTTCAAAAGTGCGATCTCTACGGCCATGCGGGCGTCGTCGCCCTCGCGGACGGCGGTGAGCGCGTTTGCCAGCTCGTCGATGGTGCGGACGAGGGTCGCCGTTCCGATCGAGCTTGCCTGGGCCGCCAGGCGATCGGCGTCTGTAGCCGTGACGACGAAGGTGTTTGGGACCTCGCCCACGGTCTGCGTCACCAGCAGGTGTCGCAGGTGGGCGAGCAGGTCGCGGGCGAACTGGGCGGGGTCGCGGCCGGAGCGGGCCATCTTCTCGACCCCGAGCAGGACGCCCTTCGGGTCCTCGGCGATCACCGCGTCGACCGCGTCGAAGAGCAGCTCGGCGTCGGCCGCTCCCAGCAGCTCCAGGACGTCTTCGAGCTTGACCTGGCTGCCGCCGTAGGAGACCAGCTGGTCGAGCGTGCCGAGCGCGTCGCGGAAGCTGCCCGAAGCCGAGCGGGCGATCATCGCCACGGCGGCGCCCTCGGCCTCGATCCCCTCCGCCGCGGCGACTCGGGTCAGAACCTCTGAGATCTGCTCCAGCGAGGGCCGCTGGAAGTCGAAGCGCTGGCAGCGATCGGCGATCGTCGCCATCACCTTGTGGGCCTCGGTCGTGGCGAGGACGAAGACGGTGTTCGGCGGCGGCTCCTCGAGCGTCTTCAGGAAGGCGTTCCAGGCCTCCTTGGTCAGCATGTGCGCCTCGTCGAGGATGTAGACCTTCCAGCGGCCGCCGGTGGGGGCGTATGCGACCCGCTCGCGCAGGTCGCGCACGTCGTCGACGGAGCGGTTGGAGGCGGCGTCCATCTCGATCACGTCGACCGAGGTCCCGGAGGCGATTGTCACGCACGATTCGCACTCGCCGCAGGGCGTGACGGTCGGCCCGCCGCGCTCGCAGTTGAGCGAGCGGGCGAGGATCTTCGCCATCGAGGTCTTGCCGGTGCCGCGCGAGCCGACGAAGAGGTAAGCGTGGTGCACCTTGCCCTGCTCGACCGCGTTGCGCAGGGTGCGGACGACGTGCTGCTGGCCGACCACCTCGTCGAAGGAGCCGGGCCGGTGGCGGCGGTAGAGGGAGATCGAATCGCTGGACGACGGCACCGCAGCCAGTGTATCTGCGGGGGTGTGGCGACTTTTCCGTGAGATAGACGGATAAGTCGCCACACCCCGGTCTGCGGCCAACGGTAGGTTGCGCCGGTGCCGCAGGGATTCCGTAATTGGCTGACGCCGGCCGCCTGGGTTGCCGGGGTCACGCTGATCTTGCTGCTGCTCTTCCCCGTCGGCTTCCCCAACTACGACACGATCTACGCGCTCGTCTGGGGCCGGGAAATGGCCCACGGGCTCAGCCCGGACATGGCCGCGCCGCTGGCGCCGACGCCGCACCCGCTCGCCGAGTTCTTCGGCCTCTTCACGACCCCCTTCGGCGACGGCGCGATCGAGGCAACGATGGTCGTCGCCTACCTCTCGCTCGGCCTGGTCGGCTACCTCGTCT
>DASUZK010000054.1:0-3488 GCA_036376915.1 Solirubrobacterales bacterium
AGTGATGAACCCGTAGCCCTTGTCGTCGCTGAACCACTTGACTGTTCCAGTCGGCATGTATTGCCTCCACTCGATGTGCTGCGAACGCGGAGGCTTCGGTAAAGCAACGACGCGAGCGCTAGACACGACTTTTGCCGGATATCGATCCGACCTAACGCCGGGGACCGTAGCAGGACTGGCGCTCGCCGCGCGGCGCTCGGATCCACGTCCGAAGGGGTTGAGACAAATGGGGAACCAGCCGATACGGTGACCGCGATGCCCCGACGGCGAGCATTCCCCGGCCTGGTGACCCGGATTTCGATTGCTGCCTTGTCATCGGCATTCGTCCTGGCGCCGCATGCCATCGCGGCACCGGGCGGCGGCTCCCTGGCCTCCTCCCGGGTCGGCGGGCCGAGCGCCTACGCCCCGGGCGAAGCGCTCGTGCGCTTCGAGCGGGGCACGTCGCACGCGGATCGCCGCGCCGCGCGCCGCGCGGCCAACGCCGAGCTCAGTGACACCCTCGGCATTCCGCGCGTTCAGTTGCTCGAGGTGCACGGATCCGTGATGAACGCGGTCCGGCGCCTGGAGAGGCAATCGGGCGTCGCCTACGCCCAGCCGAACTACCGCTACGAGGCGCTGGCGGTCCCCGAGCCCGACGACAGCTTCTTCGAAAATCTCTGGGGCCTTTCGGATCCTGCCCTGCCGAACCCCGGCGTGGGCGCGCTCGAGGCCTGGGAGCACGGCAAGGGGAGTGGCGAGGTGATCGCCGTGGTCGACACGGGGGTCGACCTGACGCACCCCGACATCGTCCCCAACCTGTGGACCAACCCGAGCCCGGATCCGGCCTCCGAAGACCTGCACGGATACGACTACGTCGACGACGACGGCGATCCCGACGACTACAACTTCCACGGGACGCATGTGGCGGGCACCGCGGCGGCCGCCTCCGGCAACGCGCTGGGGATCGCCGGGGTCGCCCCCGAAGCGGAGATAATGGCCGTCCGGGTCCTCGATGGCGATGGCAGCGGATCGACCGACGACATCGCCGACGGCATCGCCTACGCAGCGGAGCACGGGGCGGGCGTCGTCAACCTCAGCCTCGGCGGCCCGGCGGGTGAAGACGAGGCGATGTCGGACGCGGTCGACCTGGCCGCGGAAGAAGGGACCGTCGTCGTGACAGCCGCCGGCAACGACGGGACCGACAACGACGTCGAGCCGACCACGCCGTGCACGCTTCCCCAGTCGAACCTGATCTGCGTTGCCGCGCTCAATCAGAGCGGCGGCCTGGCGAGCTTCTCCAACTACGGCACACAGTCCGTCGACATCGCCGCGCCGGGGACCGGCATCCTCAGCGCCAAGCCGGATTACGGCTCGCCGCTGTTGAGCAATGGCTTCGAGCCGGGGACGACCGACGTTTGGGACACCTTGGTGGAAAACGGTGGCCTTCCGTGGGGCGTGAGCGCCTCGGCGGCAAGCGGCACCCAGTCGGCTGCGGACAGTCCGGCCGGCGACTACGGCCCGGCGATCGACCCGAGCGAATTTGCCGTGTCCGAACTGTTCGCGGTTGACCCCGTGGACCTGACCGGCGAGCGTGGCTGTCGAGTCCACTTCCGCACGAGATACGAAATGGAGGACTTCTTCGACTATTTCGTCGCCGGTGCGTACGAGGAGGATTCATCCGTCGACTTCGGCGCGCTCACGGGCGCCTCGCCTGCGTTCCCCGGCTTCGAACGCGAAGAGGTGTCGATCTCGGAGCTGGATGGCGAAGATGACGTCCACCCCTTCTTCGCCGTGCTCTCCGACGAATTGATCGAGCGCGACGGCGCCTACGTCGACGACGTGCGGCTCATCTGCCGCGACGAGACCTACCTCGACCAGATCGCTAGCGTCAGTCAGTACGACCAGCCCAGCGCGGGCAACTACGTCGCGTTCCAGGGCACCTCGATGGCGGCGCCACACGTCGCGGGAGCGGCGGCGCTCGTCCGCGCGGCCGCACCGGGCGCAAGCGCCGCGGAGGTCGTCGACGCGATCCTCGACGGGGCCTCGGCTCTCCCCAAAGTCGACACCTCGAGGCCCACGGTCACCTACGGCATCGCCGACGCATGCCAGGCGATCGCTGTGGTGAAGGGGGAAGGCTTCAGCGAAGAGTGCCCGGAGAGCAGCGAAAACGTCATCCCCCCGCTGCCCTCGACGCCGCCCTCCACTTCCGGAGCGGCGGAGTCGGCGGTCCCTGACGGAGTGGCGCCGCACACCTTCTTCCGGCAGCACCCTCCTCGGACGGTGCGCACGCGGGGAGACAGGGCCAAGGCCGTATTCCGCTTCGGCTCCGACGAGCCCGCCGTGTCGTTCTTCTGCCGGCTCGACGGCGGCCTCTTCGGGGCCTGTCCCCAACGCCTGGCGAGGCGGTTTGCGACCGGGCTGCACACGGTCCGGGTCTACGCCCGCGACGCCGCCGGCAACGCCGACCTCACCCCGGCCGTCTTTCGCTTCCGGGTCGTGTCACGTTAGGTCAGGCGGATTCGCTGGGGCTTGTCGCGGCGGTGCCGCGCCTGGCGATCCGGTGTCCGGCGAAGAGCAGGAGGAGCAGCGCCGCGGCGCTGCCGAGGACGAGCGGGTCGGTGAGGCTCAGCCCTTCCAGCCTGGTGCCGAAGTAGACGGAGATCGCCGTGATCGGCAGGTAGCCGACAGCGGTCGTCCAGGTGAAGCGCCAGACCGGAACCCTGGCGGCACCGGCCGCGTAGGAGGTAAGGCTGAAGGGCACGATCGGGATCAGGCGCACGGCGAGCAGCAGGGTGACACCGCCACGCTCGATCATCGCCTCAGTCCGCTCGAAGCGCTCGGTGCCGAACCAGCGGTCGAGCAGGGGGCGCGCCAGCGAGCGGCCTATCGCAAAGCAGAGCAGGCCCGAGAGCAGCCAGCCGGTCATCGTCAGCACCAGGGCCGGGAAGAAGCCGTAGACGAAGCCGGCCGCGGCGTCGACGATCTCGGCGGGGTAGAAGACCACAGCGTGGATCAGGGCGAGGGCGAGGATGATCAGCGGCCCAGCGATCCCAAGGCTGTCGAGCTCGCTGCGCACCTCGGCCGTATCGCCACGGATTGCCGCCTCGACGGCCTCCCGCAGAGCGGGGACGGCAAGTATCAGGGCGGCGAGAAGCGCGATTCCACCAAGGGTGATCGCGACGGCGAGGAGTGACGGTTTCGGCTTCTCCACGAACTCAGTATCGCGGCGGAGCGTGGTGATAGGGGGGAGCCTGGGCGGTCTTCGGGCGAATTGAGCACCGCGCGTAAGCGCGGTGCAACCAGGAGCGCGGCCTTCGGCCGCGCAAACACCGGATTGCATTTCCGCCGCTTCGCGACATTCGCCCGAAGACCACCCAGGCTCCCTTCCAACACGTCACCGAGTGACGCCAGGGTTGCAAGCCGGCTTCAGGGTCCCCAAGCTTTTAAAAGAGAGCTTGGAGTGCCCGAAACGGCACCCCAGACATGTAGAGCTTTCGGGGAACCGGGGG
>DASUZK010000055.1:0-6609 GCA_036376915.1 Solirubrobacterales bacterium
GCCGCCGAGCTCGCGCTCGGTCACGATCGCGGTGCCGTAGTCCCGCGTCACGGTCAGCTCAACGCCACCGACCTCCTCACCGGGGCCGACGCCGCAGCCGGCGGTCGCGATCGCCACTGCAATGAAGAGCAGCGCGATCGCCGCCGCCGAGCCGCGGCGGTCGGTCACTTACCCGAGCTGCCCGGGCACTTGCCGCCCACGCATACCGCCTCGCGGTTGGACGGGGTGTCCTTGCCGTGACGGGCAACCAGCTGCGCCGGAGCCGCGAGGGTCACCGTCGCGCGGCCCTGGGAATCGGTCGGGCCAGAGGCACCGCTGACGGTCGCCCCGGACGCCGGCGTCCTCTTGCCTTTTTCGTCGTAGGCGAAGACGCGAACGCCGAACGGCACCCCGGCCTGCACCTGGTCCGGCGCGCTCAGCACCAGCTCGTCCGGGTACGGGTAGGAGCCGTAGGCCCAGAGCACGTCGTCCCCTTTGCCCACCTTGACGGCTTCGCCGCCGACGGAGGGGCTCTTGTGGTTGACCTTGAGGTACCAGCTGTTCATGCCCTTGCCTTCGATCCCGCCGATGCCGCATAGGCCCAGGCCGAATTCGTCGATGAAGCTGTCCGTGAGGGAGAGCGGCTTCAGCGCGGCGATGAACTTGGCGCCCTGGATCAGCATGCCGAGCGCCGTGGCGCCCTTGACGGCCACCGACTTGCCGCTGCCCCCGGTACCGGGGCCGAAGCAGGTCGCCTTCGAGCTGGTCTTGACAGAGACCTCACCGCCCACGCCGAACGACTTTTCGGCGAGCACCTTGCCGCCGCTGCCGACCACGCGCAGGTCCGCGACCGGACCCTTGGCGAGCGCCAAAGCGGCACTGGACATTACGAGTGCTAGAGCCAGCGCGCACGCGGCCGCCAGCCGAATTGGAACGAGTCTTGGCATTTAAGCCACCCTTTCCTCGAGGGTTGTCATGGCTGGCCGGGGACAGGTCTCCTGGCTTCCGGGGTTTGGGCCGCCGCACCTTCCCGGGGAATCGGTGTCCTCCCCAGTGGCTGACGCAGAGCGCCTGCGACGTCCTCGACCCGGTCACAGTGGCGGGACCGCGCCGGCTTCTCACCGGACTTCCCTTGACCACCGACCGTATTTACGCGAGCGAGTCTACCCGCTCTCCGGACGGGAGCCGATTTGGCCAACACACGCCTTGGATGCCGCGGAAACTCGCATCGTGGGGCGTCTCGTTGTCCATTGCGTCACAAATGTTCAATAAGAGTTAATCTTTGCGGCGTGGCCTCTGACCCGCGGGCCGGTCGCGACGCCGGCCCGCGGGTCGCAAATCTCGATCGCTGAACGTTCGTCCACCATTCTTGGCCCTCCCCCCACCCCGGCCTAGGCTCGCCGCAGACATTGTTGTTCCTAGCAAGGGGGGAAGCGATGAGAAGAGGGATGAGGTTGCCGTCGCCGGCGCTTGCGGTCGCGGCGCTGGCGCTGTTCGTCACGCTCGGCGGCACCGTCTACGCCGCCCAGAAGGCCAAGCTCAGCGGCCGTGCGATCAAGGTCAAGTCGCTGCCGGGCAACCGCCTGAAACCGGCCTCGGTGGCGGCGAACCGGCTGAAGCCCGGCGTGCTCTCCGCGCTCGGCCAGCACTCCGGCCCGATCACCGGCGCCGAAATCAACGAGCTCAGCCTCGGCCAGGTGCCCAACGCCGCCCACGCCGAAACGGCGGACACCGCCCAGAGCGCCGTCGACGCCCAGACCGCCCTCAACGCCGTAAACGCGGTCACCGCCAGCAAAGTGAACGGCTACTCCGCCGGCTGCCTCCCCGGCACCCAAGCCTTCGCCGGAGCCTGCTGGCAAACCTCCCCCAGCGAAACAGCAATCAGCGCCCCCGCGGCAGCCGCCTCCTGCGCAACCCAAGGCGGCACCCTCCCCGACGCCCTGCAACTAGCCGCCTTCGCCCAAAAGCCCGGCATCAACCTCGACGCAAACGATGAGTGGAGCGAAGACATCACAAATATGACCGGCCCAAACGAATACGCAGTGGTGACGGTCTCTGCGAGTGGCGTGGTCGGCTTCACTGTTTCGACCAGCACGCGCAAATTCCGCTGCGTGATCCCACTGCTCACCTGAGCGCTTCGCCGGAACGCCAGGGGCCTGCCCTACATACAGCCCCGCCGGAACACACTCAGGTTTCGACGAGCCCCCGCTCCAACGCATAACGAACCAACTCCGCGCGACTCGAAAGCCCCAGCTTCTGCTGTATATGCGCCCGATGGCTCTCCACGGTGCGAATGCTGATGAAGAGCTGCTCCGCAACCTCTGCGTTGGTATGCCCCAGCGCGATCAACCGGAGCACGTCGCGCTCGCGATCGCTCAGCTCGTCGGCCTGGCGGGCATCCGCACCGGCCGCCAACCGAGCCCCGAGGGTCGGCTGCAGGTAAGTGTCCCCGGCGGCGGCGCTGCGGACGGCTTGGACGAGCTCGGCATCCGCGGCCTCCTTCAACACGTAGCCGCGGACCCCGGCCTGCAGGGCACGGCGGGCGAAGGCGGGCTCGTTCTGCATCGTCAGCACGACGATCTCGGTGCCCGGCGAGGCCTCCTGGATGTCGGGAACCGCCTCGAGGCTGGACCGTCCCGGCATGTTGAGGTCGAGGATCAGGACCGTCGGCTTGTGGCCGCGAACGTAACGGACCGCCGTCTCGGCGTCGCCGGCCTCCGCCACCACCTCGAAGCCCGGCTCGGCGTCGAGCAGCATGCGCAGAGCGCTGCGCATAACCGTGTGGTCGTCGGCAAGGACGATCGTCGTTTCCGAGGTGTCCTTCGTCCCCGAAGCTGCTTCGTCGCGCACGGTGGCGACATTACCTGCGACGGCATCTCTCTCGGCTGAGTCCATGGCCCCACCATCTAACCCCGCGCGAGACCGCCGGGCATCGGTGTTTTACCGCGAACTTCAGCTTGAGTTCAATTCGTTTGACCATACAGGCGCAGGCGATAGGATCATTTGGCCGAAAAGGCTCGATTGGGAAGGGCTGAGATGGCACAGGGTTACGACAGCAGCGCGCTCGACGAGCCGCGACTTCGCGAGCTGATCGAGGTGGGCCGCAGTCTCATGGCTGAGCTCGACCCCGAGGTCGTCTTCCGCCGTGTCCTCGAGGTTGCCTGCGAGCTGACCGGCGCCCGCTACGCGGCCCTCGGCGTGCTCGACGAGGACCGCCACGAGCTGGAGCGCTTCATCACCCACGGCGTCGACGAAGAGACGCGGCGCGCGATCGGCAACCTGCCACGCGGGCGCGGCGTCCTCGGCCTGCTGATCGAGCAGCCGCGGCCCCTGCGCCTCGGCGACGTCGGCCACCACGCACGCTCCTACGGCTTCCCCCCCGCCCACCCGCCGATGACCACTTTCCTCGGGGTTCCGGTGATGATCCGCGGCCACGCCTGGGGAAACCTCTACCTGACCGAGAAGGAAGAGGGCGAGTTCGACGACGCCGACGAGCACTCGGCGATGATCCTCGCCGAGTGGACTGCGATAGCGGTCGAGAACGCGCGCCTGTACCACAGCGTGGAGAGCCAGCGCGACGAGATGGAGCGCGCCGTGCACCGACTGGAAGCGACGACCGAGATCACCCGCGCGGTCGGCGGTGAGACCGACCTCGAGCGGATCCTCGAGATCGCCGTCAAGCGCGCCCGGGCGCTGGTCGATGCGCGCACGCTGCTGATCCTGCTGCGCGACGACGACGACCTCGCCCCGGCCTCGGTCGCCGGCGAGCACGCTGACGACTTCGCCCAGTCGCGCATCCCGATCGGCGGCTCGATCCCCGGCCAGGTGCTGGAAGCACGGGAGCCGCGACGCATCCAGGATCTCGATCCGAGCCTGATGGCGCGGCCGGGCAGCCCGGAGGCGGGCGTCACGGCGCTGCTCGTGCCGCTCGTCTTCCGCGGCCAGACCCTCGGCGTTCTGGTCGCGCTCGACCCGCTCGGTCGCGAAACCGGCTTCAGCGACGAAGACGAGCAGGTCCTGGTTTCCTTCGCCGCCAGCGCGGCGACCGCGGTCGCCACGGCACAGACGGTCGCCGAGGACCGCACCCGCGAAAGCATCGCCGCGACCGAGCGCGAGCGCGGTCGTTGGGCACGGGAGCTGCACGACGATTCCCTGCAGAGCCTCGCCGGCCTGCGCGTGCTGCTCTCCGCCGCCAGGCGCAGCGATTCCGAGGAGACCGAGCGGCTGCTCTCGCAGGGGATCGAACAGGTCGACGACGCGATCGCCGAGATGCGCCGCCTGATCGCCGACCTGCGCCCGACCACGCTCGACGAGCTGGGCCTCGGTGCCGCCCTGGAAGCGCTTGCCGAACGCCTCAGCGCCAGCAACGCGATCGAGGTCGAGATGAACCTCCACCTGGACTTCCCGGGAGGCGGCAGGGAGCGCCGCCTGGTTGGCGAGATCGAGGACACCGCTTACCGGCTGGTCCAGGAGGCGCTCAACAACGTGGCGCAGCACGGGGAGACCGACCGCGCCATGGTCGAGGTGACCGAGAGCGGCGAAATCCTGCAGGTGCGTGTCTCCGACCGGGGACGCGGCTTCGATCTCGACGCCAGGACCGACGGCTTCGGCCTGGTGGGCATGCGCGAACGGGTCAAGCTGGCGGGCGGGGCCCTGAGCCTGGAGAGCGTGCCCGGCGAGGGCACCACGATCGCCGCCGACCTTCCCGCCCGACTTCGAGATGAGGGCGAAGACAAAAAAGTGGCCTAAAGCATCGCGCGGTAGAAGCTGTAATCGCGCCGGTCCGGCCGCAGGTTGGAGGCGAGCGCGAGGTGGTGGCGAGCGCGCTCGGTCTCGCCGGTCTTGGCCAGGGCGCGGCCGAGGCAGAAGTGCGCATAGTCGTTCACCTGGTGGCGCTCGACCACGGCCCTGAACTCGACCGCGGCGGCGGCGAAGCGGCCGGAGCGAAAGTAGGCGCGGCCCAGCGCCTCGCGCACCGAGGACTTCTCCGGCGCCCGCCGCGCCGCCTCCTCGAGCGGCGCCGCCGCCTCCTCGAAGTCCTCCTCCTCGAGCAGCTCGATCCCGCGCCTATACAGGGTGAAAGTGGTCTCGCCTGGCTCCGCGGGCATCGGTCCAGTGTAAGAGGCGCAACGAGCCGGCTTGACCCGCCGCCGAAAATGTCTATAGGCTCGCGCCCGCATGGGAAGGGAGGACGCGTGAAACTCGTGGTCGGCATCGTGCGCCCGGAGAAGGCGAACGACGTGCTCGAGGCCCTCTACCGCGCCGAGGTGCGGGGAGTATCGCTCAGCCGCGTGCAGGGGCACGGCGGCGAGCTGGAGCGAGTCGAGACCTACCGCGGCACGACCGTGCAGATGGGTCTCGCCGAGAAGGTGCGCTTCGAGATCGCGGTCTCCGACGACTTCGTGCAGCCGACGGTCGACGCGCTCTGCGAGGGCGCCCGCACCGGCCACGTCGGCGACGGCAAGATCTTCGTCCTGCCCCTCGATCGCGCCGTGCGCATCCGCACCGGCGAGACCGACCACGGCGCCGTGACGCCGGTGGACAAGCGATGAGCGCGCTTCCCCTCACCGCTGCGATCGACACCGGCGACACCGCCTGGATGATGGCCGCGACCGCACTGGTGCTGATGATGACCCCGGCCCTGGGCCTCTTCTACGCCGGCCTGGTGCGCGCGAAGAACACGCTCAACACCTTCATGATGTGCGTCGCGGCGATCGCCGTGGCGATGGTCACCTGGGCGCTGGTCGGCTACTCGCTCGCCTTCGACGGCACCGGCGACCTGATCGGCGGCCTCGGCTTCGTCGGCCTCGAGGGCGTCGACCTGGAACCGCGCAACGCCGAATCGACCATCCCCCACCTCCTCTTCATGGCCTTCCAGGCCACCTTCTGCATCATCACCGTGGCGCTGGTCTCCGGTGCCGTGGTCGAGCGGATGCGCTTCGGCGCCTTCCTCGTCTTCGCGGCACTCTGGTCAGTGGTCGTCTACGCGGTGCTCGCCCACTGGGCCTTCGGCGGCGGCTGGCTGGCCGAGCGCGGCACGCTCGACTTCGCCGGCGGCGTGCCGGTCGAGATGGCCTCCGGCTTCTCTGCCCTGGCGGCGGCGCTGGTGGTCGGCTCGCGCAAGGACTACGGCCGCTTGGCCCTGCTCCCCCACAACGCGCTCTACGTGCTGCTCGGCGCCGGCCTGCTGTGGTTCGGCTGGTTCGGCTTCAACGGCGGCAGCGGCTTCAACACCGGCACCAACAGCGTGCTCGCCTTCACCAACACGCTGATCACCCCGGCCTGCGCCCTGATCACCTGGTTCGTCCTCGACCTGATCCGCAACCGCAAGGTGACGGCGATCGGCGCCGCCACCGCGATCATCGTCGGCTGCGTGCTGATCACCCCAGCGGGCGGTTTCATCAGCCCCGGATGGGCGATGGTGCTCGGCTTCCTCGGGGCGCTGCCCTGCTACGCGCTGATCGCCTGGCGGCCGCGCACCCGGGTCGACGAGACGCTCGACGTGCTCGCCGCCCACGGCATCGCCGGCTTCACCGGCATCCTCTTCATCGGCCTCGTCGCCCAGGTCGGCTGGAACGGCCTCGCCGACGGCCTCTTCTACGGCAACGCGGACCAGCTGCTCGACCAGGC
>DASUZK010000056.1:0-7035 GCA_036376915.1 Solirubrobacterales bacterium
GGTGCGCCTTTGCCCCGTATATCGGGGCAAAGGCGCACCGGAAGGGGGTGGCAGGGGCATAATCCTCGCCCACGATGCGGATCCTGCTGCTCTCCTACTGCTTCCCGCCGGTGCCGCTGATCGAGGCGCAGGTGGCGGCGAAGGTGAGCGGGCACCTGGGGGCCGAGGTCGACGTGATCGCGGCCGAGCCCGGCCTCTGGCGGCTGCCCGCCGACCACAGCCTCGACGAGTACGTCGAGGGGGCGTTCGGACCGGTGACCCGGCTGCGCCGTCCCGGCATGCCGCTGCTGCTGCGGACGCACGGGCGGGTTCCGTTCCTCAGCGAGCGGCCCGACGCGCTCACCTTCCTCAACGGCCGCGTGCTGCGGGAGCTGCGGCGGCGCTCGCTCGAGGAGTACGACCTGCTGGTAACGCGCGGCCAGTTCCACTCGATCCACATGGTGCCTCTGCGCCTGCGCCGGCGACCGCCCTGGGTCGCCCACTTCAGCGACCCCTGGGTCGGCAACCCGACCCGCGGCGACGCGCGCCGGGTGCGCTGGATCAACGAGCGCAAGGAGGCGCGCGTGGTCGAGGCCGCCAACCGGCTCGTCTTCACCTCGGCGACGGCGGCCGAGTACACGATCGGGCGCTACCCCGAGACGGTCCGCGCCAAGACCCGCCACGTGCCGCACTGCTTCATGCCGGAGCTGTTCGAAGGCGGAGCCGCGGAGGGTTCGGAGCCCGGCGACTCGCGGGTCCTCGCCCGCCACGTCGGCAACCTGCGCTGGAACCGCCACCCCGAACCGCTCTTCCGCGCCCTGCTGGAGATGGAGCGGCAGCGACCCGGCGCGCTCGCCGCGCTGCGCGTCGACCTGCTCGGGCTGATCAGCCCGGCGATGCTGGAGGGCGCCGCCCGAACCCTTCCCGACGGCCTGCTCGAGGTATCCCCCCCGGTCGACTACCGCGCCTCGCTGGTGGCGATGCGCGAGTCCGAGCTACTGCTGGTGACCGAGACCGACGCCGCCCGCAGCGTCGACCTGCACGCCAAGATCGTCGACTACACGGGAGCCGGCGTCCCGATCGTCGGCATCGTCCCCCCCGGCCCCACAGCCGACCTGATCGAAGCCCTAGGAGGCTGGCACGGCCACCCGGGCGACCCAGAGGCAGGGGCGCGAGCTCTGATGGCAGGTCTGGAGGAAGCCCACCGACGACGCCACACAAACAGCCCCAGCCTTTGGGGCAATCCCACCGTCCGCACCCGCTACAGCGCCGAAACAGTAGGCAGCGAGCTCGCCGAGATCTACCGCGAGTGCCTAGGCAACGGTTGAAGGGATGCCGGTCCCCCTCCCCAAAACACTCCAGCGAGGCTCCTGCCGAGCGTTTTGGGGAGGGGGACCGGCATCCCCCATAAGAACCACCGTCTAGGGTTCGTGCGCGATGGCACGCTGGCCCGACTTCATTCTGGTCGGCGCACCTAAGTGCGCGACGGGGACGATCTACGAGCTGCTCAGACGCGGCCCAGGCGTATTCGGTGCCCCGAAGGACCTCTACTTCTTCGGCTCTGACCTCGCCACGACGCAGCCTCGCCTCTCTTCCGCCGAGTACCACGCCCAGTTCGAAGCCGCACCGGCGGGCGCGCGGCTGGCCGATTCCTCGGTCGGCTACCTCTGCTCGGAGCGCGCCGCGGGGGAGATCCGCGCCGCCGTGCCCGAGGCACGGATCGTGATCGCTCTGCGCAACCCGCTCGACGCGATCCCGTCCCTGCACCGGCACTGCCTCTACTACGGGCTGGAGGAGATCGAGGACCTCGGCGAGGCGCTCGCGGCCGAGGCCGACCGCGCCGGGGGCCGGCGCATGCCGCGCCGCTGCGCCCACCCCTGGATGCTGCTCTACACCCACGTCTACCGCTACGCCGAGCAGGTGCGGCGCTACTTCGACGCCTTCGGCCGCTCGAGCTGCCACGTCGTCGTCTACGACGACTTCCGCGCCGACCCCGAGGCGACGATGGACGCCCTGCGCTCCTTCCTCGAGCTGCCGGCGCCCGCGCCGGAGGAGGCGACCGGGGGCCCAGATCCCTCCGAGCTCCGCGTCAACCGGGCGCGGCGGGCCCGCAGCCGTCGCCTCAGCGCTCTGCTCACCGATCCGCCGCCGCTGGCGCGACGGCTGGTCCGCCGCCTCACCCCGCAACCGCTGCGGCGACGGGTCGCCGAGGGGGTGCTCGCCGCCAACACCGCCGGCGACGCCCCGCCCCCGGTCGACCCGGCCGTGCGCGCCGGGCTGGCGACTACCTTCGCCGCCGAGGTGGAGAGCGTCTCGCGCCTGCTCGGCCGCGACCTCGGCGATTGGCTGACGACTCCCCGCGAGGCTGCCGGGACGGCTCGCTGAGACGTGCCCCGCATCGTCCACATGATCAGCACCCCCAGCGGCTTCGGCGGTGGCGAGGCGGTGATGGTGGCACTGCTGCGAGGCGGCGCCGAGCGGGGTTGGGAGCAGGCTGTGCTCAATCCCTTCGCCCGCTCCGGCGAGGAGGAGCTGGCGAAGCGCTGCGCCGAGTTCGGCTACGAGGCGTTCCCGGCGCCGGGCCCCCGTCCCGTCGCCCTGCCGGCGACGATGCGTTGGGCCCGCCGGCGCCTCGGCGAGCTGGCCCCCGACCTGACCCAGGTCTACCTCGTCCACGCCCTCGTCCTCGCCGCGGCACTGCCGCGCTCCAGCGGCGGGCTGCGCATCCTCAGCCATCAGCACGGCAACCACTTCCAGGCCTCGGACCGTCGGCTGGGAGAAGTGCTCGACCGCCGCGCCGGCAAGCGCTTCGACCACGTCGTCGCCTGCTCGGAAGCGGTGCGCGACTTCCTGCTCGAGACCTACGGCTACCCGTCGCGGCGCGTCACCTGCATCCGCAACGGCTGGTCGGGAACGCCGCTGCAGCTGCGCAAGGACCCGCGCCCGACGATCGTCTGCACCGCCAACTTCCGCGCCCAGAAGGGGCACCCGGTGCTGATCGAGGCCTTCGCCACGGTGGCGCGGCGAGCCCCCGAGGCGCGGCTGGTGCTGCTCGGCGACGGCCCTGAGCTGCCCGCGGCGCGGCGCCTGGTGGGCGAGCTGGGCCTGACCGAGCGGGTCGAGCTCCCCGGCCCCCAGGCCGACGTCTGGCCCTGGCTCGCCAAGGCGCACGTCTTCGCCCTCGCCTCCCACTACGAGCCGCTCGGGATCGCGGTCCTGGAGGCGATGGGAGCGGGCCTGCCGGTGGTCGCGACCGGGGTCGACGGGATAAGGGAGCTGGTCTGGCCGGGCGTGACGGGTGAGCTGGTCCCGCCGGGCGACCCGGCGGCGATGGCGCGGGCGCTGATCGCGATCCTCGAGGACCCCGGCGCCGCCACCCGGATGGGGGCCGCCGGGCGCGCGGCTGCCGAGGAGAACCGGATGGAGACCTGCGTCGAGCGTTACTTCGAGCTCTACGAGCGCCTGCTCGGCGAACGGGGCGCGGGCTGAGATGGCGGGCCGGGTCGTGATGGTGACGCCGTCGCCCTCCCACGAGGGCGGCGCCGCCAAGCACACGCGGACGATCGCCACCGGGCTCGCCGAGCGGGGCTGGGAGGTGACGGTGATCGCTCGCGACGCCGAGGGGCGGCGGCTGGCGCGGTCGCGAGTAGGCGGGGCAGACCTGATCGAGATTCCCGGCTTCGGCCACCGC
The DNA here is from genome assembly GCA_036376915.1 of Solirubrobacterales bacterium. Lineage (GTDB taxonomy): Bacteria > Actinomycetota > Thermoleophilia > Solirubrobacterales > 70-9 > VRUE01. The sequence continues at coordinate 3,671 of DASUZK010000056.1, forward strand.
CTGGGCGCGATCGCCTTCCTCGTCCTCGCGATCCCGCTCGCCCTGCTGCGCGGGCGCCGCGCCCCGTACATATCGCTCGAACTCGCCTCGCAGGGGATCGTCGCCGCGACCTGCGCCACCCTCACCGGCCAGCGCTACGTCGGCTTCAACTTCTCCAGCGGGCGCAACGGTGAGGTCGAGCACTTTCAGGCCTCGCGCCTCTGGCCGCTGCGGCGGGCGCTTCTGGGCCGCGCCGGCTACCTGGTCGGGCAGACCCCGGCGGCGGCGGAAGAGCTGCGGGCGATCGTCGCGGAGGACCGGCTGGCCGTGGTGCCGACTCCCGTCGAGGAAGTCGAGGCGCCACCGCTGAGCGGCGAGCCGCGAGTGCTGTTCACCGGCAGGCTGACCGGGCAGAAGGGGCTGGAGGGGCTGCTCGACGCCTGGGAGCTGGTGCTCGACCGCGTTCCCGGGGCGCGGCTGACGATCGCCGGCAGCGCCGAGGGCTGGGGCTCGCTCTGGCCCCCGGTCGAGGACGAGCTGAAGAGAACGGTGGCGGCATCGCCGCGGCTGCGCGAGACGGTCACCTTCACCGGTTGGGTCGCCGACGTCGCCGCCCTGCTGGGCAGCCACGACGTCTACGTCCTGCCGAGCCGCAGCGAGGGCATGTCCAACGCCCTGCTCGAGGCCGGCGCCTGGGACCGCGTGATCGCCGCCTCCGACCTGGCGGCGAACAAGGCCGTGCTGGGCGAGGACTACCCCCTGCTCTTCGGAGTCGACGACGCCGCGGCGATGGCGGAGCGCCTCCTCGCCGCCCTCGGCGACGAGAATGCCCGCACCGAGGCGCGCGAGCGGGTCCGTGCTCGCATGCCGGCCTTCTACGCCGAAGGCGTGATCGACCGGATCGAGGAGCTCCTCCAGTGACCAACATCCTGCGCAGGGCCTACGGCCACCCCCTCCTCTACAAGGGCCGCCGGCTCGAGTGCCCGGTCTGCGGCGGCAGGTTCCGCCGCATGCGCCACGGGCGCGGCCGCCGCGACGTGCAGTGCCCGCGCTGCGGCTCCTATGAGCGCGTGCGCGCGCTCTGGCTCTTCCTGCGCGATGAGAGCGGCCTGACCGAGGGGAGCCACCGAGTGCTCCACTTCGCCCCCGAGCCGAGCATCGCCGCGGCGATCGAGGCGATGCCGGGGGTCGACTACCTCAGCGCCGACATCGAGCCCGGGGTGGCGATGGAGGTGGTCGACATCACCGCCATCCCCCACCCGGAGGGCTCCTTCGACACGGTCATCTGCAGCCACGTGCTCGAGCACGTCCCCGACGACCGGCGGGCGATGAGCGAGGTCTTCCGCACCCTGCGCCCGGGCGGCACCGCCTACTTCATGCAGCCGGTCGACTTCGAGCGGGCCGAGACCTACGAAGACCCCTCGATCGTCTCCCCCGAGGAGCGGCTGCGCGCCTTCAACCAGCACAACCACGTGCGTGTCTACGGGCGCGACATCCGCGAGCGGCTGACCGGCGCCGGCTTCAAGGTGACCGAACGCCGCTACACCGAGGAGCTCGACCCCGCCGACCGCGCTCGCTACGCGCTGCAGGACGGCAACGCGACCGAACGCGAGGACGTGGTGTTCGTCGCCGTCAAGCCGAGTCACTGAGCGCCGCTGCCCTGCGCGGGCGAACCTCGCGGAAGACGACGGCAAGCAGCGCCAGGCCGGCGAGGCAGGCGAGGGCGACGCGGACGGCGTCGCCGGCGAAGCTGCCGGGCAGGGCGAGAGCGAGGGCGACGAGGGCAGCCCCGAGCGCGTAGTGGGCGGCCTCCGAGGGCCAGCGCCAGGGCACGTCGGCGACGCGAGACGCGGCGACGTCCATCGCCGCGGCCTGGAAGCCGATCGCCAGCACCGTGGCGACGCCCGCGCCGATCAGGCCGAAGGGCGGCAGCAGCAGCGCCACCAGGGCCAGGTTGAGAATCGCCGCCGCCGGGGTGATCCAGGCCAGCGGCTTGGTGTGCTTGGTCCAGAAGAGCACCTGGCTGCGCGGCAGGTAGGTGGCCCAGGGCAGGGTCGAGAGGGCAAGGACCGCAGTGATCTCGGCGAGGAAGCCGGGGTCGTAGTCCGAGGGCGCCACGATCGAGAGCAGCGGCCGCGCCAGCAGCGCGATCGTGCCGCAGGTGAGCGCGGCCAGCCGCGTCACCAGCGCCGCCGTCTCCGCCAGCGAGCGCCAGCGCAGGTGCTCCTCGGCTCCGAAGGTGATCGGCACCCAGGCGTTCTGCAGCGAGGAGAGGAAGTTCATCCCCAGGCCGCCGACCGCGTAGGCGAGCTGGTACTGGCCGACGGCGCTGAGCCCGGAGACGATCTGGATCACCAGCCTGTCGCCGAGCGCGAGGACGAAGACCGAGAGCGTGTGGGGGACGGTCGGCAGCCCGTAGGCGATCGCGCCGCGCAGGGCGGGACGGGGCGCCGGCCGCGTGCGGACCGCGCCGGTGAGGGTCGCCGCGCCCAGTGCCGCGATCGCCATCGCGCTCCCGTAGCCGAGCAGGTAGGCGACTGGGCTGCGGTCGACCAGCAGCCCGGCGATGCCGAGGATCTGGGCGCCGAAGTTGGCGACGAGGGTTATGCAGATGAACTGAACCGGCCGTTCCTGGACCCGGAGCAGCGCCAGCGAAGCGGTGATCACCGCCCCGGGCAGGGCGATCGCGATGCCGAGCATCACCGCCGCCGGTTCGTCGGGGACCAGCAGCGGCGCCCAGACGAGCGCGGTCAACAGCCCCAGCGCGGTCCCGCCGAGGCCGAGCACCGCGGTGCTGACGATCAGCTCCCGGGCGGTCGACTTGCCGTCCGCCTCGGTCTCGAAGTAGGTCCTGGTCAGAGCGGCGGGCACGCCGAGCGCCGAGAGCGTGGTGACGAAGAGCTGGATCGTCAGCGCCAGCGCCACCGTCCCGTACTCGGCCGGGTCGAGCAGGCGGGTGACGATGGGGATCGCGAGCGCCGAGCCCGAGAGCTGCAGGACCGACCCCAAGGTGTAGATCGAGCCCTTGCCGAGCAGGTGCTTGCCCTGCCCGGTGCCGCTGGAGGTCGCGCTCACCCTGCTGCCCGCTGCGGCGCTCCGTCCCAGATCGGGGCGTCGTGGACGAACCTGGCGACGAGCTGCGTCAGGTCCGGGCGCCGGTCGAGGAAGGAGACGATCTCGGCCAGCCCGAAGAGCGGGGCGCTCGCGGCCAGCTCCTCGTAGACGGCGCGGCAGAGGATCAGGTCCTCGGGGTAGTCGACGGTGAGGCGGAGGTCGGTGCGGCGGCAGGCCGGCGGCGGCTCGACGATCTCGACCTTGAAGAGGCGCTGGTTGTAGCGACCGTAGTTGGAGACGAGCTCGCTGCGGTCCTCGTCGAGGCCCTCGGC
>DASUZK010000057.1:0-34760 GCA_036376915.1 Solirubrobacterales bacterium
GAGATCCAACTCGACGAGCAGCGCGAGCGGGTCGACGAGGCGCTCGCCGAGTTCGCCGAGAACACGGTCGCCCATGTGCGCCAGGAGACCGACCTCCTCACCGGCAGCGTCGAGTTCCCGCCGACGCGCGCTTCCTTCCGCGACCGCCACGTACTGATCGTCGTCCGCGGCGAGCACCACCGCCGCGACCTGCAGGCGCTGCGCGCCTACATCCGCGACGTGCGCCCCCTGGTGATTGCCGTCGATGGCGGCGCCGAGGCGGTGTTGGAGGCGGGGATGAAGCCGGACCTGATCCTCGGCGACATGGACTCCGCCGGCGACGAGGCGCTGCGCTGCGGGGCGGAGCTGGTCGTCCATGCCTATCCCGACGGGCGCGCCCCGGGGAGGCAGCGCCTGCTCGACCTCGGCCTCGGCCACACCGTGCTGCCCGCCGCCGGCACCAGCGAGGACGTCGCGATGCTGATGGCCTTCGAGAAGGGGGCGGCATTGATCGTCAGCGTCGGCGCGCACTTCAACCTGATCGAGTTCCTCGACCGCAAGCGCGGCGGCATGTCCTCGACCTTCCTCACGCGGCTGCGGATCGGCGAGAAGCTGGTCGACGCGAAGGGCGTGAGCCGCCTCTACAACCCGAGCTCCCCCTTCGGCCCGCTCGTCCTCTTCATGGCAGCCTTCGCGATCCTGTTCGCGATCGTCGTGATCACTTCGCCAGCGCTCAGCGACCTCTTCGACCTGGTTTGGCTGAAGATCAAGATCTGGTTCGGGCTTTAGATGGCTGACCCACGAGCTCGCACGCCTGGATGACGCGCATGGCGCTGCGCATCTCTGCGTCCTCGGGTTTGTCCTTGGCGCCGCCAAAGGTGGCACCCTGCGTCCTCGATCTGCTCGGCCACGCGCGCCCCCAGTCACACGCGGCCGTGGGTTCAGCCATCTAGCGTCGCCCAGGTAGCCTGCCGCCGTGGGCTACAGCGCCAAATACCACGCGACCTCCCTGATCGCGGTGTTCCTCGCCCTCGCGATCGGGATCCTGATCGGCGCCGAGTTCGGCGGCGACGCGCTGACCAACACGCGCCGGGATCTCGAGCGCAGCCTCACCGGCAACCTGCAGGACGCCCGCGACCGGGCCGACGAGCTGAGCGACGAACTGGCGCGCTCCGACGAGTTTGCCAGCGGCGTCTACCCGGCGCTGGTGAGCGACCGGCTCTCCGGCCGGCGGATCGGGGTCCTCGCCCTCGGCGACCTGCCGGGCGAGGCCTCGGCGGCGATCGAGGACGCGCTGGGACCGACCGGGGCGCGGCTGGTCGGCGTCGGCGTGGTGCGCGAGCCGGTCGACCTGCGCGGCCTGGCCGGCGATCTCTCGAAGACGCGCTTCGCCGCCCTGCGTCGCGACCCCGAGGTGCTCACCGCCTTCGGCGTCGGACTGGGACGGCAGATCGTCCGCGGCGGCACCCTGCCCGAGCTCGTGCGCGGCCACCTCTTCTCCCGGGCGAGCGGCAACTTCGGCGCGCTCGACGGGGTCGTGGTCGTGCGCGACGTGCCCGAAGAGATGGGCAAGGTGCAGCGCGCCAACGCGAGCAGGCTCGAATCGGCGCTGATCGCCGGCATCGCCGGCACCCGCACGCCCGCCGTCGGCGTCGAGACCTCCGACGCCGAGTCGTCCTCGGTCTCCTTCTTCAACGGCAACGACCTGACCAGCGTCGACGACGTCGAGCTCGCGGCGGGCCAGGTCGCGACGGTCTTCGCCCTGCTCGGCGCCAAGGGCAGCTTCGGGGTCAAGGGCTCGGCCGATCGCCTGCTGCCGGACCTGCTGCCGCCGGTGGGGTCGCCGTGAGCGCCCCGACCGTCTCGGTGATCTCCGGTCGTTCGAGTCCGAGGCGGTCGGGGCGCGAACAAATGGATACTCAGTGACCTGGGTCGGATTCCCGGTCGCCATCGCGGTCGCCCTGCTCGTCGTGCCGGCGGGCGTGCGCGGGCTCTTCGACGCCGGCCTGGTGCGCGAGAACTATCGCGGCGCTTCGCTTGCCTTCCCGCTGGGCGCGGTGCTGGCGACGGCGGCGCTGGTCGCGCTGGCGCCGCTCGCCTTCCTCGACGACCGCGCCGACCTCGACCTGCTCGTCCCGGAGCTGCGCCGCTGGATGCCCTACCTGCTGGGAATCGCCTTCCTCGGCTTCCTCGACGACTCGCTGGGGCGGGGGGAGGCGGCGGGGGCGCCGCGCGGCTGGCGCGGGCACGCCGGAGCCCTGCGCCGCGGCAGCCTCTCGACCGGGGCGGTGAAGGCACTGGGGGCGCTGGCGCTCGCCGCCTACGTCGTCTCCGGGCGTGGGCTGGAGTCCTGGCGCTACCTCGCCGACGTCGCCCTGCTGATCCTCGCCACCAACGCCTTCAACCTGCTCGACCTGCGGCCGGGACGGGCGGAGAAGGGTCTGGCGCTGCTCGGGGCCGGGCTCTGCCTCGGCGCCTGGACCTTCGCACCGCTGGAGCTGCTGGGGATCTTCGCCGGGCCGGTGGCGGTCGGCGCCTGGTTCACCTTGCGCGAGCGGGCGATGCTCGGGGACACCGGCTCCAACCTGCTCGGCGCGGTCGCCGGGGTCTGGTTGCTGACCACGCTGGGCGCCGACGCCCGTCTGATCGCTCTCGCCGCCGTCGCCGGACTGACCATTTACGGAGAGTTGCGTTCGATCTCGGCGGCGATCGAATCGGTTCCGCCACTGCGATGGCTAGACTCGCTCGGCAGAGCATGAGTCGGCCCTCCCAAGGAGATACGAGGTTCATTTTCGTCACCGGCGGGGTGGTCTCGGCTCTCGGAAAGGGGATCGCCGCGGCCTCGATCGGGCGTCTCCTCGTCTCCCGCGGCTTCCGGGTCCAGCTGCAGAAGTTCGACCCCTACATCAACGTCGACCCGGGGACGATGAGCCCGTTCCAGCACGGCGAGGTCTTCGTCACCGAGGACGGGTCGGAGACCGACCTCGACCTCGGCCACTACGAGCGCTTCACCGACGAGAACACCTCGCGTGCCTCCAACGTCACCGCCGGCGCCGTCTACAACTCGGTTATCAACCGCGAGCGCCGCGGCGACTACCTCGGCGCCACGGTGCAGGTGATCCCGCACATCACCAACGAGATCAAGAACCGGATCCTGATCGTCGCCGAGTCCCAGGCGGTCGACTTCGTCATCACCGAGATCGGCGGCACGGTCGGCGACATCGAGTCGCTGCCCTTCCTCGAGTCGATCCGCCAGCTCAACACCGACCTGGGGGCGAAGCGGTCGATGTTCGTCCACCTGACGCTGGTGCCCTACGTCGGCCACGCCGGCGAGCTGAAGACGAAGCCGACGCAGCACTCGGTCAACGAGCTGCGGCGGATCGGGATCCAGCCCCACGCGCTGGTCTGCCGCTCCGAGGGGCGGCTCGACCGCGAGATCCGCGAGAAGATCGCGCTCTTCGCCAGCCTGCCGGTCGACGCGGTGATCTCGGCCAACGACGTCGACAACATCTACAAGGTGCCGCTGGTCTTCCGCGCCGAGGGCGTCGACGACCTGGTGCTCGACCACTTCGGCATGGAGGCCCCGGCGCCCGACCTAGCCGAGTGGGAGGCGATGATCCGCCGCGCCGACACGGCGGAGGGCAAGGTGCGGATCGCCTTGGTCGGCAAGTACGTGCAGCTCGCCGACGCCTACAAGTCGGTGATCGAGGCGCTCGAGCACGGCGGCATCCACCACGGCGCGAACGTCGAGGTCGAGCTGGTCGACTCCGAGAACTTCGAGCCCGAGCGACTGGAGGGCGCCGACGGGATCCTCATCCCGGGCGGCTTTGGCGAGCGCGGGATCGAGGGCAAGGTCGCGGCGGCGCGGATCGCTCGCGAACGCTCGATCCCCTACCTGGGGATCTGCCTCGGGATGCAGATCGGGGTGGTCGAGTTCGCGCGGGCGGTCGCCGGGATGGAGGGTGCCAACTCGGCCGAGTTCGATCCCGAGACACCGTTCCCCGTGGTCGACCTGCTGCCCGAGCAGAAGGAAGTCTCCGAGATGGGCGGCACTATGCGGCTCGGTGCCGACCCGGTGAAGCTCCACGACGGCACGCGGGCGCGCGAGATCTACGGCGAGGCGGTCATCTACAAGCGCCACCGCCACCGTTACGAGGTCAACAACCAGCTGCGCCGCCGGCTCGAGGACGAGGGGCTGGTCTGCGGCGGGACCTCGCCGGACGAGCGGCTGGTCGAGATGGTCGAGCTCCCCGGCCACCCGTTCTTCGTCGCCTCCCAGTTCCACCCCGAGTTCAACTCCCGCCCGAACCGCCCCGAGCCGCTCTTCCGCGAGTTCGTCGGCGCGGCGGCGCGGCACGCGGGCGAGCGTCCCGCCGAGGACGGCGAGCTGCCGGAGGCAGAAGCTCAGGACAGCGAAGCCGGCGTTCGCCAGTCGCACTGAGCCGTCCCAGGCTCCCGGTTAGCCTGTCCGATCGTGGATCGGTTGCATGAGACGTTCGTAAGGCTGTGTGAGATTCGCAGCCCGACGGGCGAGGAGCGCGAGGTGGCGGACACGATCGCCGCCGAGCTGCGTGCGCTCGGGCTCGAGGTGAGCGAGGACGACGCCGCGGGGCCGGCCGAAGCGGGCGCGGGCAACATCCTCGCCCGCCTGCCGGGGGAGAGCGAGGAGTGGGTGATGTTCTGCGCTCATGTCGACACCGTCCCCCATAAGGGCCAGATCGAGGTGGTCGAGTCCGAGGGGGTCTTCCGCAGCGCCGGAGAGACGATCCTCGGGGCGGACAACAAGGCGGCGGTGGCGGTCTTCATGGAGCTGGTGGCGCGTCACGTCGCCGAGCCGCCGTCGGTCGGGATCGAGCTGGTCCTGACCGTCGCCGAGGAGCAGGGCCTGCGGGGTGCCAAGGCCTTCGACGTCTCGGCCTTGCGTTCGAAGCGCGGTTTCGTCCTCGACCACGCCAGCGCGATCGGCGAGGTGATCGTCACCTCGCCGACCCAGCAGCGGGTGCTCGCCGACTTCCACGGGGTCGAGGCGCACGCCGGCATCCGGCCCGAGGACGGCAGCAACGCGATCGCCGCCGCCGCGGCGGCGATCGCGCGGATGGAGCTGGGACGGCTCGATGAGGAGACGACCGCCAACGTCGGGGTGATCGCGGGCGGGACCTCGGGGAACGTCGTCCCCGGGCACTGCGCGATCGTGGCAGAGGCGCGCAGCCTCGACTCGGGCCGGGCGGCCGAGGTGGCCGGCTCGCTCAGCGACGCCTGCGCCTGGGGCGCCAGCGAGCACGGCTGCGACGTCGACGTGCGGATCGAGGAGCTCTTCCGCGGTTACCGGATCGCTCCCTCCTCGCCGGCGCTGGCCCTGGCCGAGACGGGGTTGCGGAGTGCCGGGTTCGAGCCCGAGCGGACCGCGACCGGCGGTGGCAGCGACGCCAACGCGCTGATCGTGAACGGTTTCGACTGCGTCCTGCTCGCCAACGGCACCGAGGCCAACCACACGCCCGACGAGGCCGTGAGCGCTCGCAACCTCGACGCGATGCTCGAGGTCTGCGAGGGCATCGTCGCGGCGGCGGCCTAGTGGTCCGGTGAGCGGCCGGCTGAAGCTGCGCCGCGGCGTGGTCGTCAGCACGGAGCCGCTGACGGTCGAGGTCGACGGTGAGCGCCGGGCGGCCTGGGCCGACACGGCCCTGCTCGGCGAGATGCGCGAGGGCGACGAGGTCGTCGTCAACGTCGAGGCTCGAGACCTCGGCCTCGGCTCGGGCGGCTTCGACGTCGTCCACGTCAACCTCACCCGCGGGCTGGAGACGAGCGGCGAGAGCCGCGAGCACGTGATGAAGCTCAACTACACCTCCCTCCAGCACGCGATCGACCCGATCGAGCTTCCGGTGCGCCTTATCCCCGATATACGGGGGAAAGGCGCACCGGAAGGAGGGAGGGGGGCAATGTCCGTGCTGGTGGTCCCTCTGCACGGGCACTTGGCGCCGGTGGCCTGGGCGGCGGCGCAGGCAGCCCCGGAGCTGAGGGTGGGCTACGTGCAGACGGGGGGAGGGGCGCTGCCGGGCTCGTTCAGCCGCGACGTCGCCGAGCTGCGCGAGCGTGGCCTGCTCTGCGGCCACGTCACCGCGGCGCCGGCGTACGGGGGCGAGCACGAGGCACTCTCGGTAGCGGGTGCGCTCGATGCCGCGGCCCAGTCCCTCGGCTGGGACGCGGCAATCGCCGGCCCCGGCCCCGGCATCATCGGCTCCGACACGCGCCTCGGCCACGGCGGCATCGCCGCCCTCGACACGGCCCACGCCTCGCTCGCCCTCGGCCTCCCGACCCTGCTCTCCCCGCGCCTCTCCAGCGCCGACCCCCGCGAGCGCCACCGCCCCGTCAGCCACCACACCCTCACCGTCCTCCAAATGCTCCTGGCCCCCGTAGAGATCCCAGTCCCGGTCGGCGACCCAGTCCCGATCGCAATCCTCGCCACCGCAGCAGGCTGGCGCCACCGCCTCCGAGAGACACAAGCTGACCTCTCCGGCTACGAGACAACGGGACTCCCCGCCCGCACGATGGGCCGCACCATCGCCGAGGACCCCCTCTTCTTCGCGGCAGCCCTGGCATCGGGCACCGCCCTAGCCGCATCCTCCGCGGGTGGCGCGGCCTGAGGGGGGCCGAGAACGGAGGCGCAGCCCCCGCCCGCAGGCCCCCTCAGGCCGTGACGGGTCCCGCGGCCGATACGCACGGTCCCTTGCCAACCAAGGATTGCCGCAGTCCAAAGGGAACCCTGCCGCATGGCAGTCGCCACCCCATCGCCCCCGCACACCGAATCCCGCTTCGAGAGCCTGGTCCTCGACTTCCTCTCCTACCTGGAGCTCGAGCGCGGCCTCTCGCGCAACACGCTGGACGCCTACCGAACCGACCTGCATCAGTACGGCGAGTTCCTCGCCGCCCGCGACATCGATGCTCTGGCCGCAGGGCCAGCGGACATCAGCGAGTTCCTCGCCGGGCTGGCGACGGGGGAGGGGCGGCCAGCCTGCTCCTCTTCCACCGTGCACCGCAAGGCCGCCTGCCTGCGCTCCTTCTACAAGCAGCTGCGGCGCGACGAGCTGATCGGCGACGACCCGACCGCGGCGCTGAGCGCCCCGCGACGGGCGAAGAAGCTGCCTCAGGTCCTCAACTACGCCGAGGTGCAGAAGCTGCTCGTGGCCCCCGAGGGGAATGCGCCGGCCGCGCTGCGCGACCGGGCCCTGCTGGAGGTGATGTACGCCTGCGGGCTGCGCGCCTCGGAGACGATCGGGCTGGAGCTCGCCGACGTCGACCTCCACGAGGGGTTCCTGCGCGCCCGCGGCAAGGGCAGCAAGGAACGCCTTGTCCCGCTCGGCCGCAAGGCGATCGCGGCGATCTCCGCCTACCTGCGCGGCGGACGGTCGAAGCTGATCGGCGAGCGCCACGAGTCGAAGCTCTTCGTCAACTTCAGGGGCGGTCCGCTCAGCCGCCAAGGCCTCTACAAGATCGTCCAGCGCAACGCCCGCGCCGCCGGCCTGGCGGGTCAGATGAGCCCGCATACCCTGCGTCACAGCTTTGCCACCCACCTGCTGGCGGGCGGCTGCGACCTGCGCGCCGTCCAGGAGATGCTCGGCCACGCCGACATCGCCACCACCCAGATGTACACCCACCTCTCCGGCGAGCACCTAAAGGACGCCTACTTCAAGGCCCACCCCCGCGCCACCGCCACCTGACGCGCTCCCATTCCCGCTGACTTCGTCTTTTCCCGGCCCATAGCACGGATAAAGGCGAAGTCAGCATGGGGTAGAACTGGGGGGTGCCCGAGCTGCCGGAGGTGGAGACTGTTTGCCGGCAGCTCGATCCGGAGCTGGCGGGGACCGAGATCGAGGCGCTGGAGGTACTCGACGCGCGCTGGTGTCGTCCCGTTCCGCCGGCGGAGCTGGAGCGCGCGGTTACGGGGACGACGATCGAGGGGCTGGGCCGGCGGGGCAAGTACCTGCTGCTGGGGCTCGAAGGTGCCCGGACGCTGGTCATGCATCTGCGGATGACCGGGAACCTGGTCCTGGTGGAGGGCGCGCAGAAGCTCGATCCCTCTGAGGGCCGGCGACTCTACGAGGGCGAGCGCTCGGTCTCCGAGCGCCACCTCCGCGCTCGCTTCCGGCTCGGCGACGAGCGCCAGCTGTGGTTCACCGACCCACGCCGCTTCGGCGAGGCCTTCCTGATCGACGACGCCGCCCTCGATGGCCGCTTCGTCCGCCTCGGGGTCGAGCCGCTCTCCCGCGACTTCACGCCCGAAGCCCTGGGAGAGATGGCCGCCGGCCGCACCGCGCCGCTGAAGTCCTTCCTGCTCGACCAGTCGGGGGTCGCCGGCGTCGGCAACATCTACGCCGACGAGGCCCTGTTCCGGGCGCGCCTGCACCCGCTCTCCCCGGCCGGCTCGATGAAGCCCGAGCACCTGGCGGCACTGCGGGACGCGATCGTCGCCGCGCTGGAAGCTGGGATCGACGGCGGTGGTGCCTCGATCGACGACTACCGCGACGGCCGCGGCGAGAAGGGCACGATGCAGGACGAGTTCCTCGTCCACACCCGCGAGGGCCGGCCCTGCCCGCGCTGCGAGAGCCCGATCGTGCGCATCGTCGTCTCCGGCCGCTCGACCTACTACTGCCCGAGCTGCCAGGTCAGGCTGCGCCGGAAACCGCGGAGGCGCCGTCCGGCCCGTCGTTCACCGTAGACCGGCTATGGCCGGAACGACGCTGAAGACCGAGGCGGTGGTGCTGCGCAGCATCCGTTACGGCGAGGCCGACCGCATCCTCCATCTCTACTCGAAGACGCGGGGAAGGATTGGCGCGATCGCCAAGGGCGCGCGGAAGCCGAAGTCGCGCTTCGGTGGCCGCCTGGAGCCGTTCTTCCGTCTCGACCTGATCCTGCACGAAGGGCGCGGCGAGCTGCTCACCGTGACCAACGCCTCCACCGCCGACGGCTATCCCCGGTTGCGCGCGTCCGGCGCGGCCCTGAACGCGGGTGCCCGCGCCTGCGACGCCGTGTTGCGCCTGCTCGACTCGGCCGAGCCCAACCCGCCCGCCTACAACCTGCTCTGCCGCTACCTGGCGCTGCTCGACGACTCCGCGGCCGAGCGGGCGAGCAGGCTGGAGACGGCGCTCTCCTTCCGTCTCAAGCTGGCGCTCGCGGCCGGCTTCGCGCCCGAGCTCGCCTCCTGCGCGCACTGCGGCGAGGCCGAGCATCTCAGCGGCTTCTCCGGCGCGGCCGGGGGTGTCGTCTGCGCGAGCTGCGAAGCGGGCGCCTTCCCACTCTCAGAGGAGGCGCATCGCTTCATGGTCGAGGCGATCGGCAGCCCGTTGGCCGAGGCTCCGGCCGCCGGGGAGCTCGCGCTGCGCCAAGTCGAACGCGCGGTGCGGGAGACGCTCGAGCACCATGCGCACGTCCAACTCCGCTCGGCAGCATGAGGCCCTTAGGATCGGAGGATGGAGGTCACCGCCACGTTGGAGGATCGGGTTCGCACTTGGGAGGCTGAGTTCCTCGATGAGAGGGCGACCCCGTCCTATCCGGCGCGGCGGGCGGTCGAAGAGGCCGACAGCCCTGTCCGCACGCCGTTCCAGCGCGATCGCGACCGCATCGTCCACTCCAAGTCCTTCCGCCGCCTCAAGCACAAGACCCAGGTCTTCGTCGCGCCCGAGGGCGACCACTACCGCACCCGGCTCACCCACACGCTGGAGGCCTGCGGAATCGCCCGCACGGTGGCCCGCGCGCTCGGCCTCAACGAGGACCTGACCGAGGCGATCGGGCTCGGCCACGACCTCGGCCATCCGCCCTTCGGCCACGCCGGCGAGGAGGCTCTCGACGCGGCGCTGAGGGCGCGCTGCGACTCGGGCTTCAAGCACAACGAGCATTCCCTGCGCGTGGTCGAGGTGCTGGAGCGCGACGGGCGCGGCCTCAACCTGACCGAGCAGGTGCGCGACGGCATCCTCAACCACACCGGCTCGCGCAAGCCGGCGACGCTGGAGGGACGGATCGTCAAGCTCGTCGACCGCGTCGCCTACATCAACCACGACATCGACGACGCCCTGCGGGCCGGGATCCTGCGCACCGTGGACCTTCCCGCGGCAGAGATAGAGCTGCTCGGCGAGACCGGCTCGGCGCGGATCGACACGCTCGTCCGCGACATCGTCGAGCGCTCGCGGGCGGCGGGGGACGTCGTCCAGAGCGAAGAGATCGGCGGTGCGATGCTGCGCCTGCGCAAGTTCATGTTCGACCGCGTCTACCTCGGGCCGCTGGCGCGCAGCGAGCACGACCGGGTGCATCGGGTGATGCAGGTCCTCTTCGACCATTACATGGAAAGCCCGGACGAGGCGCCGTCGCCCGCGCATGACGCAAGCGACTGCCAGCGCGTTGCCGACTACCTGGCCGGAATGACCGACCGGTACTGCATCGCCAAGTTCGCGCAGCTCACCATCCCTGAGGAGGCGCGCTTTTAATGGCGCTGATATCGACCGAGAGCCTGGAGCGGGTCAAGCAGGCGGTTGACATCGTCGAGGTGATCTCGGCGCACACCGACCTGCGCCGTCAGGGCACGCGCTGGGTCGGGCTCTGCCCGTTCCACGAGGAGCGCACGCCCTCATTCTCGGTCGATGCCCAGGAAAAGCTCTACCACTGCTTCGGCTGCGGGGTCGGCGGCGACACGATCAAGTTCGTCGAGGAGAAGGAGGGGCTTGGCTTCGCCGAGGCGGTCGAGCTGCTCGCCGACCGCTACGGGGTCGAGCTGGAGCGCGAGAAAGAGGACCCGCGAGCGGAGGCCAAGCGCCAGCACCGCCGCCGGCTGAGCGAGCTCCTCGACCGTACCTCTTCCTTCTACGCCGCCTATCTCTGGGACTCCGATGAGGCCGGCAAGGCGCGCGAGTACCTGGCGCGGCGCGGCCTCGGCGATGAGGTCCTGCGCGCCTTCGACGTCGGCTACGCGCCCAGCGCCTGGGACAAGGTGCTGCTGCGCGGCCAGCGCGCCGGGTTCAAGGTCGAGGAGCTGCGCGGGGTGGGGCTGGTTCAGCGGGGTCGGGGCGGAGGCGAGTACGACCGCTTCCGCTCGCGGATCATGTTCCCGATCCGCGATCGCCGCGGCCGCACGCTCGGCTTCGGCGGCCGGGCGATGCGCTCCGACCAGGGGGCGAAGTACGTCAACACGGCCGAGACGGACTTCTTCCACAAGAGCACGATGCTCTACGGCATCGACCTGGCAAAGGCGGCGATCGCGAAGGCCGGCCGGGCGGTCGTGGTCGAGGGATACACCGACGTCCTCGCCCTGCACCAGGCCGGGATCGAGGAGGCCGTCGGCGTGATGGGCACGTCGATCACCGAGGAGCAGGTGGCCGCGCTCTCGGGGATGGTCGACGAGGTCGTGCTGGCGCTGGACGCCGATGCCGCCGGGCGGGAGGCGATGCTGCGGGCACAGCGGGTGGCAGCGGGTCGCAAGATGCGGCTGCGCGTGGCGGCGATGCCGGCCGGCGAGGATCCGGCCGAGATGATGGCCGCCGAGGGTGGGGCCGAGCGTTTCCGGGCGATCCTCGACGGCGCGGTCGAGCTGACCGCGTTTCAGGTCGGCCTCGTCCTCGACCGGACGGACACCGCCTCGCCTGTCGAGCGCGACCGGGCGCTGGGAGAGGTGGCCCCGATCCTGGCCGGGCTGGGGGAGAGCGCCAGCCGCGACGACCTGGTCCGGCAGGTAGCCGAGCGCCTCGACCTGGAGCCGGCGATGGTGATGGGGCGGGTGGTTGCCGCGCAGCCCGCCACGGGGGGGGCCGAAGAGGCGCCGATGCGCGGTGCGGCTTCGGCACCGAGACGCACGGCAGAGCTGACCTCGCGCGAGCGCCGCGAGCGCGCCCTGCTGGCGATGTGCATCGCGCTGCCGGCCGAGGGCAAGGACTATCTCGCCCGCCTCGGCGATCAGCACCTCTCGCCGATGGGCATGCGCGCCCTGGCCTGGCTGCGCGAGCATCCCGAGGACCCGGCGTCCAACCTTCCCCACGACGACTCCGAGCTCGCCGGCTTGATCGCCGAGCTGGTCATCCTCGCCCACGACGAGCCCGCCTCCCCGGAAGCGATGGAGCTCAACTACCTCTTGCTCGAGCAGCGCCGCATCGAGGCCGAGATCGCCGCTGCCGGCGAACGCGACGACTACGAGCGCCGCGCCGCCCTCAGCCGCGACCGCGCCGCCCTGGTCGAACGCATAGCCCGCACCGAGCGGGTCGGCGGCTAAGCGGTAAATTCCTCACGTCGTTCCGGGGTAGCTCAATCGGTAGAGCACTCGGCTGTTAACCGAGTTGTTGTGGGTTCGAGTCCCACCCCCGGAGCTCTTTCAGGCCGTTGCCCGGCTGAGCGCCAGCCGCTCGACCAGCTCGGCGCCGCGCGCGGCACCGTCGTTCTCCGCGGCCCATGTGGCCAGCTCTCCGGCGCGCTCGGCGAATGATCGGTCCTCCAGCAGGCGCCGGGCGGCCCAACGCAGAGGGGCGGGGTGGCAGAGGCGCCAGGGGAGGGAGAGGCCGCACTTGGCCCAGGCGACCCGCATCGCGGTCTCGCTCATGTCGCCGATGATCGGGCAGATCAGGACCGGTGTGCCGGCGCAGAGGGCGCGGGCCACGGTGCCGTGGCCGCCGTGGGAGATAGCCAGCGAGGCGGCGGGCATCAGCTGGCTGTAGCTGAGCCAGTCGACCAGGGCCGCGTTGGCGGGGACCTCGATCGGCCGCTGGGGGACCACCCGGTTGGTCGTCGCCACCACCCGCACCGGCTCGCCCGCGAGCGCCGCGAGCGCCGTGCGCACGAGGTGGTTTTCGGAGTCGTGGGCGGTGCTGGGCGCGACCAGGACCAATGGCTCGTCTCCGGGGGGCAGCTCGATCTCCGGATGGGGAATCTCGAACGTCATCGGTCCTGTGATCTCGACCCCGGCTGGCCAGCGCCGCGGGTACTCGAGCTGGGGGAAGGTCCCGACCAGCGCCAGGTCCGGGCTGATGCCGCCGTGAAAGCGGTCCACGGGAGGCAGGCCGAGCCGCGCCCGCTGGCGGTTGAGGTCGTTGCGACCCTGCTCGAGGCCGACGTTCAGCGCTCGCTGCCCGGCCCGCCAGACGGCCCGCCCGATCGGCGTGCGCGGCGGCCGCAGCCCGATCGCGAAGAACGGCAGCCCCGGCTCGACCACTGGGTAGATGTGGGGGATCAGGGTCGCCAGGGGCACGCCGGCCTTCTCGGCCGCCAGCGTCGGCGCCAGGGTGAGGATGTCGCTGACGACCGCGTGCGGACGCGTTTCTTCGAGCAGCGGCAGCAGCGCCTTGGCCGCTTCGGCCGCATGGGCGCCCTCGGGGGAGTCGGGGTCCGGAGGCGGGAACATCCGATATTCCTCCGCCGCGGCGAAGCCGAGCCCGGCACCCTCGACCGCCTCGCGCCGCTCCTCCCACGTCTCGATCGTCACCTCGTGGCCGCGAGCGCGCAGCGCCCGCCCCAGCGAGATCGCGGGGAAGACGTGTCCTGGGTCGCCGAAGGCGGCGACCAGGAAGCGAAGACGTTTGTCGCCGCCTGTCGCCACCGTGCTGCCGCTTCTAAGGCGTATCTAGACCCTCACCGGGTCGCGTGAAGACAATCTCGGGCACGTGGCAGTTCTTCGAAGTACGCAGCAGGAAGCGCACCGCCTCGCCGATGTCCTCCGGACGGATCATCTCCTCGCCGGGGATCTGTCCCTGGACGAACTCGGTCATCGGCGTCTCGACGAAGCCCGGCGCCAGCGCCGTGCACTGGATCCCGGAGGCGCCCACCTCGCGGTGCGTCGACTGGGTGAAGTTGATCACCGCGGCCTTGGTCGCGGCGTAGATCGAGAGCCAGGCTTGGCCGCCCTTGCCCGCGATGGAGGCGGTGTTGACGATCAGCGCCTTGCCGTGCTCGCCGCCGGCTTGCTTGAGCATCGGCAGGCCCTCGCGGGTGCCGATGATCAGCGCTCGCAGGTTGACCGCCAGCTGCATGTCGAGGTGCTTGGTCTGGATCTCCTCCATTGGCGCCCCGATGCCGACGCCGGCGTTGTTGACGAGCACGTCGAGGCGGCCGTAGGTCTCGCGGTGCCTAGCGAAGACGCCGACAAGACCCTCCTCGTCGGACATGTTGGCGGCGATGCTCTGCACCTCTATGCCGTCGGCTCGGAGCGCCTCCGCGGCGCTCTCGAGCTTCTCCGGGCGCCGCGCGGCGACCGTCAGCGCGTAGCCCTCTCCGCCGAGAACCCTGGCGATCGCCAGGCCGATGCCGCTCGACCCTCCGGTGATAAGTGCCGCTCGCTCCGCCAACTCCCTCTCCTTCCGCTTTGCCCTTCCGCGCTGCGGACCCTATCTCCAGTCAGGCAAGGGTGCCTCCGGGGGCACCGCTCCCGGCTCACGACGCTCAATAACATGCCGCCGATGCGTCGCAGCCGAGCCTTTGCCGCCCTCGCCCTCGTGGCGACGCTCGCTATTGCCGCGCTCCCCGGGTGCGGGGGCGGCTCGGACACCTCTACCGACTCCTCGCAGGGCATCGCCGAGAGCCGCCCGGCGCCGCCGAAGGGCGATTTCCCCAGCGCTAAAGGCAAGACCCTGGCCCAGGTGGTCGAAGCCGCCGCCGGCCCTTCGACCCTGGTCGTCTCACCCGCGGCAAAGGTCTTCTACGCGGGCAGCAACCGCTACCCGTTCGGGGTCTTCGAACGCGACGGCAGTCAGGTTGACGATGCCAAGGTTGCGCTCTACTTCGCACGGGTGCCGCTGAGGAAAGGCACGGCGGCGGGAACGGAGCGGGAGAAGGAAGCACTGGAGGAAGCGCTAGGCCAGCCGGCCGTCGGGCCCTATCCCGCGGCCGTGGAAAGCGTGGCGACCAAGCCCGCCTTCCGGGCGATGACCACGACCAGCGACCCCGATGCGGCCACCGCCGTCTACAGCACGACCGTCGACTTCCCCGAGGACGGGGAGTGGCGGATCGTCGCCCTGCTCGAAGAGGACGGCGAGCTGAAGTCCTCGCTGTTGCCCAGCGCCTCGGTCGGTGCCTTCGCCAGGGTTCCGCGGCCCGGCCAGAAGGCGCCGCTGATCCATACGCCCACCCCCGAGGACGTCGGCGGCGACCTCAGCAAGATCACCACGCGCATACCGCCGGACACGCAGAACGAAGTTGACTACGCCGACGTGCTCGGCGAGGAGCCGATCGTGCTCCTGTTCGCAACGCCCCAGTTCTGCCAGAGTCGAGTCTGCGGGCCGGTCGCCGACGTCACCGAGCAGGTCAAGCAGATCTACGGCGACAAGGCGAAGTTCATCCACATGGAGATCTACAACGACAACGATCCGAGCAAGAAGGTGCGTCCGCAGGTGCGAGCCTTCCACCTCCCGAGCGAGCCGTGGTTGTTCGCGATCGACCAAAATGGCAGGATCGAGGCAGAGATCGAGGGCGCCTTCGGCGTCGAAGAGCTGACCAGCACAGTGAAGGGACTAATCGGAGAATGAGCGAGAAGGCAAGCCCCGACGCCGAGCTGCTGGCTTCCTTTGCGGAGGAGGCCCGCCGGCGCTGCGACGTGATCGCCGCCGGCCTGGCGACCGAGACGACCGACTTCGAGACGATGCGGATGGAGGCCCACGCCCTCAAGGGCGCCGCCGGCACCCTCGGCCTGCGCCGCCTCGCCGAGCTGGCCGGCCTGATGGAATCCGACCTCGACGAAGCGAAGAAGACCGGCACGATCCGCGGCGGCCGCACCCACCAGATAGCCGACGCCGCCAAGGCCCTCGCCGAAGGCGCCGCCGCGGCGGCCAAGGGCGAAGAAGAGCCCCCCGACGTCGGCCGCTCCCTGGCCCAGCTCTTCAGCGCCTAGAGGAGGGCCTGGCGCTACGCTCCCAGCCACTGGGGCGGTAGCTCAGTTGGTTAGAGCAGCGGACTCATAATCCGTCGGTCGAAGGTTCGAGTCCTTCCCGCCCCATCGGACGAGCCGATGTCGCTTTTCGCGCGGAACGGGTGCGAGCGCCATGTCGCGGAAGCCCCAGGGACGAATCCGGGTGGAGAGGGGAGATAATCCGCGCATGGCAAATGCATACCAGCCGGACTTCGATGCGGATCAGGACCGTGAGGGCTTCACCTACCGGCGCGCCAAACTGGGCCTACAGGCCAAGTCCGAGAAACTCGGAGCAAGCCTCTATGAGATCCCGCCTGGCCAGGCGACCTTTCCGTACCACGCCCACAGCGCCAACGAGGAGATGCTCATCGTGCTCAGCGGCCAGCCGCACCTGCGCACGCCGGATGGGTGGCGCGAGCTGGCCGAGGGGGAGGTCGTCGCGTTTCGGGTCGGCGAAGACGGCGCGCACCAGCTCCAGAATCGAGGCGCTCAACACGCCCGCGTGCTGGTGGTCAGCACGATGATCGCTCCCGAGGTGAATCTCTATCCGGATACCGGCAAGTTGATGGCGGCCACCCGGGCTCCCGGAGCCTCAGACGAGGGATTCCAGGAGGCCTACCGGCGAGAGCAGGCGACGGACTATTGGACCGATGAGGAGCCGCCAGATTCATAGCCGTCGAGCCGCTCCTCTCGCGTGAACTGACACGTGGGATGTCGTGATTTTGGCCGCCGAAGACTTGGTCCCGAAATTGGTCCCCGACTGCGCACTCGAAGTTCTCCAGCCTGTCATTGTCACACTCTCGCGCGTGCGCGAAAGTCGCGCACGCGCTCAATCCTCTTTCCTTGCTTTGCAGGGAAAGAGGATTCATCACAATGAAGAAGAGTCATCCAGAGCCTTACTACTTTGCATTTTTGTGATCGTGGGTCATACTGGCAATGCTTAAGGATTTCTTACCTTTTTTCCGAAGACAGAGGGGAGGAGCCAGTCATGCGAAGACCGCTTGCGGTGGTTGCTGTGCTATCTGTCAGCTGGCTCCTGCCGGCTTCAATTGCTTCGGGGACCTGCGGAGGCGGGGGAGGCGGAGGAGGCGCGTCGATGAACATTTCGCCGTCTTCTCAGACCTGGACCGGTGGTCTAAAAGACTTCCAATTTTATATTCAAAACACGGGTTCGACGGGTTGGATGATTAAAGGGATTGTGACGACGTACGAAAGTGGCTTCACAATCGAAGACTCAATCCCTTGCAAAGAACAATGGCTATCGCCGGGGATGAGTTGTCCAATATATGTTTGGGGCAAAGCTGCATACCCTTCATCTTACTTGGAAGCTTGGGCTGTTTCTGGGGGCCAAGAAGTTGCCAACGACCAATCGTTTCTCAATCCATGAGGCAGGGTGAGGAGAGGAGCATGTTCAACGCTCGGCTGCACCGACTCATCGCGGTGCTTGGCATTACTTCACTTATCTGGCTTCTACCTATACCTGTGGCATCGGCGAGCTGCTCAGGTGGTGGCGGCGGTGGTGGGGAAGAAGGGGCTGCGGCAATGGACTTGACTCCCAATGCTGAAAAATGGCTTACCCACTATTCCAAGAAGTTTGTGATTGAGAATACCGGTTTCTCTAGCTGGAAAATCGACGGGTGGACGCATGGTACTGGGTATGAAGTGTATGACCCTAGCAATTGTCTTGGAAAAACTCTGCCAGCTTTCTCCAATGACGAATGTGACATTTGGGTGCACGGGTACCCTTTCTCGGCCCCATCGACTTTGACTGTGACGGGAAGCAGCAATGGAATGGTTGTTGCTAGTGACACTTCGAAACTCAATTAAAGCCTTGTTGTTCGCCCCTGGAGGGACGAATGCTTAAACCTTGCTCGCGAAGATTCTTGGCAATTCTATGTGTACTCTCCATGGGAGCGCTTCTTCCGACCGCGGTTGCCACCGCCACTTGTGGTGGCGGTGGAGGGGAAAGTGAAAATCCACAACTTACGGTCTCACCTAATCCCATTAATTTTTCAGGGCAAGGCAGCAAAAAAACGGCTACCATTCAAAACACTGGTAACGTAACGCTTAAAAATATTGCAACTGCAATCAATCCATTTGAATATTTTGCACCTTCTGGGGCATTTACTTGCCACGAACTCCCGGAACTCACAGTAGGCGCGGCCTGTTTCGAGTCTGTGGAATGCCTCAAAACTGGCAAATCGGGGCTACTCCAAGCTTGGGGTGAACCGCCTAAAGGAACTTCAGCAGAAGGTTTTGCCACGTTGAAATGCTAGTGGGCTCGCTTCGGGGCCAAGCAAGTTAGACGCGTCTGGCTCGACCGAGATTTGGTGAGCGAAAGGGGGTCGATCCCAGCCGTCCGTTAGGGGGTTGATGGTTCGGTTGGGGTTGGTGCAGTCGGATCGAGGCCATTGACGGGCTCTCCGCCGTAGCGCCCCCAGGTTGCCTCGCCAAAAGCGCGGATTGCTTTCAAAGTGTCGCTCCCCCGGTACTCGGGGCACCCCAGGATATTCGTCCACGTAGTTGCTGTGACCTCATATGGCGTGAGGTCGTTGGGAAACAACAGGACACCTCCATACATGGCGTCATAGAGACCATGGAGTTCCCTTTGTACTTGTTCAGGAAGATCTGACCGATACTGAATCGCCAGTCGGCCATGCTCCAGCGAGTGCACCACGGCGACTGGTCTCGGGGTTTCGCGGTAAGCGCCGTCGGCTTGCTGTTCGTCGATGTGATTGCCGGAGGTGGGGGGCATCGTTCGGTAGGCCGGTTCAGGGACGGTCGTCTTAATGTGCTTATGGCCCTCATCGGGCAGATGAAGCTGTAGGACACACCGAGCCTCGCGAGTGGCGTCTCGGAGGTTGAAGTCGACAGCGGCAGGTGCCTTGATCCCGGGTCGATTGTCTGGGAGGACTCCGTTACTTGAGCCGCTAGCTACGTTGATGTGGGAATCGCCGAGGTCGGGCGAGGTTGATCCGGACGAGAAGATGAAGATGATGCTTAGGGCCGCTATCACCGCCAGCGCAACGGAAGCGTAGGCAGCTAGAAGCCGCCCCTTCCTCCTGGTCTCAACAGGTTTGGGCCTGGCTGTGGCCGCTTCTCCCTTGTCTTGGTTTCCCATCGCTTGAACTTTATTGATCGATGGGCAGGCCTGAAATTTGGTCCCGCAATTTGGTCGCTGGCTCCACCGAGCTCAGCGGAGCTCATTGACGTAAGCCTGTCTTCCAGGCCAGGGCGTTCTCGCCCAGCTAGCTCGTGAAGAGGTCTTCTACGGCCTTGCGAAACGAAACGGGATCGATTGCCGGGAACTTGTACAGCTCGGGCTCGATCGCCTCGAACTGGATTAGAACCTCGGCTGGGTTCACCAGGCCGGTGGCGATCATCTCTTGGATGTCGCGAACGTCCTGGTCATGTCCGCGCTCGGCCTTCGAGAGTGCTTGGGCGGCGGGGTCGAAATGGTGGAACGCGAGCCTGCCCTCCATGCGGATGAGCGGGCTTCTCTCCTCCCAGCCTTTGGGGAGGGGGATGAAGTCCGACGGGGCCGCCAGCTCGATGTTCAGGCTCAGCCGCTCCTTGAGCCGGGGTATCTCTCGAAGGATCTCGTCGCGGTCGGGGATGAGCTTGATGTCGACGTCGATGGTCGTGTCTCGCCAGCCATGGAGGACCGCGGTCGCGCCGCCGGTCAGATAGACGCGGCCGTCCACGTCGACCGCCCGACCCAGCTCGTGCATGAACCGCTCGATGCGGGTCGAGTCGGCTAGCTCGCGCATGCGGCCGCTCGCTCGAAGCTGACGAGTCGGCGGATAAGGGCGTTGTAGGCAGAGTGGGCCGCGTTGCCCTTCTCGCGAGCGAGCAGGGCGTAGAGCTTGTGCTCGGGAGATTCGATCGGGGCGGAAAGCTCGATTCCAACTGCACGCAAGCGGGGGGCGCCGATTGAAACGAGCAGCGCCTCGACGGACTCACGTCCAGCATCCAGGTCTGCGGCACCTTGCGCGACGAGGTCACCGCCAGGAAGGGTCTGAAGCGTCGAGAAGCCGGTCATTCCCGGTCAGGGTAGCGGCAGTCAGGAGACGCCCCTTGAGACTGGGACGCTCGACGCCTGATGCGTATCATCGTCGCGTCAATCTGGGAGAGGGATATGGGGAACCCGTTCGATTTGTCGGGTCATGTGGCACTGATCACCGGTGGCAACAGTGGCATCGGGCTCGGCATGGCCGAGGGGCTTGCCGCTGCCGGGGCGAGCATCTGCATCTGGGGGCGTACCGAGGAGCGCAACGAGGCCGCCAGGGAGCGGATCGCCGGCCATGGGGGAGAGGTCGTCGCGGTTCGCTGCGACGTCAGCTCCGCCGATGACGTCGAGGCTGGCTTTGCGGAGACCCTCGAGCGGCTCGGCCGGATCGACTCTTGCTTCGCCTGCGCCGGCGTAGCGGCCGGGGGCCAGCGCTTCCTCGAGATGCCGCCCGAGGAGTTCCAGCGGGTCCTGGCGGTGAACCTCAACGGGGCCTTCCTGACCCTGCAGGGAGCCGCTCGCAACATGGTCGAGCACGGGGAAGGCGGCAGCCTGGTGGGGGTTGCCAGTCTCGCGGCGCTCTCCGGGCAGCCGCGGGGGCAGAACTACGCGGCCTCCAAGGGCGGGCTCGTCTCGATGGTCAACTCCTGCGCGGTCGAGCTCGCGAAATACGGGATCCGGGCGAACTCGATCCTGCCGGGCTGGGTCGAGTCGGCGATGACCGAGGAGGTGCTCGCCTGGCAGCCGTTCATCGATCGCGTGCTGCCGCGGATTCCAGCCCGCCGCTGGGGCACCCCGGCCGATTTCGCCGGGATCGCCGTCTACCTCGCCAGTCAGGCGAGCGAGTACCACACCGGCGACTCCTTCCTGATCGATGGTGGCTACCGCGCCTTCTGAGCAGCTCGCCGAGCAACTGCGCGCCGTGGTGGCGGAGGCGTGCTCGGAGCCCGAGACCGAGGTGCGCAACCTGCGGCGTCTCACCGGCGGCGCAAGCCGCGAGACCTGGGCCTTCGACGCGGTCTTCGCCGGCGACGCCGAGCGGCCGCTGATCCTGCGCCGCGACCCGCCGAAGGTGGCCCGGGCCGGAGATGCGATGCGGCGCGAGGCGACCGCGATCGAAGCGGCGGCGCGTGCCGGCGTGCCGGTGCCGAAGCTGATCGCCCACGGCAGCGACGACGCGGCGCTCGACGCTCCTTTCATCGTGATGGACTTCGTCGAGGGCGAGACGGTTCCCCGCCGCATCCTGCGCGACGAGACGTACGCCGACGTCCGCCCGCGCCTGGCCGAGCGCTGCGGGGAAATCCTCGCCCAGGTGCACGCGATCGACCCCGGGGAGGTGGAGGGGCTGGAGACCCCCGACTCCCTGGGGCAGCTGCGCGGAGCCCTCGACTTCTTCGAGGAGAGCAGCCCGGCCCTCGAGCTGGGAATGCGCTGGCTGGAGCAGAACCGGCCCGATATCGGGGCTGCCCGTGTCGTCCACGGCGACTTCCGCAACGGCAATCTGCTCGTCGGCCCCGACGACATCCGCGCCGTGCTCGACTGGGAGCTCGTTCGCCTGGGCGACCCGATGGAGGACCTTGGGTACCTCTGTGCGCGGTGCTGGCGCTTCGGGGTCGTCGAGCGTCCGGTCGGTGGCTTCGGCGACTACGCCGACCTCTTTCGCGGCTACGAAAAGGTCTCGGGACAGCGCGTCGACCCCGAGCTCGTTCGCTGGTGGGAGCTCTTCAGCAGCGTCTGGTGGGGCGTCGGGTGCATGGTCCAGGCCTCCCAGCATCTCTCCGGAAACGTGCACTCGATCGAGCTTGCGGCGATCGGGCGGCGCGTGTGGGAGCAGGAGTACGACGTCCTGCTGTATCTCGACGGGAGGGGTGGCTGAGATGGCGCGCGGCGTGCCGAGCACGGCGGAGCTGGTCGATGCCCTGGGCACCTTCCTCGAGCAGGACGTGATGCCAGGCACGGAAGGGCGTCTCAGCTTCATGGCCCGCGTCGCCGCCAACGTCGCGGCGACGGTCGAGCGCGAGATCGTGCTCGGGCCAGCCCAGGCACGGGGCCACGCAGACCGCCTCGCCGCGCTGGGGTTCCGCGACGACGACGAGCTCGCCCAGGCGATCCGCGCCGGCGAGCTCGACGACCGCCTCGAGGAGGTGGTCGAGGTCACGCGGCGCAACGTGGTCGAGAGGCTCGGCCTCTGGAACCCGCGCTACGTCGAACCCGAGGACGCCGGCCTCATCCTCCAGATGCCCGCTCGCGACCCCGGGGCGCCAGAGTCGAACACCCCAGGCAAAGGCAGGTAAGCGCCAATGGACTACACGCTGCCGCAGGACCTCCTCGACTTCATCGCCGAGCTGGATGCCTTCATCGAGCGCGAGATCGTGCCCCTCGAAGCCGAGAACATGCAGTTCTTCGACCACCGCCGGGAGTGGAAGCGCACCGACTGGGAGAACGACGGCGTCCACTCGCGGGAGTGGGTCGAGCTGCTCGAGGAGATGCGGCGGCGGGCCGACGCGGCCGGCTTCTACCGCTACGCGCTGCCGGAGAGGATGGGCGGCCGCGACGGGACCAACCTCGGGATGGCGGTGATCCGCGACCACCTCGCGGCGAAGGGGCTGGGCCTGCACAACGACCTGCAGATGGAGTCCTCGGTCGTCGGCAACCTCGTCTTCCCGCTGATCCTCGAGCAGTTCGGCAGCGCCGAGCAGAAGGACGCCTTCCTCGCGGGCTCTATCTCCGGCGAGCTGGCGCTCGCCTTCGGCCTGACCGAGCCCGACCACGGCAGCGACGCGACCTGGCTGCAGACGGCGGCGGTTCGCGACGGCGGCGACTGGGTGATCAACGGGGCCAAGCGCTTCATCAGCGGGCTCGGCTTCGCCCGCCACGCGATCGTCTTCGCCCGCACCTCGGGGGATCCGGGGGCGGCCGAGGGGATCACCGCCTTCATCGTCCCCACCGACGCCCCCGGCGTCGAGGTCCCGTACATGCACTGGACCTTCAACATGCCGACAGACCACGCCGAGGTGGTGCTGAGGGACGTGCGGGTGCCCGACGGAGCGATCCTCGGCGAGGAGGGGATGGGGCTCGCGACGGCGATGTTCTTCGTCCACGAGAACCGCATCCGGCAGGCGGCCTCGGGGGTCGGCGCGGCCGATTATTGCGTGACCGAGTCGGTCGCCTACGCGCGCGAGCGCAGGACGTTCGGCAAGCCCCTCGCCGAGCGGCAGGCGATCCAGTGGCCGCTGGTCGAGCTGGCGACCGAGATCGAGATGCTGCGGGGCCTGGTGCGAAAGACGGCCCACGAGATGGACAGCGGCGAGGGCCGCGTCAGCGGCGTCAGCGACAAGGTCTCGATGTGCAACTACCGCGCCAACCGCCTCGTCTGCGACGCGGCGGACCGGGCGATGCAGGTGCACGGCGGCGTCGGCTACACCCGGCACAGGCAGTTCGAGCACATCTACCGCCACCACCGCCGCTACCGGATCACCGAGGGCTCCGAAGAGATCCAGATCCGCAACATCGCCGGCCACCTCTTCGGCTTCGTCTCGCGTTAGCCGGGCTTCGTATCCCGACCAAGCTGAGAAGTCCGGCCCCGACGGCGGCCACCTCCTGGTTTAGCTCCTCGATCATTGACCTCGAGCATTAGTCAGTTTATATTGTTCATTGGTCAAGCTCCAGCCTGAAGTGAGAAGCGAAGTCATGGGGGTGAGGAAGTGCCCAGAGGTCCTATCGCTCTACTGATCGCAGTTGTGCTCGCGATTGGCGGGCTATGGGCCTCAGCGTCGGCTCTCGCTGAATGCGGGGGAATGCCCCCGGGCTGTGCGGAATGGGAATGGCCAGAAGAAGACTGCGAATATTGGGAATCGCCCGAAGAAGCGGGGAGTGAATGGGAATCGGAAGAAGGAGAAGAGGAATGGCCAACAGAAGAAGGCTCGCCTGAAGAAGAAGAAGAAGCGGGCCACGACCCGATTCTGTTCGTGCGGGGGATCTTCGCGAACAAAAACTCCTTCAAAACCATGATTGGCCGCTTCAAAGCCGACGGATGGGCGGCCTCGCGACTCCACGATTGGGCTTACAATTGGGCTCAATCCAACGTCACCACCGCCGGCAGGGTGTCGGAAAAGGTGAATGAATTGCTTAAAGTCACCGGTGCGACGAAAGTGGACATCGTCACCCACTCGATGGGTGGGCTGTCAAGCCGCTATTTCCTCAAGAACATTGCCGGCGCCCAAGAAAAGGTAGACGAGTGGGTCTCTCTCGGAGGTCCGAATCACGGAACGAACTGGGCTTTTGCTTGCGTTTTGACCTCTTGTATACAGATGAGGCCGAACTCCACGTTCCTGAATGAACTCAACGCGGGCGACGAGACTCCAGGCGAAGTCAACTACGGGACGTGGCGTTCACCGGGCGACGCGGTGGTGTCCGTGACTAGCGTGCCCTTGGCGGGTGCACTCATCAACGAACTGACGGCTAACATGAGCCATGGTGCGCTGCACGAGGACAAAACTGTCTACGAAGAAGTGCGTGAATTTGTAAAATTTTAGATGCCTCCGGAGCCCGGAATTCCCGCATCTGTGCGATTCGGCGGTCCTATCGGGAAGTAGGCTTAGCCCAAGGAAGGGCCCCGAGCGGCGTGGCTTTCGCCGCCCGGGACTGCATTACGTCGGCAGGTTCGAATACAGCGGTTCCTACTGACCCACCGTAACGCTTACCTTGGACCCCGACTTGACCGCCTTGCCAGGCTTGGGGTTCTGCTTGATCACCCTTCCCGGCTTGCCCTCGGCGCGCTTGACCTGGCCGAGCTTGCAGGCGGCTTGGCGCAGCGCCTTCTTGGCGGCCTTCAGCGTCTTGCCCTTCAGCTTCGGGACGGTGCAGCCTTCGTAGTAGAAGCGGTCGGCCCTGACCGTGGGACTGGTTCCGGCCAGGGTGGTGACGGTGACGTCGACCGCGCCGACCTTGGCGCTGCGAGGGGCGATCGCGGTGATCTGGGTGTCCGATTCCACCGTGAAGCCGGTCGCCGGCGTCGAGCCGAACTTGACCGTGCTCGCGGCGTTGAAGTCGGTGCCGGTGATCTTCACCGACGTGCCGCCGGCGATTGGGCCGAAGTCGGGCTCGAGTGAGGTGACCGCTGGAGTCGGCTGCACTTCGGCGCTGAGCTCGACCTCCTTGCCCGAAACGGTGCCGCTGGGGGCGACCGTCGCGCCGTCGAAGGGCGGCGGGAAGACGAAGCCGAAGCTCGCCCCAGCGACGTCGGCGACGCCGATCTTGTCGGTGGGGTTGCTCGGGTCGACCCCGATCAGGTCTCCCGCACGGATCGGCAGGTTCGTGCTGAAGGTCTGCAGCCCAGGCCCCGACGGGGTGGCCGAGTTGCTGGTGCCCATCGCGCTGTAGCCGCCGGAGCCGTTGGGCCGAAGGATCCGCAGGAAGAACGGGCCGCCCTCGGCGCCCTGAACGCGCCAGCGCACGATCGCACCGTTCACAGGTGAGACCAGATTGGCACCTTTCTCCGGGAGAGCTGTGTTGAAGTAGGTCTGTACCGCTCCGAATTCCGTAGGTGTGGAACCGGGCGGCAGAACGCTTCCGATGGTGATGGTGGAAGCCTGCGCGCCCGCGGCCGCGAAGAGCGCGAGCGCAGTTGCCGATGCGACGGCCGAAGCGAGAAGCCGCTTGGCCGGCGACTGCCTGGTTTGCGCAGCCGTGTTCGCACGGCCACGATGTGGTCGAAACATTCCCCATGCCTCCTTTGGTTGTGACACCCGGGGCTCCAGGACGGAGCGTCCGGACGAGTTGGGTGCAAAAACCGCTACACCGATGAATGTTGCGGTGGGCGCCCGGCATATACTCGCGCCCGTCGGTCCAATCCGAGTCGTTTTCGAGGGGAGACAGAGTGAGTGGCCCAAACGAGCCCGAGAGACTGAACCAGGAGGGGTTCGCGGCGTTCTCACAGCGCGCTGGCGACGCGGCCCCGGTGGTGATGCTGAACCTCCTTGCCTTCAAGCCCGACGGCGGGCAGCAGCGCTACGAGGAATACGGCGCCGCCGTCGCACCGTTGCTGGAGAAGGTCGGCGGACGGATCGTGTTCGTGGGAGCACCCGCCACAGCGCTTCTGGGCGACGATTCCTGGGACCTCGTCGCATTGGTGGAATACCCCACCCGGCAGGCATTCCTCGACATGATCGCCTCGACCGAGTACCAGGAGATAGGCCACCTGCGCACCGAGGCGCTGGTCGAGGGTGAGCTGCACCCGATGGACGCCGGCGAGGTGCCAACCATCGCCTGACGAGGGCGCTAGTGTCCCACGTGCCGGAGTTCCGGCTTGTCCGTGCCAAGCGAGAGAGGGAGCGAAGTTGAACGGCGAAGCGCTCGATGAGATGGGCCCGATCGACTACCTGATCGTCGAGTGGCCGGATCGCCAGCCGACCGGCGAGGCCGCTCCGCACCTGATCGACCTGGTCGACCGCGGCCTGATTCGCATCCTCGATCTGGCCTTCATCGCCAAGGACGAGGACGGCTCCGTCGCCGCCCTGGAGATCGCCGACCTGGGCGATGGGGTGGAAGCCTTTGCGGCGTTCGAGGGTGCGTCGTCCGGCCTGCTGTCCGACGACGACGTCGTGGCGGCCGGCGAGGCGCTCGAGCCGGGAACGTCCGCGGCACTGCTGGTCTACGAGAACCGCTGGGCCGCGCCCTTTGCCGCCGCCATGCGCCGCACCGGGGCGCAGCTCGTCGCCAGTGGGCGCATCCCGATCCAAGACCTGCTCGCCGCCCTCGACGCGGCCGAGGCAGAAGCCTGAAGGAGGAAGACTCATGCCAGGACTGCTCAGAGGAGTTGCACGGACTGCCGCTATCGCCGGGACCGCGACCGCGGTGAGCAATCGCGTCTCGAAACGCCAGGGCGAACGTTGGGCCCAGCAGGAAGCCACTCAGGCCCCGGTCGCACCCGCCGCCGCCCCGGAAGCCGGGGGCCAGTCGACGATCGACCAGCTCAAGGAGCTCGGCGAGCTCAAGGCCCAGGGGATCCTCACCGAGGAGGAGTTCGCGGCCCAGAAGGCCAAGCTGCTCGGCTCCTGAGCGGACGGCCGGGATGCGGACGCTGGTCGCAGCACTTGCCCTGGCCGCGACGCTGGTTTTGGGGACGACGGCCGTCGCACCGGCGGAAAAACCCGTCGTCATACCCATATGCCTGCTCGCGTCACCGGCGACGAGCAGCTCCTGCGCGCCGCGCCCCGAATTCGACTTCTCTCTCAGCTTCGCCCCAAGGCGACTGCCACGGAAAGAGATGACACCGGTCGCGGTTGGCGTCCAGGCTGCCTTCCAAACCTCAGACGGCAGCCTGCCGCCTGCCTTCTCGGAGCTCGTGCTTGCCTTTGACAAGAACACGGTCGTGGATGCCAGAGCGCTCCCGGCCTGCGGAAGGGCGCTGCTCGAGACACTGGGCACGGAGATCGCACGGCACCGCTGCCGCGATTCGATCGTCGGCTTCGGAACGGCCCACGTCGCCGTTCCGTCGTTTTCGCCCAACCCGATCCCGCTCCAGCTGACCCTCTTCAACGGTGGGGTCCGCGACGGAAAGACGACATTGCTCATCCACTCCTTCATCGCGGCGCCGGGCAGGGAATCGCTCGTCGCGGTCGTGAAGATCGGGAGAGTCGAAAACGAGCGCTATGGGCTGGAGGCGGTTGTCGAGATTCCACGAGTCAACGGCGCCGACAGCTTGCTGCTCGATTTCACCCTCGAGGTCAAACGGGCGCGGAAAGGCGTGCCAGATTGGCGTTACGCGCTGGCTCGATGCTTCGACGAGCACCTGAATGCGCGCATGACCACTGTGTTCCAGGACGGCACGCGGCTCATCGGTTCCGTGATCCGGGGTTGCACGCCTACAGCCGCACCGGCAGCGTCTTCAGCTGGTTGAGGAAGCCCGACTCGACGAACTTGGGCTGGCCGTCGATGGCGACGTCCGGGTAGCGGGCAAGCGTCTCCTCGAAGAGGATCTTCAGCTCCAGGCGGGCGAGGGCGGTGCCGAGGCAGAAGTGGCGCCCGCCGGCGCCGAAGGCCTGGTGCTCGGGGTTGCGCAGGACATCGAAGCGGTCGGGATCCTCGTAGCGCGTCTCGTCCCGGTTCGAGGACGCGTACCACATGACCACCTTCTCACCCTTCTTGATCTGCTTGCCGTTCAGCTCGACGTCGCGGGTCGCGGTGCGGCGGAAGTGGGCGAAGGCGGGAAACATGCGCAGCGACTCCTCGACCACGCCAGGGATCAGGCTCGGATCGTCGATGACCATCTGCAGCTGCTCGCGGTCTTCCATCAGCGCCCGCATCCCGCTGGCGTAGGTCGATCTGGTGCTGTCGTTGCCGGCGGCGACGAGGAGGAAGAAGCCCATCACGATCTCGTGCTCCTCGAGCATCTGACCTTCGACCTCGGAGTGGACGAGGACGCTGGTCAGGTCGTCGGTCGGGTTCTCTCGCCGCGCGGCGATCATCTTGTTGCAGCGGGCGAAGATCTCCGGGATCGCTTTCTCGAGCGCTTCCTCGACCCCACCGGGGCTGAGGTCGGGGTCGCCGGCGCCGAGGGTGGAGTTCATCAGCGTCGCCCAGACCTCGTCGTCCTCGGGAGGGATGCCCATGAAGCTGCCGATCACGCGGGAGACCGCGGGCTGGGCGACGTCGGTGACCAGGTCGCAGGCCTCGCGGCCCTCGAGCCGGCCGAGGACCTCGATGACGATCTCCCGGATCGCCCCCTCGTGCGCGGCGATCCGCTTCGGCGTGAAGCCCGCCTGGAACAGCGCCTTGACCCGGTCGTGCTTGGGCGGGTCCATGCCGATGAACATCGCCCGCGAGAGCTCGATCGGGAAGACCTCGTTGATCGCGGTGACGCCGCCGAGCTCCGAGGAGTAGGTCTGCCAGTCGCGGCTCACCTCGTGCACGTCGTCGGCGGTCGTCACCGACCAGAAGCCGGCCGCCTCGGGGAACTCGCTGACGCGCGAGGTCCAGTGGACCGGGCAGCCGCTGCGCATCTCCTTGAACAGGGCGTGGGGCGGGCCGTCGACCCAGTGCTTGCGCTCCAGCACGAGCTCGTCCTCGAGCTTTTTGGTGGCAGGGTTCATCTGTGAGCTCCTGGTCGGGTTGATCCGCGGATCCTACCGGCGCACTGGCCAGCTGGCCAGGACCCTGCATGGGGTATTAGCCATTCGAGAGATCCGTGGCTTGGGGTAGGACGATCAGGCTCCGTGCAGCACGTCACCGAGTGACGCCGAGATTGTGAAGTCGATACCAGAGTCCCCAAGCTTTTAAAAAGCTTGGGGCGCCCCCTACCCCAACCGCCCACTAGACCTGCCTCCGACCCTTGCGGCTGTCCCTGACCTCGCGACTCTTCGCCTTCGCCTCGGCATAAGAGGACTCGACCAGCTGTTTGCCCCCGGACCAGCCGAAGACCCAGGAGACGAGGGCGATCGCGAAGATCACGTCCCAGGTGGAGACGATCAGCTGCTGGCCGATCGAGTAAGCGGTCGCGTCCTTGGCCGAGGCTTCGCCCGCGAGCGCAGCGGAGTTCATCGCCTGGGTCACCCCGACCCCGCCGGGGGTGGCCGAGACGCTGTTGGAGATCGAGTTCGAGGCGGATACCGTGGCGATGTTCTGGAAGGTGACCGGGATCCCGTAGGCGCCGAGGAAGACGCCGACGATCGCCAGGCGGGCCAGGTAGCTGCCAAGCACCGGGAGGAAGAGGCGTGTGACCGTTTGCCGTGGAGAGCGCAGGATCGCGCCGCCGAGCAGCAGTTGCGCGCGGACCCCGGCCAGTCGCTCCCAGAAGACGCGCGCGAGCAGGGCCAGGAGGACGACGGCGCCGGCGATCAGCGCGAGGGCCAGGGCGGTGTGGTCGGCGAGAAAGCCGAGCTTGATCGAGAACGAGCCGCTGATCGTCAGGAACAGGTAGAGGTAGAGGCCGACGTTGAAGACCGTGAAGGGGATCTTCTCGACGATCAGCCCGGAGAAGACCAGGGCGAACGTGGCGCCTGAGATGAGCGTGGTGAGCATCACCAGCATCACGAAGGTCCCGAGGTTGGCCGGCAGGAAGCCGTTGAGCGCGACGGCGACCGCGTAGGAGGCGAGGACGAGGCGGAAGGGGATCGCGGACCGAGGGAGAGCCGCCCGCAGGATGCCGTACCAGGCGAGCGCCGCGAGGCTCGTCTGCACGCTCTCGAGCGCGACCCCGGCGACGACCGCCCAGGCCGGGACGTCGGCGACCTCGTCGAGGAAGTCGTCGATCCAGGCGAGGACAGGCACGCCGAGCAGGCCGAGGACGGCGAGAGCGAGGGCCACGCAGCCGATCCAGGCGCCGATGCGCAGGAGGCGGCGGGTCAACACGTTGCCCCCGACCAGCGCTGTCGCCGTGGCGGGCTCCACGGCGGCACCCTAGTCAACGAGTCCGGCATGAGGGGCTGGCCGGGCGCCGCGATGGGTGCAAAGATCGTGCCTCAACCCCTGCAGCCGAGAGGAGCGATTGTGTCGAGTAGAGATTCGAGTAGGTGGAACGGGCGGGTGGCTCGCCTGGCGGTGCTGGTGCTTGCGGTTGGCGCATTCGGCGCGATCGCGGCCGGCTGCGGGGGCGGCAACGACAGCGACAGCGTCTCGGAGGCCGAAGACCGGGTCGAACAAGGCCTCGAAGAAGCCAAGAAGGGCATCGAAAAGGCCAAGGACGAAGTCAAGGAGGGCTTCAGCGAGGCCGAAGAAGCGACCAGGGAAGGCATCGAAAAGGGCAAGGAAGAAGCCAAGAAGGGCGTCGAAGGCGGCAAGAGCCAGACCGAAAAGACGATCGAGCAGGCCGAAAAGGAAGCCAAGGAAGGCCTAGAAAAGGGCAAGGAAGAAGCCAACGAGGCGATCGAAGAGGCCGAAAAGCAGGCCGAAAGGTACGGCTATTAAGAAGAAGCCGATCTCGATCGGGTGAACCGTCATCCTCTCGGGGATGACGGCGCCCGACGGCATGGACCCCTTTGAAGCGCTGGTCGCCGACGCGATCGACGCCTTGCCGGAGGAATTCCAGAGGGTGCTGGAGGGCATTGCGGTCGTCATCTCCGACGGCGGCGCCGAGATGCGTGCCTACGGCCTCTACGAGGGGGACGGGATCGCCCGCGACCGCTACGAGGATCGGATCGTGATCTACCGCGACACGCTGGAGCGCGACTTCGGCCACGACCTCGCGCTGCTCGCCAGGCAGGTCGAGCGCACGCTCCGCCATGAGCTCGCCCATCACCTCGGCTGGGACGAGCGCGGGGTCGGCGGCCTCGGGCTTTGAGTCGGCCCAGGCCTTCCCCGGACGGCTATCGGACCTTGCAGTCCCCGGGCAGCTTGCTGGTCAGCTGCCTGCCTTCGGGGAAGGTGAAGGTCGCCTTCGCCAGCTGGTAGACCGCCCCGGGGAAGCCGGCGGGCGCGGCGCAGCTGGCGCTGAGGAAGCTGCGGGCCTCGCCGGCGTAGCGGTACCTGCGGCCGATCGTCAGCTCGATGTCGGTGACGTAGCCCAGGCCGGAAGCGAGCGTCGGGATCTTGGCAGAGAAGACGGCCCCGAACTCGCCCCGGGGCTGACGCGAGATCACGAAGGGAAGGACGAAGGCCGCTTTCACCGGCGCCGTGCCGTAGAGATGCAGCACCATCCCCGGGCTTTTGCGGGTGCTGTTGTTGAAGACGAGGACCGCCCCCTTGGCCGGGATCAGGTGCGAGCCTTGGACGTCGACGTCGACGGCGAAGCGGCCATGGCCGACGAGGGCGCTGCGGCAGAGGTCGAGCGCGGCTTCGGTGCTGGTCTGTTGGAGGCGCGAGGGTGGGCAGGACGGGAGGCCCGCGGTCGAGACCCGCCCGGCGCGGTTCACCGCCACGGCGATCTCACGCAGCTGGGGCGGGCGGGTGCCGTCCACGGTGGCAACCGAGCCGTCGAGGTGCACCGTCACCGGCGCCGGGCGCTCACGCGGCAGCGCGTGAGGGGCAAGCCGGCCGCCGAAGGAGACGCGCACGTTGCCCGACTGCACGATCTGGCGCTGCGCGGCGGCCCCGGCGATCGGCAGGCAGACGGCGGCGATGGCGGCTGTGACGAGGAGGCGACGCATTTCCCTGCTCTCAGTCTAGGTGCGGGGTATTTGCACCCGGTTAAGCGGTGCTGGGAGCCGTAGGGTTTGAGAGTGGCCGAAGCTCTTCACGAGAGGGTCGATGCGTGGGTCGGGGACTACGAGCGAGCCTGGCGCTCAGCGGGGACCGGGTCGCTGCGTGAGCTGTTCACCGAGGACGCCACCTACCGAATGTCGCCCTACGAGGACCCCGCCACGGGAATCGCCGCGATCGCCGAGCTCTGGGAGCGCGAGCGCGAGGGCCCGGAAGAGCCGTTCGAGATGCGTCACGAAATCGTCGCGGCCGAGGCCGACACCGCCGTGGTCCGCGTGGAAGTCCAGTACGGCGGGCCGGAGCGCCTCCAGTACCGAGACCTCTGGATCGTCCGCTTTGCCCCCGACGGTCGCTGCCGCGAGTTCGAGGAGTGGCCGTTCTGGCCGGAGCGCGGAGTCGTTCCCAGCTGAACGTCGGCGCATCGGATGTTCACCCCACTGGGGTGTGGTGAATGTCGGATGCGTTCACTCGGCGTCGCGGTCGGTGATGTGGGCCACCCGTTCGGCCCGGTGGCGCGCTTCGGCCACCGCCTCGCGGGTAGCGGCGATCGCCTCCTGCTGGGCCGCGGCGACGCCTTCGCTCGGCTTGCCGCCGACGATGTCCCGGAAGGCGTTCTTGAAGCGCTCGGTCCGCCGGTCGGGCGGGAAGCGCTCCGCCGCCCGCGCCTGCTTGTCCGGGTCGCGCTCGCCGTAGCGGCGGCGCGCCCAGGGGGAGTCCGGCTTGCCGAGCCGGCAGGCGCCGTAGATCGCGAAGGGAAGGACGAAGAAGCCGACCCAGCCGTGCATCAAGCGCTGCTTGGCGAAGCAGATCGCCACCAGGGCGAAGAGAAGGAGAACCCCGGCGATACTGGCAACGATCTCGCCGGCGGAGCTGGTGTCGACGTCGAACGGGCTGAAGCCGAGCAGGAGCAGGACCATGCCCGCGGCGGCGATCACGGTCGCGTCGATCGAGCTGCGCCCCTCCTCGGCCCAGTAGACGTCGTCGAGGTAGACCCAGAGCGCGAACTCGTCGATCGTCAGGCCGGCACCGATGCCGAAGGCGAAGGCGCAGATCTCGACCCAGGGGCTGGCGCCGAGGGTGCTGAAGCCGAGCGTGCCGGCGACCATCATCGTCACGATCCCGAAGACGAGGTGGTGCAGGTGGACGCCGCTCTCGCTGACGACGCTGCCCGGCCACCACGGGACCTTGGGGCTGCGCATCAGCCGCGTGCTCATGCGGATGAAGGCGAAGGAGAGGACGAAGCCGGCGAGGACCAGGAAGAGGCCCTGCTCGTCGTGCTCGACGAGCTGGTTCCAGAAGTCGGTGAAGATCGATGCGGTGCTCACTGCCTCGGCTCCGAGTGTAGTTCGACTACCGCGCCCTCCTTTTCGTGGATCCGGTCGACCGTGAGCAGCACCGCGGCGACGGCGAAGAATGGGGTGAAGGCGAGGTTGGACAGCACGTCGGCCAGCCACTTGGAGAGCAGCGTCTCGCCGAGCAGGTCGTGGGCGAGCTCGGTGGCGAGATTGGTGAGGGCGTCGCCGACGAGCTCGATCGGGATCATCACGGCCGCGACGAGGAGGAACTTGCCGCGCACGAGCTGCACGCTGCGGGCGAGAGCCGCGCGCACGCCGCGATGCTCGATCTCCACGACCGGAGCCGCGAGGGCGAGCCAGACGAAAACGAGCATGCCGGGCACGAAGAAGAGGACCAGCCCGACGGCAACCGCGACGCCGTAGATCAGGTCGATCGCGATCAGCGGGCCGTAGTTCACCATGCGAGCCGTTTCGCGCAGCGTCGGTGGCTTGCCGTCGTGGGGGTGGGTCAGCGAGATCGCCACCGCGCCGGTGTAGAAGACCTCGCCGAGCAGCCCGGTGACAGCCAGGGCGATCACGGCCAGCGCGGCGGCGAAGACCTCGACCAGGCTGTCGACGTCGAAGGAGCCGATCTCGGCGTGCACGGCGATTGCGTGCACGAGCCCGAGCGGTATGAAGACGATCAGCGCCAGCAGCAGCAGAGAGGGCGCCCACCTGAGGTAGGTGCGGCCGATCCGCAGATAGACAGAGGCCAGCTCGGCGCGACGGCTCACGTCAGCGGCGGTGGCGCCGGCCGGAAGGGTTGCGCCCGCGTTGCTCCAGCTTCGACTGCGCCGACTCGCCGGCTGGCACTCGGCGTGGCTCGCGCAGTTCCGGGATCAGGATCTCTTCGGCGCAGCGACGGTGCCAGTGGTGGTGTTCGGTGCCGCCGAGGCGAAAGACGTACTGGACGACGACGTGCTCGCTGCCGATCTCGATCTCGCCATGGCAGGAGGGGCAGCGGTAGAGCTTGCGCGAGATGCCGCGGATCACCCAGGCCTCGTCGCCCTCCTCGGTCAGACCGCGCACGCTCCAGCGCTTGTCTGGCAGCCCGGCGAGGTCCGCCACGGTGTTACCTCCGCGATAGCCAGGCGAAGCCGGCGGCCATCGCCAGGTTCGAGATCCCGGCGAGGCGCAGGCCGAGCTTCGCCCCGGGGCGGCTGACGGCCGCCGATTCCGCCCAGAGCGCGTCGGTGGCGATCTCGGTGCCGCGCAGCCAGGCCAGCGCCCACCAGTCGCGCTGCTCTCCGCGACGAGCGGCCAGCGCGTGGGCCGCCGCGAAGGTGAGCCAGATCGGCCCGCAGCGGCGGAAGAGGTGTTCGGCATCGGGCGACGGGTGCTCGTGCCCAAGCACCTTCAGGGTCGTCGCCGGGGCAAGGATCGCCGCGCTGCCGAGCGCCAGGTCGAAGGCGACCATGTTGCGGTTGGTGAGGCGCAG
>DASUZK010000058.1:0-2489 GCA_036376915.1 Solirubrobacterales bacterium
TCCCCCAACGGGGGCAGCACCGCGGCGGACGAGCAGGAGGAGCAGGTGGTCGCCGAGGGCGAGGGCGGAACCGACGGGGCCGAGGCTGAGGCCGAAGAGGCAAAGGTGGAGGACTGATGATCGACATCAACAATTTCGACGCAATCGA
This sequence comes from Solirubrobacterales bacterium, assembly GCA_036376915.1. Lineage (GTDB taxonomy): Bacteria > Actinomycetota > Thermoleophilia > Solirubrobacterales > 70-9 > VRUE01. The sequence continues at coordinate 149 of DASUZK010000058.1, forward strand.
GATCGGCCTCGCGTCGTCGAAGAAGATTCGCTCCTGGAGCTGGGGCGAGGTAACCAAGCCCGAGACGATCAACTACCGCACGCTGAAGCCCGAGAAAGACGGGCTCTTCTGCGAGCGCATCTTCGGCCCGACCAAGGACTGGGAGTGCTACTGCGGCAAGTACAAGCGCGTCCGCTACAAGGGCATCGTCTGCGAGCGCTGCGGCGTCGAGGTGACTCGCTCCAAGGTGCGGCGCGAGCGCATGGGCCACGTCGACCTGGCCGCGCCGGTCTCCCACATCTGGTTCTTCAAGGGAGTCCCCAGCCGGATCGGCTACCTGATCGACATGGCGCCGAAGGAGCTGGAGAAGGTCCTCTACTTCGCCGCGTCGATGATCACCTGGGTCGACGTCGAGGCCCGTGACAAGGATCTCGGCACGCTTGAGAAAGAGGTCAAGAAGGTCACTGACTCCTACGAGGCCGAAAGGCAGAAACGGACTCAGGAGCTGAACGAGGCGCTCGAGCGCCGGGTCAAGTACCTGGAGGACGGCACGCAGACGAAGTTCGACGACGACGATCACATCTGGGCCGACTCGCTGAAGCTGACCGCCACCCAGCTGCGCAAGCTCAAGGACGACGAGCGCGCCAAAACGATCAAAGAGCTGCGCAAGACCTTCGAGGCGGAGATCTCCGACACCGAGGCCTACATCGACGAGGCGATCGAGCGGATGGAGGAGGTCTGGAAGATCTTCACCGAGATGAAGCCGAAGGACGTCGTCAACGACGAGACGGTCTTCCGCGAGCTCAAGGACCGCTTCGGGTCGCCGTTCGGCTGGGGCGAGTACTTCCGCGGCAGCATGGGCGCGGAAGCGGTGCGCGACCTGCTCGAGCAGGTCGACCTCGCGGCGGAATGCGAGGAGCTGGAGCAGGTCATCAACAGCTCCAAAGGCCAGAAACAGGCTCGCGCGGTGAAGCGGCTGAAAGTCGCCTCCGCCTTCCTGCACTCCGAGAACAAGCCGGACTGGATGATCCTCGACTGCGTGCCGGTGATCCCACCGGAGCTGCGCCCGATGGTCCAGCTCGACGGCGGCCGCTTCGCCACCTCGGACCTAAACGACCTCTACCGGCGGGTGATCAACCGCAACAACCGGCTCAAGCGCCTGCTCGACCTCGGCGCCCCCGAGATCATCGTCAACAACGAGAAGCGGATGCTGCAGGAGGCCGTCGACGCGCTCTTCGACAACGGTCGCCGCGGCCGCCCGGTGACGGGCCCCGGCAACCGGCCCCTGAAGTCGCTCTCCGACATGCTCAAGGGCAAGCAGGGCCGCTTCCGCCAGAACCTCCTCGGCAAGCGCGTCGACTACTCCGGCCGCTCGGTGATCGTCTCCGGCCCGAGCCTGAAGCTGCACCAGTGCGGGCTGCCCAAGCTCATGGCGCTGGAGCTCTTCAAGCCGTTCATCATGGCCCAGCTGGTCGAGCGCAAGTCGGTGCAGAACATCAAGGCCGCCAAGAAGATGGTGGACTCGATGGTCCCCGAGGTGTGGGACGTGCTCGAGGAGGTCATCCACGAGCACCCGGTGCTGCTCAACCGCGCGCCGACCCTGCACCGCCTCGGCATCCAGGCCTTCGAGCCGGTGCTGGTCGAGGGCAAGGCGATCCAGGTCCACCCGCTGGTCTGCCACGCCTTCAACGCCGACTTCGACGGCGACCAGATGGCCGTGCACGTGCCGCTCTCCGCCGAGGCCCAGGCCGAGGCGCGGATCCTGATGCTCTCGGCTAACAACATCCTCTCGCCGGCCCACGGAGCGCCGCTGGCGACGCCGACCCAGGACATGGTGCTGGGCATCTACTACCTCACCTACGGCCCGGCGGAGGACGAGCTGGCGAAGATCGACGAGGCCCTCAAGGCGGGCAAGGGCGCCGCTCGCAACGGCTCCTCGCCCAAGGTGTTCCGCTCCGCGCAGGAGGCCGAGCTCGTCTACGAGAACGGCGGCTGCAAGCTGCACGACCAGGCCGAGTACCGGCGGGCCGGGCACGAGCACTTCCTCACCACGGTCGGCCGGATCATCTTCAACGAGAAGATCGAGCGAGCGCTCGCCGACGCGCTCGGGGAGGACTTCGACCCGGAGCAGTTCGAGTTCGTCAACCACGCGCTGAAGAAGCGCGACGTCAACGAGATGGTCTCCGACCTGGTCGAGACATACGGTGCGCCGGCGGTCTCGCAGGTGCTCGACGCCTTCAAGGACCTCGGCTTCCACTACGCGAGCCAGGCCGGCATCACGGTCTCCAAGAACAACGTCGTCTCGCCGCCCGACAAGGAGCAGATCCTCGAGCGCTACGAGAAGCAGACGGCGGCGATCCAG